>JAHJAA010000070.1 GCA_018814305.1 Pseudomonadota bacterium
GCTTGATATTCTTATGGTGCATGAAAAGCCTCCGTTTTGGTCAGGGTTTCTTTTGGTAGGGACTCCCTTGTCATTATAGAGGCTTTTCTGTCTTATGTACCCGTTTTCATTGAATATTCATTGAGTCTTTTCAACACCATTCTAAAGAGATCAAGAATTTGAGTGGTATTTTTTATGCTCTCAAGAACGCTTCCCGGCAAAAAACTCCTCGGCCAGATCCACGTCAAGCTTGCTGCCAATGACCAAGGGTACCCGTTGATGAAGGCCATCCGGGACGATATCCATGATCGCCCGGCCGTCATCGGTGATGGCCCGACCGCCGGCCTGTTCGGCAATGAAGGCCAGGGGAGCGGCCTCATACAGCAGCCGCAATTTGCCACCGGCCTGGGCTGCATTCTTGGTATCACAGGGATAGAGAAAAATCCCCCCGGTGACCAGATTTCGGTGGAAATCAGCGACCAGCGCACCGATATAGCGGGTGCTGTAGGGTCGGCCGGTGGTTTTATCCACTTCTTTTATATACCGCATGTACTGATGCATCTCCGGATGCCAGTAGGCGGTATTCCCTTCATTCACGCTATAATAACGACTCCTGGCCGGCATATGCATATCCGGATGGGAGAGATAAAACTCGCCCACTGTCGGGTCCAGAGTAAAACCATGCACTCCTTCGCCGGTGGTATAGACCAGCATGGTGCTTGATCCATAAATAATATACCCGGCAACCACCTGGTTCCGCCCAGGTTGGAGAAGGTCAACTTCGGTTCCAGGATAACCGTCGTTCTTGGCCCGATGGATGGAGAAAATCGTCCCGATACTGGCATTGACGTCAATATTGGACGAACCGTCCAGGGGATCAAAGGCCAGGGTGTATTTCCCCTCATATCCCTCAACCACGGGAATGGCATCGGCCTCTTCCTCGGAGGCCATCACCGCCACATAGCCGGACCGGGCCATTCGTCGCTTGATGTTGGTATTAGCAAAAGCATCCAGTTTCTGGACCTTTTCGCCCTGGATATTGGTCTTCCCGGCTGCCCCGAGAAAATCACCGAGTCCGGCCATATTCACTTCGGCGGAAATGGTCTTGGCTGCCACAATCAATTCCGAGAGCAGACCGGAAAGATCACCGGTGGCCTCGGGATGATGCCGCTGACTGTCCAGAATATGCCGGCTTACGGTGATCCCGTACGACGGGCCGATGCTATCAACTGTCATAATATATCCTTCCTTTTGCATAAGCCGGATGAACCCGGCAACCATGAAACCTTGATTATTGATTCCCCCAAGTTACCTTAGAATAGGGGAAAAGACAAAAAGAATGATTCATGAAAAATGGAAAATCGCACCCTTGGATATCGCCCCCTTCAGCGGAGGAGCCCACCAGTCAGCCAAAAATTCGACCGCGGTCACTTTTCCCATTGACACATGGGTGGAGTTCGCGGTAAATTTCCGACCCCAGTCGACTTTATGGAGAAATCATGGCCGGAATCCGAGAAACAAAAAAGCTGCAAACCCGCCAGGCAATCATCGATGCGGCGGTGAAGCTCTTTCCCCGCTACGGATTCGAACTGACCAGCGTCGACCAACTGGCCCGGGAAGCCGGAATCGGCAAAGGCACCATTTACGGTTATTTCAAGACCAAGGACGAGATCTTTTTCGCCTTTTGCGAGGACGAGATCGACTATGTATTCAAGGCTCTTGCCAAATCGAATAACCGGCAGGAACCACTTCTAGAACAGCTCCATACCCTTTTCATGGGGCAGTTCCGCTATGTGACCCGGAATCGTGAGTTCGGCCGAATCCTGGCCAGGGAGATGCTCTTTCCCAAAGAGGCCAACAAAGGCAAATGCCGGGAATTAGAGGAGCGATATCTGGCCGCCTTGGGTACCATTCTCGACCGGGCCGTCACCCGGGGAGAACTCCGGGCCGACCTGGAGCAATATTTCACCGTTGGTCACTTCTATGCCCTCTATCTTTTAATCCTATCCAGCTGGTATGATGGACGTCTTCAGAGCGAAGAGGCCATTGAAGAAGCCTTACGAAAACTCCTGGAGCAGGCCATGGGAGGCCTGGCCCCACGTTAAACTTGCCTTGCCATCGGTTACAAGTGGCGAAGACCATAACCAATGACTGAAAATGAGGAAATGAATATGCAGGATACGGAAATACGCCCCACAACTCCACGGGCGAAGATCGTCAAACTGATCTGGGGGGCTCTCCCCTCTGTGGCGCTGATTGGACTCATTATCCTGATCTTCGGCCTCTTCGCCCAAATCAAATCTAAAAAGACCCAATTGGAAGAAGAGCAGGCCAAGGCCCTGGCCACAGGGCGCCCACCAGTCAACGTGGTGCTTCTGGAAATCCAACCCCGCGAAATCAGTGACCGACTCAACCTGCCCGGGGTCATCGAACCGTGGATCGATCTGGAATTACTCTCCAAGATCAACGGGGCCATCATTGAGGTCCCGGTCAGGGAAGGTGATCGTCTGACCAAGGGAGAGGTCATCGCCCGGGTCGACCAGGAAGATTACCGGATTGCTCTCGATGCAGCCGATTCCGCCGCCAAACTGGCCGTTGCCAACCTGGACCGAACCCGCTCCCTGTTCAAAAAAGGCCTGACCCCACAGGCAGAACTCGACGCCATGGAGAACCAGGTCCAAACGACTCGGGCCGCTCGGGATAACGCCCAACTGATGCTTTCCCGCTGCACCATCACCGCCCCGACCTCCGGGGTGATCCGGCGGCTCGACGCCAAGATCGGCCTGCAGTTGAACAACGGTGATCCCATCGCCCGAATCCTGCAGATCGATAAAGTCAAGGGGGTGATCGGAATTCCTGAATCAGATGTCACCAGTGTCGCCCGCCTCGACCAGGTGACTCTGACTCTGCAAGCCCTGGACAATCGGACGATCATCGGCACCAAATATTTCCTGGCCTCTTCACCGGAAAACCTGGCCCGGCTCTACAACCTGGAACTGGCCATCGACAATCCCGATCGATCAATCCTGCCGGGCATGTTCGTCAAGGCCGACATCATCAAACAGCAGGTGCCTGACGGTTTGTCAGTCCCCCTCTATGCCATCCTGACCAGAAACGGTGACCGATTCGTCTATATCGATCAAGATGGAATCGCCCACCGCCGCCTGATTGAACTGGGGATCACCGAGGACTGGCGAGTCCAGATTACCAAGGGTCTTGCGGCCGGAGACCGGGTCATTGTTGAAGGACACCGCGGGGTGGAGGAAGGACAAGAGCTTAATATCGTCAAAGTTCTTACCGACAATGGGGAGTTTGACAGATGATTGTCTCCGATACTGCCGTCGATAAAAGCACCACGGTCATGGTACTGGCCGCCATCATCCTCGCCTTCGGGACATACTGTTATAACGCCTTGCCCCGAGAGAGCGCACCTGATATCACCATTCCCTACGTCTTTGTCAGTGCCGATTACCGGGGGGTCTCCCCCGCCGACGTGGAGACCTCCATCACCATTGAGATCGAAAAAAAGCTCAAAGGAATCGATGGGGTTAAAAAGATCCATTCGGTCAGTTCCGAAGGGCTCTCCACAACCAGTATCGAGTTTGTTACCGGGATCGATATCGACAAGGCCCTCCAGGATGTCAAAGACAAGGTGGACGAGGCGAGAAACGATCTGCCCTCTGATCTGGAAAATGACCCCACGGTCTTTGAAGTCAACTTTTCCGAAATGCCCATTGTGGTCTTCTCCCTTTCCGGGACCTGTGGCCTTGCCACCCTGAAGGAGATTGCCGATGATCTCAAGGATGATATCGAGGCGATTCCCGGGGTGCTAGAGGCGGTGGTGACCGGTGGACTCGAACGGGAAATCCGGGTCGAGGTGCTGCCCGAAAAACTCGCCTATTACGGGATCTCGATCCCGGTGTTTCAGCAGATCGTCGCCAGCGAAAATCAAAACACCTCAGGCGGTGCCTTGCGCCTGGGTGACGGCCGCTTTCAGTTGCGGGTTCCCGGTGAATTCAAAACTCCATCCGAGATCTACGGCCTGGTCATGGGGACCCATAACGGCCAGCCAGTCTATCTGAAAGACCTGGCCGAGGTAGTCGACGGATTCAAGGAGGAGACCAGCCGCTCCCGCCTTGACAGCCGCAGCGCCGTCAATATTTCGGTAAAAAAACGATCCGGAGAAAACATCATCGCCATCACCGACCAGTTGGATCAACTCCTGATCAAAAGCGAAAAGACTTGGCCCAAGGGCACCGAGATTACCAAGGTCATGGATGCAGCCAAGGACATCCGGGCCATGGTTGCAGACCTGGAAAACAACATCCTCACCGGTCTGGTCCTGGTGGTTGTAGTACTGCTCTTCTTCTTGGGTCTCCGCAATGCCATCCTGGTCAGCATGGCGATCCCCTTTTCCATGCTGCTCTCCTTTACCGTCCTCTATATCATGGGCGTGACCCTCAACATGGTGGTGTTGTTCTCCCTGACCCTGGCCCTGGGTATGCTGGTGGATAACGCCATCGTCATCGTGGAAAACATCTACCGCTACATGGAACAGGGGGTCCCGCGATTTGATGCGGCCAAGCGAGCAACCTCCGAGGTCGCCTGGCCGGTGATCGGCTCGACGGCCACCACCCTGGCCGCCTTCTCGCCCATGCTCTTCTGGCCGGGCATCATGGGTGAGTTCATGGGATATCTCCCTTTGACCCTGATCGTCACCCTCTCCTCCAGTCTCTTTGTTGCCATGGTGATTAACCCGGCCCTGGCCGCGGTTTTTATGAAAACCAATTCGACCACCAGCCAATCAAACAAAAGGCTCAGCGCCGAACAGATCACCGCCGCCGGTGAAAATCCCATAGCGATCCGGGGCTGGTTTCTGAAAATCTATACAGCCTCGCTCCGCTTTTCCATCCACCGCCCCCTGGCAATGGTCGGCATCGCCTTTGCCTGCCTGATCCTCCTCTTCCAGGTCTGGATGCTGGCAGTCGGCATCGAAAAACCGGTGGAATTCTTCCCGGACATCGATCCCAAATCCATCTATGTCAATGTCGACACGCCCGAGGGGGCGGATCTGGATTATATCGATAGGATTTTGCGGCGCATCGAAATGGCAGTGGCCGGAGTCCCGGAGCAGGATCTCTACCAAAAGGCCGAGGAGCATGACGCCTATATCGAGGCCATGGCCCCTAAGGAACACCAAAAACTGACCGGAAAAAATTTCTTCGGGCCCAGCGACCTGGTCAATATCAAAGACATCTATATCAAGGCGGTCAGTACCTCCGGGGGAGGATCGTCCTTTGAATCCAATTCCCCCAACCACGTGGGCATCCAGTTCATCGATATCGAGGAACGAAATACGCCCACCCCGGAAACAGTCAAGACAATCCGTCAACGGGTGAAGAACATCCCCGGCGGCAAAATCACCGTAGCCATGCAGGAAGAAGGCCCACCCACCGGGTCACCGATCAACATCGAAATCGCCGGGGATGATTTCCAGGTTCTCGGTACCATCGCCAAGGAGATCCGTAACTATCTGGCCAAACTGCCCTCGGTTGAGGATATCAGGGATGATTTCGTGGAAGGGACTCCCTCGGTCAAGGTCCTGGTCGACCGCCAGAAAGCGGCCTTATTCGGCCTGACCACCGACACCATCGGCTTTGCCCTGAAGACGGCCTATAACGGTCTTGAAGTCTCCTCGTTCCGGGAGGGCGATAAAGATTATGACATTACCGTGCAACTGAGGGAGGCAGACCGACGGGTAACCGATGTCCTACGAGAGTTGATGGTCCCCACCATGAGCGGCCAGATGGTCCCCCTTTCCACCCTGGCGACCGTCGAATTCAGTGGCGGTCTCGGGGATATCGTTCGGATCGACAACCAACGGGTGGTGACGGTCAAGGCCAATGTGGATGAGGCCAAGATCCCTGGACCGGTGGCCCGAGCCCAGGCGGAAAAACTCCTGGCCCAGGTTCCTCTGCCCCCAGGGTACTCCATTCGCTTCACTGGCGAAAATGTTGAGCAGGCTGAATCCCAGGCCTTTTTGAGCAAGGCATTCATCATTGCCTGCTTCCTGATCTTTCTGATCCTGGTCAGCATGTTCAATTCGATTTCCCAGCCGTTTATCATCATGACCTCGGTTATCCTCTCCCTGGGCGGCGCCTTTCTTGGATTAGCCATTTTTCGGCAACCTTTCGGCATCATCATGACCGGGGTTGGGGTTATTTCGCTGGCGGGGGTGGTGGTAAATAATGCCATCGTCCTGATCGATTACACCAACAAACTCCGGGTACGGGGGATGGAATTAAAAGAAGCGGTGATCGCCGCCGGGGCCACCCGGTTACGTCCGGTACTGTTGACCGCCATCACCACCATTCTGGGACTTATCCCCATGGTCACCGGAATCTCCTATGACTTCCGCAACCTGACCATGTCCTGGGTAAGTGAGTCCAGCCAATGGTGGCAATCCATGGCCGTGGTGGTCATCTTCGGATTACTGGTCGCAACCTTTCTGACCCTGATCGTGGTCCCAACCCTATACTGTCTATTCGCCCGTATCGATGAGGCCCGGGAAAAATCGGCCCGCTGGCTCCATCATATCTACTGGAAACCCTATGCCTGGCTGGCAGGCGAAAAATCGCGTGGAGGCGGTGAATCCCAATGAAAAAGATCTTGAGTGCACTGCTTTATCTCTCTCTTACGGCAACGATTGTTCCGGCCCAGGAACCGCCGGTCAACCTCTCTCTGGAACAGGCCATCACCACCGCTCTGGAACAAAATCTCGGACTTCGGCTGAAAAAGCAGGAAATCATGGCCGCCCAGGGCGGGGCGGAAATAGCCCAGGGGGCCTTTGATCCGCTGGTGATTGCCACAGGCTTTCATGGGGAGAGCCGAGATACCAGTTTTGCCACCGGCGCAACTTCCGATGAGCAGACCACCGGCTGGTCCGCCTCCCTCCAGAAGAAGATCGACTCTGGAGCGGCCTTAGACCTGACCTGGGAAAATCTGCGCTACGACAGCGACCAACCCCTGGTCATTGATCCGGCCTACAGTTCTTCCTTAAGTGTTGGCGTAACCCAACCGCTCCTCAAGGGATGGGGCCGCGATATTCAAACCGCCACTATCCAGTCGTCGGAAAAATTAGTCGCCGCTGCAGGGGAGGCCGTAACCAGCGAGGCCGTCGACCTTGGTTCGGCGGTGGCCACCGCCTATTGGGAGCTGCTCTTTGCCCATCAGAATATGGAGGTAAAAAAGCTCTCGCTGGCCTTGGCGGGAAAGTTGCTGGATAATGCCGCTAAAAAGATCGAGGCCGGGATCCTTGCCCCGGTTGAGATCTACCAACCGGAATCAGAGGTGGCCCGACGGGAACAGGCCCTGATCGAAGGGGAACGGGTCGTGGCCCTGGCCGAGGACAGCCTGAAGCTCATGCTGAACCGGGAAGATTGGGAGACCACCCTGATGCCCATCGACCACCCGGAAGTTGGAAAATCACAGGCTGAATTAAAAACCGTGCTCGACCATGCCCTGGCCGGCCGCCCAGATCTCCGGGCTGCGGAACGGAAGGTTGAAGCGACCGAGATCGTCGCCGTATTGGCGGACGATTCCCTCAGGCCATCCCTGGACCTCTCGGGCCGGATGGGCTTGACCGGAACCGATGAAAGCTATGGAAATTCAATCGGTGAAGTGACCACCAGTTCCGATCTGGCCTGGCAGCTTGGGGTAACCTTTACCCTTCCCTTAAACAACCGCAGTGCCAAGGGAGGCCTGCTGACCGCCCAGGCCAATCTGGAGATGGCCAAGACCACGGTGGACCTGCTCCGACAGGACGTGATCAGAACCGCTCGGGAGGCGGTCCGCAACGAGCATCTCGCCCTTAAAAACATCGAGGCGAGCCGCAAGACCGCCCTGGCCCTGCAGAAACGACTTGAGGCAGAAGAGAACAAATTCGAAGTGGGACTCTCCACGGCCCTTGATGTGCTCGAAGCCCAGGAGGCCTACGCCCAGGGCTTAATCGGCCAGAAAAGAGCCCTGATCGACTACGCCTTGGCCCAAGTGGAACTCAACCGGGTGCAGGGCATCATCCTGGTCAAGTAAAAAGGCCATATTTCAGAGATCCACAAACAATAAAGGAGCTATTCAGTGAACAAAGTAACAATTGCAATTCCATCGGTATCAATGGATGGTCTTACCGGAATAAGATCCGATCATTTCGGCCACTGTCCCGTCTTCACTCTGGTCGATCTCCAGGACAATCAAATCTCCGGAGTCCGTACGGTGAAAAATGTTGCCCATGAAGTGGGGGGCTGCCTGAAACCAGTGGCCATGCTTGCTGATCTGGGCGTCACCACCATGGTGGCAGTCGGCATGGGGCGCGGTCCCTTTCAAAAAATGGCCCAGCACGGCATCACAGTCTATTTTGCCGATCTTGCCACCTACCCGGATGTCCAGTCAGCTATTACCGCTTTCACCAACGGCAAACTTCCCGAATTTATCCAGGATCAACTCTGCAACGGCAGCGGCAATTGTCACCACTGAGCCCATTGAATAGAACCATTCCGTCGAAGCCCATGGCCCCCTGGTATTTGCTTGCATGCATAGCAATCGCAACCCCTTCATGGGGCGATGAACACCTGGTAATTATTCAAACCCAGCCAAGCGAGAAGCGGCAGAAGAACGAGACTCGGTACCAAGGGCCAACTGGAGATAATGCTCACCTTCGACATTTCGACCGTGCTTCATGCAACCCCTGCCGTAGATTTCACATTTCCGGATGAATTCAATGCGGGCAAGGCGCTCTTGATCCGGGTCCAAATCATCTGAATCGAGGATTTTTTTCAGTGCCCGGATCCGAAACCGATCCATCCCGACCCGGTGAATCCTGGACAGTTGATCAGGGCGGCCTCCGTGCTTGATGGTGAGGGGAGCGGCGACCAGCAGAAAAGGAAAGCGACAGGCTACCCTGAGCCAAAGGTCGTAATCCTCGCAACAGGGCAGGGTCTCGTCAAAAATTCCGACCTCGTCAAAAAGACCACGCCTGACCATCACCGTGGACATTCCTACCACACAGATTCGGAGACTTTTAGCAAAGAGATCGCCGCCGGAGCGGGTATGAATTTTCTTTTGATTAAGCAGTTGATTGTTCCGAAACCAGACTTCATCGGTGTGGGAAATCAAGGCATCCGGATGTTCGGCCATGGCAGCAGCCTGGGTCACCAACTTGCCGGGGGCAAACCGATCATCAGAGTCGAGAAAGGCCAGCAGATCATAGCGGGCGGCACGAATCCCGGCATTACGAGCCGCCGAAGCGCCCAGATTTTGCTGGGTGACGATCCGTAGCCGGTCACCGAATTCAGCCAGGAGTTGGGTCGTGGTATCGATGGAACCATCATCCACCACCACCAGTTCAAACTCCTGGTACTCCTGATTCAAAACCGAGCTAATGGACCCGGCCAGAAATTCAGCCCGGTTATAGGTGGGAATAATCACTGAGACCGGCTCCAGAGATGAGTCGGTAAGAAGGGATTGACTGCGTAATACCAAGGGGTCCATCCTTGAACCGCCCCCGGGATGATCCGGGGACGGCTGTTCAATGTTTAATAAAACAAGCCCATCGTCTCGAAGACGCAGGCGGCAAAACCACCGCCGCCCATGCCATAATCTATTGTTTGGTAAAGATGTACTCCTTGCTACTGCAGGAGGTGCTGACCCAAGTCATACTGCTGCCGGAGATCATCACCTGATAGGGAGTGCAATCACCCAGGTCATAGATAATGATCCCACCGGAAAGGTAAATAATGTCGTTCTCAACTCGGTAGGTGAAACTTGTGTTCATACTGTCCGCCTCAGTAAATCCGCCATGGATCCACACTCCCGATCCATCACTAAAGGTGTACTCATTCATCAGGCTGCTACTGCCACCCTCGGTCCAGGTCCCACTGACGCTGGTCGTCGTGGTGGACCCACCGGAGGTGTCATCTGCCGTAAGACCATCCACCTTATCCGTATCAGGGAGCCGATCAATGACATCGGTCACATCCTTGGGCAGTTCGATAACCTCGACCGTGGTGCCATTTATTTTGTATGTCCCGGGCAACGTAGTGGGGATCGTACTTATCCCTTTCGCCTCGGTGACGGTGGACGGATTCGAGGCGGTCAGATCAAAGGTATGGGCTCCCAGATTCAATTGCTTGTCCTGCAAAGCGTCACTGGTCTTCATAGTAATGCTGATGATGTTGGAGATGGCGTCGGGGGCTTCGGCCCATTTCCGCAGACTGGTCAAGCCGATTATTTCCGAGGCATCCGAAATGCCAGTAAAGATTGCACCAATGGTTCCACTGGATTGGGGGATATCCCTCCCCACGATCAGTTCCATACCGGACTGAGTTACCTTGATGACCCCGTCAACTCCAGTGATAACCGTAGCCGTAGCCTCAATCACACCCAATGCACCGGTGACGCCTCCAGCGGAGACAACCCCACCCACCACAGTGATGGCAAGCCCTGCGCCATCCCGGATCACCTTGGCTGCATTCATGGCGTTATTATTGAAATCCGCCTCACGATCATAGGTGCTTTTTAGACCGGCCATGGCGTTATCAAGAATCTCTTTGGCCTGCTTGGCGTTGACCTTATAAGTGGTCATCAAGGTCTTGAGCTGATGGGTTGACGAACTGCCGGCAACGGTGGCCAAGACCTCTTCGGAGCTCAACGACCCGGCACGCACGCTTTGATACGATCGTAAACTCGACGTGATATTTTGACCGATCAGGGTTTCCGCCTCGTCGGCATAGGTTTCAAGGGTGGTTAAGGCTTGATCTGCCTCAATTTCCCTTTGATCGAAGGTACCAATGTCGGTGATAGTGTTGTCGGTATACAGAACACTGTTGACCGCAAGAATTGCCTGGAGCAGGGCCCCGGAGGTCTTTGAGATCGAACCGCTCAACTCCTCAAAAAAGACGTCCTGACCGACCAGATCGCCCTGGGTGTAGTGCGTTCCCCCAGTCGTTTCCCAGCCGTAAACAAAGGCAATTCCCATATTCTGGGTATCCGAGTTGTAGGACCAGGTAGTGGGATTTGAGTCAATGACCTCATAGGTTCCCGCCTCAAGATCGAGGTCAGGGAGGGCGGTCCAGTAAAGAAAAATGTTGCCAGTGGGCACAGTGGGCCAGGTGGAACCAGGGGTCAGATCCGGGGCGGTCTGATGCCCCTTTGCCGTCCAGGGACCAAAGACCTCACCGGTGGCAGAATTTTTCAGACTGATGGTACCAGGAGTATCCCCTTGACCTCCATTCCAGTGATAGGTCAATATCTTACTGAGATGGAACGAACCGTCGACGGTGAAGATCGTCGCCGCCGGTGGGTTATGGGACACCCCACCCAGAGTGGTCAGGTTGAGCAGATAGGTTTCGGTGACCGTCATCGTCACGGTCGTTGTGGTGATGGTACTCGTGGTAGAGGAGGTCGAGGAAAGGGTCGTAGATCCGACGGTACTGGTCGACCCGCCGCCTCCGCCGCCGCACCCGATGGCAACCAAAGCAAAAAGCAAAAGGGCCAACCACGCCAACATAACAGTCCCAAAATATCTCTTCATCTCTCCACCCTCCACATTTTAAATGAAAAGCTCCAATGACGAATTTATACTCCGAATTGATGAAGAATCCATGTCTTTTCAAATTCAAAAATGTTTTTTATCCGCCAAAATCAGCAATATAACAACTAGTCAAACCACATCTACTCTTTAATCGGATCAATATAGCTAATCTCACCGCTGTTTTCAGTAATGATGCTGCCATCACCCAAGGTCAGGACCAGTCGTCCAGCCCCGTCGATGGACCTCACGCCGGCGCTGAACAATGGTTTATTCTGAACATCATGACCGTAAAGCACCCGGCGGCCAACCGAGTCACAGAGACTGCGGTACCTTTTGACCAGATGATGGGTTCGGCCCCCGATACCCAGGGCGAGAATGTCCGGGTCAACACCACCCGAAGCACCCTCCGCCTCCAACAGATTGGCCTCTTCCACATGGAGGAGCCCGATATTCCAGGTTAATTTTGCTAAAAAAGAAAGAAGAAGTGACGAAAGATCAATTTCCTGACCAGAGAGGGTCCGGATGGAAACGGCAAGACCGGTCAATTCCCCGGGAAATTCCGTATTATTGACGTTAATCCCAAGCCCGAGCAGCACATACTCCTCCCCACTCCGCCTCCCCCGCAGGGTTTCAACCAGAATCCCCCCCACTTTTTCGCCATGGACATGGAGGTCGTTAACCCATTTGAGGCGAGCCTGGGGAAGAATGGGGATTACAGCTTCGGCCGCCGCCACGCCAACCGCCAGGGGATAGAGCATGGTAGAGGCGGGCAGCAGGGTATTGACCAGAACGACGGTTAACCAAAGGCCACCGACCGGGGCATGCCAGGCTCGCTGGAACCGGCCTTTCCCGCCGGTCATGGTGTCGGCAATGATGACCAGCCCGGATGGGAAGGACGCCCCTCGTTGCTCATAGTCTTCAATCAGGATACGGGCATGATCCATGCCCCGGGACAAACTGGGATGGTGGTGTATGGCACTGCCAATCATGGCACCGGTACGAAAAACCGCTTCAATAGTATCGGCGGGAAAATCACTGCTCCGGAGGAGCACCTCATCTTCCCGGATTAACCGGTGCAACAAGGCATGATCGGCATGGATTATTCCCATTCCGCCTTAACACGGGTGATAATCTTTTGGATAAAGGGAAGTTTCGCCTTAGGGCAGACTCCGATCAAAGCCTCACCTTGCTCAAGACTCGCTCCCGGGGTGAAATAAACCGAATGGATTATCCCCGGCTCACCCTCATAGATCACTGGAGTATCGCGCTTCATGAGCGACATGGTAAACACTTCATCCCCAGGCTTGATGGTGACATCACGATGGCCGTACTTATCGATTCTGGACTGGATATCCATGGCGAAAAAATACTTTGCCCGCTCCGGCGCCTTGAATGAGAACAGGACCTTGCGGAGAATCCCGTCGATTATCTCCCGCTTCTTCAGAGGATGCTTAATGGTGATGATCTTCTCGCCGGCCTCAACGAACTGGCCCTCGAGATCGTCCCGAACAAAGGAAACCTCACCGTTGGTTGGGGAATGAACCGATTTTGGATTCTTTTCACGATTCAACACATAGAGGGTGCTGCCTGGAATATGATGCCATTCGCCACTGACCGCCTCGACCTTGGAGCCGACTTCAACCTTGAACCTGATCCGCCCCGTATGGATAGAATGAATATCCACATAGTCAAATGGATCGGCCCGAAATTTGGTAATGATATCATCAAAATCTATTTCTTCCTGCATGGTATCTTCCCTGCCAGTATCGCCTGTCATTCAATTTATCCTGAAATAATTGGCCCCGTTTCCACTCCCACTCGGATGGGAAAATCGTCGAAACAGGCCTCGTCCTTGCCCCCTCCCGTCTAGCGGTAATAGAGCTTGCCGCCACCCATGGTCATGAGACATTTATGAAGATTACGCCGAAAATCGCGCCGATCCCAGATCCCTTGGATATTCCCCCGGCGCAAGGCGTTCCGAGCGCTGTGGTAATCTGGTGGAACCTCCTGACCCGTGGTATCCTTGATCACCCGAGGGCCTGCAAAACCGATCCGACTGGACCTGATGGCGAACTGATAATGTGAACACCCCAGAAAGCTGGCCACCGGACCGGCGTATGAGTTGTTATCGTAGACCACGATATACAATCCCCCGGCATCGATGTACTCCCGCACCGCCATGGTGCACTTGGGCATCTGAATCACCCCAAGGGTCCCCTCCTGGATCCGGATCCCTCCGGTGGTATGAACATAGGACAGGAAAGGACGTCGCCTGAGCTTGGCCAATTTCGAGGCCAGCACAAATTTTTCCCCTTCGGCCGCGCCCACGGTCCCATTACGAAAATCGCTGTACAACATCGCCACCACCACATCGACCCCCATTACCCTGGCGTCAAAGGTGATCATGGAGCTGCTTCGCCCGGTTTTACGCCGGGAGGCATCAAGACGTTTCTCCAGTCCGGGATAACCCTGGGGATTAATCGAACTGATCTCCGCATTGAACTCACGGATGGAATCGCGATCAAACAGATTTTTCAGATACCACTCATACTCCAGGGGGAAATGATGCCCGCAAGACTCACAGACCCCGCAAAATTCACCATACAGATCCGGGACCCAGAGGTCCTTGCAGTTCATCTTGTCCGCGTTGGGACAGGTAACGGTCCGATCTTCATTGGCCAGCGGACTGGTGTACGAAAATCCGTAATCAATATCACCGTCAAACCCCACTACCCTTTCCGGAGTGGGACGCACCACCCGGTAATCCGGTTTTCGGGAAATAAAATCATAGGCGGCAATCATCGGGGCGGTGATCCTTTTAATGAACATGGATCCCTCGCCGGACACATCCTTAATAAACTTCTGGGCAAACCTCTGCTGACCGCGGAGGATATCATATTTAAAACTATAAAAGGCCTTGGCCAATCGATAGCGCGGACCATAGAGCAAAGTTGCCGAGGTCGATGGTTTCCCTACGAAGGCCTGCAAGGCCATATTTCGATATTTTTTGGAGCGCAGAGACAAAAGCCTCTTAATCTCATCACTATTCAATTCCCAGGAAACATCCACATGGGAATCCGCGTCTCGGGGACCTTCCTCCGCCTTTTTCATGCTCAGTTCATAGGCCCGAAACGATCTGAGACTCTTGGTTTTGAGCACCACCTCATCGGTGGCCCGGATCATCTCAAACCGGACTTTACGAAAAAAAGCAAAATCATCGCGACGGGCACCCAGCAGGGGCTCATCAATAATCCGATCAATGGTGCCGGTTCGCAGATTGTCCTGGGCAGTGATTTTCAACCGATCAGCACAATTCTCGACCAACTCCTTGGACAGTTTTTCACCTTCGCGGACCTTACCCTCAATGGCGGCGGCCCCTTCAGGTGAGATAACCGAGTAGTATCCGTGGGAAAACATCAACCGCAGATCACTCATCCCCACCGCCTCGGCCCCTCCAGATCCCCCTTCCGAGATCACCGACACCATCGGGACCCGAAGCTTGGCCATGACGTAAAGGTTCCGGGCAATCTGCTGCCCGGCTCCGGGATAATCCTCAATGGGAAAGGATCCCGGAGTAAAGATATAGAAATGGATGGGAATGCCCTCGGTCTGAGCTACCAGCATATAACGCAGGGCCTTTTCATTTCCCCATGGCTTACTACAGCCGCCGTTGCGATATTCCTCGCCATGTCCTTTTTCATGACCAATGACCATAACCTTCTGGATATAGGTCTTGTTCTTGACCTGACGGCTGATATTGGCCTTGGCCACCACCATGGAGGGATCAATATTGGCATCCTCCTCCCCGCCCAGTTCGGAGTACTCGTCATAGACATTTTCAAGGATATCCTTCAAGGAAAAACGAAGCGGGGTTCTGACGATCCGGACCCGATCCATGGCGGACAGGTTCTCCTCGCATCGCTCCTCCAGGAAAAGGATGGCATCTTCCAATCCTCTGACCTCAGTGGTCAACTCTTCCTGGGAAAGGTCATAAAACCGGGTACGCATCTTTTCAGCCCGACATCTGAGACCGTCAAGATTACCCCAATCGAACCCGTCCTTGATCTGGGAAATGTAGCTGATCCGCTCTTCGATCTTAAAAAGTCTTTTACGAATATCTTCCATGAAAACGCCTTGAAGCCCCTTAGAAAGTCAGGAGCCGGTCAAAATTATCGTTAAGATACGAGAGATTGGTGAGAATAGGCTGCCCGGAGGCATTGTGGCCCTCGATGGTTACATCCTTGAGAAACTGCCGGCCCCGCTCCTTGGCCTCGGCCATGGTGTCGCCCCAGACCAGGGCCAGGGCCAGATTTGGATCATAATCACTGGGAATAACGTAGGGCCGATCCGACGGCACATGGGTATAGACGGCCGACCATTCATGTTGGGGAAAATCGAATTTGGAGATGGTCCCGATCCATGGCGAGAACCCACGGCGGGGATCTTCAGCCACAATCCGGAGTTCGATGCTGGCACCCCTGAATTTGATATCCTCCTGGGTGTAGCCCATCCGATCACCAAGGGCCAACCGGATCTGTTCCTGTATCAGGTTGGGATGGCGATCATTGATGTAACTGATCCGGGCCGAGACATCGTTTTCCACCTGGATCCGAGTATTGACCTCAAGCAGATAGGGCCTGCCGTTCCGGGCCACAATCCACTCCCAGGTCCCGACATTATCGTAGCGAACGTGGGAGGCCAGTTTCAAAGAGTACTCGACGATCTGATCGAGAACCGCGGGAGCATCAAAATCGTAGGAAAAACAACTGCCGTCAAAGCCGGGTGCAGCCTCAAGCCGTTTCTGCCGACCGGTGGACTGGATCGTACAGTTCCGGGTGGCAAAATGAACCCGCTCGCCATGGCGGCTGCAGACCAATTGAACTTCCAGATGATTATAATCGCGCAGACACTGCTCGATAAGCACCCCGCCGTCACCGAACTGACGCTTAGCGTAGTTTTGAACCTGTCGATACACCCGGCGAAAATGTTCGATCTGAAAAACCTCTTCAATACCCATTCCACCACCACCGGCGGCGGCCTTGACCAGGATGGAAGGATTCCGGATATCCTGATCGTTCTGATCACTGATCAACTGCCTGGCAACATCCTCGGCATCCATCTCGTTGTAGATCGGACCCTCGGTCCCCGGGATGGTTGGAATCCCCAAACGGTTAGCGACGCGCTTGGTGTTGATCTTATCACCCAGATCGCGGATCACTTCCCAGTTCGGCCCAATGAAGGTTAGAGGGCGATCACGGACCGTAACCCGGCGAGCAAACCGGAAATCCTCAGAAAAAAAGCCATACCCGGGATGGATGGCGGTACAATTGGTATGGTCGGCCACGGCCAGAATGTCATTGGGGTCGGTGTAACTGGAGATCCGCCAGGCATTATTCCGATTACTCTTACTGTCGATATTCAGGCGGACATGCTTGGAATCTTCATCGGCAGGAGTATAGACCACCACATAATCAAGGTCGAGACTCTTACAGGCCTCCATAATCCGCAGAGCAATTTCTCCACGGTTGGCAATCAATACCTTTTCTTTCAAATTATCACCCCCAGCCTCAGTTACGCTGACGCCTCCAGGCCGTAAAGACCATCCTTAATAGATGAACAATGCGAAACAGAGTACGAACAGTTGGAACCGAGACGAGAAACGGGTTCATTAATATATTTCAACCGGAACACTGACGCTCCGGAGAAAAACCAGCGGAATTGTAGCAGAAAAAGCAGCACACCGCTTGCAAAAGAATTCCCTGAAACCACGGGTTTCCCCCCCGGACGAGCTGCTTAACCCATGGCTTTTATTATAAAAAGAGAAAAAGATTGGCCTATATAACGATTTTCCTGATATCAGTCAATTTTTTTTATAAACCATAAAAATTGATTGTCCCTAATGTTTTGAGTGTGTCATATATAAAATATGGATACAGACTCATCTCCCCAAGCGCCCACTGAACCATCACTCTTTAGAACCATCCTGAAATTCATCGGTCTTGATCGATCCCCGGATACATCTGAGGAGCTGGAGCAAGAACTCCAGGAACTGATCGACGATGGAGAAGAGCAAGGACTGATCACTCCCCAGGAGGGGAAAATGATCAACTCCATCCTCGAATTCAGGGACACCGTGGTCAAAGAAATCATGACCCCACGGCCAGAAATGATCTGTGTGCCAGCTGACACCGACTACCAGGCCATGATTAAAATCATCATTGATCACGGCTTTTCCAGGATTCCCGTCTACCAAGATCAGTTGGACAACATCATCGGCATCCTCTATGCCAAAGACCTGCTTCAGTTCGTCAACTCCGCGGAACAACCCACAGCTGGGACAATTTGCAAACCAGCCTATCTGGTCTTGGAAAAGCATAAGATTATTGACCTGCTCAAAGATTTCCAGACCAGGAAGCTCCACATGGCCCTGATTACCGACAAATTCGGAAGTGTCCGAGGGTTAGCTACCTTAGAAGACGTTCTTGAGGAAATTGTCGGAGAAATAACCGATGAAACCGATCAACCGGAAACGGGATGGCTGGTCATCGATGAGCAAACCGTCCAAGCCGATGCCAAAATCAACCTGGAAGAAGTGGAAGAATATTTCAAGGTATCACTCCCTGAGGGCCCTTATGAATCCATTGGCGGCCTGATCATTCACCAACTTGGCCATCTTCCCGGTGCCAATAGCACGACCACCATCAACGGCCTTTTGTTCCGGGTCATTACCGCCACCAGTCGACGCATCAACGAAGTCAGGATTACCCGAAGCCCGGTGGCCTGAACGACCTTCTCCGCGCATCCCCCCTTGAAATTCCAGGTTCAGTCGGGTTAACTGAGATCTACTCAAAATGGGGTTTCCCCGGAATAAATAAACCGAGCGAGCAACAAAACAGTCCTTAAGCCCCAGGTGGGCATAATTTATTTTTCCAAGGAGCAGGACTCAGAGTTCAAGGACAGTGGTTGGTTTTGATCATTACGCTGTTCCATGAACACGTTGTGTTTACTAAAAACTTGTCTTGGCAACCCTTTGAAATCCATCAACACTAAGTTCATTCTGATCGCGCCCCTTACCGGAGGCATCCTCCTCCTGACGTCACCGGGAATCGGTTTCGCTTCTTTGGCCTGGTTTGCCCTGGTGCCACTTCTGGCCCTGATTCGCTCACCTCGGATAACCGCCGGGAAAGCATGTGTGGTCGGATTTGCCACCGGCATGATCTATTTCACCTTTCTCCTCTCCTGGATTACCATCGTTCTTGGCCATTACGGCCATCTGCCGTTATGGATTACCATTCCCGCCTTGATAGCCTTGGCCTCATACATGAGCCTCTACCCCGCCATTTTTTCGTATCTCACCGCCCGGACCAGGGACACCGTCCCTCTTTTCTGGTTTGCCCCACTTCTTTGGGTCGGTCTTGATGCTTTGCGAAATCGGGCTTTTTCCGGATTCCCTTGGATGGATTTGGCCTATACCCAATATAGTCATCCGTTTCTCATTCAAGTTGCAGATCTGGCTGGCCATCACGGAGTTACCTTTTTGATCGTCATGGTGAATTGCCTGATTATCGAATTTTCATACGGCATGAATGGTCGCAAGCGTACCCAGCGGCCGTGGCCTCTGATTGCGGCAGTGGCCCTCGTTCTTCTGGCTATGGTTTACTCCCCATGGCGCTACCGGGAAATAAACAACCAACTGGCAAAGAATCCGACCATGTCCGTGGGAATCATCCAGGGGAACATTGCCCAAGGCCAGAAATGGCGCCCGGAAATACAGTTGGAAACCCTGGACAAGTACCTCAGCCTCTCAAGGCGGCAGCTGGCCGCTTCACCCGAGACTGATCTCTTAATATGGCCGGAAACGGCACTCCCCTTCTATCTGCAGACTTCATCCCTGACTAAGTTTATCCGGGTGCTCACCGAGGCGCACCCGGATCTTGCGGTATTGACCGGGGCACCTCGACATGCTCTGGATCCGTCCGGCACAGAGATTCGCTATTACAACAGTGCCTTTCTCATCGATGACCAGGGCCTGATCAACGACCGTTATGACAAACGGCACCTGGTTCCCTTCGGCGAGTACATCCCCATGAAGCCATTGCTTCCGTTCCTTGGCCCCCTGGTAGAGTCGGTGGGTGATTTCACCCCGGGAACCAGCCATTTGCCCATTATCCACAACACCACCCCGATCGGGGTGCTGATCTGTTTCGAATCCATCTTCCCGGAACTGGCCAGAACCCAAAGCGAGGCCGGGGCCAAATTACTGGTCAACCTCACCAATGATGCCTGGTTCGGCCTTTCCGGCGCACCCTGGCAACATCTCTCCATGGCAGTCTTCCGGGCCGTAGAGAACCGCCGAGGACTCGCCCGGGCAGCCAATACAGGCATCAGTGGCTTCATCGATCCCTTGGGCAATTTATCCCAATTATCGCCGCTCTTCGCAGACTTTAGTGCAACGTCAACGCTCCCCGTCATGGCCGAGAAGACCTTCTTCACCTTCTTAGGCGGCCATTATTTCGGATTTATTTGTCTTTGCCTGGCGACCATTATTTGTGTATATGACGGGTACCTTCGTAAAAAACGAATCATAATCATTCATGCATAAGGAGAACCACCATGTCCGTTGAACTGAGACAAAAACTCAACGACCTCAACAAGAGAATGCTTGCCCTACGGAGTCATCTTTGAATTAGATGAAAAGAAAGAACGATTGACCGAACTGGAACAGATGAGTCTGGCCCCCGGGTTCTGGGACAATCAGGAGAAGGCCACCATCATTCAGAAGGAACAGGGACGAATCCAGGGTCAGATAGAGGTCTGGGAGAAGTGTAATACCGCCCTGGAAGATGCCTTGATCATGCTGGACCTGGCCGACGAAGAAGACGACGAGGCCACCACCACTGAAACGGCGAAACTGATAGCCGATCTCGAAGAGCAGATTTCCGACACTGAGTTGGAATGCATGTTCACCGGTGAGCACGATGGCAACAATGCCATGTTGACCATTCATGCCGGCGCCGGCGGCACCGAAGCCCAGGATTGGGTTAGTATCTTGCTGCGGATGTACTTACGTTGGGCGGAGCAGCAGGGCTTCCGAACCGAACTCCTTGACCAGCTTCCTGGCGATGAAGCTGGGATCAAGAGTGTAACGATCATGATCACCGGACGAAATGCTTATGGGTTATTACGCTCCGAAATGGGCATCCACCGCCTGGTCCGCATTTCGCCATTTGATGCCAGCGGGCGACGGCACACCTCTTTTGCCTCGGTTTTTAACTTCCCCGAACTTGATGATGATATCAAGGTTGATATCAACGACAAAGATCTACGAATCGACACCTATCGGGCAAGCGGGGCAGGGGGGCAGCATGTCAACAAGACCAGCTCAGCCATCCGGATTACCCACCTGCCGACCAATATCGTCGTTCAGTGTCAGAACGAGAGAAGTCAGCATCGGAACAAGGACACGGCTATGAAGATGCTTAAAGCCCATCTGTACGAGAGAGAAAAACGGCTGCAGAAAGAGTCACAGCAGACCCTGCACGGTGATAAAAAAGAAATCGGCTGGGGTAGCCAGATCCGATCCTATGTCATGCAACCCTACCGGTTGATCAAGGACCATCGGACAAATCTGGAGATCGGTAATATCGACAGTGTGATGGACGGTAACCTGACCCCTTTCATCAAGGCCTACCTGTTGTGGCAAAGATAATTGTCCATTCGAAGATCCTCTTTTTTCGTTAAAGATCAAGGTCAAACAAGCAGTTGCCGCACGGCGGACCAAGCCAGGCAACTGCTTGTTTTTCTTAATCTTGTAAAAACTCAGCCCCTCTCAGTGGCAACAATACGCTACCATCCTTATGGTTTTCGATATTCGGGTCAAAAAAACCATTATACCTGATGGAGCCCCAGCACCTCAATGGGTCATCCAGGTAACCGATGCCCTTCCCAGATGAATGATGAGCAGCCTGTGCCCAAAGAATATCCATACAAAGAAGGGCTTCCGACCGCCCCCCCCTTCCCGGCGGAAAGTCAACGTTGTGCCAAATGCGGCGCCTGCACCTCGGTTTGTCCGGTCGCAAAGATCACCGGCAATGAGGCCCATACCGCCCGGGGGAGGATGCATCTCCTGGGCAAATTAACCGACCACAAACATTCCGAGGCCTTTCTCGATATTGTTTCAAAATGTTTGCTCTGCGGGGCCTGCACCGCCGTCTGCCCACGTGAAATCAATCATCCCCGATTGGTGGCTGAAGCACGACACAAGGCATCATCCCTTTTTGGGCCGAGCTCCTTCCGCTCCTTCCTGGCCCTCAAGACCCTTGCCCATCCCAATCTGCTCTCTGCGGTCACCAACCTGTTTAAACTTTCATCCGAATTCCGCAACAACCTGCCTCCTGACAGCGGGCTTCGCATCAAACTTGGCATTCCTTCCCCGCAAGGAACTTCTTCACCGACTCCCCACTCACTATCAACGCCGGCACATAAACCGGACATCCTGATCTTCAGCGGTTGTCTGGCCCACCACCTCACGCCAGCAATCGAACAGACGACGGCCGCTCTCGCCTCCACCGCCACCGGGGAAACAGTCCACCGTCCCGACCAGCAGGGTTGTTGCGGCCTCGCTTCCTTCTCCGCAGGAGATCTGGCTGTGGCCCGCCGCCTAGCCCAAAAAAACATCACAGCCTTTGCCGACCACCCCCAAACTCCAATTTTAACCCCTTGCGCCTCATGCTACAGCCATCTTCATTCATACCCGGATCTTTTCAAGGATGACCGCGAATGGCTGTTTAAGGCAAAAGCCTTTTCCGAACGCGTCAACGAACTCTCCACCTTCTTGATGCCGCGCCTCCCCCCCCTCATGAGGCAAAACGCCCTGACCACCCCACCCCTATCTCTAACCGTGGTGTACCATGACCCTTGTCACCTCAAACACCGCAAGGAGATGGCAACCATTCCCCGGCGTCTCCTGGCAATGACCCCCGGCATCAATTTACAGGAACTCCCCCATGGCTCTCAATGTTGTGGCCTGGGGGGACTCTTTCACCTTAACCACCAGGATCTCTCCCAGCGGATCGCCGAATCACTGCTGGCCGAGATTTTAGAGGCCCGGATCGATAGAATAGTGACCTCCTGTTCCGGGTGCCTGATCCAATTTCACCGACTGTTGCCCCCTGACGGCAGGACCAAGGCCATCCATCTTGCCATGTTACTGGCCCACCACCTCCCCAGTGAAAGAGAGGCCTTCCGTTGATTTTCGAGAACCGAAAATTATCTTCCGACTTGCGGAAACCCCCTGAGTCGCTATAATAATTACCGTTTGTTTTTCTTTAAATAGATACTGCTTCGTTCGACGACCTATGGGCCGTTCCTCCAAGACCGGCCCCAATCTTAAAGAAAGGGCACCCATCGAAGGACCTGTCCTGGCCGTTATGCCTCTTTCATTCACTATAAGGAGACCTTGTTCATGAAACACCTTTTCGGGATCTGCCTGCTCACCCTCATGGTGAGTATCCCCTGCCTGGCTGAAGCCGAAATCAACTCGCAGCAGACCAATGAGTTGAAACTCCAAAGCTCTCCCCTCGACCTGGCCGTTTCGTCTGATGGCGAAAGGGTTTTCGTACTAAACGAAGGAGGCAAACTCCAGATCTATTCCAATGAGGGAGAATTAAACGACACCATCGAAGTCGACCCTGCCGTCGACAAAATTTCCACCACTGGCGATGGCGGAACCGTCTATCTGAGCAGCAGGACGAACAAGACTATTCAGGAACTGCAGATCGAGTTTCTGGTTAATCTTGACATTTCCGGGTCACCTTTCCAAGGCCAACAGGACGCCCCGGTGGTCCTGGCCTTTTATAGCGACTTCCAATGACCGTACTGCGCACGGCTCTCGCCGTTATTCGAGCAGGTGCTCGAAAAAAACCCCAACACCGTCAAAATCGTTTATAAAAACTTCCCCCTGAGCAGTCATCCCTTGGCCATGCCCGCCGCCAAAGCTGCAATGGCTGCGCATAACCAGGGTAAATTCTGGGAATTCCATGATCGACTTTTTGCAGATACCCCGCTGAACAACGATAAAATCAAGCAGATCGCCGTTGATCTGGGATTGGACATGGACCGTTATGAAAAGGACATGAACAGTCCTGCTGTCCAGCAATTAGTGATCAGGGATCTCCGTGAGGGACAGGACGTGGGCGTTCGGGGAACACCCACCCTCTTCCTCAACGGCGCCCCAGTAAAAAATCGATCCCCTGCCGGTATCCAGGAAATGATCGATACTCAATTGGCAAAACGTGAAGCACGAAAAACGTCAAGCGAGAAATAGCTCGACGTCCCATAATGTTCAAAATAAAGCAGAAACAAACCAAGGCTCTGTCTGGATAGACAGAGCCTTGGTCCTCTCTGGGCCAAGGGATAAGACTCCCTTTTCTCCAGGATTTTCCGGACGGACGGCAAAACTTTTTTTACCGCTCGCTTCCCGGAACCCCCACCACGGAGACCGCCCCTTGACTGACACCACTCTTCATTTCGACAATAATGACGCCGCCAAACAGCTATATGGAGAACTTAACCGAAATCTGGCCATCCTGGAAAGCGGACTTGATATCACCATCAGAGCACGCGGGACCGACATATCGCTCTCCGGAGCCGAGCACAACCTGGAAATTGCCGTAAGGGCACTCAACCAGCTTTATGAAATGATCCTGTCCGGCTACCCCGTTTACCAGCAGGATTTTGCCTACGCCCTCAGAATCCTCAACCAGACCCCCACCGCCAATCTTAAAGCGCTCTTTCAGGACCAGGTCTTCATCTCGGCCAACAGCGGGGTGATCACCCCCAAAAGTATTAATCAAAAAAAATACATCGAGGCCATTCGGAACCATGACATCGTGTTCGGGATAGGTCCTGCCGGCACCGGCAAGACCTATCTAGCCGTGGCCATGGCCATTGCCGCATACACCGCCAAACAGGTTAAATCGATTATTCTGGCCCGCCCAGCGGTGGAAGCAGGGGAGCGCCTGGGCTTTCTACCAGGTGACATGGCCCAGAAGGTCAATCCCTACCTGAGACCACTCCAAGACGCCTTAAATGATATGCTTGGGATGGAAAAAACCGCTTCCTTGATCGAAAAAGGCACCATTGAAATTGCCCCGCTTGCCTTCATGCGAGGGAGGACACTGAACAATGCCTTTGTGATTCTTGACGAGGCCCAGAACACGACCCGGGAGCAGATGAAGATGTTTTTGACCCGACTCGGTTTTTATTCGCGGGCAGTTATCACTGGTGATATCACCCAGGTAGACCTTCCTGACCCCAAGGGTTCCGGCTTGATCCACGCCGGAAATATCCTTGCTAAAATCAAGGGGATCAATTTTTCTACATTCACTGAAGCCGATGTGGTTCGGCACCCCCTGGTCCAACAGATTATCCTGGCCTATGGCAAGGAGACCAATCAAAACCCCGGGCAAAAACCGGGTGGCCGTTCAAATCATTAATTTTTCACCCAAAGGACATCCCCGTGCCCGTCCTCATTCGCTCTGAAACCACCGGTCCTTCCCGCGTGTCACTTGAAGCTCTCCATGTCACTGCGGAAACAATCATGCGAATCGCTGCCCTTTCAAACAATGAACTCAGCATTCTCCTGGTCAATGACCCTCAAATGCAAGAGCTCAACCTAAAATTCCGCGGTAAAGACCAACCGACCAATGTTCTCGCCTTTCCCATGGATGACATTACACCCGATTCCCCCGATCCAGGGATTTTGGGCGACATCGTCATCTCCGTGGATACGGCGGGCCGGGAGGCAGCGGGCCGCTCAATCACCTGCCATCAAAGAATTCAACGACTCCTGATCCACGGACTTGTCCATCTGATGGGCTACGACCATGAACGATCAGAAGAAGATGCCTTTTTGATGGAACGGGAAGAAAACAAAATCATCCTTGAACTCAATCGACAGCAAAGGAGACAACCAATGATTCAACTGGCAATCAATGTTGATCATGTCGCCACGATCCGACAGGCCCGCGGCGGGAACGAACCCGATCCAGTGACTGCAGCCGGGATTTGCGAACTAGCCGGCGCCTCAGGTATCGTGGTACACCTGCGGGAGGACCGCCGCCACATCCAGGACCGGGATGTCCACCTCCTCCGACAGTTGGTTAAGACCAAATTGAACCTTGAGATGGGGGCTTCCGAGGAAATTATCCGAATCGCCCTGGCCGTTAAACCGGAGATGATCACCCTGGTTCCGGAAAAGCGGAAGGAGTTGACCACCGAAGGCGGCCTTGATGTGGCCGGGCAAATAAAAAAATTGTCCGGGGTTGTCGCCAGGATGGAGGAGGCCGGAATCCCGGTGTCCATGTTCATTGATCCCGATTCACGCCAGATAGCCGCAGCCGTTAAGGCCGGAGCAGCCTTTGTTGAGATTCATACCGGGCGGTACAGTGATGCAACCAGCGAGGAAGAGATCAACCGGGAGTTTGACCTCATCGCCTCAGCGGCAGAGGAGGCCTATGAAGCGGGATTGAAAGTGAACGCCGGCCATGGCCTCAATTACTTGAATACCAAGAGAATCGCCGGGCTGGCCACCATCGAGGAACTTAGTATCGGGCATGCAATCATGGCTCGGGCAATTTTTGTAGGGCTGGAGCAGGCGGTTCGAGAGATGCGCTCTTTGCTCGGACCATAAGCAACAGAATCCAAAGGCAATGAGGGATTAGAGACTTCTGGCCGCCTTCTCCTGGTCAGTCATCGGCCGGATCTTGATCTGCTGAGAGGGGCGGTCAAAAAAAACGACCACTTCCTTTTCCTGGATATTTGTCATCCTCACGGCCGGGCCGATGCGAAAGGTGACTCCGGGGTAAAGTGTCCCGTACACATGGATCTGTTCATCAACCATTTCGGCAAGTTCCGCTTCAGCGGCATTGGCCGCTTCATTGAGCCGGTCAACCTTATCCATCAACTTCGGCATAACCCCTTGATATTTTTTTAAGCGCTCTCGATTCTCAACCGAAAACTCGGCACCCATCTCTTTTTTTATCTTTTGCAACCCGCTGATGTTCTTGATTAATTCATTCAAACGCCCCGACCATAGAGGTATTATTGCATCTATCCGCAATTTGCGTCCCAGCAGATCCAGATTCATGCCAACGCTCACTTCCGTGTTAACTTCAGCGTCCGAACCCATCTCAGCCAGATAGACCGACCCCCCAATAACCAGATGCCCACCGATGACCCTGCCGGTTTGCCGCCCGGTGAGATTTTTGCCGACATGGATATCCGCCTGCATGATATATCCTGTGACATTCAAGTTCCCGCCGATCTCAACCCGGGGACCGTTTTCAACGAACTCCACTTCAGCATCTCCGCGAACTTTGACCGTGGCTTCTTCACCGCATATACTACCCTTAACGGTCAGAGTGCCACCGGCCATAACCAGTGAGTTATTTACTCCCCTGGCGATGCGAATATCGCCACGACACTTCACTTGAAATCCTGAAATCAACTCCCCTTGGATTTCAAGGAGGCGCCCTCCAAAGACAATATTGCCGACACTCATGTCGACATCACCTTTAATGACATGTTCAGATAATACCGAGGGCCGACCCTCAACCAGGGCAAACTTACCATCCAGATCGGCGAATATCTTCATCCCGTCCTCGGTAAGAGTCACTCCCTTACCGATCTTTAAGGTATTGTCCTTACCCGGCTTTGGCTTGATTTCTTCACCCAGCACATTTTTTCCTGGGACCCCGGGCGTAAAGGGAATTTTCTCGAGAAGCAATCGGCCCTTGGTCACATTGACAATTATGCCCAGTTCGCGATAATCAACCTGGTCTTTTTGGGAATCTTTCAATTGAGGGACTTTCTGATTAGACAGTTGCACATGCATCCGGACCTTAGCATCGTCACCATTCTTTGAGGGCTCTCCTTGGGCCACGAGATACTTCCCTGTGGACTGGAATTTTGGAGAAGGAAGAAGGCCGAAAACGATGCCGTTACTACGGACATCACCCATCAATCGTTCAATATCAAGGGTTGCCATATCACACTCTTCAGAAGTGGAGATCAGGGCAGCCATTTTATCCTTACTGAGTTTCAGGACAAAAAGCTCTCCATAGACCTTAACCCCCTTATCTCCGGATATTGGCATAGTCAAATCCTACTTTTTTCAAAAAAACCGGCTACCACCTCAAGAATATCGTTATTTCGAAACGATATTTCTACATCTTCTTAATGTCTCTTCGGCTCATTATCATTTTTTCTAAATATTTTTCTAACCAGAAACAAAAGGCGCCTTCCCCCAGGTACCTGCTAAAGGCACCTGAGATTTGAACAGACAGGCGCCCACCACGAGACTCCGAGTAGGCCCGGCGAATCCATAACAGCGAAGCGGTGTCACAGGCTTTGTGAACAGACTTGATCATTCGAAGATGGTGTGCAACTAAAGAGTAACCGGAAATATTATATTTCCTTCTCCAAGGCCTTGATATTATCGTGACTCCCCAAAACAACCAAGGTGTCATTTTCATTAATCACGGCCAAAGGACTTGGATTAAAGAGCATTTCTCCATGGTTCCGTTTAATGGCGACCACAATAAGATCGTGACTTTTTCGAATCCCGGAGTCGAGTAGACGCTGACCCTTCAGCGACGAGCTCTCCGAAACCTGAAGTTCTTCAAGACGTAAACCAAGTTCACCTCCATGGACGGCCAAATCAATGAAATCGATCACCGTCGGCCGGACGAGCTGCTGGGCCATCCGAGTGGCCCCGATGAAGTAAGGAGAAAAGACTTTATTGGCCCCGGCCCGAAGCAACTTGGTTTCAGCACCTTCATCGCCACTCGAGCGCGCCATGATAAAGAGATCCGGGCGTATCCCCCGGGCCGAAAGAGTAATATACACGGTATCAGCGTCGGAGGAGACAACGGCAATGAGTCCCTTGGCCTCATTGATCCCGGCCTCCAGCAGGATGCGATCGTCGGAGGCTTCACCCTCCAGGACCAGATAGCCCTGATCACTGATCTGCTGTAATTTATGAGGATTTTTCTCAATCACGACAAAATCGCGATTGTTCTCGGCCAGAATTTTACAGATAACCTTACCAATCCTCCCGAAACCGCAGACAATATAATGCCCATGAAGGCCTGCCACCTTCTTTTTCATTTTAATCCTCCCGAATGACTCCTGCAGACCACCTTCAACCACTGCTTCCGTTACTTTACCGAAAATATAGAGAACAAAGGCTACCCCGATAAGAATCAGAAAAATCGTAAAAACTCGTCCAGCGGTACTCAAAGGAAAGACTTCGTTATAACCGACGGTCGTGATAGTGATCACGGTCATATAGAGACTATCGAGAATACTACTGCCTTCGATGGCCATAAAACCCAGGGTGCCAAACGAAAGAATTGCGAAGAGCATCAAAAAAGCTGAAGTAAACTGTCGCATTGTGACCCTCAAAGCAGGTGCCTAGGCGCCCCGAAGTGAACAGGCGAGGGAACTAAATAAAACTTCTGAATTTCTTTTAATAGCATGATTTCAAAGAAGAATTCAAGGGACCCGACAATCAGGCCTAAAGTTTTCTTTTTTTCAAGCCGATATACTTGGTAAAGATGTCATCCAGATTCAATATGCCAGATTCATGATCGGCAAACCAATTTGCGAAAGGACATGTTCAATGGGAGGTCGTGATACTCTTATCGCTATCCAACCCAACCCGACAGAAATCGAGCCACGGGAACCAGGGCACGATCTACCAAGGGGAAAAGCCTTAATTGACAGGGAGCGGTGCCATGACTCTCAAAGAAGCCGTCAAAGTCCTGATCTTAAGCCCTTTTTATTTCAAACTCGGCTTGCATGACCGAAAAATGCTGGTCAAGGATTTTCGCACAACCCACACCGTCCACTCAAGCTGACTGTCGCTATCACCATCTCTCGCGGCCAGGCCAAGGAGCTGATTTACGTGTCCCGTCTTAGGTGAATCCGTAGGCTTGCCATCGTCTTCCCTCAAGTTGCTTCATATAAATTATTGGCAGAGCATTGGAATTGTTTTATAGTCCTCCTTTTCCGGACACTGCCCCATGATCCTCCTCGAAGCAGATATGATCCTGCGAATATCACGATCATTTCAGTCCTGTGCAACCCGGTTGAGATTATTCGTCACGCCCCAAGAACTTGTGTTCAAAACAAAGCATCAGTGGAATTTCAATCCACCCAAAGCTTCATTTTATCAATATTTTATTAATACAAGGAGATCCTATGAACATTCTAGTCTTTGGCCCCAACGGCAGCGGAAAAGGAACCCAGGGCGCCATCATCCAAAAAAAATATGACCTTCCCCATATTGAATCCGGCGCGATCTTCCGGAAAAACATCGGCGGCGGAACGGAATTGGGAAAACAAGCCAAGGAATATATTGACCGGGGCGATTTGGTTCCGGACAACATAACCATCCCGATGATTCTCGACCGCCTCAAGGAGAAAGATTGCACCAAGGGTTGGATTCTGGATGGCTTCCCCCGGAACAAGGTCCAGGCAGAGACCCTGGCCGCGGCCTTGAAAGACGCGGGAATTAATCTTGATTATGTTGTCGAAATCGTGCTGAAACGGGAAGTTGCAAAAATACGGATCACTGGCCGCAGACTTTGCGTCAATGATAACAACCACCCGAACCACATCGCCTTTGAGGCTATCAAACCAGTTGAAAAGGATGGCAAAATCGTCTGCCGGGTCTGCGGCGGTGAACTGAAAACCCGCGCCGATGACCAGGATGATACCGCCATCGATAAACGCCACGACATCTACTATGATGATGTCACCGGCACAATGGCGGCTGTAAATTATTTCAAATCCCTCACGGGCCCCAAAGTCCTTTCCGTTGATGGCGAGGCCTCAATCCAGGATGTTTCCGAAGCAATCATGAAGGAATTAGCCTGATCCAGTCCATGATTCTTCTTCATCTATTCTTAAAAAGGGGTTCAGTCCGTAACGACTGCACCCCTTTTTTCTTCATAGGAGCGCGTGAGCCAGATTAAATTGCTCTGGAATCAAGTTGGCAATTTAAACCTAACATCTTCGGAGACCAACTGATCCTCCTGACATTACCGAATATTTTCCAAGATCTTAATCGCAAAAACAATACAAACTTATTATCATTCGCACTACCCTGACGAAAACTCTGTGGAATTTGGGAATACTTTCGTTTATCCAGCAAAACAACAACAACTCTATTCAATCTTCTCCAAATACATGACACTTCTTTCCCATGAATAAACTTGCCAGAATCCAGACCTCATCACCTCAAGCTATTATTCTGCTTGATTCATCGTCAATCATCACGTCCTGGAATCCAGCCGCAGAAATCATTTTCGGCTGGACGGAAGAAGAGGTTCTCGGAAAAAACATTTCAGCCCTTATCAAACCAGACGACAACACAAACGGCGTGGATTTAACCTCACCCCGAGCAGGCCAGGAAAGATCTTTCCAAAAAAAAGTCCTCAGCAGTACTGGTGAAATCCATTTGGTCGAATTTGTAATGAGCGCCGACCGGGATAATTCCGATGGAGAATATACAGTCCTCTTTGCCAATGACATTTCGCACCACTGGTATCGAGAAGAACGGCTCCAAAAATCGGCTCAATTTCAGATCATCATGAATACGATCCTCCATGTTGCCAATCTTGGTAACCCTTTTGAAAAACGCCTCACCATGATCCTGGACCTCATCCTGAGCATACCTACAATCAAGCTTTATCCTGCCGGAGCCATCCTCCTCGCTGACGAAAAGCGCACCTGCCTAAGAATGAAGGTTGAAAAAGGGATGTCTGGAGGACAATTCTCAACCTGCGCAGACATCCCCTTCGGGCACTGTTACTGCGGGATCGCTGCCTCCCGTAAGGATGTTGTTATTGAAGGGATTTCGCCCCCGCCAAAACTACCACAGATCGCCCCGTGCCGGACCATCGCGGACAACTATCTCCATGTCTGTATTCCCATCCAAAAAGAATCCCGGCTTTTCGGGGTGCTCGTTACCTTTATCGATACCGCAGAACAGGACTCTGATTTTGGCACGGAGATATTACGTGCAGTTACCAATGTCCTCTCTTCAATCATCGAGCTTGAAGAAATGCGGCAACACCAGAACGAACTGATTAATAATCTCACGGCGACCTTGACCGAGCTCTGTGAAGAAAAGAAGTTCAACGAATCCATCATCAATGGTTTAAATAGTGGTCTTTTGGTCCTGGACCTGAAAAACCGCATCATCGTCTGCAATCAGGTTGGCCGATCCATCCTGAATCATTTTTTCCAGGGAGAGATTCTTGGCCGACATCTAAACAAACTGTTCCCCTTGGAACCTACGATCCCCCGGGATCAAAAAAACGAAAATTCACCAAGGACGATTTCACTCCACGATAAAAATGGGATGGAAAGAGTCCTTGAATACGTCATTGTTCCCAAAACGAATTCAAAGGATAAAAATCCCGGGTCGATCATCTGTTTTTCTGATATAACGGCGAACCAACGCCTGATGAAAAAAATCGAACAGGTGAACCGATTCAGTACCATCGCCGAAATTGCTTCTGCCGTAGCCCACGAAGTTCGCAACCCCTTGACCGGGATCATGACCATCTCCCAAGGTGTTGACCAACGCCTGAGGGAGGGCGACCAAAACAAGGTGTACATCCAGCGAATCATAAAACAGGTCGAGCGGTTGAACAGGGTCTTGACGGATTTTTTCACCTATGCCAGACCTCCTAAGCCTCACAGTCAACCGATCTCGCTCCCCGAACTGATCACCACCATAGTTCCGCTAATCCAATCACGGGCTGACCAAGATAGAGTAAGAATCGACCTTGATCTCCCGGAATTTCTCCCAACGATCCATGCCGATCCCAACCAGATCAAGCAGGTCTTCCTCAATCTTCTCTTCAACGCAATGGATGCGGTCAGCATGAATGGTGAGATCAAAATCTCAGCGAGTTATATCGGCACGGACAGATCAATTCATTCTCCCCTCCGATTTCCTGGCCTGGACAGTGCAAGCTCATTTATTGTGCTTTCCATCAGCGATAACGGGGTGGGCATAGACAACGAAACCAAGGGAAAAATCTTCGAACCTTTTTTTTCGACAAAACAAGCTGGGTCAGGACTAGGTTTGGCAATTGTTTACCGGATACTGCAGGAGAACAACGCTTCTATCTACGTGGAATCTAACGTGGGTCAAGGATCGGCTTTTTTCCTTTTCTTCACTCCGGAATGAATTATTATCACATCATTAGATATTATTTACGTAACAAGGAAAAAACCAAAAACAGATAATAGATCATGGATTTAACACTTTATGACTCCTGGTTGGTTTACCCAAAAAAAACAAATAACCGGGCGTACCATTGTAAGGAGCAAAATTCGCTTGACCAAATGCCGAATCCGAACTTAAAAACAATGATAAGCTCTTCAAAAAAGTATTTGGGCAAACTGAACTCCTGACCTGTATAACTGCAAGGCCGTCGTTGCATTATTCATGCAACCGACCATTGATCCAGAAACGAAGAAGAACAGCAGGAACTGACATGCCATCAAAAAAAATTCTGATTGTTGACGACGAAGAAGATATTCTTTGGTCTTTGCAGCAGTTTTTAAGCAACAAAGACCTGGATATTGATATTCTAACCGCCAACTCAGGTGAAAAGGCCCTTGAGGTTCTCGCCAACAACCGGGTTGAGCTTGTTATCACCGATATCAAGATGCCCGGAATGAGCGGGCTCGACCTGCTGACCGAGATAAAGAACCGCTACCCTCATATTTCCGTCATCGTGATGACGGCCTTCCCTTCCAACGAATTCAAACGGGATGCAACCCTAAAAGGGAGTCTGTACTTCATTGAAAAACCTTTTGATATTAATATATTAAGAAATAAAATATCGGAACTCCTCAAAAAGAAGAATCAATTCAAAGGAACCGTCTCAGGTATCAGCCTTGCTGATGTTATCCAGATTAAATGCATGTCCCGGGTCACCGCGGCCCTGCGGGTTATTGAAGACGACAGACAAGGGATAATATATTTTAATGACGGTCAGATCGTTCACGCCCTGTGTGATGATCTGGATGGGGAATTGGCCTTTTATGAAATTATGTCATTTTCCAATGGGATTTTGGATTCTATTGAAACCATGGACATCCCGGAGCCCACTATTACCATGCCTTACGCGGCTCTTTTGATGGAAAGCGCCCGCCGCGAAGACGAGCAGAGCCAGCCCCCAGACACCCGTCCTGACCAAAAACCTACCCCCGCCGAACCATCGGTCACGGCTCCATTGACCACTCCAGTGTCCACCCCAGCGACCGGGCCCTGCTCGAATATTTCCGAATATTATTTACGCATGATTGAAATCCCGGGGTATAGCTTTTCTGTGTTTATCACCACCGAGGGAAAAATTCTCTGTGCCGATCCAGATGCTCCGTTGGGGCTACCAGAAATTTCCACACTGGTTTTACACAATTTTCTTAAGCTGGCCAGGAAGGCATCTGAGCTCCTTGGTTTCGGGAAGCGCCTTGAAATATCAATAAGCTCCAAAAAAGGCTTCGCCATCATCCACCCCCTCGATCCTGAAACTGACCCAGACAGACACCTCATCACGCTTTTCAGTTCAACCGGCAAGCTCGCCCTTGCCCGAATAAAAGTAGAAAAGCAGATCCCCACGGTCGCCTCCCTTATTCCCCTGACTCCCCCCAAATAAATTCCTGCCCCAGCCTGTAGTCCTTTCCCCCCTCCCCCTCACCCCGCTGCCCGATTATTCATCTCTACAATTACGCCCCCACTCGAATCACAGTATTTATTACAATATTGTTATCCACACAACCACACTACATCACATAATTGAAACAAAACAACCATCGCCAGCCCTCCCCCTCCCCCCTACAATAAAATAAAAATAGAGCATTTTCAATAAGTTAACACAAACAAACACCGAAACAATCAAACCAGGCACACTTCTTGGAATATATCCAGATCAAACAATCATGGTTTGGCCCGCGGATCCTGTCCATCGAACAATGAAAACAGGTAGCTTGACAATCCTAACCAGGGGCAATGGTTGAATAATAAATAAAAAGCCAGGAGGAGGCACACATGAAAAAAATTGAAGCGATTATCAAGCCGTTCAAAGTGGATGAACTCAAGGATGCCTTACAGAACCTTGGAATCATGGGTATGACCATTTCCGAAGTAAAGGGCTTCGGGCGCCAGAAGGGCCATACCGAGATCTACCGAGGAGCCGAATATGACGTTGATTTTATTCCCAAGGTTAAAGTTGAGATCGTTACCTCAGATGAAAACGTGGAACGCATTGTGGAAACTATTATCAAAACAGTGAATACCGGTAAGATCGGCGATGGCAAAATCTTTGTAATGCCCATCGATTCCGTTTGCCGGGTCAGAACCGGAGAGCGCGACGAAGACGCAATTTAAAAAACACTTCGAGCTTCAGACTGATGCTGTGAGAACAAACACCAGACCTCGCACTCAAAAATTATATTACTAGACACCCAAATTTTTTACAGAAATCAAATCACCATCAATTCGGTAGGAGGCTGAACATGTTGAGGGACAAAAGACTACGCAACACACTATTAATGTTGGCAATTCTAATACTACCGGCGGTTGGTTGGGCCGGAGACGAGACACCTCCGACCATCGTTTCCAACGCCGATGCAATCGCATCCGTTCAGACGAATCTAGACTATGTTTGGACCCTGGTGGCAGCAGCCCTGGTTTTTTTCATGCAGGCCGGCTTTGCCATGGTGGAATCCGGGTTCACCCGGGCCAAGAGCGCCATCAATATCATGATGAAAAATCTAATGGATTTCTCCATGGGCTCTATCTTCTTTTGGGCGATCGGATTTGGAGTTATGTTCGGCACAACGTCCACCGGGTGGTTCGGCACCGACGGCTTCTTCTTGAGTGACTTCAAAGTCGGGGGGGATCCCTGGGTTCTGGCCTTCTGGATGTTCCAGGTCGTCTTCGCCGCAACGGCGGCAACAATTGTCTCCGGCGCAGTGGCCGAACGGATCAAATTCACCTCGTACCTGATATACAGCGCCGCTATCTGCGCCTTTATCTATCCGGTATTCGGTAGCTGGGCCTGGGGAAGCCTGTTCCATGGGAACGGCTGGCTGGAAGGACTGGGTTTTATTGATTTTGCCGGATCCACCGTGGTCCATTCCATCGGCGGCTGGGCCGCCCTGGCCGGAGCCATCGCCCTTGGTCCCCGGATCGGCAAATTCGGCAAGGACGGACGCGTCAAGGCTATCCCCGGCCACAATATTCCCATGGCCGCCTGTGGTGTCTTTATTCTCTGGCTGGGTTGGTTCGGGTTCAACCCCGGTTCTACCACGGCTGGAAGCACCGATATCGCGATGATTTTTGTCAACACCAACCTGGCTGCGGCTGCCGGCTCAATTGCGGCCATGGTCACTGCCTGGACCATCTTTAAGAAACCAGATATTGGAATGAGCTTAAACGGTGCCCTGGCCGGCCTGGTCGGGATTACCGCCGGATGCGCCAACGTCACTCCGACCAGCTCGATTCTCATCGGGGCCATCGCCGGTGTACTGGTTGTTCTCTCGGTTATGTTCTTTGATCGCATCCACGTGGATGACCCCGTCGGCGCCGTCTCCGTCCACGGCGTCTGCGGCGCCTGGGGTACCCTGGCCGCAGGACTGTTTAACATCGAAGGGGTCACCGCCAAGCTCATCATGACCCAGTTGACCGGAATCGGGGTCGCTTTTATCTGGTCCTTCGGTTGTGCCTTCATCCTGTTCAAGATCATCGACATGACCATTGGCCTGAGGATTACCGAAGAAGAGGAAATGATCGGCGTCGATATCTCCGAACACGGCGGACATGCATACAACGACTTTCAGGTAACCAAATAACCAACCCGGCTCTTCAAAAAGCAATCGCTTAATGAAGAGCCGGAATCGAACTAAACTCATCAATCACCCCACTAAAATCAGAGGAGAATAATTATGCGAAGCGCAAACAAGAAGATGATAACAACCGGGATTCTGGCCCTCGGCCTGGTCGCGGCCATCCCCGCCGCAGTAATGGCGGAAGACAAACCTGAAGCGGATCTGACCATCGGTGCCTTGAGTAAATACGTCTGGCGGGGTTATGAGCTCTCCAAAGACAGTGTAGTGCTTCAACCGTCGATGTCAGTTAGCTACAAAGGTGTCGGGGTCAATCTTTGGGGAAATCTGGATACCGACTCTGCCGCCGCCGGTGACACTTCCAAATGGAATGAAACCGACATGACCGTCTCGTATGATGGTTCGGCTGGGATCATCGGCTACGGGGCCGGCTGGATTTATTACGCCCTCGACGGTGTTGAAGACTCCCAGGAGTTCTACGCCAGCATCAGCGTCGATACCTTATTAAGCCCCACCCTGACCGTTTATTATGATTGTGCCAATTATACCGGCGTGTATGTCTCAGCAGCCATCGGCCACTCCTTCGGGATCACCAAGGACTTAAGTCTTGACCTGGGCGCCGCACTTGGCTACATGGATGACCTGGACAACTACAGTGCCCTCCATGACGGACAGCTCTCTGCTTCAATGACCTTTCCGTTAACTGAGATGATCTCGATTACCCCTGAAGTTCACTACTCAATGCCCTTAAGCACCGATGCCGAAGACGCCATCCAGGCGGCCAGTTTTGACGGCAGCAGCGACTCCTTCGTGTATGGCGGAATCTCAACCAGCTTCTCATTCTAATGAAACAAGGGGGAGATCGGACCCACTCCGCTCTCCCCCACTTCACCCCATTCGATTTTCAATTTCCCGGGCGCCCGACTTTCTTCATCCTCAAAAACAAATTCTCCATCCCTCTCTTCATCCAAGAGGCAGGGCGCCCGGGGATCCTTTCAGAATAGCCCATGGAATCAAGAAATAATTTGTTTGTTAGTTATTTGCCTCATAGCGAAACTCTGTTGATGATCCGAATCCTCGAATGAAAAGGCGAGGGTAAGGTCCTACACAGAAGCAGCCCCCTCATTTCACTTCCAATCCCAGCATCAATACTGGGCCTTGCCAGCCACATCATTGACCGCCCTTCAAGAATTTGTGCAATCAACCAAGCTCCCGGATTTCAATGATTTGTTCTATTGTAAGAATCAGGCAGGAGCCATAAAACAGCTTGGGCGGCCCATTTGGGTCGCCCAAGCAACAAACAAAACTTTAACTCATCAATAATTAAATCAATATCACCATGGTCGTGCATTATGACAGGAAGCAGTACAGGTCACCCCGTCATAATTTGTCACCAAGGAGGAACCCCCGCCAACGGTTAGAGCAGGAAGCAACTCAAATCCCGACGAGGAGAGATTGCTCCAATGGGTCGGTCCACTACCGTCGACTCCGCCCTGCAGGATCGTAAGATTGTGGCAAAAAGTACAAAACATCTTCCTTTCAGCGACATGCTCATCGTGCTGTCCGGATGCAATCCCGCCGCCCTCAATTGCGTAAGATGAATGACAACTTAAACAATAGTCGTTGCTTGAACTGGGAGCGGTGGTCGGGAGCGTTCCATCATACCAGTCAGGAGTCAGCTCTCCCCCATGGCAACTGACCGCTGAACAGGTATGATACTGCGCACTATAGGCCGCCGTTGCACTCCCGGCATTGTACGCCGGGAGAAAATTGACTTCAGCCGGATAGTCCGGGGTCGTGGTAGTACCAACCCGATCATAGTGGGTCGACGATCCGCTCCCACCACCCTGATGACAGGCAGAGCAGTCGCCGGTATCCTGGGTCAGTCCAACGTGGCCAGCATGCTGTCCGGCCCGATTGGGCTGGGTAGCCGACGGTGTAACCCCGTCTGGAGGATAACTGTGGCAGGAGGAGCAGCCATTAGTGGTCAAGTCCATCTTGGGGGCAACCTGATGACAGGCCTGGCATGCTGGATCGATTCCCCCACCGGCCAAGGTGTGACAGCCGACACAGTCGAGGGTTGCATTAATTGCCTGGGTGGCGTGCTCCGTCGGCAGCAACCAACTATCCCCAACAGCATGCGATGCCTGCCCGGGCCCATCGGCATGACAGCCAACGCCTTCGAAATTCACAGAATAACAACTGGGCGGCGAGGCAGGACCATCCTGACCCTGAGCCACCACATGGCATCCTCCACAATCAACCCCAAAGGCATCCAAGGTCGTATCGGTCCGGTGAAGACGGTACCAATCAGTGGGGTGAACCTCTTCGGACGCTTCAAAATTGCCATCAGAACAACCGGCAAGCAGAGCAGTTGCCGAAAGGACCAGAATGGCTGAATAAAAAGAATTCTTCATTGTAATTTCCTCTCCTCAATTACCCATGGCATGGGGCGCAAGTGGTCGCGGTTTTGGGATTGCGATGACAGCGGATACAAGATGTAGGATCAAGACTTCCTTCGATCCGATGCCTGGTGATCCAGTCTCCTCGATGGGGAGAACGACGGTAGGTGGCGGACGGATCCTTGACTGAAGGGGTCAATTCAACGCTGGTGGAGGCATGGCAGTCGTTGCAGAAATTCTGCTGGTGGCACATGGAGCAGACCCGACTACCCTGATACGCCTGCTGCCGATGGTTATCGCCAAAGAAGGTATCGTGATTGAACCGCTGCCAGTTGAAATTTTCGTTGCGGGCCTCATGGCAATCGGTGCAGATGGGGGGACGTTTACCAAGACCAGCATCGGCCGGATGCTGCAGGGGCGGAGTCCACTCGGCCCGAAGAGCGACACAGGCGGTCATAACCAGTGCCAACAATAACAAAAAGGAAAACCCGGATATTTTTTTCAGCATCATAATTTCTCCTGATCAAATGGCCTTGTCGACATCTCTACTCATGATCGTAACGATAGGTGACGGAAAACAATCCCCGCAAATCAGCATCAAAATAAGGATCGCGACTATAATCTGCGGAAAGCTCAACCTCAACCGCCTCATCAAGAAAATCTCTGCCGACCCCAAGCGAAACAAACAGGGAATCATCCTTGCCGTATATGGGCTGATCGTATCGCGCCCAAACCACGTCCCCGGACATGAAACCGATTCCGTATTCCTCCAACCCATCCAGGTAGCCGAAGAGACGGGTCAGCAGATATTTCTGTTTATCGAGATCGCCCTTCATATATCCGACCTCCACCCCAACCTGGGTAAGTTCTGCACCATGCCAGGTCACCAGCCCGGAAGCATACTCGGAACCATTCATCCGGTCGTAATCATTCCCCTTAATTTTGAGAGCAAGATCGATGGCATCGGAATATTTCCACGTGGTGTCAAGCCCAATGACCCGTAATTTTTCCCCGTTTATCGCCAGAACCCGGAAAGGATTGACCGTGTTCACCCCGGTACCGAAGTAATGCTCGTAATCGTACTCACCGAAATAAGGACGAATCAAGACGGGATTGAGGGGTATCTGTAACTCGTAGGAATGTTCCGCCCACCCTTTGCTGTCGAGATTCCGGTTCGAAAATCCGGAGAGGCTGATATTGGCGGGCAGGAAAAGGGAAAGGTCAAGCCCGAGTGCTTCCTCGGCTATCACATTATTATTTTCCAGGTTTTTGTAAGATACGCCCAATTCACCGAAGCGTCCCTGATGGATCCCTAGACGGCCACCATAGATGAGGTCGTCGGTGCGTCCATTGTCAGAGGAAAAACCAACCGGCTGCCCTCCGTAGACTAAAGCCACCAGCCATGGACCAAGATCACCACTGAGCTGTAAGCCGTCGATGGCATCGTTGCCAACGCCACCGGCTACGGTCTGGCGTCCAACCCTTAAATCCAAGCCACTTTCAGGATCGGCATATTGGAGGTAACCATACAACAGTTCTCCATCTTCCCGGTGTTCGAAGAACTCGTTATCAGCAAAATCTAATCTTCCCCAGCCATATGAATGAAAGGAAAAACCTTTTTCCTGAAGCTGACCGGCATCGATCCGGAGATACTCGTATCCCGGTGCCACCATTTGGCCTTCAACACCGCCGATATCTCGTTCCATCCCATATATACGGGTATCCGACTGGATATGAATTTCGACGGCCGGAAGCGTCACTGGCATCCCGACGATCAATGCCAGACCGGCCATCACTGTCGCACGAGAAGAAGAAAGTCTCAATTTCATACGATTCAACCCTCCTTTCTTAGAACCTAACCGACAAAGTCGGCGTTTCCTCAGAAACAGACTGGACAACACAGCCCACATCGGTCGCATCAGTGACTCTGTATTGCCCTGATCATAACATCTGGACGTTGCCCTCTATCGCTCCTAATCCCGCCACCGGGAAACAAAGCCTGCAAGCACGAGCCACCAAAGTAAACGACTTATTTAACTATACGCAAGGGATTTTTGCCTGATCTGAAAAAAGGGCAAATTGACCAGGCCATTTCCGTCCTTCAGCACTACTAATGGGAGAGGCTCCTGCTAACGATTTCGATACAGCAGCAGCGTATAGGTCATACGTAAGACAGCCTGATCGCGGAAAGATTCGACACCGTGTGAGCCAGTTACAACACCGGTGGTTATTCGTATTGCGGTGGCCATGGGGTGGTAGATACGCCAAAACAAGAACACCGTACTCCCAACGCACCGGATGCCCCAATTTTGAATTGACTCTATTGTTCCAGTAAATTTCAGTAGTCCAAATTTTTACTGGACCAACATCTAATGCTCCCTGCGCCCCACAGCCCCCCAGGCCTGGTCATATGTGAGGTTCAACCTTCCTTCGAGTTCCAGCCGAAACCTTTCCAGATCACCGGACTTCAACCCTTCCGGAACTGAGAGGGGAAGTCCGTAGGTCATGATGATTCTCGAAAAAGGCTTCGGAAGAACGGTGCGGTCCCAACTCCGAAAAGCCCAATAGCGATCAGCCGCGCAACACACCGGCAAAATCGGCACTCCGGTCCGACTGGCCAAAAGGATGACTCCGGCCTGAACCTTCCGCGCCGGCCCCTGGGAACCGTCGGCCACAATCACCCCATTATGTCCCTCATCAACGATGGCGGCAGTCATCCCTTTCAGGGCCTGAATCCCCCCCTTCCCCCGAGATCCGCGAACCGTGGCAATCCCGATCCTCTTTAGAATCCGGGCAATATACTCACCGTCCTTACTGCCGCTGACCATGGCCACCCATTTCAGCCCCTGGGATCGATGGACCACAAAAAATACTCCATAATGCCAGAGGGCTGCAATATAGGGTCGCCCCCCCGCTTCCAAGAGACGCACGTTTTCCCGACCGATCTCCCTAACCCGGCACGACCCGTAAATCAGCCGGGTCAGCCCCTGAAAAATGAACGGCGCCAACCAGAGGCTCAAAGGATATAACACTTTCTTTTTCAGAGACATAACAACTCCCTGGCCTTCAGTTCACGGATCCGATCCCGCAAACGGGCCGCCTCTTCAAAGGCCAGATCGGCCGCAGCCCGCTCCATTGCCCGCTGAAGGCTCTTGATCTCTTTCCGGATTTCCTCGACACTCTTATATTCAGCTATCATTTCAGCAACCTCCACCGGTGGGGTGGCATAGTCCTGTTCGTAGATGGTGGCCATGATATCCTTAATTGAGGAACTGATCGTGGTGGGAGTGATTCCGTGCTCTTCATTATAGGCATTCTGCAGGATCCGCCGACGAGCGGTTTCATCCAGGGTCTTCCGGATGGAACCGGTAATCTGATCGGCATACATGATGACCCGACCGTTGGCATTCCGGGCCGCCCGTCCACAGGTCTGGATAAGGGAACGCTCACTGCGAAGAAAACCTTCTTTATCGGCATCAAGGATCGCCACTAGAGAGACCTCCGGAATGTCCAGTCCTTCCCGCAGAAGATTGATCCCGATCAATACATGGTATTCCAAGCGGCGCAGATCCCGAATCAACTCCATTCGATCCAGGGTCTTGATATCGGAATGCATATAACGGACCTTGACCCCGAGGTTCCCGTAATATTCGGTGAGATCCTCGGACATTCTCTTGGTCAGGGTGGTGACCAGGACCGCCTCGTTACGGTCAACCCTTTGGCGGATCTCTTCCAGCAGGTCATCCACCTGGGATGAAGCTGGCCGAACCTCGATCTCTGGGTCCATCAGACCGGTGGGGCGAATAATCTGTTCAACTACCCTGCCCCCAGCCCGTTCGAACTCATACTCTCCGGGAGTTGCTGAGACATAAACCACCTGATTGACCCTTTCGGTGAACTCCTCAAAACGCAATGGTCGATTATCAAGGGCGGAAGGGAGTCTAAAACCGAACTCAACCAGGGTCTTCTTCCGGGATTGATCCCCCCGATACATCCCCCTGACCTGGGGAACGGCGATATGACTCTCGTCGATGAACAGCAGGAAATCAGGCGGGAAATAATCCAGCAGGGTAGGCGGCGGTTCGCCCTCGTTCCGACCGGTCAGATACCGGCTGTAGTTTTCAATACCGTTGCAGTACCCCAACTCTTCCATCATCTCCAGGTCAAAATTGGTTCGCTGCTCAATCCGCTGGGCCTCCAGGAGTCTGTTCTCTTGCTCAAAGAGGGCAATATGTGTTCGGAGCTCTTCCCGAATGGCGGTTGACGCCACCAGCAAGCGTTCTCGGGAGGTAACGAAGTGGCTGGAAGCAAAGACCATCAGCTCATCAACCCGGCTTAGAACGACGCCCCGCAGAGGATCAATGATGGAAATAGCCTCGATCTCATCACCGAACATTTCCACCCGTACGGCCCGTTCCTCTTCGTAGGCAGGGAAGATCTCGATCACCTCGCCCCGAGCCCGGAAGGTACCGCGGTGAAACGACAAATCATTACGCTCATAGAGCATGGCAACCAGCTGCCGTTTGATGTCATCTACCGGATAGGTCTCCCCTTTCTTCAAGAAGAGATGGATGCTCTGGTACTCTTCCGGCGAGCCCAAGCCATAAATGCAGGAAACCGAAGCCACGATGATCACATCAGGGCGGGTCAGCAAGGAGCGGGTGGCGGAATGACGCATCTTATCAATGGCATCATTAATTGCGGAATCCTTTTCGATATAGGTATCGGATTGGGGGATGTAGGCCTCAGGCTGATAATAGTCATAATAACTAACGAAATACTCCACCGCATTTTCGGGGAACAGATCCTTAAATTCCGAATAGAGCTGGGCCGCCAGGGTCTTATTAGGGGCTAGGACCAAGGAGGGGCGCCCAATTTCTGCGATGATCCGGGCCATGGTAAAGGTCTTGCCCGAACCGGTCACCCCCAGGAGAACCTGATCTTTTTCGCCTTGGCGGAGTCCTCTGACCAGGGTTTCAATGGCTGCCGGCTGATCACCGGCCGCCTCGAATGTGGTGTTCATCCGGAACATTAACTGTCTCACTCGATAAAATGATCAAAACCGGCATAACTAATTTCGCGACGGTGGCCGTCCTCGACGAGGAACACCCCATGCTTCGAGATCATCCGACCCACCAGAAACAACTCCCGACCAAGCTTGGTCCGCACCAGAGCGGCGAGCTTCTCCCGGTTCCCCGGATCGATGGTCAAAAGAAGTCGGTAATCCTCCCCTCCGGCAATGGCCCACTCCAGGGCGGAACAAGCCAGGGCTTCCGCAACCCTTTCTGCACCAGTTGAAATCGGCAGGGTTTCAGCGGCAATTTCGGCTCCAAGCCCCGAGGCCTCGCAGAGCCGAGCCAGGTCGGTGGCCAGTCCATCGGATAGATCCATCATGGCATGCACCAAACCGCTCTCAGCCAGCAGTTGCCCCAGGACAATCTCCGGGACCGGGTCCAGATGGGCCTTGATCTGTGCCGGATACGCCTCCGGGTGAATCCCCGCCTTGTTCATCCGGTACAACTCGAGCCCGGCAGCAGCGTCACCAAGAACGCCGCTCACCAGGATCAAATCACCATCCTTGGCGGTATTCCGGAGCAGCACCTGACCCTCCAGGCTCTCCCCAACCAAGGTTACGGAGATCATCACTCCCCCTGGACTGGCGACCGTGTCCCCCCCCATCAAGGTCACCTCGAACTCCCCCAGCGCCTCCTCAAAACCATCAAGAAAATCCCTGACCCAGGTTTCATCAATTCCCTTGGGGAGTCCAAGCGATAAAAGGGCGTACCTGGGATATCCACCCATGGCAGCAACATCACTGATATTCACCGAAACGGCTTTTCTCCCAAGCAGCCGCGGGGAGTGCCAGGAAGAATCAAAATGGATCCCTTCAACCAGGGTATCAACGGTGAACAGTTCCAGTATCCCAGTGGAGCGTTTTACCACGGAACAATCGTCACCAATTCCTACCAGGAGATCGCCTTCGGGGACGGGTACACGACATTTAATCCGTTCGATGATCCCCCTTTCCGTAAATGAGTTCTTCACACTTCTCCGCCCGAAAGAAATTATTTCAAGATCTAAAACCAGGACCTTTGCTTAAAATATCAGACAGGTGCATAAAAATAACCTTCCCGAAGAAAGACCTATTTAAGTTTTTTTCTGATCAGCCGATACGATCATTAAAGAACATCGGAACAGGACCGCTGGAAAATCATCAACACCAAACAATGGAAACGATATGGAAATCATCTGTTGTGTCTGTCAGAAAAGAAAAAGCGGCGAAGATTGGCACCGGACCCGCAGGAGCACCCCAACTCTAGTTTCACACGGGTACTGTCCGGAATGCTTTCAGAAAACCCTGGAAAGAATCAAGACTCGATTCACCTGCAATTCAGCCTCGATTGCAGCATGAAAAAGCCTGATTCGTTTTCATCCGTAAACGGCACTATTTAACAACCTTTAGCCGGGTTTGCCCGCTTTTCTTTTTGGGATTCCCTTCGTCCACCATTTTGGGCGAAGGGGTCAGATCGACGGCCTTGACAAAGCGTTTTTCACCACCCATGGTAAAAATCTCCTGACCGGTAAACTGATCCAGCCGCAAGGTCCAGACTGTTTCTCGGGGGGGTACCGTCAACATCTGGATAGTCAGGTGCCACCATTCGTCCTTCCGAGTAAAATCCCTCTCTATTGATGAAACCAAGGCATAGATAAAGGCAGGCTGTGGTTGTGCCATGACGATCAGAACCAGATCGCCGACCTCGCAGGTTTCCTTGAACCGCATGAGTTTCGACAACTCTTTAACCAGATTTTCCATAGGTTTTAGCTGATCCTTCAATACTCTTAACCCGGGCCTGCCAGAAGGGCAACCAGGTCGTTATGAATCAGGCCGTTGGTGGCAACGACCTCCGGTAAAAATGGGTCCCAGATCCCACCACCAAACGAGCTCAACTGACCTCCCGCCTCGATCAGGAGAATCTGCCCCGCGGCGGTATCCCATGGCTTCAAGTTCATCTCCCAAAATCCATCGAGGCGACCGCAGGCCACATAGGCCAGGTCCAAGGCGGCTGCCCCGGCCCGCCGAATATCCCGAACCTCCGGCAGAACCCTGCCCAACTGGGCCAGAACGGTATCGCCAAACCGTCGAATTTCATAAGGGAAGCCGGTGGCAACAAGGCTTTGGACAAGAGCCCTTGCGTTGGTTACCTGGATTCTGGAACCGTTCAGCCAGCTCCCGGCATCGAGGGCGGCACAAAAAAGCTCATCGGCAACCGGATCATATATTACACCAACCCGACTTCTCCCCTCGAAAAACCACGCTATGGATACACAAAAATGGGGGAAGCCATGGGCGAAATTGGTCGTCCCATCAAGGGGATCAATAATCCAGAGCGAATCACCCAAAGGTTTACCACCACCCTCATCGAAAGATTCTTCCGCCAGAATGACTGGACCGGCAAAGCGTCGAGCCAAAATCTCGATGATAATCTTCTCAGAGGCCAGATCAGCCTCCGTTACCAAATCTATTTCACCCTTCATCCTGATCTGATGAGGGTGCCCAAAAAGCCTTCTGATTTCAGCCCCGGCGGCTAAAGCAGCTTCAGTTGCGGCAACCAAAGCCTTTGCTTCTTTATAATCACAACATCTTATACAGAATCCAATCCTTTCCATAAAGTTATCCCTTCCAAGAAAACCGCCTTAAGGATGTTGCCAGCAGGGGAAATACCATATATAGACAAAAAAAATAAAACACCTACCATATACTGTATAAAAAGTTTGACATGGCAACCTTGTCCATGATAAACCTTCATGAACTACCTGAAGAACAGACGGTGCATTCCCCACTGGAGACCAAGCCGCCATGACCAATGACAAATGTCTCAATGTGACCCATAACGCCCGCAACGGAGTTCAGGCCCTGATGGGACAGATGATCGTCCTCCGCTCCCAACTCTCCAACATGGGGCTGCTCGACCAGGTCGACCTCTCCGGACTTGATCTGCAGATTGAACGGATCGGTCATGCCATTGACCAATGTCGACCTTCTTTCAATGACCTTACCAATAATCGACAAGCCTGAAGGGTGGTCTTCTCCCCTCCGCCCCAAACATCATCAGGAATAACTGTCGTTTCCCGAAGATCCCGGCCCCCGGGAATGTCCGGTTGCCATGAGGACCGTTTCTTCTGCCGGGGATGAATTTCCGCCCTGGTCCTTATCCACGTTGAGATGAACAACCCTTTGGGGAAAAGGAATCTGTATTCCATTCTCCCTAAAAGCGGCATACGCAGCCTTCAAAAGGATATGGGTTTCGCGTCCCTTAACACTTGGATCATCCACCCAGCACAATAGCTCAAACTGCAAGGCGGAATCGGCAAAGGCCCTGAGCCTGACCCTGGGATCAGGCTCTTGGGAAACAGCCGGATTTGACCGAGCCACGTCAAGCAGGACCTGTTCCACCTGGTCAATATTACTGCCGTAAGCGACCCCAACCGCAATCCGGATCCTGAACCGGGGAAATGGGGCGCTTTCGTTGATGATCTTTGAATTAGCCATCAGAGAATTCGGTACCGTTATCAAGACATCGTCCCTGGTCTTGATCCGGGTCGACCGGATACCGATTTCAACGACCTCCCCCCTATCCTGGTTATCGAGAATGATATAGTCCCCCAGCTTATAGGTGTTATCCATAAAGATCGATATCCCACCAAAAAAATTCGCCAGGGTATCCTTAGCGGCCAGAGCGACTGCAATACCTGCAATACCAGCGGAGGCAAAGAGAGGCCTCAGATCAATTTCCCAGATGGACAATAGCCACAAGAGCCCCAGGACCACAAACACGACTCTGATGAGATTTTTGAACAAGAGCAGAAGTTCACGAGCGATTCGGCCATTATGCACCTCACTGGCAAGGTACTTTTCAACAATATTATTGAAGAAACGCACCAACACCATCATTCCCAAAATCAACAGGAGACTCTTCACCAGAGAGGGCAACACCATACCCCAAGGAGCCGCTAAAGGTTGAATGGCCATCCCATGCAGTAGACCGAAAAGGATAATAGACCAGCAGATCGGGGTATGAACGATGTCAATGAGCATATCGTCAAAGGTGACCCGGGTCCTCTGGGCCAGGCGCAAGAGGACCCGATCGATAAACAGATCAACGACCTTGGCCAGGAGCAGATAACAGAAGAGAACGAACACCCTCTGAAAAAAGAGGGTATCCTGCACGACCTGAAAATGGGATGATATCTCGGTGATGCTCATGATTCTGTTCCAGATAAGTTCAGCCCCAGATAATGAAAAGCCTGGGCCTTGGGATCTCGTTCAGTTTGCCCAAAACGATTCTTCGCCCGAGCAAAGAGGGACTAAAAATAGTTATTAACCCCGAAGACAATCCTGTGAATCTGTCATATTTTAAAGATTTCGGCAATGGCTAAACGTCGACAGACCAGGGGCAGAAAGAACTCGGAAACAATCTTAGGGGAAAAAAGGTCGGTATTCTCAAGTCAAAAATTCTGCGGGTTGAATATTAAACACCGCCGGATTTAGACTACCGACCACCTTATGATAATAAAAACCAGAAGGATCCTTCTCGGCCAGATCTACTTCGCGGCCTTTGGCAAAACCACCCCGTCCGTCCGGCTCCAACAGCAACAGCCAGGGGCGGGCCAGGACCTGGGTTGAAGCAGATCGACATACCAAACCGATATCACCGCTGTCCAGTTCCAGCAAAGTCCCCAAGGGGTATACCCCGAGCATATTGATAAATACCTTGAGGACGATCGGATCAAACACTGTTCCCGAGCCCTCCAGCATCAACCCGAGGGCCCGGTCAGGACTCATTGATTCCTTGCGGTATATGCGAGGTGAGGTCAAGGCATCATAGACATCGGCGACAGCCAGGATCCTCCCATGGAGACTTATGGGTTTCTGCCAACCTATTTTGGGATACCCCGACAAGTCATATCTCATATGATGTTCAAACGGTGGCAGAATAACGTTGGCTTTACGCTGGGCGGAAGCACGCAAACGGACAATCAAACGGACGCTGTTCAAAGGGTGTAGACGAATTTTGGAAAATTCCTCATCGTTGAGTCGCTCCACCTTATTTAGCACCCCCTGGGGGATCATTACCTTACCCAGATCATGAAACAACCCAGATATGCCGAGACACTCCAGGGCCTCCTTGGAAAGCCCAATCTGCCGGCCAAGGTACATGGACAGGATCGCCACGTTGACCGAATGGGAAAAGGTATAGTCATCATAGACCCGAATCGTGCTCATGGCCAACAGCAAAGGCTGATCCTGGAGCACCACCTCCTCAACCATATTTTGAACGATCCGCACTGCATTGCGAACTCCGGCTCGATGGTTCATGGAAATTTTCCGAGCCACTTCATGCATCGCCTCCAGGGCATAGGCATAAACCTTTCTCGGGGAACGATGCCCGGGCTGCTCAACCTCCTGGGCTTGGGCTGAACCCTGCTGCCCTTTACGACCTTGGCCGCGACGCCGCCCGGAACCGCCTCTGACCACCCCACTGGGTCCTCCAGCTTCGCCCGATTCATCGCCACTCTGACCGAATCCATCATCCTGACCGATTCCACCTCCCGAACCTGTCCCATCGCCAGCGCCTGTTCCACCGCCCGGGCCAATCCCACCGCCGGGGCCTATTCCACCGCCCGAACCCGTGCCATCTCCCGGCCCTATCCCACCGCCGGGGCCCATTCCGCCGCCCGAACCCGTGCCAACTCCAGGCCCTAACCCACCGCCGGGGCCTGTTCCGCCGCCCAAACCCGTGCCACCTCCCGACCCTAACCCACCGCCGTGGCCTGTTCCACCGCCCGGGCCAATCCCACCATCCGGGCCGGTCCCATCGCCAGAGCCGGTTCCACCTCCAGGACCTCCCCCTCCTGAAACTTTTCTACTCCCAGGGCCAGCTCCATTTCCTGAGACTTTTCCACTCCCAGAGCTAGTTCCCCCTTCTGAGACAATTCCACTTTTTGGGGCCTTTCCCCCCCCAGAACGTATCCCAGCACCGGAGGCATTTCCTCCGCCAAGGACTCCCCTACTCCCGGGTCCATCACTTCCCTGCTCTTGCGGTCGACCGCCCAGGCCGGCTGAAACATTGGCCGAATCGAGAATATCAGGCTGAAGAACGGCCACCCACGACAATCGAGCACTTTCCAATCGCAAAACCAACCAGTCCATGGGGTTCTTCTGCTGGAGGGTACTATTCAAAACCCGGGCAAAACCGATGACTTCTTCTCCCGGCACCATAGTTACTGCAGGATAGATCCTCAGCCCCATCAGCCCACGATGCTCAAAATATTCCAGCATCTTATCGATGAGATTTGCAGTCATCCGCCGATGGGGAACCTTTTCATCCTGAAGATAAAATCTCCCCTTGGCCACCTGAATGGTCAAATCGTCGGATTCATCGATATACCGCTTCACAATCGCCATAAAGCGAGCCACACTATTCTGGACCAATGCGTTATTATCCTGATGAATCCGGACATTCTGGACCAGACTATGAAGTGCCGCCAGGAATTCCTCGGCAGGCAATAAATCAGGCGTCCCTTGGTATTTATTTGAATCCTGCATGATCAACTCCTCCGGGTCGCTTTCAGGCCAGCCGATCGAATATGGGGAACCCCGCTATGGGACGCCTTATTCACCAAGTTGAGACTGGCCGGAGTTTTAAGCAGTTTCAAGGCCAAAGCCGCACCCTGTCGATGGACCGACATTCCGTACCCGCCGACAAAGTTCCATGGTTGATTGAACAAAATCCGCTCAAGAACGGGAAGTGACTTTTCAGAGCAGCAAAGGCCAAGGCATTCGTAGCAGGCCTGAATATGCGAATGATCCTGCCGGAGAAAACGATCACTCTCGATATAGGACAAGAAAAGATCCTCAATGGCGATGGACCGCTCCTGCCCCAGGTAGCTTAAAGCCATATCGCGAATCCCACTAACTGAATCATGGATCATCGAAAACAGTTTATCATATTGTCGCGACTCACGCCTGATCAGGATCTCAAGGGTTTCCTGACGGACCCTTTCCTTGGGGTGATGAAGGACTTTACCCAACAACTCTTCAGCAATATGATGATCGGTTAAGGCCCGTAGCACATGGACCAGACGCAGAATCAGATCCTCCTCAGGTCGTGCCAGTAGTTTTTCTAAAATCTCCAGATCCCGACTGACAAAAGAGGCAATCAATTCCACCAGCAACTGCCTGGCCTGGCCCTGTTCCACACTGGAAAACATCGGGGCCAGAGACTCGCCGGTCTTGGGGGGAAGAAGCTGCAGAACGCCAGCAAAAACCTTTAGATCTTCGGAAGGAATATTCGCCAGGTCAGGCCACAAAGGCATGAGGACATCCAAAACCTCAGGTTCGGAAATATCATTAAAATAGCCATCCAGTGGCGCAATCGCCCATTGCCGATCCTGCTCCACCTCCTCACGTAAGCTCTTCATTTGCTTGAGCAAGGTGTAAGCGAGATTGAATTCCCGCCCGGCCAGAATATTCCGAAACTCTTCTTTTAAAAAATTAACAATGGACTCAAAGATCGATTTTTCATCTTCACCCTTGAGAACCAGCAGCAATAGCTCAACAACCTCGACATTGACATCATGTTTCTCGGCCTCAGCCACCATGCCCTCGAGGGTCCGTTGCTCTTCCGGACTGAAGGTCCACAGGCTGTGCCCCACCTCAACGGAGGCAACACTCACACTGATATAATCATCATCACCCACCTCAGGGCGCCGATCCTCCCACGTACCATCCTTTCCGGGTCTGGACGATGCCCGGGTTCCGGCCGAGTCGCCGCTGTGATCACCATTCCCCCCCCCCATATTTTGAGAATGAGGGGCTCGGGGAGGTGACTTTCCTAAAGTTCCTCCAGACTGGAGCGGAGCCCGAACTTTCCTGATATTACGACCGGAGACCTTGGCCGGTCCAGAAGCACCGGAATATTGCTCATCACCCCTTGAACCGGCTTCCCCCCCAGCCTCTTCTCCAGGCAATGGCTCCAAATCTTCTCCCGATAAGGATTCTCCCCTGGCGGAAGGTCCACGCCCCATCCCAATCACCCCAGGGGAGGGACCAGCCAGGCCAGTGCGATCAGCACCTCCTGAGCCCTTACCACCCACGGCTCCCCTCCCGGTCCCTAGACCACTTCCTGAACCCGCACCTGATCCGGGTCCTGGTCCCGCTACTTTCCCGCTTCCAGGACCAGCTCCTTGGCCACTTCCAGGACTGGCTCCTTGGCCACTTCCAGGGCCGGATCCTTGGCCACTTCCAGGGCCGGCTCCTTGACCACTTCCGGGGCCGGCTCCTTGACCACTTCCGGGGCCGGCTCCTTGACCACTTCCGGGGCCGGCTCCTTGACCACTTCCGGGGCCGGCTCCTTGACCACTTCCGGGGCCGGCTCCTTGAC
>JAHJAA010000071.1 GCA_018814305.1 Pseudomonadota bacterium
CTTGATATTCTTATGGTGCATGAAAAGCCTCCGTTTTGGTCAGGGTTTCTTTTGGTAGGGACTCCCTTGTCATTATAGAGGCTTTTCTGTCTTATGTAACCGTTTTCATTGAATATTCATTGAGTCTTTTCAACACCATTCTCTTCAATCACTCCTGCCAATTTTTTTTACTATTACAAAATATATCCCGTGAAATATCCGATTTTATGATTACCTTGATGGGCAAAGGGTCAGGTTCGACCCAAGACCATACTAATCTTCTCTACGAAACAAACACAGGGGCTCCAAACGTGACGGAAACAATAGACTTAGCGGAACCAACCGAATCCACCTCACCTTCCCAAACAACCACCAAAAAAAAATCTAAACTCCGGGAGTTGGTCGAATCCATCGCCTGGGCCCTGATCCTGGCCCTGTTCATCAGAACCTGCGTGGTCCAGGCCTTTAAAATCCCCTCGGGTTCAATGGAAGACACCTTGTTGGTCGGCGATCATCTCCTGGTCAATAAATTTCTTTACGGCATCAAGCTTCCCTTCACCAACAAACGACTCCTGAAGGTTCGCGACCCACAACGGGGCGATGTGATCGTCTTTGAATTTCCCAAAGCCCCTGCCACGGATTTTATCAAAAGGGTCATCGGCGTCCCGGGCGATGAAATAGCCGTGCGGGATAAACAGGTCTACGTCAACGGCGCGCTCTACCATAATCCCCATGAGATCCACAAAGAATCAGACAGTCAGTCCGGTAAGCAGAGCCCCCGGGACAACTTCGGCCCGGTCCGGGTCCCCGCCCACTCCTATTTTGTCATGGGCGACAACCGGGATCGCTCCTACGACAGCCGATTCTGGGGATTCGTCAAGGACAGTGCTGTTGAGGGGAAGGCCTTCATCAAGTACTGGTCATGGAACAGCGACGACTGGCGAGTCCGCTGGAGCCGAATCGGAAAATTGATCGAGTAACAAAAAAAATACTGACCTCCCTACACACGGGAGACAAAAGCTAAGGTTCCCCATGCAAAATAGTGCCTTTCTCCCACGCCACCTTGATTCCTTACCTCCGCGTTCAATCAAGTAAAAGCTATGACGCTACGCCGAATTTCTGCCGCCTTTATTCTGCTCATGCTGCTGGTTTTCCCCTTTTTTAACTGGCGTCTCGGCATGGTAATCTGGCTCTGTGCCTGGATCATGTTTCTCGTGGCAAAAATTTTTGATCGCCGGGAATGGAAAGGTATTCCGCCGGAAGACAGCGATACTGAATAGCCCGATTTTCCCACCCCACCTCTAATTCCCAAATCATTCAGCAGCTCTATGGGGCTCGGATTCCCCCCTCTCTTTATCCCTAATCATCCTCTCTCTTGCTCCATCAAATGCTAAACATTTAGCACAACAAAATTAGCCATAAGTCCTTTGCAAAAAGCAGATTGCGCTGAAAGTCAACGAATTGCTAAACTAATAATGCATATTTGTACAACTTCATATTGCCAAACACCACACTTTCCCTTATCTAAAAGAGATAATTTAAATCTCTCACCTGCCTCCCCAGAATCAACATCAAATAAAGGCCTTTTCATGCAGACCATCACGACTATCACTGCAACCGATGTGGTTGCCCATTTCACGACCAGGACCGCCCGCTATGACGATTCCAGCCGGTGGTGTACCGATCGTCGGATGCTGGACTGGCTCTCCAACCATCTCTCCCCGCCCCCTGACGCAGTGATGCTCGATGTGGCCTGCGGGACTGGCTTGGTCAGCAAGGAATTCAAGGGAAAGGTCGGCAAATTGATCGGCGTGGACCTGACCGAGTCCATGTTCACCCGGGGACGAAGCCATGTGGACGACCTGGTCCACGGCTCGGCTGAGTGCCTCCCTTTTCGGGACAACGGGTTCGACCTGGCCATGGAGCGCCAAGGAATCCAGTTCATGGACGCTGCTGCAGCGGTATCCGAAATGGTCCGCACCGTCAAACCCGGGGGACGAGTCTGTTTAATCCAACTCTGCGCCTACGGAGAAGAAGATCGGGATGAATATTTCAAAATTCTCCGGTTACGCAATCCGGCCCGTCGAAATTTCTTTGTCCGGGAGGATCTAACCACACTCCTTTCAGACTCTGGCTGTGTGGATGTGGAGCTCTATGACTATATCTCGGAAGAGGATGTGGGCCGTTGGGCCGATAACGGCGCCATCGGCGCGGATAACCAGGACGGGATCAAGGCGGTTTACCGCTGTGCCACTGAGGGATTCAACCGCTATCATGCCGTGCGTCTGGAAGATGATGGACGGATCATCGATCGGATGCTGTTCGGCATTGCCGTCGGGACAGTAACCACCTGAAACCTTCCCCGTAATATTAAGGAGAAAAGTAATGATCGACCCCACGTTGTTAAACCTCCTGGCCTGCCCCCAATGCAATGGTGAGGTCCGCCTGGTTCCCGAACAACAGGGCCTGGTCTGCGACCAGTGCCGGTTGCGCTATGCCATCAGAAACGGCATCCCGGTGATGCTGATCGATGAAGCCGAAAAATTCCCCCCCGAGTGAGACCATGACGACCAAACTTTCCCTGGCCCAGGAACTTTATATCCGAGCCGACCGTAAACAAGATCACCAACTCATGGCCATGATGCGTGAGCAGGATCAGGCGCCGACCTCCATCGATCGTACTCTGCCCACCGTCACCCTGCTGGTTGGCCCAACCCCCTTTACCATGCCTCGGGGCTGGGAGTTCTTTCTCACCGCACCCTCTGAAGGCGTTACCTATATTGCCACAGTCCTCTACAACGCCGGCTACCCAGTGCGAATCGTCGATGTCCGCTATGCTGTTGATCCCCTGACCGAGGCCTATCAGCAGATCATGGACGGCACCGATGTCCTGGGTATTGCCACCTTTGAAGACAATTTTCCCTTTGTCCGGGAGTTAATCGACCTGATTAAGACCGCCCGCCCAGAGATGCCGGTCATCTGTGGCGGCTCGCTGGTAACCTCGGTGCCCCAAATCTTTCTCCAATACACCAGGATGGATATCGGAGTGATCTCCGAGGGTGAACTAACCATCCTTGAGTTAATGGACAGCTACCGCCGGGGCCAGTGGGCCAAGGAACTGCCCCACATCAACGGCATCTGTTATCGGGCCGCCGACGGTGGTCATTACCGGACCCCGCCCCGGGGGCAGATGGCCGATCTGGACTTTCTGCCTCGAATGCGCCTCGACCTATGGCCCCAAGCCGCCGATCCCCGCGGCCTCCAACCCCAGATCATCGCCTCCTACAGCCGGGGCTGCAAGATGGACTGCGGCTTCTGCTTCCGAACTACTCCCCAGGTCACCTACAAGTCACCAGAGAAACTGGCCATCGAGTTGGACTGGCTTAAATCGCAATACCAAACCGAATTCGTCTTTTTCACCGACCTGACCTTTAATTCTGAAAAAACCCTAACCATGGAGGTGTGCGAGGTCATCGGCGAGCGCAACCTCCGCTGGACCTGCCTGACCAAATGCGCCAATGTGGACAAAGAACAATTGGACGCCATGCGCGAATCGGGCTGCGATATCGCCCTCTTCGGGGTAGAATCATTGGGCGCCAAGGCCCTGCAGGGGGTGCGCAAGCCTACTACTGAAAACATCAGTATCAGGGCCATGGATTTAAGCTTTGCAGCCGGTGTCCGCTTCGGTGCCCTGCTGATCGTCGGCCTGCCCGGCGAAGAGGCGACCTCACTCAACCACATGGCCGAATGGGCCGAGGAACACAACCATGTCACCCGAGTCAAATACCTCTCGGCCATGCCCGGCACCGCGGTGTACAATCAGGTCATAGCCGACGGCAAGATCAAGAGCGAACTGGATCACATCAACTGGCTCTCCGTCGAACAGGGTCTCCATGAAGATGAGTTCCTCAACCTGACCGACCTGGACGAGGCCACCATCCGGGCGGCCCACCAGCGAATGTACAATTCCTACCAGCCCGGGCCGGTTATAGACTTCAATCACTACCCGGAACACTTCGCCTACTTCCATCCCAATCCAGATAACGCCACCACCCGTTCCACCGACTATGCCGGGCCGGGCTGGCGCGCTCACCACAGTTCCGCCGGGCCTCATCTGACCCCTGGCAGTGAACGGTTTACCCTTGACCAAACCGGCGCTCCCGGGATGGCCGAACGGGGTACCGCCCTGGTTCAATGCAATGCCGCTCAATCCGGCAAAAAGGAGTGACCATGGATACTACCAGGACTGAGCTAAAAAACACTCCGACCCACGACAATCTGCGCCGGGGCTTTTTAAGAGAGGCAGGGAATGCCCACCGCTACCTGTACTTCGCTCGTATTGCCGGAATCGAAGGGCTTCCCGGCCCGGCCAAAATACTCAATGATCTGGCTGAAAGCTGCCTGTGTAATGCCCATGGCCACCTTGATCTCCTGAAGAGATTCGGTGATCCCTTTACCGATCTGCCCATGGGTGCCAGCGAACACAATCTGCTGGCCGCCGTCACCTCAACCGCCGAAGAGGCTGACGAGTTTTACCCGGATCTGGTCAAAAAGGCCCAGGAAGATGGTTGCCCCGATATCGCCGGCTGGTTTGCCACCCTGACTCGAACCAGCCGCAACCACTCGGAAAGACTGGACCAGGCCCTGGCCGAAATGCACCAAGGTCTGGCCACGACCAAGGAAAAAACCGCATGAACGCCCCCCTGACCGTCCCAACCCAACCTGATTCGTCCTACACAGCCGCGAGCATTACCGTGTTATCAGGCCTGGAGGCGGTTCGCCGCAACCCCGGGATGTACATCGGCTCAACCGGAATTGACGGCCTTCACCACCTGGTCTATGAACTGGTGGATAACGCCATTGACGAATCCCGCGCCGGTTTCTGCTCGCAGATCACAGTAACCCTCACTGAGGACGGCTCCTGTACAGTGGAGGATAACGGCCGCGGGATCCCGGTGGAGCTCCATCCCACCGAAAAGCTCCCGGCCTGCCAGGTGGTTCTGACCAGGCTCCATGCCGGCGGCAAATTTGCCAAGACCGCCTATCAGTACACGGCCGGATTACACGGAGTGGGCCTTTCCTGCCTCAATGCCTTATCCGCCGAGCTGACCCTTGATATCCGGCGGGACGGCGGCCATTACCGCCAGCTATATGGGGCTGGGCTGGCGCTAAATGATCTGAAATCACTAGGGACCACCACGGCAACCGGGACCAGAATCACCTTCCGGCCTGATCCTGCCATCTTTGCCGCCGACCTCCACTTTTCGTATCAAACCCTGGCCGGACGTCTCCGGGAACTGGCCTTTCTCCATCCCAGGCTCTTGATCAAGATCGTAGACCTCAGGAACGGCCGGCACGATGATTTTCAGTACAGCAGCGGTCTGTCCGGCTACCTAGAGTATCTTCGCGGCGAGGCCCGACCCCTCCATCCCAAGCCGATCAACCTCTCCTGGCACGGCCCAGACTACGAGCTAGAGATCGGCCTCCTTTGGACCACGGGTTACAACAGTCATCTGGTCAGTTTCGTTAACAGCATCAACACCGGAGCCGGAGGCACCCACGTCGATGGCTTAAAAACAGCCCTGACTCGAACGATCAACACCTGCGCCGAAGAACAGCAAATGCTCCATACCGATAACGGCGAACGAATCTCTTCGTTTGATATCCTGGAGGGCCTGGTCGGGGTCGTGTCAGTGCAGATGGCTGCCCCCCAGTTCGAGGGCCAGACCAAGACCCGAATCACCAATCCCGAACTAACCAAACACGTCGACGAGGTGGTGGGAGGCCAACTCCTAAAAATCCTGCACAGCGACCCCAAACTGACCCGACAGGTGGTGGGCCGCTCCCTGGCAGCCAACCGGTCCCGGATGGCCGCCAGACGGGCTGGGGAAAGGATTGCCCTGCACCACTTCGGTGATGGGATCGACAAGGAGATTTACCAAAAACAGTTCGGGGTCCGGTCCAAGAACTGGCACCAATCGGCAGCCTGGATCGCCAATGATGAGCTTCTGGCCGAACATGCCCGCCACCTGCAATTGAAAAACAGCCCTCTGCTCCTAGATGTCTGCTGCGGCAGTGGAGTGGTGGGGGCGGCATTCGGGAACCGGGTCGGCAAAAAGATCGGCCTTGATATCACTCCGGAGATGCTGGCCATGGCCCGCACCCGCCTGGACCAGGTAATCCAGGGTACCGTCTATCAGATCCCTATCCCAGACGAGAGTGTCGATCTGGTGGTCAATCGCGAGGTCCTCCACCTCCTGCCCGGCCCGGAAAAACCGGTGAGTGAAATCCACCGGGTCCTCAAACCGGGCGGCCAGTTCATCGTCGGCCAGATCCTGCCGTACGGCCCCGCCGATAGCGCCTGGATGTACCGGATCTTCAAAAAAAAGCAGCCATTGATCTACAATATGTTCCTGGAAGAAGATTTTCGCGAACTCCTCCTGGGGGCGGGTTTTATCGATCTGACCATGACCGAGTATCGGCTATGGGAATCCATTGACGTCTGGATCGATACCCACGAAACCACCTCCCTGCACCGCCACGAAATCAGAGAGTTGTTCCACAACGCCCCGCGAGAGGTCCGCGAGATCCATCCCTTCGAGATCCTGCCCTCCGGCGAGATCCGAGATTGCTGGCGCTGGTGCGTATTTTCAGTGCGAAAACCAAGCTGATCTTTGGAAGGGTTCCGGATGACCGCACCAATCTTTATCATCGGCACCGAGCGTTCCGGTTCCAATCTCCTGCGCTTGATCTTAAACTCCCATCCGGATATCACGGTGCCCCACCCACCCCATATCCTCAAGTATTTCAGCCCGCTGGCCGACTGCTACGGGGACCTGACCGACCCAGCCCAACTGACCCGGCTGATCCAGGACGTCCGAGGATTAATCAAGTCCCATATCCATCCGTGGCCCAAGATTCCTTCGGTGGCAGAAATCCGGGCAGCCCTCACCTCCCCAACCCTGACCGGAGTGTTCCTTGCAGTCTACGAAACCCACCGGCTGAAAACCGGGAAACGTCGCTGGGGTTGCAAATCAACCTTTGTCATCGACCATCTGGAACAGGTTCTGGCCGAACGGCCCACAGCCCGATTTCTCATGCTGGTCCGCGATCCCCGCGATGTGGCGGTCTCCTCCCGGCGTTCCATGTTCAGCCCCTGCCATCCGTGGCTGATCGCCCTCCTCTGGCAACGGCAACAAAACGCGGGGTTACGCGCCCTGACCCGCTATCCGGAAAATTTTCTACCCGTTCGCTACGAGGATCTCCTGACGGAGCCGGAGACGACCGTCCGTACAATCTGCACCTTTCTTGGTGAAGAATACACCCCGACCATGTTGGAATTTTATCGAACCGGAGACGCCAAAAAGAGCAGTAGACTTTCTGCCTGCTGGCGGAACACCGATCAACCAATTAAACCGAGCAACCAAGGCCGCTATCGCCGGGAACTAACTCCCGAAGAAATTCGGTTGGTGGAAAAAATCTGTCGACCTCCCATGGAACAGTTCGGTTATTCCTGCGATACCGAAAACAAGGACGAAGCCCCCGTCCCCAGCCGTTTACGAAAGCTCGGTTTTCACCTATTGAATCTCTACTGGCGCCTACTGGTTGAATGCCGTGCCCTGATCCACGACCGCAATTACCGGCTGCACTGGCGGCGCTGTTGGTTCCTACTGCGCCTCACCCTAAGCTGCAAGTTGCGTCGAGCTATTGACAGACAGGGGGAGAGCCGGTCATGATCCACCCCGGGAATCTTCCCAAACAGGAGCACTTCACACCCCCCCTTGACGAAGTACGAGCAAGAATCACTGGGATCAATCGCTGGCGATCGACCCAGATTCCTGACCCCTTTTCCGCGATTAGTGAGGTGGTAGTAGTGGCCTCAAGTTCCCGAGGCGGTTCCTCGATCTTCACCGAAATCCTGCGCCGCTCCCCGGATCTTCTCCACTGCAAGGGAGAGATCAATCCCTTTCTGACCTTGGCCGGTCTCAACCGGGAAGCAAGCGGCAATGACTCAGACAATCTGCCGGTTACGGCGGTCGACCCCGCCAACCGGGTCCGCCTCGCTGCTCTGGAGCAAGAAATCGCCCTGGACCTCGGGGTCAACCAACCGGTGGACTTAAGAGAACCCACCACCCTCGCCCGCTTCCACGCAGATCTCCACTGGCGGTTGACCTGCCAATGGACGGGGATAAACCTTGAGAAAGATTTTCTCTATACCAGCATCGACCACACCTTGGCCCAATTACAACAGAATCACGGCTGGCCAGAGGGAGCCTTTCCCGACCCTCAACTCTTCCATCTCCTGCTACTGAACCGGCTGCGCAACCGCTATCCCGCAATCAATCCCTGGTATTACGATATCGCCCCGAGCCTGATCCGAGACCTCTGCCCGGAGGCCCGGATCAATCCAGCCCCACCCGGTGATCTGGTCATCGAGGAACCGCCCTTTGTGACCATCGCTCCCAACCGTCCGGTCACCGCAGCGCTTTTATCCAATCGCCCGTTGATTTTAAAGACCCCCAGCAATGTCTACCGCCTCCCCTTTCTCCAGGCCCTCTTTCCCCGAGCCCGCTTCCGAGTGATCCACCTGGTCCGCCACCCGGCCGATGCCATCAACGGACTGGTGGACGGCTGGCTCTATCATGGGTTCTTTTCCCACCATCTACCGGACCGACTCCGAATCAAAGGGTATTCGGACCGCTTTCCCAACTGGGGCCGCTCCTGGTGGAAATATGATCTACCCCAGGGCTGGCAAGATTGGACCGACCACTCCCTGCCCAAGGTCTGCGGTTTCCAATGGCAGTCAGCCCACCGGGCAACTCTCAATTTTCTTGCCGAAAGCGGAGTCGATCATCTCCGGGTTCGATTCGAAGAGGCGCTGGGCACCCCCGGTCAACGGGAACAAACCATGACCGCAATAGGCAGGTGGCTAGGGATCGACCCACAGCCGCTGATCATGGCGGCCACCGGCGAATTACCGCCGGTGATGGCCACCTGTCGCCCTCGCCACAACCGCTGGTTCCGCAAGGCGGCTCTACTGCGGCCGGTACTCAATGATAAAAATATCCGGCAATTGGCCAACAATCTGGGGTATGATCTTAACCATGACCACCTTGCATAAAAAGCCCTCCCTGCCCGCCACCTACGGCGGAGCTGCCTGGCTGCCGAGAACCAAATCCCTGGCCGAAGAGTTAACCGCCCAAAAATACTGGCACCACTGCGGAACCTCCACCGAATGGGGGAAACTCAGGGAGATCATCCTCCATTGGCCCGGAGAAGAACTGAACTTCAGCGAACCACCCGACCACCAGCTGATGTTGGCCCGACCCGATCTCGCCACCCTCCGCCACCAGACCGAAAGCTTGGTCACGCTCTACCAGAAAGAGGGGGTAACCGTTCATCTAAGTGACCTATCCGAGCAACCACCACCCAATTTCCTGTTCCAGCGCGACCTCTTCTGGGCGACTCCCCAAGGGGTTATTCTGGGGCGTCCCGCCGCCCTTCAGCGGGCCGGCGAAGAACCGTTCATGGCCCAAGTCCTCGCCGATCTCAAAATCCCAGTGATCTACCACCCCCACGGCCAAGCCACCTTTGAAGGGGCCGACGCCCTCTGGCTCGATCCTACCACGGTGCTGGTCGGTAGCGGAGTCCGCACTAACCCTGAAGGGGTACGACAACTCCGCTGGTTGCTCGAATCAATGGGAGTTACTTTACTGGAAGTGAATTTACCCCAAGGGGGCCAGCATCTGCTGGGGGTAGTCAACTTTGCCGATGCTGACCTGGCCGTGGTCCATGGCGGCCGGGTAACCTCACAACTGACAGGGCTTCTGCGGGAGCGAGGGATTGAAACCCTGATCCTGGAGCCGGACCCTGAACTCACCGATGGACTGGGGATGAACTTTGTCACCCTTGCCCCCCGCCGGGTCCTGATGCCGACCGGTTGCCCCGAAATAAAAAAGCATTACCGCCAGGCGGGAATTGAGGTGGTGGAAGCGGAAGTCGGCGAGTATCTGAAAGCGGCGGGGGGGCCGGCCTGCCTCACCGGAATTCTTCTCCGGGAAAATTTCCAGTAAAACAGGTTTACGGGACAGGGTCTGAAGGGATAGAATCATTACATCTGCATTTGATCTGCGGCCGCGACTTCAAGATTTTTCATTCTATCCAGGAACATCGTATGTCAAACAATCCCACCATCGACGAGGTCATGGTCTCAGAAATCAAACGAGATATCGCCGAGCGATATTTCGGATTCCGTAAGCTGATCGAAGAGGACAAACTGACCCTCGAAGAAAAAATCAGACATTACTCCTATATTCTGGAAAAGCGAATCAGCTTCGACCTGCTCCGGATCTATGTCCTCCTCCGGGATGAGTCGATCATCAAGGAGTTTCTTGACCTGATCGGGCTACACCAGGAACTCTTCTACGACCCCTACCTCGTTCAATCGGCCAATATCCCCCGCCGGGTCCTGGCCTGTCAACACTTCCGAGGATTCTTCCGTTCCAGCCGTTTTCAGAATTATATTTTCGACTGCTACGAGAACCTGACCTTTCATACCGAACTCTACCTCCGTAAAATCACCGAACTCGAGACAGAGCAAGGCATAATCACCGAAGAGATCAAACAGTTTTATCACAACAACGATCTCAGCGTTATCATGCAGTTTCTTAAATCCATGGGTGATCCCCAGCTCAGCGGGGCCATGCAGGGCGGGGTAGAAATCGGGATCGCCGAGGGATTGGACCAAAAGCTCAACATTACTCCGCCCCCATCCATTGAGCAGACCCTGACCATCATACCGCCTTTGAAATCGCTGGCGACCATCAAGAAACCGTTCAAACGACTGATCAAGAGGGCCTATGCTATACAACCCTCCGAAATACTACAGGTTTTTTCAGAAAAAGAGACCTGGTGCGACCGAACTGACCCGGAGAACCAACGGATCTGACCTGAAATTTCAATGTTTAATAATGAATGATACCCCACCTTGCTCCATAGGCGTTTCTGATCACTGAGGCGAAGGTAGCTATGCAAATCGACAAGAAAATGGTGTGGGTTGTCGTTCTCCTGGCGCTGGTGACGGTGGCGATATCCACCGGACTGGTTGAAGGGCTCACCCATCTTGACCATGCCAAGGCAATCTGTCTGGGGATTTTCTTTTTGGCTGCAGTCCTCTGGGTCACCGAATGGCTGCCCAGCTACCAGACCAGCCTGATCATCCTCTTTCTGCAGATCAGCTGGCTGGTTCCGGCCATCAATCCCAAGGCCGGGGCTGCGGCCCGGCAGGAATACCTTAGCGCCTTTTTCTGTGATATCACCCTGCTGTTCATGGGTGGTTTCGTGCTGGCCGCCGCCCTGCAAAAGTACGGTCTCGACAACCGGATCGCAGCCCGACTCCTGAAAAAGACCGGGACCAAACCCTCCAGGGTGCTGCTGGGGATTATGATCGTCTCGGCCCTGCTCTCCATGTGGATGAGCAACACTGCCACCGCCGCCATGATGCTTGCCATCATCCTGCCAATTCTTAGAAAAATTCCGGAGAAGAATTCCTTTGCCAAGGGCTTAATCCTTTCCATTCCTTTTGCCTGTAACCTCGGCGGGCTCGGCACTCCCATCGGGACACCCCCCAACGCCATCGCCATGAGTTATCTGGTTGAGAAAGGGCTGGCGATTTCATTCAGCGGCTGGATGATGGCAGCCGTCCCGCTCATGGTGCTTTTCATTATCAGCACCTGGTTGCTGCTGCTGAAAATGTACCCCCCGGGGTCCCTGGAAATTTCTTTGCCCACGACCCAGGAGGGGAGCCTGGCCCCGTCACACTGGTTCGTCATGGGTGTCTTTGCCCTGACCATTCTCGGCTGGTGTACCACCGGTTATCACGGGCTCTCGCTTGGTACCGTCAGCCTGCTCCCGGTTTTTCTCATTTTCGGGCCTGGATTGTTAAATACCCAGGACTTCAAGCAACTGCCCTGGGATGTTCTGTTCATGATGGGGGGCGGTATCTGTCTGGGGGTGGGGCTCAAAGAAAGCGGCCTGGCCGGCGAGGCGGTGAAAATGATTCCCGCTGAACTCGATTTTTTCTGGGTACTCCTGGCCTTTGCCTTGCTGGCCGGAGTGATGACCACCTTCATGAGCAACACCGCCACGGCCAATCTCTTGATTCCCATTGCCATCTCGCTCCCCGGCAATATCTCATTTATGACCATGACCATTGCCATGGTCTGTTCCACCGCCATGGCCTTGCCGATCAGCACCCCGCCCAATGCCATCGCCTTCGGCTCGGGGCTGCTGACCGCCCGGGATATGATCCGGCCGGGGCTGATTATTACGGTATTCTCCCTGTTGGCTATTCTGGCAGTGGGAGAACTCTATTGGCCGCTTCTAGGATTGTAGGAGAAAAATATGGAAGTCCACAGACAGACCTGTCAACTCTGCGGCTCACGATTGTTGAAGAACCACCTGGTTCGCGAACCCGGTCATCAGGACAAAGTCATCGTGCAATGCGGCGGTTGCGGGAGTTTCGTGGCCCGTTATGTGATCAATCCGGGGGGCTACTATCACCATGAAAAGGGATTTGAGTCCTATCTGCGCGGTCTTTCCCGGGCGGGTGACGCGATCAGCGGACGACAGACTCAGGATGAATACGAGGCCATTCATCAACAGAGCGAAGACCTCTTTACCAAGACCACTGCCTTCTTAAAAGAGCAGGGCAAGGACTGACCAAGAAGACAGTTTACGGTTGATGTTTGCCCAGCCCGACCGCGCCGCAACAACTCATGATGAAGCACGGTACTAAACAACTTTAGGTCCGGCCTTCACGAGTTTGGCCGGGGTCTTATCACTGTATTTCTCAAAATTTTTCTGAAACAGTTGGGCAAGTTTTCTGGCCTGACGGTCGTAGGCCGCTGGATCCGCCCAGGTTTGACGCGGATCAAGCACCTCAGCTGGCACCCCTGGCACGTTTTTCGGCACAAGAAACCCAAAGACCGGATCCTCGTGCATCTCGGCATCATTAAGACTACCATCGAGGGCAGCCGTCAACAGCGCCCTGGTGACGCCGATCTTCATGCGAGACCCTACGCCGTAAGGTCCACCGCTCCAACCGGTGTTGACCAGCCAGCAGGTTGAATGGTGCTGATTGATTTTTTTCTCCAGTAATTGAGCGTAAACCGATGGATGCCGCATCATGAAGGGTGCCCCGAAACAGGCACTGAAGGTGGCGGTTGGTTCGGTGACCCCCTTTTCGGTCCCGGCTACTTTAGCGGTATACCCACTGATAAAATGATACATGGCCTGATCCGATGAGAGCCTGGCGATAGGAGGTAACACTCCAAAGGCGTCGGCGGTCAGCATGATAATGGTGCGCGGGTGACCCGCCATACCGGACCGTACATATTGAGGCAGATGGGAGAGAGGGTAGGAGGCCCGGGTATTTTCAGTAAAGGTATCATCGTCGAGTTCCACCCTGCGGGTAACCGGATCAACGGCAACGTTTTCGAGAATGGTGCCGAACCGTCTGGTGGTGGCCCATATTTCCGGCTCAGCCTCTTTCGAGAGTTTGATCACCTTGGCGTAACAGCCACCTTCAAAATTAAAGACACCATTATCAGACCAGCCGTGTTCATCGTCGCCGATCAAAATACGATTGGGATCAGCAGACAGGGTGGTCTTGCCGGTACCGGACAGCCCGAAGAAAATCGCCACATCGGTTGAATCCATTTTGCTGACATTGGCAGAACAGTGCATGGAGAGGATTTCTTTTTCCGGCAGGAGAAAGTTCAGGGCCGAAAAGATCGATTTTTTAATCTCACCGGCATAGGCAGTCCCGCCGATGATAATAAGTTTACGGCTGATGTTTAAGGCCACAAAGGTGCCGCTTCTGGTTTGGTCCTCCTCTGAATCGGCTATGAAGTTGGGACATTGCAGGACGGTGAATTCCGGCACGAAATTATACATCGAGTCGTGGTCCTGGGGCTGCTGGATAAACATGTTTCTGGCAAAAAGGCTATGCCAGGCATATTCGGTAACCACCCGGACGGAATGCCGATGCTGAGGATCGGCGCCAGCGTAACAATCCTGCACGAACACAGTTTTTCCCCGAAGATAGGCGACCATTCTTTTAAAAAGAACGTTGAACCGTTCCTCCGGGTATTTCACATTGCCGGCGCTCCACCAGATGTCTCCACTGGTGGTCGGCTCGTCAACGATATACTTATCCTTGGCCGCGCGACCGGTATGCTGCCCCATCCGGACGGCGAGCGGCCCCATATGGGCAAGTTGGGCCTCAAAACGGCGGATGGCATATTCATAAAGGGTCGGAGTGGAAAGGTTCCAGTAGACTTCACCCAGATGGTGCAGACCCAGGTAGTCGAGTTTGAATTTGGGTTCCAGTTCGCTGATTTCCATTATTTTTCTCCAGGTTGAAGTCGGTAGGGGTGACACATCCGATCAATCATATTGATCCAGTATACGGGGAAAAAATCCTCTGCGTCAAAGAAAAGAAAATGGTTATTCCGAAGATTGCCGCCGAAGACGAATGATTATTTATCCCTCCTGACTTTGGCCTTGAAAGTGCCGAGTAAATCGCAGTGGCCTCCATAAAAAGCACTGTTGGTGATCAGGGTGTCAGTGGAAGTACCCGCAGAAGAGACATCCATCCGGTCGATTTTCAGAACCAGCCTTTCTTCTTAAAAATAACCAGCATGATGACGCCAATCAGGACCATGAGTCCCAAGGCGGAGGGATAACCGAAATACCAATTCAATTCCGGCATATTGAAGGGACTGCTGGCGGTATTAAAATTCATCCCGTAGATCCCGGAGATCAGGGTCAGGGGGACAAAGATGGCGGCATAGATAGTCAGCACTTTCATTACTTCATTCATCCGATTGCTGATCGACGAGAGATAAATATCGAGCATACCGGAAATCATATCCCGATAGATTTCTACTGTTTCGATTACCTGGATGGTGTGGTCGTAAAGATCCTTGAGATAAAAGCGGATCGAATCACCGATAAAGGGGACACCGTCACGTTGCAGGCTACTGATCACCTCCCGCAGGGGCCAGACCGACTTCCGCATCATGATCATTTCCCGTTTGAGAAAATTGATCTTGCGCATGGTTGAGGGTTCCGGTTTCTCCACCAGTTCCATCTCCATCTCCTCAATCTGCTCACCCACCTTTTCAAGCATCACAAAATAATGATCCACCACCGAGTCGACCAGGACATAGAGCAGATAATCGGTGCCCATCTTGCGAATTCGGCCACGACCGTCCTTGATTCGGTTCCGCACCGCATCAAAGGTATCACCTGCCTTTTCCTGGAAGGTAATCAGCTGGGTGCCGGAGACGATAAAACTCACCTGCTCGAACCAGAACCCGCCGGTCTCAAGGTTCAGCCCCGGCATCTTGAGGACCAGATAGATATAGTCGTCATAGATATCGAGCTTGGGGCGCTGGTTGGTATTCAGGATATCCTCAAGGGTCAGGGGATGCAGTTGAAAACACTGCCCGACCTTTTGCAGGATATCCACCTGATGGAGACCATCGATATTGACCCAGGTCACCGTCTCCGGTCGGGCCGCCAGTAAACGGCACTCCATGGCCTCGATCCTGGGACGAAAATCCACCTGATCCTCGTTATAATCAAGGGCACTAATCTGAACGCTATCCGCCTTGATTTCACCAATGTGAATGGGAGTACCGGGCGGCAATCCGGCCTTGTCGGCCTGCCCCAATGACAATTTTATCATCCTATCCTCTTTAAAAAAGCCAGGGCCTGTTCAGCCATTAAGAGTATCATTCCTCCGTATCGCAAGTCCCGCAGCAACCACCTGGATCAATTCCGAGGTATTATAGGGTTTGGCAAGAATACCACAAAAACCCTTTTCCCGGAAATTCTCTTCGGAAACCTTGGTACTGAACCCGGTTGATAACACAATTGGAATATCAGCCCGGACACTGAGCATTTTCTCAGCCATTTCAACCCCCGAGAGCTCCGGCATACTCTGATCGGTAATGACCAGATCAAACTCCTCCGGCGTTTTTTCAAACACCGCCAGGGCCTCGGGACTATGGTTAAAAGTCATGACCCTGTACCCTTCCCTTTCAAGAATTTTCCTGGCCATCAAGGTCAGGGAGGTCTCATCGTCCACAAAAAGAACCCTGGCGCCATCACCATCGGTTTCCGGTTCCTGCACTTCAGGGCTGGAAGGGACAGGGCCTCCAGCAGGTACGGTTGGTTCCGCATCGACCACCGGGAAATAAAGACGGAAGGTGGTGCCGCGCCCCACCTCGCTGTCAATGGTAATCGTGCCGCCGCATCCCCGGACTATTCCATGAACCACCGAAAGCCCCATCCCCGTACCCTGGCCGATGGGTTTGGTGGTATAAAACGGATCAAAGGCAGCCTCCATGGTTTTAGTATCCATCCCGCAGCCGGTATCGGCAACGGACAGACAGATGTACACTCCCGGCTCCACGTCACATCCCTTGCTGTCTGGGGTCGGCAAGCTAACCTCTTCCAGACCCAAAGTAATCGTCCCCTTTTCATCCATGGCCTGGGTCGCATTGACAAAGAGATTCATGATAATCTGATTGACTTCCATGGGCTCGATCCGGACCGGGCGACAGCCGGCGCAGATCTTACTCTTAAAAACAACGGAAGTGGGCAGGGTCGACCGCAGCATGGCGACTGAATCCTCAACCACCGCCTGGAGATGAATGACTGCCTTACTGTTCTGGCTGATCCGACTGAAGGTGAGAATCTTCCCGACCAGATCCTTGGCCCGGCTTGCCGCCTTCAGGATGTCTTGAATCTCTTCATCGATGGGCTCGGTGTTGGCCATTTTCTTCACTGCAATCTGAGCATTGCCCTGGATGATCGCCAGAATATTATTGAAATCGTGGGCAATACCGCCGGCCATGGTGCCAATGGCCTCCATCTTGTGGATATGACGAATCCTGGTTTCAAGCTCCTCTCTTTCTTTGATCTCGTTTTTCAACTTTTCATTGGCCACCTCAAGGGATGCGGTCCGCTCCTCCACCATCCGCTCAAGCTCATTACTGAACTGCTGCAATTTTTCTCTTTGGCGGTAGAGATCCAGAAAAACCCGGACCTTTCCTATGAGCATGGCGGGCTTCAGGGGTTTTTCGATGAAATCAACCGCCCCGGCTTCGATCCCCTTGATCTTATAATAATCCCCGGAATAAACCGCCGAGACAAAGATCACCGGCAGGTGTTCCGTGGCTGGTTCCTGACGCAGCAGGGTTACCATCTCATAGCCATCCATTTCAGGCATCTGAACATCCACCAGGGCCAGGGCGAATTCATGTTCCAGGGTCAGGGCCAACGCCTCGTTTCCGGAGGTGGCCCGAATCAACTGGATATCAAGATCACCAAGGATCCTCTCCAGGGCAACCAGATTTTCCACCCGATCGTCAACGATCAGGACTTTCGATTTCTGCTTCATCTCTTTCCCCATCATTCAATCCAACCCTCCTACTCTTAAGGCTGATCAATTTCCCCTTTGCAGCCAGACCCGGACCAGGGACAGAAGTTTTTCAATTTCAACCGGTTTGGCCAGATAGTCGTTGGCCCCGGCCTCAAGGCATTTTTCCCGATCATCCTTCATGACCTTAGCGGTCAAGGCGATGATCGGAACACACCGGTAAAACTTTGGCGATTCTCTGATTTTTTTCATGGCGGTATAGCCGTCCATCTCCGGCATCATGATATCCATCAGAACCAAGCTGACTCCTGGTTCCTTATCGAGAATATCCAGGGCCTTCCGCCCATTGGCCGCCTTGAGGACGATCATCCCCCGGCCGGAGAGCACCTTGGCCAGGGCAAAGACATTCCGCATATCATCATCGACTATCAGAATTTTTCTGCCAGCGAGCCCCTCTTCGTGGTGATGTTGGGAGACTATCATCTCCTTTTTTTCGGGGGGGAGGTTCTGCACCACCCGGTGGAGAAAGAGGGCGGTTTCATCAAGAAGCCGCTCAGGAGACATCACCCCCTTGATGATAATCGAAGAGGCATACTTTTGTAATTTCTCCACTTCTTCCCTGGTCAACTCCTTACCAGTATAGACGATCACCGGCGGCACGGCTTCCAGATCTCCACGATTCATCTCTTCCAGCAACTCAAAGCCGGTCATATCCGGCAAAGTGAGATCCAGGATCATGCAATCAAACTTCTCTTTTTTAAGTTTTTGCAGGGCCTCTCGCCCCGAAGCTACCCCCGTGGAGGTCACATCATTATTGCCGATCAGTCGAATAATACTCTTGCGCTGGTTATCGGAATCCTCCACCACCAGGAGTTTACGGGCCTTACCGGAGAGAATCTCTTCAATTTTCGTGAAGGCTGAATCCAACTCCTCCAGACTGACCGGTTTCTCAAGATACCCCACCACTCCGCTTTCAAAGGCCTTCATACTCCGCTCGTCCACCGACATCACATGCACCGGGATATGCCTGGTTCGGCTATTGCCCTTGAGGGCATCAAGCACCGCATAGCCCTGGATCCCCGGAAGTTTGATATCGAGGATGATGGCATCGGGTTGATACTTCTCAGCAAAGAGCAATCCGGTCTCCCCGTCTCCGGCATGGAGACATTGAAAACCTCTCCTATGGCTGAATTCGTAAAGGGTCCTGGCAAAATTCAGATCGTCCTCAATAACCAGAATGACAATTGCCTGGTCCCGCAGGCAATCCCGATCATCAGGGATCATTGGGGCAGCGGGACGCGTTAAGTCGACCACCGGCTCACTTGGTTCACCGGAAACAAGCTGGACTTGATCCTGCTTGTTCCGGGCATCGGATCCCATGGCAGCCAAGGGAAGAACCAGGGTAAAAACAGATCCTCGCCCAAAGGCGCTGACCAGGGTCAACTCTCCGCCCAGAAGTCGGGCCAGTTCCCTGGAAATTGACAGGCCAAGACCCGTCCCCCCGTATTTCCGCGAGATACCTCCATCCACCTGCTGAAAGGCCTCGAAGATATCCAGCTGTTTTTCTTCGGGAACACCGATGCCGGTATCCGTGACACTGATGGCGATTTTCCCGGGACTCCCTGCCAAATCACCAAGGCCACCACCGGCAAGGTGTTTAAATTCCACCTTGATCAAACCAGATTCCGTGAATTTAAGCGCATTTGACAGGAGATTCCTGAGGATCTGCTCCAACCGCTGCTGATCGGTCATGAGCATGGGAGGAAGAGCGGGATCCTGATGTACTTCCAACTTCAGGCCTTTGGCCTCTGCCTGCCGGCGGAAAATGGTTTCCACCTGCCGGGCCACCTCAGCGATGGGAACCATTTCGAAATTGACTGCAACCTTCCCGGCTTCGATCTTTGAAATATCAAGGACGTCATTGATCAACTTCAAGAGGTCATTGCCGCTCTGAAAAATTATTTCCGCCGACTCAACCTGCTCAGGGGTAAGATTTTTATCCTTGTTCCCCACCAGATCTTGGGAGAGAATCAGCAGACTGTTCAGGGGCGTTCGCAACTCATGGGACATGTTGGCCAGAAACTCAGATTTATAACGACTAGTCACTTCCAGGGCCAGGGATTTCTGTTCAAGAATCTTCCGGGCCGATTCAAGCTGGAAATTCTGGCGGATCATCTCTTCACTGTTATTGGTCAAGGAGACGGCCCGCTCTTCCAGTTCCTCATTGGCCACCCGCAACTCCTCTTCCGAGGACTGCAGCCGTTGGGTCTGCTCCTCCAACTCCTCATTGGCTACCCGGAGTTCCTCCTGCTGAGTCTGAAGCTCTTCGGTCAGGATCTGGGCCTTCTGCAGGGCTCTTTCAGTCTCGTCCCGGGCGTAAACGGCGGTCAGGGCGATGGCAATGGATTGGGCGGACTGGGAGAGAAATCTGCGGGCCCGTTCCTTAAGCACCTCAAATGAACCGATCTCAATCACCCCGACCACCTGCTCTCGATTATCGATCAGGGGCTGGAGGTAAATATATTCCGGGGCCTTGCGGCCCAGGCCGGAACGAACCGTCAGGTACTTTTCCGGAGCAGTAAAACTCAAGGGCTGTTGCCGTTCAACCGCCTGCCCCACCAGACCATCTCCCGGACGAAACGCCGGTACCGAGGCCAGTTCCGGATCAAAGGCGTGACCGGCGGCACAACAATAGGAGTCGCCTCCTTCCCCCGACTTTTTCACAAAAAAGACCCCGATGGGAAAATCGAGATACCCGGCCAGGAAGCTCAAAATTTTCCCGGCCAGATCCTTGACGGTGCCCTCCCCTCTCATCTGCTCATCAAGTAACAACCGACCGGAACGAAACCACTCCTCTTCCCTCTTCTCCTTCTGACTGTTGGAGAGATTACCCGCCATGAGATTAAACGAGGCGCTGACCCGACCCACTTCATCTGCGGAGGTCACCGGAATAGTCACCTCCAGGTTACCCTGCCCAATCTGCTCGGCTCCCTCCTCCAAGGTTCTCAGTGGCCCGGACAATTTAAAAGATAAATATATCGCGAGCATGACAGTACAAAGCAGGAGCAACAACAGACTGACCACGATCAGGCGGGTCTGGGCGCGGAACGAACGGAAGGCCTCGTTGGTTGAAACCTCCACCACAACCAACCAGTCCGGATGGTTCATTGCCGCCCCCGCCCCCAGGACCTCGATTCCATCATGATTGACATACTGATGGGGCTTGGCCGTCTTATCACCGGCCATGAAATGATCCCTGAATGGGTTTTCCATTAACACTTCATTGCTGAATACCCGACGATGGTCGGTATGGGCGATCAACCTGCCGTTCCGGTCAAGAACCATAACGGCCCCGTCTTCACCAACCTGCAGGGAGGCAATCTGCTGCAACAGATTCCGGAGAGATATCTCAGTGAGCAAAACCCGAACCACCCTCCCGCTCGGGTCCTTGATCGGCACAGCCAACTCCATCCGCCGAGTCCCTTTTACGGATACATAGACCGGGCCCAGACCAATCTCCCCATGAAGCGCCTGAATCAACAGGGGATCCTTACTGCGATCGAGCAATTGATCCGTATGGATCAACCGGTCCCGATCAAAACGGATTACCTCATGGCCTTCCCCGTCAAAGATACTCTGGCTCTGGGCCTCGACAAAGACCGGCCGGAGGGTCGCCAAGGCCCACTCGAGGTCATCAAGATCCATATCATGGAGAGCCAGGGTCCGAAGAGCCAGGTCCAGATTTTTTTCCAGCTCGGTAAAACTGACGGCAACTCGCTCCACCCCTCGGGCGGCGATGGCCATATTAGCCATAATCACCTGGTTGGACAGGGCTGCTTTATTCTTCTGCAGACTGAACCAACCAAAGCCCAAAAGAGGAATCACGGCGACCACCAGGGTAATCGCCGCATATTTAACGGTTATTCTCTGCATAAAATGGAACATGGTTCCAACTCCTCGTTGCCCGCCCGTCCGTTGATCTACAGGACCCTCAATCAAAATTAATAGTCTTGTAAAAAGTCCTAGGATGGCTAAGTAAAAATTTCGATATACAAGCAGTAGTGTATTCTTGTGAGCGAGGCCATACATATGGTATGCCGAACGAACAAAAATGCGCTACGACGCAGTAAATCGGACTTTTTACGACGCCATCAAAATTGGACTCGAACAATATCATTGGCCAGCTTCCAGGCCCGCTCCGGCAAACTCAGCCCTAGCTGATCCACCATCCAACCGTTGATTACAAAATGGATCCGCTCGGGCGTTTCAACCGGAATTTCTCCAGGGGAAGTCCCATGTAAAAGGGCATGGACCATGCCGGCACTCTGCCTCCCCTCTTCAAACCTCTTGCCGCCGTACATGGCAAAGGCCCCTCGCTCGATACTGACCATGCTATAGCCCATGACCGGAATCTTCCTGACAAGCGAGAGCGGCAGCAAAATCTCCACCTGGGCGGCATCAAGGATGGTAACCGGCGACAGCAGGATTACATCGGTGTTTTCAGGGGTGATCGAACCGGCAATCCGCCGAAGATCGGCGAGATCATTCACCTCGATCAAGGTCAATTCAAAATCGAGTTCCGCCGCCGCCTCCCGGGCCACCTTGATGGCTTCAACCGCCGGACTGAGCCCTGGAAAATTAAACATCAGCACCCGTTTCGAGTTCGGCAGAAGTTTTCTGACATACCAGAGACGTTTCCCGGTCAGCAGGGTGTCATTAGTCTCAATCCCGGTCAGGTTACCGCCCGGACTGGTCAAGCTCGCCACCAGACCACGATCGATAACCGAGGAGGCGGCCAGAAAGAGCACCGGGATTGCCGTCCCCGCTGAGGCAGCCTTCAGGGCATCGGCTTCGAGACCACCGCCGGCAATGGCTATATCCGGCTGGGACCGGATAATCTCCTCCGCCAGCTCCTGCAATTTACCCTGTTCCCCCAAGGCATTCCTGACCTCATAGGCAAACGACAACGACTCTTCCCGTTCATGGTTGGCGAGCTCCTTCTGAAATCCAGCCAGGGTCTCGAGGCGGCTATTGCCATGGAGGAGCACCCCCAGACGATAATGATCCTTCAGATGTTCCGCCCGGCCTTGAAGAGGGACCAATAGCACCAGACCGACCAACAGAACAAGTCCAACCGCCCATCGGCTGATTTGCCGATCAAACCCTCGCCATTGCCTTCGATTCATGCTTTTTTTCCCCCTGGGCATTTAAGCAGTAGAAGCTCAGCTATCTCCGCCACCGGCAAAACAAAGTCAACCCGCCCCGCCACCATTGCCGCTTTGGGCATGATGGGTGCTTGGGCCGTTTCCGGGTCCTGAACAATGGTGATCCCCCCCTGTTCTTTGATCCGCTGCAATCCTGCGGCACCGTCATGGCTGGCCCCGGAGAGCATGATCCCGATCAATCTATCGCCATAGGCATCAGCAGCACTCTCAAACAGCACGTCGATGGAGGGCCGGCTCATATTGACCTTCTCATCAACATTCAACGATAAAGTCAGTTCCCCCGGTTCAACCAGCAGATGATAATTCGGTGGGGCCAGATACATCCGGCCGGCCTTAATCTGCATACGATGTTCTGCTTCGAGGACCTTAAGCGAACCATGCCCAGACAGAAGCTGGATCATGGATTCATTCTGGGAATGGGGATGCAGATGCAGCACACAGATTACCGGCACGGGGAACTCCCCGGGAAGGTGGGACACCAAGGTCCGGATCGCATCGATTGCCCCTGATGAACCGCCGATAACCACCGCCTCAAATTTTCGCCATTTATGCACGCCTATCATTCCTTTAGAACCATCCCGATCCAACCCATGCCCCGAAGGCCCAGTCCCCGTGGAGCCTCATTTTTTTTGAAAGATCTTCTGCCGGGAATCAATGGTTTTAAACTCATTCCGAAGTCCAGGGAGTCCCACATCCTCCTTAGTCCCGAGCCAAAGATATCCTCTGGGTGCCAACGATTCGGCAAAAACCTGTAAAACCTCTTCCTTCAGGGATTGATTGAAATAGATGAGCACGTTTCTACAGACAATCAGCTGCATTTCACCAAAAGAGGCATCACCCATCAGGTTATGGTTGGCGAACACGATTCGCTTCCTCAGTGCACTGTTCATAATCACCGCCTCATATCTGGAGAGGTAGTAATCGGAGAGAGATCGCTTCCCTCCTGCTTTCTGATAATTAAGGGTGTATTCCTTGATTCTCTCCGTCGGGTAGATTCCCTCTTCCGCCATTTTGAGAACCTGATCATTAAAATCGGTGGCATAGATCTGACAGCGGTCATAAAGGCCCTCTTCAACGAGGACTATGGCTAGGGCATAAACCTCTTCCCCGCTGGCGCACCCGGCATGCCATATCTTGATTGACGGGTAGGTCGAAAGCATCGGAACGACTTTTTGCCGGACCACCTGAAAGGCCTGGGGGTCACGAAACATTTCGGTGACAGGAATCGACAGATTAAAGAGAAAGGTTTTAAATGTTGCCGGATCGTGAAGCATCGCCGGAATCAGATCGGAAATCCGGTTGATGTTCTTTAATTTAAGATAATGCTGCAACCGTCGCTTAAAGGAGGCCTGACTGTAATTACTGAAATCGAAGCCGTAACGGCGTCTGATCGAATCGATCAGGACTTCAATCTCTACCTGTTCCAGTTCTTTGTTATTCATGGAGGATCGGCATACCTTCGCTTAAGAAACATCGCCATTCATGCCTTCGATGGCCCCTTCTCCAGACTCAAACGAAGGAGACCACCTGGCTACTCAAAACCACCGGATTCCCCCCGACAGATATTAAATCGTATAATTTAATCACCTTCCAAGTCAAAATTTATTCGATGAATCATAATGATTCCTGATTGAAAAAAACAATACCCCCTCCTGGAGACCTCAGAATCCACGGGGGTTTCTGGTAAAATCCAAACTGTTACCCCAGGTAAATAGAGAAATCCCCCCGAACAATGCTTGAGAATACACTTGAATGTTATGAAACCACTCAGATAAGATGGATCAGGGGGGACATGACATGAACGACACCTACTTTGCTCCAGCGGCAAGAACCGAAAGAAGAAAATTCTACAACCAGATCGGCCAGATCAGCCACAGCCCGATCATGAGCACCTTACTCACCGCCTGTACCGGGCTCCTGGTCGTCCTCAATAAAGACCGACAGATCGTCGCGTTGAATCATTCCTTTCTGGAGGCAACCGGAATCGACAACCCCGAAGAGGCTCTGGGTTTACGTCTCGGCGAGAGCCTCCATTGCGTCCATGCCCACGAGCAGCCCAACGGTTGCGGCACCACCCCATATTGCCGGACCTGCGGCGCCGCCATTGCCATGATGGCGGCAATCAATGATGACGTGATTAATGAACAGCCCTGCGCCCTGACCGCTAAAAAGGGTGACGAGATCGTTAATCTGTGTCTCCTGATCCGGGCGCAACCGATTGTCGTTGATAACCACCGCTGGATCCTGGTTTATGCCCAGGACATTACCATGCAGCAGTTCTGGATGAACCTGGAACAGGTCTTCTTCCATGATGTCAACAATATCCTGACCTCTCTCCTGGGTCACGCAGCCCTCATGGCCACGGATCAGCCCGACAATGAGGACGCCCAGACCATCCACCGGACGGCAATACGGCTGTGCTCCGAGATCTCTCTGCAGAAAAGTCTTTCACTGTACAAAGACACGGACTACCTGGTCAATAATTCAGGGGTGACCCTCCAGCAGATTCGACAAGAAGTGGAGTTGATCATCAAGGGTCACAGGGCAACAGATAAGCGCCGGATTGTCGAATCCGGCCCTGCTCAAAACATCAAAATCCACACCGATCCTCTTTTGGTGACCCGAGTCCTCGGCAATATGCTCATCAATGCCCTGGAGGCCACCCCGAAAGGTGATGAAATTCGCCTGACCACAGTGGTTGAACCAGATTGGGTGGTTTGGGAGGTCTGGAATCCCGCCTGGATAGATGAGGATGTACAAAAAAGGGTTTTCCAGCGGCATTTCTCCACAAAATCAACCAATGGAAGGGGCCTTGGCACCTTTTCCATGAAGCTGTTCGGAGAAAAATATCTAGGCGGCCAGGTGAGCTTCTGTTCAACCAAACCGGAAGGAACAACCTTTACCTTCCGTCATCCCCGACGGTAAACAAAGAATCATTTCATGAACTGCGTCACGGCCCTGACATCAACGACTGCCTGCTGATCTTCGTTACGTTAACCACCGCCGGCAAAGAGACAATTCTCCTGAGCCGTCTCCAAAAAGCTCCCTGGGTCGGGCAGAGATATGGACGCCTGCAGCCAGAACCTTACTAACGGGTTTTATTTGATCCGACCGAATATATCCTATACACTGGTCAATGTATATCATACGAACATGACTCAGCCAGGAAGCCACACCAGCGAGGCCACAGATGAATAAACTCATGATCTTCTGTTTCATTCTGACCATTCTGCTGCCGGGCGCTGCCCTGGGAGAAGAATCACCGATCGGGAAAATTAAAACCGGGACCGGTGAGGTCATGGTGCTCCGAAACAGCAACGAATCTGCCCTCCATCCTGGAGACAGTCTCTATCAAAGTGATATAATCAGAACCAGGGCCAGGAGTTCCGTTGGTATTCTCTTTGATGACAACACCGTCCTGTCCCTGGGCCCGGAAAGTGAAATCGTTATTGAGGAGTATATCTTCGCCCCCCAGCAGGGTAAATTTTCCATGATCACCAGAATGCTGAAAGGCACCGCCTCCTACCTCTCAGGCATCATCGGACGTCAGGCCCCCGATTCAGTGAAATTCAGCACGCCGGATACAACCATCGGCATCCGGGGCACCAAATTTCTGGTCAAGGTCATTGGGAAGGCAGGTCATCCGCCACCTGTCTTCCTCTCCTCCGGACCCTGATACCATGACCAAACAAACTATCCTGAAAAGAGAGCCCAAAATGCCGCGTATCTCCAGCATACTGATCAGTGTCCTTCTTTTGATGGTTTTCTCCGGCTGCGGATCAAAAAGCACCATCGTATTGCTTCCCGACCCCGACGGCAAAGTAGGGCAGGTGGTCGTTGCAACCGAAGGGGGTCAACAGGTCCTTAATCAGGCATACCAAGCGGTCGAAGCAAAGGGCCCAAAAGCCCCACCCGGTGAAATTGTTGTGCTCAACCCGGAAGAGGTCCAGTCCATCTTTGCCGAAGTGATCGCTGTTGATCCCCTGATCCCGGTAAAATTCATCCTCTATTTTCTTTTGAATTCCAATGAACTGACCGATGAATCCCAAGACGAACTGCCGCAAATCATCAAGACAGTCGAAGAGAGAAATTCCACCGATATAGTCATTACCGGTCATACCGACACGGTCGGGGCAATGGAATACAACTATAAGCTGGCCTTGGAACGCGCAGAAATAATGAAGGGCATCTTGATCGCAAATGGGATCAATGGGGACAACATCACCACCACCTCCCATGGGGAAGGAAATCCGCTGATCAAAACCCAGGATGATGTTGAGGAACCACGAAACCGCAGAGTGGAGGTGGTGGTCAGATAGTATCTGCCGGGATCCCCTACTTATCGTCCCCATATTGCTTTTCGGTTTTTTCCCAGGCGTCATAGAATTCACCATAGGCCTCGGAAAAACCTTTCTTGATCTGGGACCAGGCCTCAACCGAGCCACTTTTCAAACTGCCGTACCATTCGGCCACCTGGGTCCGTTGCCGCCGCAACACCTTCAGGGTGGCCCGGGCCTCTACTCGAGCGGTCTGACTCATGCTCTCCCAGTTTTTCTCAATATGCTCTTCCAGCTCATCGATCCGCTGGTCAAGGGTATCCAGGGCCGCCTTGGTTTCCCGGAGCGCTTCATCCCGCTGCTCGGCGGTATAGGCCTTGAAGGCCTGAAGCAGTTCCCGGCTTTCCCGCTTGATTTCCGCCAGCGACGGTTTTTTATCGGTCGTTTCAGCAGAACAGACCGGGGACGGTCCCGGCAGAAGAAGCACCATCGACAAACCAACGCTCATAATCATGGGGGCAATTTTCATTGATCATCTCCTTAAGTTTTGGAGGTTCATCGTTTATGGACTGATATTTCAACCTGTCGATTACCGGATTCATTATATTCAAACTCGAAACAAGTCACACCCAAAACGGCGTGAACAAATATCCATTGACACTGCCAGTACAAGGATATAGCGTTCTGGGACAAGCTCGATTTGGGTGCAGCAGTTCAATCCTCCGAGGTAGCAACGATGCGTAATATACTGTTTTTCATACTTTTTCTAATGATCACCTGGGCCCTGGCCCAGCCCGCCGATGCCCGCCCTAAAAACAGACTTGATGCAACAACCAAGACCTGCCGGGTCCTGGAAAGCGGGCCCCTGGAATGGGCCAGTCGTCCCTGGGGTGAGGGGGGTAAGGCCTTCAAAGAGGTCTGCCAGGGTTGCCATTTCAAGGGTAATGACCGGGGTGCGACCTTTCTCTGGGTCGAATCAAAAACCTCAGCGGCCTGGAACCGGGTCTTTGAACAAAAGTACCCCAAATGCGCCAAGGATGGTTCCTGGGAGGTTCTTGACCCGGAACAGAAAATGCGGGTTAACGATTACCTCTTTCGATGGGGAAAGAACAGTCAAAGCCTGGGAGACAACTGCTGAAACTGATCCCCTCTCCCGGTTCGGGAGAAACACAGATCGACCCGGCAGGAACTATTTCCTGGTCGGCAGAGAGATATCGGGCCAAGATGGCCAACAGAAAACGCTCTAATTCCGAGAAGTCACGCCCCCAAGAGAAGACCCGCTACAAGTTCGATGATTTCATGGTAGAGCGAAGGCGCGGTGGATTGAAGTCCTTTAATTTTCAATTCATCCATCACCCGCTCAAGACGAGTTTTCAAAGGGTCACCCTCCATCCCCAATACAATGTCTTGGTAGGCTGTCCATAACAATTCCAATTTAGCCTGTTGGGCCACCCGGACGGCGGGCCGATACGGCAGCCCCTTCAGGGCCTGCACGGTTTCAGAGCAAGCCTGGCCAAGTCGAGCAGGATTCCGCTGGGCATAGGCCTCAGGATGGGTCAAGCCCATGGAGAGGTAGTTGACCAGCACCCGGAAGATCACCGGTCCGTTGGGATCTCCGGTTTCCTTCACTAGGGCCAGAGCCGCCGCCAGCGAACGATCCATGGCCTCAGCCGATTGTTCGATCTCCCCCGCCTTTTCCAGCCCGATTGCGGACAACTGGGCATCCTTGGCCAGGGCCGACAATAGCCCCGATTCATCCATGGCCAGCTCGGAGGCCCGGCCAGCCATCTGCTCCCAATACGCCACCCGCTGAAGCCGATAGGCCGCTTGCTCCTTAGGATCCTCGACCAGTCCCGCCAGAAAACCATTGGCCAGGACCTCAAGCCTTTCAGGAAAGAACCCGATCAACCGCTCTGCATTGACCGGCTCGCCCCGTAGATCGGCGGTTATCTCCAACAGTGCGGTTAAAACCCCACGGGCCTTCCCGATCTCACCCAGTTGTTTGAGGGAAAAGCCGTAGGCCAGCAGGGCCTTGGCCCTATTCACCCCCGTAAGGTGTTCAGGATCATTAAGGAGTTCCTCGTAGCGTTTGGCTGCCGAAGCATAGGCTCCGGCCTGCATCGCGTGGAAGGCCGCCTTCTCAAGGAAAGGTGTAGGATCGGTTCCTTCAACCAACCGGGCTGCGGCCAGTGCCGCCTCGGCCTGGACCTGGGCGCCGGTCATATCATTAATGAAGAATAACGAACGGGCATAGGCCCACCGGGTAGCGCCCTCTGTCCCAGGGTCACTGAACTGAAGATGCATCCGCTGCTCAAAAAAGGTGGCCGAGAGCGCATAATTCCGCACCTCAAAGTGAAGCCGCCCCAGGTTATCCCAGACCGAAGCAAGTATCCGCTCATTCCCTCGGGCCTGATCATAGGCCATCATAAAATGATAATGAGCCTTCTGAAAAAGCTCCTTATCATAGCGATACCCGGACACCGAATCCCGAAGCTTCCGGTGATTGATGGCGCCCATGAGCAGATGCCACATCCCAGGATTAAGTCCCTCCATATCCATGTTTCCAAGCAGATCCAGGGCCTTATCAAAAATGGCGTCTTGCTCTTTGCTGTCGGCCCCGCCTTCAATGACCAAGCGCAGGGCCGCTACGTAATTTCGATTCCCGCCGATCAGCCCTTCCTGCTCCAAAAGCGGGTAGGATTTATCCAAATTTTCGCGTTTTTCCAGGGAAGGGTCCAGTCCGAGCCGTACAAACTGATAGTGAGCCTCCAGATCATTGGTCTGGCGGATGGCACTGTAGAAAGTGGCATAGGCCTTAGCCGGTTCCCCCTCAGCCAAAAGACCATAGCCCTTCCCCATGGTGATCAAGGCATACTGACGGGCCACATGGTAAAACTCCATCTGCACCATGGGCGTCGTCATCAGCCAATGCCGGGATAGAAGCTCCATAAATTGAAATCGCCCGGCCTCACCGAGGATCCGGATAGCGCGGGTATGCATCGCCCTCCGGACCAATAGATTGTCTTGGTTGGCCTTTAAGAGGATCGAAAGTTCCTTAAAAATTATGGTCTGCTCCTTCTGGTCCTCGGCCTGCCCAAGCTGCACGCTCAAACCCTCTGAGCGTAAGAGATCAGCAATCGGAGAGTCACCGGCCCGCTCGATCTGCCCACCGAGTTTCGCTATCCTTTTAGCGGGATCCACCTCCACCCTTTCAAGATTTTCCAGATAGAGAAAGGCATAATAGAGCCGGGTGGCCAGGGACATCTCCGGGGCATTAAAGACCAGGGGATAAAGCTCGAGCAGTTGCGCCGGAGCATCCCCATCCAGGATGCGCCGATATAACTCAATGGTCAGATAGCGTTCCATGGGAAGCATAGCGCCGACCAAATCCATTTTTTTGAGAGCAGCCTGAGCCCCTGCATGGTCGTCGAGCTCTTCAGCCAGATAGGCCTCGGCCAGGGCGATAAGGTTAACCCGCCCCTGGACCCCACTGATTTTTTGGCGAGTTTCGGCAACCTGGTGCTCGAAACGGGCCGTGACCAGCCCCACCGGAACCTTGCGCTTGGCCGATCGGACCTTGAGTATCAGATTTAAGACCTGGTGAAAATTCGCCAGGTCTTCATTACCCTGTTCCTTATACCAGGTGGAGAGCTGCTCTCCATAGAAGGAGGCGGCGGAGAGTTCACCGATTTCCAGGTGATTGCTGAGGATGCGTTCGAGCATCTCCGTTCCACCCAACCCGTGGCGATATCTCAATGTATTCAGAATCAGCAAACGCTCCTCGTAACTCCGGGCTGCTTCATGGGCCTCCCAGAGCTGGGACTCGATCCATTCCGGGGGCACCGCACCGGTGAGGGGCAGTCGGTAAATATCAAGCGATCCCCCAAAGGCACAAGTCAAATACAGATTTGAAGAGGTGACCGCCGGAAACTTGCAATTAGTATCCACTGCGGTCAACTGCTCGGGCAGAATGGGGTCGGTGGCTGAGAGCCACTGGTCCACCGAAATCCGATAGGCCACACTATGATCACTGCCGTCGATCACCTGGTCGCCGTTGGTGTCGTTTAAATAATGATTGAAATAGAGGTCGCGGCCCCCCCGGAAAAAGGCCATGAAACCGGTAATGCCGGGGAGATCAAAGGGGGGTGGAATCAGGGTGGTCCCCTTGATCAGATCAAGACCGTGGATGCTCACCCCCGAGGCCTCAGCCTCGTTAAAGAAGATAAAGTGCATGTCCGGACTTGCCACCGGCGCGGAGATCATCCCCCGATACAATACCGTGGAGGAGCGGGCGGTCAGGTCATAGGAGATGAGCTGCCAGACCGGCTCAGTCGCGACTCGGCTTAAAAACCCCAAGTGATCGTCATCAATCCAAAAAGGCGCCTCGTCCACTGTTTCACTGGTGGTAAGGCAGTCCAGCGATCCGTCGGCCAGGGTCACCACACAGACATCACCTTGGGCATCACGCCCGAAAAAGGTAATCGCCAGCCTTCCACCTTCCCCATCCAACACAGGATCCTTGGCATCACCATCGAGGCTGGAAAGCAGTTTCTCATCGGTCCGCAGCAACTCTCGGCGATAGATCTTGGGCACTTGGTTACTTTGACGAACGTAGAAGAGCGCAGTGTCCTCCGGCGAAACCGTACCTTCAAAATTGTCCCATGGCCCCACGGTGAGTCGGGTCAGCGGGGTAAGGCGATTTTCCCGCCAGTTCACGGCTTCGGCCTGGACCGGTTGGGTCGTAAAAACAGTCTGCAGCAAGAAGAGTGCAGACCAAACCACCAGAAAGCGGAGGATATCGCAAGGAAAGAGTCGGATCATTTCGGACGGGGTCCCCCACCGGATTGAACAGAAGATTGGGCGGGCACCATCTCGCCGTTCAGGATACGAAAGGTCTGCTCGTCCTGTCGAAGGGTGGGCTGATCCAGGGGAAGATCCTCCGGTCCCTTGACCGGCATCTCCTGCCGGAAGCGATGCTCCAGCTCAGGCCACTCCCCGGAGGCCTCTGATTCCATAACCGTCTGGCGATCGATGAGGTAAACATCGGGGAGCTGAACACAGGCGGTCATAACCAGGCAGGTGGTGACAAGCCCGACTGTAAAAAATTGTATCTTCATGGGGCATGAACCTCCTTGGAGAGTTGCTCAATCGCCTCAAAAGTCGTCCCGGCGAATCGTTGAATGAGTGGGGTCAACGGCAACCCTCGAACCTGAAGGGGCTTGGGTAGCAGTGAGATCACCACCTCCAGATCCATGAGTCCCCGGGCCATCGCCACAGACACCCGCTGGGGATAGGCCAGCCGAAGGGCGGAACGGACCTGGGCCAATTGCTCATTCTGATACTGCGGATCGATGATCTCCAGCAGCTGCAGGAGTTGTTCCCGACTGATATCCTGAATATCTATCCGGCCCTCGACCAGACGTTTTTTCACATCAAGCTCCACGGCAACCCGAGCATTCACCGGCGCGTAAACCTGATCTTTTTCACCACTTTCCCGGCCTTTGAGTAAGCGTCTGGGATCAAGCTGACTCACCCGGGCCAAAAGACCGATCTTCTGACCATCGGGCTTGGCATCCAGATAGAACTGGCCAGTGAGATGACCGTCAAAGAGGTCGACATCGAACCGCTGGAGACGGATCATGTTCTGCTTGAGCGAGGTAGCTGCCAGGATCGGCCCTACTCTCAGGGTATCAATCTGCAGTTCCTTAACGCTCAGGATGTGCCGCTCGTCAAGATACGGCTGGATGCGCCCGAAATCCGCCGTCTGGAAGGGATCAGAGGTGACGAGATAACGGAACCCCAACCCTTGTTCATCACGGATCAGCTCCTCTTCAACCTTGATACTCCCATTCACCCCTTCCAGGCGAACCGTATCAAAGCCCACAGCCACATCCTTGAACCGAAAGTCGCCTTCCAGGGTTATTCTCCTCCCGTCCATCACGGTGAGACGCCAGGGTACCTCCACCAGACCTGAGATAAAAGGCTTGCCTGCTGGGAAAAAGCCGCTGGGCAGATGGGCGCGAAGGGTACTTTCCAGCTGGATGTCACGACCGTCCATAAAACTTTGGCCTTTTGCGGTAAACCCCAGCAGTCCGGTGGCGGCATCAAGGTTCAGACTTGTGAGTGACGCCAGTTCTCCCTTCAGGCCGCCCACCACTTGGAAATCAAGAGGTGTAACCAGCGGACCCAATTCCAGAGCGGATCCACCGGTCACGGCTTCGGCCAGCCGAAGCTCTCCCTGGTCAAGATGCAGGGTCAACTCGGCGAGTTCAGGAGACCTCCCAGGGCTTGCCTTGACAGAGAAACCACCTGAGAGTCGGTCGATAAAGGCCTGATCAATCAGCTCCAGATCCTCAAAGCCGAAGGTTACTCCACCGGACATTTCTTCTTGAGACCAAACCCCCGCGGGGTTGATTATGGCCGGTTTCGACCAGTGAACAAGGGTCCCTCGCTGATCAGGTGACTGAATCAACTCTGTTTTCAGTTGGATCTCGGCCCGCACCCCATCAAGCATTCCGGGATCAAATTCCTGGATTGAGCTCTGCGGATGGTCCAGCATCGCCGCAAGCTCCACCTTGGCAATGACCGCCCCCACCGTTTCCAGAGATTTCAACGGGGCAAGATAGGCCTGCCAGTCCGGGGTGGAAGTCACTGTGAACCCGGAGGCAATACTGAACCTCCGAGGGGAATCATCCAGGACCAGGGTGTAGTGGAGCGCCTCCTTCCCGTCGATTACAATTTCGCCATCGCTGGTCATACTGGTGGGTGGCCAGGGGAAATGGCTCCGATTCCCGATCTCCACCGAGAGCGTTTTTTCCAATGGAGGGAATTGCACCCCAGCGGTTTTGATGTGGAGATCGGTATCGTATCCGCTCTCCTTCCCGACGCTGTAGACCACTTCCAGCGGACCAGTCAACACTACGCCGTCCTTGCTCACCGGTGGGGATTGCTGAACAATCCGAAGATCACCGGAGGTGGCTATCGGCCAGGAGGAAAAGGCCGAAGGATCCGCCTGCTGGATGTTTTCCATGCCATGCCGGAACTCTAACGCCCCCGATGCGGCCACCGACAGCCCCCCGGTAAACTGAAAAACTTCCCCGGTCTCGGGAAGGTAGCTGACCAGCTCGGGATCGAGTTCCAGTCCCACGGTATGGCTAAGCCTCAGGATTCCAGGACGATTTTCGGCCGTAAGTTCCGCCGTAAGGAGATCGGTGGTGTCCAAAACCACGGAGGCGGAGAAACGGGACTCCGCCAGATCCAGGTCAGTGGCAACGCTCAACCTGGCCTGGAGCGATACCTCCCTGGGAATTTGAGGGATCAAGGCCCGAGCCAGGTCCATTGTCCCATCATAGTTGACCCGGCCATTTTCGAAGCCCCCCTTTCCGTTAAGCATCTGCCGCTCCGATCTATAGGTTTGATCGCCAACGGTCACCAGCAGATCTTCAGCCATCAATTCCTCGGCGAACTCCACCACCAGGGAATGAAGCGGGTCGGCCAGCGAAGAAAGCCGACCTGTTCCTTCCAATCGATGAATCGGGACCAGGGAGGCGGCGATTTTACCGCCCTCTTGATCCGGCAACTCGATTGCCACGTGTTGCGCCTTTCCCGCAGAATGAAGCTCGACCAGCACCGGCGATTCCAGATCGGTATCCAGCGGGGTTTCCCCCTTGGACCGGAGGTTCCAGGTCAGATCCGTCAGCTCAAAGAGCGACCCATCCTGACCGGAGGCGGCGAGTCGCTCCACGGTGAGGTCTTCTTCCACCTGAAAAGAGATGACCGGGGCCGGTTTCTCGAAGGGATGGACGCTGCCAGCCAGGCGAAGTGAAAAACTGTGGTCAGCCCGCACGTCAAAGGTATATGGTCCGATATCGAGCCCATCAAGGGCCACGCCGCGCGCCACGTCATTGACCTCGACGGTAACCTCCAGCGGGAAGATGGTTTTCCAGCCGCCCACGGTCTGCGGTCTGGCCCCGGATTCGGCCCTGGTATTAAGATCAAGAGTGATTGCGGCCAAGCTCCCCGCCTTCTGTTTTTCTCCCCTAATCATCTGGGTGACCATCACCCGGTCCAAGACTGCCTGGAGTTCAGCGGAGGTACTATCCACCCGCCAATTCCCCTCACCGTAGGAAAGCTCCCATGCAACTCCCAGATTCACCGATGGGTAAAAGGCAAGTTCGGTAAACTCCTCCCCCCCTCCCTGGGCCAGGATCCACGAACGATTCTCGTCCTGGTCCACCCGCAGCCGGAAAGCGCCCCGGATGCCTTCCGGCTGCCAGGACATTTCTGCTCCGGCCTCGCCAACCCTCCCATACACCCGCTGCCACCGATCGTCTTGGCCCAGGCGGAGATCAACCTCGAGCCCTTGGACCGTAAAGTCATTCACTTCCATGGAAATGGGGGGATGAGCAAGTTTTTCCGCCAGGACGTCCCAGTCCGTTTGGGGCTGGGGAGCAGCAGGAGGGGGATGAAGACTACCGGTGAGGGAAACCTGCTTGAGGATCAGGCGATCGATCCGAGGCTGCCCTCGGATAATCGTTTCAAGGGGGCAGGAAAAATCCAGCAGCCCAAGAGAAAGATGGAGTTCACCCAGTTCCGGGTCGGTCCACTGCAGTCGAAGGTCACGAATAACGATCGACCCTAAAAGATCGATCCGGGCTTCACCCAGGGTTTCAAGGTGAAGCCCGTTGGCCGCCAGCGGGGCGGCGATTCGAGGCATGAGAAAAGTATAAAAGGCAGGTGAGCGTAGAAGGGAAAAAACCGTCACCACAGCAAGTGCGGAAAAGGCCACCAAGCCTCCCACAATAAGGAGCATCCATTTCGCGATCCTGCGCCAACGTCCCACCTTCTTAAAGCTCCTTCCCAGTCAACCCTTGCATGTCCTTATTAGTTTAGAGCGCCATTGTTGATCCAGGCCACCATCTCATCGATCAGGGCCTGATCGGTGATCGCCACATGGTTGACATCATGAAGACTCAAGGCCGTGGTGCATCCCTGGGTCTGACTCATGTGATCAGAGTAACTCCTGACCAGACTTGCCATCATGGTAGAGTGAGCGGCATCCCCCCCGTGGATGAAGGTATCGGTATTACAATCGCCAAGCCTCAGCCAGTTCGGGTAGTTGGCCGCGCTCTTGCCGACCAGATCATTATAAAAACTATCCTTGGTACTTAGATCGGGACCGTTCTCGGTACCATCGGCCGCTCCTGAGGAATGACAGTTCACCCCACAGGTGTTAAATTTTTTGTTCCAAAGGTCCGTATACTGGCCATCGGTACTCTCACCGCCACCACAACCGAACATGATCATGGTCAAACCAACAACCGCCGTTCCCTTACAGACCCGCACCCACTCTTTTGCTACCATTGTCATCCTCCGATTTCATTATTTCAAAGCACCCATGCACCAAGCAACCTGCCTTGGAAACCTCACCGCCCCATCATCACTATAGATTGAGGAATACCATTTGAAAATAGCTGTTTCCAGAACGGAGTAAATATTGAATCTCACTCATTCTGGCAGACTTGATAGCTGCTTTGTCAAGCCCATTCGCTTTGAACACCTTTATACGTATCGTTATGTGCGACACGATGTCGCATTTTCATATGTGATTACAGCTAGTTACATCACCTGGAAATCACCCGGCGTGTCCCCGCC
>JAHJAA010000072.1 GCA_018814305.1 Pseudomonadota bacterium
CCACGGCAACTCTCTTTGCCGTTCGCGGAATAGGATCTCAAATAACCAAGCTTACTTCCCTGATGCTGAGGGGGCGTTGCCTCAACGTTCCCTCATTTTTGGAGGATATACCTCCCTTAATTTGCGAGTTCGCTCTCAACAATGGACCTCGGATTTACCGATTCCGTCTGAAGCAAAACACATGGACCCGTTGTTTCAAACCGTTTCAAGTCTATCATTTGTCAAGAGGAAGTAAAAATCTCTGCAAATCTGATTTTAATTCAAATAATTCACAAAAAAGTCAAGAAGTCAATCCGATACCATGCAGAAGAGTTCAACCTGTAACCCCTGGATGATTAATGGAATAAATTCTAGTTCCTGTCCGGGGGACATGGGAGACCTTATGCTGTCTTTCCTTAGTTTGCCAGGCCTTGTCCGTGTAGTCATGTCGTTATGTGGTCATCTCGTCTGGGCTCCGGTTAAAAAGAATCTTGACAATTCAAGGCTTCAAACGTAAAGAATGGTTTCGTCAGATAAAGACAAGATTGGACAAAAATGGACAGAATATTTATTTCATTGAAGGATGTTGCGGCAAACCTGGGTGTTTCTGAGAAAACCATCTATCGGATGGTGAGCAACAATCAGATCCCCTTTGCCATCAAGATCGGCGGACAGTGGCGGTTCAAGGCGGATGAGATCGGTGGTTGGATCAATAGCCGAAAGTCGGGGGGAGCTCCCCCCCTTGCGACGATCAACGATCGGATTACCCTGACCGAAGCGATTAACAATGGGGCGATTCTTTATCGACTCCACGGCAATAATCGGGATGAGGTCATCGATGAACTGCTGGCGGCGCTGCCGTACTCCCCGACCATTGATCCTGTCGCAACCAAGGTGTCGATCCTTTCCCGGGAGTCCATTGCCTCGTCGTCATTGGACGGTATCGCCTTTATGGCAACGGCACAGGCCTTGCCAGTGTTTTTGGAGAGGACCATGATGATCCTGGCTTTTCTCGAAAAACCGGTGAATTTCAAGGCCATGGACGGACGGAAAACCGAGGCGCTGTTTTTGGTGTTACCGGCCAATCCACCCGAGCAGGAGATTCTTGAACGACGCCTCCAGCGACTGACCATGGACCCGGAGTTTCGGGCCAGTCTGCGCAAGCAGATGACCCGCAAAAATCTCATTGATTTTATTGAGACCAGTGAGAAAGCGACCTTTCGGGGACCGGCGAAAAAATGAATCTGCTGTTTTGGTCATGGGGCATTCTGCTGGTCGGCGGTCTGGCGGCCCTGTTTCCTGGCCTGCCTCGACAATTCGCCCGGTGGCTCGGTTGTTGTTCCGCCGTGGCAGGTTGTATATTTGGCCTTGGGGCTACGATCGATTCCCTGGGCCATGGCCCGGCGACATACATGTATCCCTGGACCGTCCCTGGAGGGGCTGTCTCCCTGTCGATCGATGGACTGGCTGCCTTTTTTCTTGTGCCGATCTTCCTGATCGGCCTCCTGGGCGCGATCTATGGGTTCGGGTATTTAGCTGATTCATCTTCCCGGACTCCCGGGAAGATCTGGTTTTTTTATAACCTCCTGATCCTCTCCATGACCCTCGTGGTGACGGCGGCCAACGGGATGCTTTTTCTGGTGGCGTGGGAAGTTATGTCTTTGAGCTCATTTTTTCTGGTTATTGATGATCATAAGCAATCCGAAGTTCGCCGAGCCGGATTGCTTTATTTGCTGGCCACCCATCTGGGCGGGGCCTGCCTCTTTGCCTTTTTTCTCGGGGCCGGCACTCTATGCGGCAGCCTGGAATTTTCCGTCTTTTCGAGGCTTGCAACCCTTCCACCAATTGCGGCATCAACCCTCTTTTGCTTGATGCTCCTTGGTTTCGGAAGCAAAGCGGGCCTCTTTCCCCTGCATGTCTGGTTGCCCGAGGCCCACCCGGCCGCGCCCAGCCATGTTTCGGCGTTAATGTCCGGAGCGATGGTCAAGGTAGGGATTTACGGAATGCTTCGCATGCTGTCATTTTTTTCGGTGACCCCGGCCTGGTGGGGCTGGCTGATGATCGTGGCCGGCCTCGGCGGCGCCCTGTTCGGGATCGGGATGGCTGCCACTCAGTCTGACCTAAAACGGAGTCTGGGATATTCCACCGTGGAGAATATCGGGATCATTTTTTTTGCTTTGGGATTCTGGTTAATCGCCCGGGCCGAGGGACATACCCTGGCCGCGTCCCTGGCGCTGACCGGCGGTCTTCTCCATATCTGGAATCACGCCCTGTTCAAAAGTCTGCTCTTCTTTGGCGCCGGTTCGATCCTTCATGGCAGCGGGTCACGAAATCTGAACCGGATGGGTGGCTTGCTCGGCCGTATGCCGGTAACCGGCCTGACCCTGGTTGCCGGGGCCATGGCGGTGGGGGCGCTGCCTCCCATGAACGGATTAGTGGGGGAGTGGTTTATCTATCGGGCCCTAATTGAATCGGGGGGAGAGGCCCAAGGGATGGCGGGATTTTACCCGCTTGTTCTAATGGGGCTCCTGGCCCTGGTCGGAGGCATGGTCATTCTCGTCTTTACCCGGCTGATCGGGATTGCCTTACTCGGTCAGCCCCACCACCACTCCGCGACTACGGCCCATGAGTCGGGGTGGCCCATGCTTGCTCCCATGATGGTTCTGACCGGACTCTGCTTGGTCGCAGGGGTGCTGCCGACCCTGTTGATGGGGCCGGTTGCCGCTGCCGGTGCAATCCTTGGCCATCCTCTGCTCCTGCCAAGGAAAGAATGGATTTCGGCAATGTGGCTAGGACTTGGCGGGGGTGGAATCATTCTGATGATTGGAATGGTTGTAATCGTAACGAAAATATTTTCGCGAAAAGGTTCGGTGGGATCGGCCTCGACCTGGGGGTGTGGATTCCAAGTACCAACATTCCGGATGTCGTACAGTGCCGAAGGCTATGTGGAACTGGCCCAGAAAGGATTGTTCTGCAGCTGTCTGCGTCCTCAAATCAGCGGAGGGCGAGCGATCAGCCTCTTTCCCGGGCCTGCAGAACTGTTCCATCGTTCAACCGATTTAGTCCTGACCAGATTGTATCACCCAGTCTTTGCCCGAAGCGCCGATCTCTGTAGCCGGTTACGAAGAGTTCAGGCCGGGATCGTTCATCTCTATCTCTTCTATATCTTTCTGGCCACCATCCTGCTGTTGGGGTGGGTGGCTCACTTTCAAGGTTGAGGTCGAACCGGGATGATCATTTGTATTCTTATATCCTTGCAGAACAGGCTCCCTGCTCTACGCTGGGGACTGTGTTTGCCAAATAATTTTCTGCAATCAGGAGTTTCATCATGATCCTTCGTCTGTTGCTCCATCTCCTGTTGCTCTTCATGCTTGCCCCGTTATTGGCGGGGATTATCGGCAAGACCAAAGCCACCTTTGCCGGACGAACCGGGGTGCCCTTTTTTCAGCTGTATTGGGATCTTGGCAAGCTCTTCAAGAAAGGGGTGGTGATCAGTCGGACAACTTCCTGGATCTTTCGGACCGGACCGGTGATCGGACTGGCCGTTCCACTTCTAGCCGCTCTATTTTTACCCTTCGGACCAGTCGGGGCGGTATTCAGCTTCAACGGGGATCTGATTTTCTTTGTTTATCTTTTTGCCCTGGCCCGATTTTTCACGGCCACGGCGGCCCTTGATACCGGATCATCGTTCGAGGGAATGGGTGCCGTCCGGGAGGTCACCTTCTCCTGTCTGGTCGAGCCGACCCTCTTTTTTATCTTGATCGTCCTGGTGCGTCTTTCCGGCTCCTTGACCCTTTCTGGAATGTTCGGACCCACCCTGGTTGCCAGCTGGCATAGTGCCGGAGCCTCCTTGATCATCATCCTGGTCTGTCTTCTGGTGGTAACCCTGGTGGAAAATTGCCGGATCCCCTTTGACGATCCCAATACCCATTTGGAACTGACTATGATTCATGAGGTTATGGTTCTTGATCACAGCGGCCCAGATCTCGGACTGATTCTCTATGGGGCTGCAATGAAACTTCTGATCTTCGGGGCCATGTTGGTGCGCTTGATTTTGCCCTTCTCTCTGGGCAACTTCTGGCTGGATCTAATGCTGTTTATCGTCGGTCTCTGCGGACTCGCAGGGTTGATCGGGGTGATCGAATCGATCATGGCCCGGCTGCAGCTGCTGCGAATCCCGCAGTTGTTGATCGGCACCTCGTTGCTCTCTTTTTTCTCCGTGATTCTGCTGTTGAGGTGATGGATGGAAAATTTTGCCAATATTCTGCTGTTACTCGTGATCCTGCTCAATTTTTTTATCCTGGGTTCAGCCCGGCTCGGGGCCTGTATTCGGTCGGTGGCCCTGCAGGGGGCGATGCTCTCGCTGGTCCCGGTCCTCTTGCACCATGGCTCGCCCCACTCACTCATTTTGGGGGGAGCCGCCCTGCTCCTCAAAGGTTTCTTCATGCCCTGGCTCTTGTTCCGAGCCATTCGCCAGGTTCAGATTCGCCGGGAGATCGAACCAATGATCGGCTATGTCCCGACCCTGTTACTGGGGACCCTGGCCACGGCCGGCGCTTTTATTTTCAGTGATCAGCTGCCATTAATCGAGGCCCACAAAGGATCCCTTGCCATCCCCTGCGGACTGGCCACCCTGGCTGCAGGTTTTTTGATGCTCATCACCCGGCGCAAGGCTCTGACCCAGGCTCTGGGGTATCTGATCTTTGAAAACGGGATCTATATTTTCGGGGTGCTCCTCTCTGAGGCCCTGCCCCTAATGGTTGAGGCCGGGGTCTTGCTCGATCTGCTGGCGGCAATATTCGTGATCGGCATTGTCATGAACCAGATCAATCGGGAGTTCGCCTCCCTGAATGTCCAGAATTTATCGTCACTGAGGGAATAATATGCAGTATCTCCTGGTCATAGTCCCTATTCTTGGCGGTCTGATTGCCCTGGCCCTGCCCTCAGACCGCTTTAGACCCTGGCTCCTGCCGCTCTGCGGTTTTATCCATCTCACCCTGGTTCTGACGATACTCATTCAGGGGGCACCCGATCCGGGGGGGCATTGGCTGGGAATTGATGCCTTAAGCCGGTTACTCCTGCTCCTGATCAGTCTGCTCTTTGTCAGTTGCGCGGTGTATGGGGTGGGCTATCTCCGTTTCCGTCTGGCCTGGGGTAACCGGGTCTTTGTCACGTGTCTGCTCTTCTTCTTGGCGGCCATGAGTCTTGCCGCCCTGGCCCGTCATTTAGGAATTCTTTGGGTTGCGGTGGAGGCCACCACCCTGGCCAGCGCGCCATTGATTTACTACAACCGCAACCGACTCTCCATTGAAGCCACTTGGAAATACCTGCTGCTCTGCTCAGTGGGGATCGCCCTGGCCATGCTCGGGATCCTTTTCGTGGCCTATGCCGCCATGCCCAGCGACCCGATCAGTCTGCAGTTCGATGATATGCTGCGAGAGGCTGCCGGTTATTCCCGGACCTGGCTTCGGGCCGGATTCGTCTTCCTGCTGATCGGTTTCGGCACCAAGGTCGGTTTTGCCCCACTCCATACCTGGAAGCCCGATGCCTACGGCGAAGCGCCGGGGATGGTCGGCGCCTTGCTGGCCGGAGGGCTGACCAGCGTCGCCTTTCTTGCCCTGCTCCGTACCATGCAGATCATGATTGCGGCCCATGAGGGGGTAGTAGCCCACCAGGCCTTCCTCATCATGGGATTTGTTTCGTTGTTCTTTGCGGCCGTCTTTGTCATCCGTCAACCTGATTTCAAGCGGCTGCTTGCATACTCCAGTGTGGAGCATATGGGAATCCTCGCCATCGGGGTGGGGATTGGGGGAATAGCTACCTTTGGGGCCATGCTCCACATGATGAATAATGCTTTGACCAAGGGGGTGCTGTTTCTGTCGGCCGGCAATATCCACCGCAGGTTCAATAGCAAGGTGGCCAGCGAGGTGCGGGGGGCGGTATCCGTGGTGCCGCTTTCGGCCTGCCTGTTCCTCGCCGGTTTTCTGGCAATCACCGGTTCCCCGCCCTTTGGGCTTTTTATCAGTGAGTTCACTATTCTTCAGGGGATCTTTGCCACCGGCCATTATGCCGCCGGGGCCTATTTCCTGACCATGCTTGCAGTCATCTTTATCGGAATGGCAACCACCATCCTGACGGTGGTCTTCGGCACCCCCCTGGAAGGGCGGAAGCAGACCGAATACCGGGATTCCTGGCTGACCGGGGGGGCGCCGCTTTTTCTTCTGGGCCTGGTTCTGCTGATGGGTATTGTTCTGCCGGAGCCGGTCCGGAGGATCTTTATCGATGCCGCCGCCCTGGTGGAGGGCCTGTGATGACTGAATCAGTTTATTTGAAAAACGGCGGCATGACCCCAGTCGCCGCCATTCCCCGTCTAGAGTATGGCGATTTCGGTCAAGCCATCGTAACCCAAGTCCAAAAAGGGCAGGCCCGGGTGGCCGCCTATTTTGCCGTTCTTAGCGATGAGCCGGGGGCCGTTCTGGAGATCTTTGCGATCCTGGCCCGAGAACGGCATGGGGACCTGGCCGTCTTTCGAACCCTGGTGGGAGAGCGCTTTGAGTCATTGACCCCGAACTGTTCCCAGGTTCATCTGTTTGAGCGGGAGATTGCCGAACAGTTCGGGGTGATCCCGGAGGGGCATCCCTGGCTGAAACCGGTTCGCTTCCACCGTTCCTGGCGACCGGACCATGATGCCTGGGGCCGAGACCCCGCAGCCCATCCCCTGGTTGGGGACCTTGATTTTTACCGGATCGACGGTGACGGGGTCCATGAAGTAGCGGTGGGGCCGGTCCATGCCGGGGTCATCGAACCGGGTCATTTCCGTTTCCAGTGCTACGGAGAAACGGTTATGCATCTGGAGATCTCCCTGGGGTATCAGCATCGTGATCTTGAAAGGATGTTGCTGGGGGGGCCGCATCCCGCCACCCCCTCACAGATTGAGACCATCGGCGGCGATAGCACTGTTGCCCATATGAGCGCCTACAGCAAGGTCATCGAGGGACTGACCGGCTGCCCGGCGCCAGCTCGGGCCAAGGCGATCAGGGCCCTTGGCTTGGAGCTTGAGCGATTGGCCAATCATGTCGGGGATCTCGGCGCCTTGTCCGGTGATGTGGGGTTCCTGCCCACCGCGTCATACTGCGGTCGGTTACGGGGGGATTATCTCAACATGACCGCCCACCTCTGCGGCAGTCGTTTCGGCCGGGGGCTGGTTCGGCCCGGTGGGGTTTTGTTCGATCTGCAATCGTCGCTCTCTGCCCGGATTCTAGCCGCGCTGGAAGATTGTGAAGCCAATACCATCGGGGCTATCCGGCTCTTTTTTGACACCCCGTCAGTGTTGAGCCGTTTGGAGGGGATTGGTCGGTTATCCCGTTCCGCCGCCGAAGATTTAGGACTGGTTGGGGTGGCAGCCAAGGCCTGCGGGGTTCCCCGGGACTGTCGTTTCTTTTTCCCCACCGGCATCTATCAGCAGGAATTCGATGAATTGATTACCGATGAAAACGGTGATGTCTTTGCCCGGGCCCGGGTCAGAAGCCGGGAGGTGGAGGTCTCACTGGGGCTCGTCCGGCGGATTCTCGGCAATTTACCCAAGGGAGAGACCATGATTCCGATGGGGCCTCTGCCGCCGGAGAGTCTGGCGGTAACCCTGGTTGAGGGCTGGCGTGGTGAGGTAGTTCATGTGGGATTGACCGATGGGACCGGGTCTTTTCGCCGGTATAAGATCGTCGACCCCTCGTTTCACAACTGGAGTGGCCTGGCCTTGGCCCTGCGCGACCAGCAGATCTCTGATTTTCCGTTATGCAATAAGAGTTTCAACCTGTCGTATGCTGGTTTTGACTTATAAGGTGATTTTATGATTCAGGTGTTGCTTGAACGATATCGACAGGGGTTTCGGACCGGGGCGTTTCCCAGGCTGGAGCCGGTTTTGCCGGAGCGTTTTCGGGGGTTGCCGATATTTGGAGGTTGTCCAGCCAACTGCCGGGAATGTGAGACCACCTGCCCGTTCGGGGCCTGCCAGGTTGTCGACAGTCAGGTGATCGTCGATCTTGGCCGATGTCTGTTCTGTGCCGATTGCCCTGCCTGTGTTCATGGTCGGCTATCGTTCTCCACTGAGTATCGTCTGGCCGCCGACCGTCGTGAAGGGTTGAGGTATGGCGGAGGGACCTATTCACCGGCTGAGGGCCTGGAACCAAAGCTCAAAAAGCTCTTTGGGCGCTCCCTTAAATTGCGCCAGGTTTCCGCCGGTGGATGCAATGGGTGTGAGGCGGACTGCAATGTTCTCGGCACCCTGGTCTTTGATCTGGGCCGCTTCGGCATCCAGTTTGTCGCCTCCCCCCGCCATGCCGACGGGATCCTGGTGACCGGACCGGTCAATGAAAATATGCGAAGCGCCCTCCTCGATACCTATGCGGCCATCCCGGAGCCGAAAATTGTCATCGCCTCCGGAGCCTGCGCCATCAGTGGCGGTCCCTACCAGGAGAGTACTGAAGGATGCCGGGGAGTCAGTGAACTAGTACCGGTGGATCTTTTTGTCCCTGGATGCCCGCCCCATCCCTATACCTTGTTGGACGGGTTATTGCGGATGCTGGGGAAAAGAAAATGAAAAGAGGGCCTCAAGTTAAAAGTTCATAAAATACCTATTGTTGTGGAATCTTTTTTACAATCGGATAGGGGTGTTTGAAGCGGTATCCAGAGTGGCACGATGCTTCCGTTCCTCCTTCCTGACTTCTTCCTTCGGATAACGAAGAGATCTTATGTTTATGCAACTCTATCTCATCGCTGTTGTCATGACAGCCTTATCAGGTCTTCCGGCACTCATCGGGATGGGGACCGGTAAGGGGGAAAGGGTTGCGGCATATCTTCTGGCGGCGGGTTGTCTGGTGGGGCTGGGCGGGATCATTGGGGCGCTCTTTTTACCCCAACCGCCGGGGGTCGGTCTGCCCTGGGAGTTACCAGGAGCGCACTTGCTGTTGCGGCTGGATGGGCTGGCTGCGGTTTTTCTGCTGCCCGCTTTTTTGATTGGCGGTCTGGGGAGCCTTTATGGTCTGGGCTATTGGCCCGGATCACGATACGGTATGGGAGCTGGATGGCTCCGGGTTTTTTATGGGCTGCTGGTGGCGAGTCTCGTCGTACTGCCTGCCTGCCGCAACGGGATTCTCTTTCTGCTGGTCTGGGAGGTCATGGCAGTGAGCGGGTTTCTGCTGATCCTGGCCGAACATCTTTTACCTGAAGCCCGGCGAGCCGCCCTGATCTATCTTGTGGCCACCCATACCGGCACCCTGGCCCTCTTTGGGCTCTTTGCCCTCCTGGCCCAGGTCTCGGGGTCCTTTGATTTTCCCAGTCCCGGCACCCTTGCTGGTGGCACCGGATGGGCTTCGGCCATCTTCTTGCTGGCGCTCTTCGGCTTTGGAATCAAGGCCGGTCTGATACCGTTCCATATATGGCTGCCCGAGGCCCATGCAGCAGCCCCCAGTCATGTCTCAGCCCTGATGAGCGGGGTAATGATCAAGATGGGGATCTACGGGATCATCAGGGTGGTTAGTTTCTTCGCGACCATCCCGGTATGGTGGGGATGGACCGTTTTGATCCTGGGCGCGGTCTCCGGGGTGATGGGGGTGGTTTTTGCCCTGGCCCAGCATGATATCAAACGGCTCCTCGCCTACCACAGCGTTGAGAACATCGGCATCATCCTGCTGGGCTTGGGTCTGGCCCTCCTGGGCCGGAGCTATGACCTGCCGGAACTGACAGCTCTGGGTCTGGCCGGGGCGCTACTCCATGTGATCAACCACGGACTTTTTAAATCGCTGCTCTTTCTGGCGGCCGGTTCGGTGATCCAGGCCACCGGGACGCGGCGAATCGATCTTTATGGGGGACTCCACCGACAGATGCCGGTCACTGCCCTCTGTTTTCTCGGTGGCGCCGTGGCGATCTGCGGGTTGCCGCCTTTGAATGGCTTTGTCAGTGAATGGTTGATCTATCTGGGGATTTTTCAGGGTCAGACCGCCCAGGCCCCGTTACCTCTTAGCTTAACGCTGCTCATCGCACCGACGCTCGCCCTGATCGGCGGTCTGGCTCTGGCCTGTTTCGTCAAGGTCTACGGGGTCACCTTTCTCGGCGAGGCTCGCCATGAATGGCCGAAACCTGTGGGTGAGTCCCCTCTCAGCATGCGTTTACCCATGGTGGTGATTCTCGGCTGCTGTCTTGCCATCGGGCTGTTCCCGGCCTTGGTCCTGCCCCTGCTGCAATCGGCCGAAGCTGCCTGGCGGCCCGGGTCCGTGGTCAGTGAACTCTCCATCGGCCTGGCTCCGGTTGGCTGGATAAGTCTGAGCGCGGGGCTGCTCATTCTGATCTCCTGGTCCATTTTTATGAGGCAGCAGATATCCTGGCGGGAGAGTCTCCCGCGGCCTTCCACCTGGGGATGTGGTTATCTAAAACCAACCTCGACCATGCAGTACACCGCCACCTCCTTTGCTGAGATAATCACCGGTCTTTTCCGCTGGGGACTGTGGAGCGAAATCCGCCAAGTCGGTTCCCGCCGTTTCTTCCCCGATTCAGCCAATTTCAGCATTCATACCCCCGATATCATCCTTGATCGGCTGATCTTTCCTCTCTCCGGCTTCGTCAGCCGCATCGCCTTCATGATCCGCTCCATCCTCCACCATGGCATCATCGGGATCTATCTTCTCTACATCTGCCTGACCCTGGTTTTTCTGCTCATTTTTGTACTTGGTTTTTGAGACTGAAAGAGTGCCCGGAACCTGATCATCAGTCAGGTGATAGCGGCGCTGGTCTTTAATTTTGCCGATTCTGTTAAATATGACGTCTGTCTCCGACGGTTCTGTTAAATACGACAATTACCTCTGACGGTTTATCTCTAAACTCAGTTACCAGCCTTTATTTTATCTCGCACAATCAGAACCTTCCGCCCGTGATATTAATCCGCAGGTATCCTCTGGCACGGTAGTTGCTCAGTTACCCTCCCATAAAGTGGCCGACAAATGGTTTGCCACTAATCGCTTTTCAGTTGTAACAGTCCAGCTGCACCCCATCTCCGAGCCATTTGCACACCCAGCATACGGGGAGTATAGACTGGCCGCCCAGATGGCGCGAATCTGGGGCACATCTGAACTGTTACGGTTCGGTGGTTCTTGTCCCCTCAGTGCGATCATGCTGGATAGTTACTTTCAATTTTTAAAGCATCAAGGAGGAAAGACATGAGGAAAGACATAATGAACAAATCCAAAGGATATTCAAAGAAAATGTTTCTGGCAGTACTCCTCGGTACTTTTGTAGCTGGCGGCGCAAGCGCTCAAGTCGGCAGCGGTCCGATGCCGGTAGATCTTGGCAACGCGGATACTTTCGCGATTCTGAGCCAAACCGGAATCACCAACGTTTATCGCTCTGCTATTGTTGGGGATGTTGGCACGAGTCCCATAACCGGGGCAGCTCTCCTGCTCACCTGCGGGGAAGTGTCGGGGAAGGTATTCACCGTCGACGCGGCTGGTCCTCTACCCTGCGCTTGGACTGACGCCACCTCCCTGACTGCGGCGGTGGGCGATATGGGATTCGCTTACAACGATGCGGCGGGTCGACTTTTCCCTGATTATTCTGAACTTGGCGCCGGTGAGATTGGTGGGCTAACCCTCCCTCCGGGCCTCTACAATTGGATTTCAGGTCTTCTGATTAGTTCGGATGTCACGCTCTCGGGCGGCCCGGACGATGTCTGGATCTTCCAGGTGGCGGGAACGCTGAACCAGGCCAACGCTACGCGGGTTACGCTAGCCAACGGAGCTTTGGCCAAGAACATCTTCTGGCAGGTCGCTGGCGCAGTGACTCTTGGAACCAATTCCCATTTTGAAGGGGTTGTCCTGGGTAAAACCATGATCGCCGTGAATACCGGCACATCGGTTACCGGCCGACTGTTGACGCAGACTGCGGTTACTCTTCAGATGAATGCGATTACTGAGCCCGCCGAGTAAAGACGCCGACTTCAACCTTCAACTACCCTTCCCTGAGACCAAAGTTCGCCAGGTCCCATAAGCAGACCTGGCGAGCCTCTGGTTCACCGCTCGATCTCAAATCAGGCTCTGGGAGATTCCGGCTCAGGGTCAGCGCCAAGGGGCATTGCCGATAAAAACTTGACGACAATCTCATTCAACCACATGAAGATTATTTGATGACGGACAAACGAAAGCTTCACGAAAAAAAACTTGAGGCGCAATGGCGGGAATGGAATGCGCAAATCGCTCGGTTCAAGACCAAGACAGAAAAAGCCAAAGCCGAGGTGAAGGTGAACGACACCCCCCCGGAAGACTTGCCCAACGACTGAGTTTGCCCGGAAGAAAAAGTGATCAAGGGACCTGCCCTGATTTGAGATCAGCTTCCAACTCGCCCTTTTTCTCTTATTGCCGCGAGATCTTTAATTTCCGCATCCGAGCGCGGAGGGTGCTGGGGTTGAGGCCCAGGATTATCGCCGCCCCTTTTTTCCCCTCGATTTGCCCCCCGGTTTTCTGGAGCACATTTTTGATGTGGTCATGTTCCACATCGGCGATGGATTTATTTTCTTGTCCAGCCGTTTCCCCGGTCTTCTGCTGACCCGCCACAAATTGGTCCAACACCTGGAGTGCCTTCCCCTGGCTGATGATCACCGCCCGCTCAATAACACTTTCCAACTCCCGCACGTTGCCCGGCCAATGGTATTCCCGCAGGACATCCAGGGTGTCCGGAGAAACAGTCTCGACTTTCTTGCCCATTTTCTGGTTGAATTTGGCCACGAAATGATTGACCAGCAACGGAATATCCTCCTGGCGCTCCCGCAGGGGCGGGACGGTGATGGGGAAGATATTGAGCCGGTAGAACAGGTCTTCCCGGAACCTGCCGTTACTGATCTCTTCCGCCAGATTGCGGTTGGTAGCCGCGATGATCCGCACATCGATCTTTATGGTCCGGGGATTGCCCAGCCGTTCGAACTCGCCGTCCTGAATGACCCTGAGCAACTTGCCTTGCAGTGCCAGGGGCAGCTCGCCGATCTCGTCAAGAAAGATGGTGCCGCCATCGGCCATCTCGAAGCGACCGATCTGCCGGGTGTCAGCCCCGGTGAAGGCCCCCTTTTCGCGCCCGAAAAGCTCGCTTTCGATGAGATTCGCCGGCAGGGAGGTGCAATCGACCGTTATCATCGACTTCTCCTTGCGAGTACTCCGACTATGAACGGCGCGGGCGATCACGCCCTTGCCGGTGCCGGTCGCGCCAAGAAGCAGGACGGTCGCATTCATCGGCGCTACCTGCTCGACCCGGAGGAACACCTCTGCTAGGGCCTTACTCTGCCCGATGATCTGGCCAAAGTTGTAGTTCCGGGCATCCTCCTGCTGCAGGTAGATGTTTTCTGCCTGGAGGCGGGTTTGCAACTCTTCTATTTCCGAGCACTTGGCCAGGAGTAACTCTTTCGCTTTCTTGCGTTCCTCAATTTCTTTGGTGAGCAGCAGATTCGCCTGGAGCAGATCGCCGGTCCGATCCTGCACCGTCTGCTCCATGACCTTATTGTAATTGGCTAGTTCGTTGTACAGCAGCCGCACTTCCAGCAGGTTATGGATCCGGGTTTCGACTTCGACCAGATCAAACGGTTTGCTAATGAAATCCTTGGCACCGGTCTGCAGGGCCCGCAGCTTGTGGCCCGGTTGGGCGGTGATCACCAGGACCGGGAGATACTCGTCCGGCTTGTCACTCTTCAGCTCTTCCATGACCTAGAAGCCGTCCATACCGGGCATCTGCAAGTCAAGTAGGATCAGGTCATAATTATTCTGGCGGTGCAACCCGCAGACTTCCCGGGGATTCATCGTTGCGGTCACGCAGGTGTAGCCGACTTCAGCAAGCAATTGCTCAAGCAGAATGACATTGGCCTCCTGATCGTCAACGATCAGGATATTGGCCTTAAGAATATCGGAGTTGCTCATCATTTTATTTATTCCGTTTTGACGGCCTTGACCGCCGCCGTTTCGGCATGTTTCAGGGCCAGGTCCAGCGTATCCATGAACTCATCGATCTTAATCGGTTTGGTGAGATAACGGAAGAATCCTGCCGCCAGACCTTTCTCGATATCGCGCGGCATGGCGTTGGCACTGAGCGCAATGACCGGGATATGCGCGGTGGCTGGATCTTTACGCAGGTTTTTCAACACCTCGATCCCGCTGATGCCGGGCAGATTGATGTCCATCAGGATCACCTCAGGCCGCCGACTAAGCGCCATGGCAAGGCCTTGCGGACCATCCGTTGCACCAACCAGGCACACATCTGACCGAAGCTCGATAAGTTGCTCGACCAGCAGCATGTTTGCCCGATTGTCTTCTACATACAGCAGGGTCCGCAGGGCTGAACCGGAATGAAACAGCGCCTGATTCTCCACCAGGTCTACCGTTGCCTCACCATTAAACAGGGGCTCTTCCGCCTTATTCAGTTCAAACCAGACCTCGGTGCCCACCCCGACAGTGCTGTCCACCCCGATATCGCCATCCATCAATTCAATCAGACGCTTGCTCATCACCAGCCCGATGCCGGTGCCTTCCTCACCACCATCCTCCTGGCCGAGACGATTAAACGGCTGGAAAAGTTGGGCAATTTTTTCGGCAGACAAGCCCTCGCCGGTATCCCGCACGCTGATGCGGATTCGTCCCGCCGCGTTCACGCTGCAGGTCACATCGACCACCCCCTCGGCGCGATTATATTTGATCGCGTTGGACAGCAGGTTAATCATAATCTGCTTCACCCTGGTTTGATCGGCATGCACAAAATAAGATTTTTCGAACGTGGGAAAATTCATGCGGATGCCGGTTTCCTGGGCCTGTGGTTCAATCATGGTTTGACATTCGCGAATGACATCGTCCAGCGCCATGGGTTCCAGCGACAGCGACATCTTGCCCGACTCGATCATTGCCAAGTCGAGAATTTCGTTAATCAACCTCAACAGATACCAGCCCGCCTTGAGAATCTGCTCAATGCTGGATTTTTGTTTGGGCGTGGTCGTTGACGAATTCTTTAACATCAATTGGGCGAAACCTAGAATCGCATTAAGTGGGGAGCGTAATTCGTGACTCATACTGGAGAGGAATTCCGATTTGGCGAGATTGGCTACTTCAGCTGCGTTCTTGGCATTTTCCAGCTCGATATTGTTTTCCTGGAGCACCTGTTCGAAACGTTTGAGTTCAGTCATATCGCGCGCGGCGGCGAACACGCCCTGGAGTTTCCGGTCCCGATCATAAAAGGTCACCGCATTATAGGACACCACGGTTTCCCGGCCGTTCCTGGCACGCGCGGTGAGCTCGTAATTGGTCACCTTCTTTTCTCTCAGCACCCGCTTGATACCAGCGGCGGCCCGCTTCGGATCGGTAAAGTAATTCTTGAAAGGGGCGCCGATCAGTTCGTCCCGGGTGCACCCGGTGAGCGCCTCCATCTGTTTATTGACGTCACTAATGATGCCGGCCGGATCGGTGGTCATAAGCGCATCGATGTTGGATTCGATCAGTGAGCGGGTATAAAACTGTTGGTCGCGCAGGAGCTGATCGAGTTGCTGCTGTTCGGCCTCGATCCGCTTCCGGGCGGTGTTATCGGTACCGATCAGCAGGTAACCGATGATGGCGTTATGCGCGTCGCGCAGCGCCGTGACCGAGACCACCGCCGGGAAGCGGCTGCCATCCTTACGGATATAGGTCAGCTCGTAGATATCCTCAATGCCGCGCGAGGCCTTGAAAACCAGGGCCTCGAAGCCCGGAGAAATCTTGGTTCCGAGTTCGTCGCTCAATTCCTCGGCCCGGGCGATCAATTCCTGGGGATCGGAAATGTCGGCCGGGGTGATCTTGTTCACCACATCACCAGCCGTGTAGCCCAGCATCCGCTCGGCGCCGACGTTGAAGATCTGGATGACCCCCTCGGCATCGGTGGCGATACTCGAGAAGTTGGCGCTGTTGAAAATCGCGTTCTGCAGGGCTCCTGCCTCCAGCAGCGCCTCTTCCGCCTGCTTGCGGGCGGTGTTATCATAACCAATCAGCAGGTAACCGATGATGGCGTTCTGGGCGTCACGCAGGGCTGTGACCGAGACCTCCGCCGGCAAGCGGCTGCCATCTTTACGGATATAGGTCAGCTCGTAGATGTCCTCAATGCCGCGCGAGGCCTTGAAAACCAAGGCCTCAAATCCCGGGGTAATTTCGGTTCCGAGTTCGTCGCTCAATTCCTCGGCCCGGGCGATCAATTCCTGGGGATCGGAAATGTCTGCCGGGGTGATCTTGTTCACCACATCGTCGGCTTCGTATCCCAGCATCCGCTCGGCACCAACGTTAAAGATCTGGATGACCCCCTTGGCGTCGGTGGCGATGCTCGAAAAGTTGGCGCTGTTGAAAATCGCGTTCTGCAGGGCTCCGGATTCCAGCAGCGCCTCTTCAGCCTGCCTGGCCCACGTACCATCAATGATTGAGCAAAGGATAGAACCATCCTTGTTTTCAGGAGTGTCCACCACGATGCTCTGCAGTTGGCCATTGATCACGGTGCCGTCTTTGCCGGTAAGTCTGATTTCACATTTCTGCAGGCCCGCCTTTTGCGCAACAACTTTGAGGTGTTTGGAGAATATTGCCTTCCCCTCGTCATCGGCAATAAAACGGCTGAAGGCGCTGTCAACCAGCCTGCGCCTCTTGCTTCCCAACATTTTCGCCCCGGTAAGATTTACCTCCCGGATCAAGCCGTGTGCATCAAAGGTGAAATAGCCGATGGGGGCAAAGTCATAAAGTTCCTGATGTTTATGTTGCGCAAAGCCAAACTCCTCCTGGGCTTGCCGCAGCTCTTCGTTTTGCATCTCCAGTTCGATCTGGTGGACCTGCAGTTCATGAATGAACTGCTGCGTCTCAGCCTCGGTCCGGACCACCATCGCTGCCGGTGCCTGGGCGTTCAGCCGCTCTTCCGCCTGTTGGTGCAGTTTGGCCGCGGCCGATTGCTTCTTGTTTTTGTCGATACCCATTACTTAATACCCTTGGCCTCAAGCCTGCTCTGCAGTTTTGCGTTTTATCCGCGAAGTTCCTTCATAATTGCAATCAGTATAACAGAGCCCGTCAAATATAACCGAATTGATTTCAGACTAAAAAATCTTCGCATTCCGACCTCACATCGCCTCCTTTTCCAAACAAAACCTCAATATTTGGCGGTTCCGCTGGATGTTGAGGGTAAATGAATCGCCAGATTCTTTCCCCGCGGCGCTTCTATTGACCCAACCACCCGTTGTTACGGGAATTATTAATATACATAATTTAATCAGGTCAGTTGGACTGTTAATTGCTCTATAACTTCACATGATTCTGATCATCCCATCTAAATGCCCCTACCTTTGGGAAAAGACGAACCAGGCTTGAGGATACATTCGGATTTAAAAACAGTAGCGGGAAAAGGAGAGGAAATGCGGAAACAAAGGCTGGCAAAACAATAAATTGATTTTTTAAAAAAACGTACATAAGCAAAAGGAGATTTATGAAAAGAATTAAGATACGGAACGCTTATCTTGGGTTCACGTTAATGCTGACTGTTTTTATGGCCGGCTGTGGTAATGGATGGGATGAAGCCACTCCTGCGAATGATACGACCGCACCTGCCGTGACATTCACAATACCTGTTAATGGTGCAACAGGAGTTTCAGGCAACAACAAAATAAGCGCTACTTTCACTGAAGAGATGGACCCCCTAACGATCACCCCAGCAACATTTATCGTAAAACAGGGAACAACGGCAGTTGAGGGTGCTATGGACTACACCGGTTTAACCGCGGTTTTTACCTCGAATGGCGACTTATTCGCCAGCACCACCTATACCGCCATGATTACCAGCGGCGCCAAGGATCTCGCCGGGAATGCCCTGGCGGTTGACAAGGTCTGGACCTTTACTACCGGGGCGGTTCAGGACACCATTGCCCCGACCGTGACGCTCACCGACCCTGCTGCCGGCGCGGGAGAAGTAGCCCTCAACAAGAAAATCGCCGCTACCTTTAGTGAGGCAATCGACCCGGTTACGATCACTGCGGCGACATTTACTTTAACGCAAGGGGTAACGCCTGTAGCAGGTACAGTGAGCTATATCGGTCTGGTTGCGACTTTCTCTCCGGCAAATAATCTTGCCACCAGCACCACCTATACCGCCACGATTACCACCGGGGCCAGGGACCTCGCGATCCCAGGCAACGGTCTGGCGGTTGATAAGGTCTGGACCTTTACCACCGGTGCGTTTTCTGACACCATCGCTCCGACCGTAACCCTCACCGACCCTGCCGCCGGCGCTGGAGATGTGGCCCTCAATAAGAAAATTGCCGCTACCTTCAGTGAGATGATGGACGTCGCCACGATTACCACTTTGACTTTTACCTTGAAACAGGGGGAAACGGTTATTGATGGTACGGTAACCAATGTCGGTCTGGTTGCAACTTTTTCTCCGTCAGCCAATCTTCTCGCCGGTACCACCTATACCGCCACGGTTAAAACCGGGATCGAAGATCTGGCCGGTAACGGCCTGGCCGTTGATAAGGTCTGGACCTTTACCACCGGTGCGGCCCCGGACATCATTGCTCCGACCGTGACCTTCACCGACCCTGCCGCCGGCGCGGGAGATGTGGACCTCAATAAGAAAATCGCCGCTACCTTCAGTGAGATGATGGACGTTGCCACGATCAACAATCTGACCTTTACCTTAAAACAAGGGGAAACGGTTGTTGATGGGACGGTAACCAATGTCGGTCTGGTTGCAACTTTTTCTCCGTCAGCCAATCTTCTCGCCAGCACCACCTATACCGCCACGGTTAAAACCGGGATCGAAGATCTGGCCGGCAACGGTCTGGCCGTTGACAAGGTCTGGACCTTTACCACCGGTGCGGCCGCTGATATCATTGCCCCAATTGTAACTCTTACTGACCCCGCTGATCTCGCCACCGGTGTCGCCCTCAACAAGAAAATCTCCGCAACCTTCAGTGAGGCGATGGACGCTGAAACCATTAATACGGCGACCTTTACCTTGAGCCAGGGAGCAAGGGCTGTCTCAGGCACGGTGGCCAATGTTGGCGTAACCACGGTCTTTACTTCAGTAAACGATTTCGAAGCTGAGACCATCTATACCGCTACGATTACCACCGGAGCCCAGGATTTGGCCGGTAATACCCTGGCCAATGACAAGGTCTGGACTTTTACCACCGGTGCGGCCCCGGAAACCATTGCCCCAACTGTAACTCATATCGATCCTGCGTCCGGCAACTTTGACGTGGCTGTCAGTAAGAGAGTATCCGCAACCTTCAGTGAGGCGATGGACCCATTGTCGATCACCAATCAGACATTCACCCTGAAGCAGGGGACAACGATTTTGGATGGCGCGGTGACCTATGTTGGTTTGGTTGCAGGCTTTACTCCAACATACTGGCTTGCCACGAATACCGTCTATACCGCTACGATTACTACCGCAGCCATGGATCTCGCCGGCAATCACCTGGAATTTGACAAAGAATGGACCTTTACTACCGTTGATTTGCAACCGAGGTATTTGCCACCGGTAGATCTTGGCACGGCCGGAGATTTTGTAATTCTGTCAAAAGCAGGGGTATCCACGACGGGAACCACCGCAATTGTTGGAGATATTGGAGTTAGCCCATCAGCAGCTTCATACCTTACTGGATTTGGCCTGATCATGGATCCATCGAATGAATTTTCAAAGTCGGCTCTCGTGACCGGCAAGCTCTACGCAGCCGACTATGCGGTTCCAACTCCGGCGAAGATGACCACGGCAATCAGCAACATGGAAACGGCCTACACCGATGCCGCCGGTCGATCATTGCCCGATTTCACCGAACTCTACGCCGGAAATATCACCGGCCTTACCCTCGTTCCCGGCCTCTACAAGTGGGGTAGCGGGGTTTTAATCTCCAGTGGCGGCGTTACCCTTACGGGTGGTGCAAATGACGTCTGGATCTTCCAGATTGCCCAGGACCTCACCGTAGCCGATGGCGGAGCTATAGTAACCCTCGGCGGCAATGCTCAGGCCAAGAACATCTTCTGGCAGGTCGCCGGCCAGGCAACCCTTGGGACGACGGCGCAATTCAAGGGAATTATCTTGTGTAAAACCGCGATCGTGCTGAATACCGGCGCCACGTTAGTTGGCAGGGCGTTGGCCCAGACCGAAACTACATTAATCGCCAATACCGTCACGGCCCCGTAAGCCATGACCTGTTAGGCAACAAAGCAGCATAGAAAAAGGGAAGCCGGGCTGATTTTAATATTCAAGCCTGTCTTCCCTTTTTTTCTTTTCACCGATACCAGGTTCTTTTAGCCCGGTACGGAAAAGATTCTAGCACGTTGCCCCCCCAAATTCACGGGCAGTTCGTTAAGCGGTATCTACCGAAACTTCGCATTTTACCGGGCTCATTGAATCCCGCGTCCAGCAAGCTGGTTCCCCTTAGAAAACCCCTCAATATATTCGAAGATTACCCCTCTTGACTTTTGTTGAGTTGGTGCCCAAAAGAGGATAGGATATCCTCCCTCTACCATTGCCCCCCTGCGGCAATTTGCCACATTTTCATCCATACCACCTTGTGATAGTATTCCCAGCCTAAACGACAGCCTGTTGGCTTCAAACCTCGATCAACTAACCGACTAGAAAACCAGGAGAGAGTCCGTGCGTTCAATTTTCCCCATACTTGTATTGACCTTATTGGCCCAGACGGCCGGTGCCCAGGAAGTCCGGCAGGAACTCGACGAGGTGGTGGTGACCGCCTCCCGGGTCTCCGAAAAGATCAAGGATACCCCGGTGAGTGTCAGTCTGCTCACCAACCAGGAGCTTGAGACGATCAAAGCCAGAAACCCCGAGGAATTCCTCACCACCATCCCCGGCATCAACTCCCAGGGATTCGGCGGCGAATCGGAGTTAACCGCCATCCGGGTCCCGACCCATTTCACCAATCCCTACACCATCGTCCTGGTCGACGGGGTCCCCACCGCCAGTTACGGCTCCGGCAGTTCCAGCCAGTTTCTGGGAATCAACAACGACAACATCGCCCGGATCGAGATCATCAAAGGACCGGCCTCAGCACTTTACGGCAGTAACGCCATCGGCGGGATCATCAATGTGATCACCAAGGAGCCTTCCGCTACCCCCCAGGCCACGATTCGCAGCGAGATCGGCGATTATCATCAGGTCCGTTCATCCCTTTCCGGCAGCGGCGGCACTGGCCGATACGGTTTTAACGTCGATCTCAGCCAGGTGGACAGCGACGGCTGGCGCGAACACTCATCGCTTGAGAAAGAAGCCGCCTCGGTCAAGGTCAACTACACCCCCAACGACATCTCCCTGCTCTCCTTCAAGACCGACTTTATCCGCTCGGAAAACGATTCTCCGGGCTCCATTTCCGAAGCCGACTTCAAGTCCGACTGGCAGCACAGTTATCACTCCTTTGCCTATAACGAGTCCGACAAGCTCGCCCCGGCCCTCACCTATAACCTCTACCTGGACGAAGCCGAGTTCCGGGCCACCCTGGCCATGCGGGATGTGGAGGAGAAAAGCATTCCCAACTACTCCATCCGGCAACTTACCTATGGCCGGCAGCCCCGGCCCTATATCGGCAGTCTGAACAGCTCCGACGCCACCGACTTCAACCTGCAGCTGTTCTACAGCCATAACCTGAGCCTCGCCCGGGCCCGGATCAACACCGGCCTCGACCTGGTCAACGGCACCAACGACTCCAAGTCCTATGACCTGGCTGTGACCATGGACCCCATCACCAATCGCTATGAATCCTATACCGTCGGCGATCTGGCCAAGTCATACGATATCACCACCACGGTCCTCGCCCCCTATCTCCAGCTGGAATTCTCCCCCCTTACCAGACTGCGTTTGTCCGCCGGCGGCCGTTATGACGCCGCCACCTATGAAGTGGATGACCGTCTGGGCGGCGGCACCGGCGGCGACAAGGACTTTTCCCAGTTCAGTCCCAAGGCGGGACTCACCTACGAGATCAGCCCGGCCCTCAATGGCTACCTCAATTACTCCGATGGTTTCGTGGTCCCGACCACCAGCCAGCTCTGGACCTCACGGTACGGCAATCACCGATTGAGCCCGGAAAAGGCCAGAAACTATGAAATCGGGCTACGCAGTTCCTTCTGGGAAAAACGGCTGCGGATCGACTGCTCGGTCTATACCATGGACATCAAGGACAAGATCGTGGTCAATGACGACAGCACCCTCTACATCAATGCCGGCAAGGCCACCCAAAGGGGGATAGAATTTCAGGCAACCATCCTCCCCATCGACCATGTCCGCCTGAATCTGTCCTACACCTATGCCGAAAACGAATATGACTCCTATGTCACCGGCGGTATCGACTACAGCGGCAACACCCAGCCACGCTCGCCGGCCAATCACCTGAATGCCAGACTGATCATCGAGCCCCTCACCAACCTGGAAGTGGAACTCGAGCTGGATACCGTCAGTCACCAGTTCGCCGACGAGGCCAACCTCTACTCCTATGACCGCCCCGACCTCTTTCACCTGCGGACCAGCTACGACTGGCGGAGCTGGTCCGGCTGGGTGCATATCCTCAACCTGACCGACGAAGAATATGCCACCTATGTGAGCGCCAGCACCAGCGAGGACTTCATGTCCCTTTACTCCGGGGCGCCACGCACCTTCTATGCCGGTCTTTCCTACCATTGGGGAGGAGGATCAAAATGAGCTGGCCCGTCGGGCAATTTACCCTCGCCCTCCTAGTGCTGGCGGGAACCGGCCTGGTGGATATGTCCGAGGTCGGCGCCACCCCTTCGTCACGACTCCCCCCTCTGCGCCTGCAACTGGCCCCCGCCACTCCGACTGGTGAAGTCTGTGATTCCCATGGCCCTGCCGCCCCCCCCAACCCTGGGAAAAAGGGCCGGGGGGGGAAAGGTGGAGGTCGTCCGGTCAGCGAATCCGAACATCAGCCGCAACCCGAGCGGACCTATTACCTGAGCAATCTGCGGCGACTGGCCCAGGTCACCGCCCTGGTTCGCCGCCCCGACGGTTCCCTGCTGGAACCCACCCTGCAACTGGGGGTGGATCCCAAGCTCTCCTTTGCCACCCCCATGGGCGATGGGCCGATTCACGGGGCCAATACGGTCTATGTGATGGAGCAGGGCGTCGAGGAGGGAACCCTGGTGGTGCGGATTGCCCAATGGATTACCATGCATCATAACTGCGGTTGGGGGCACGAACATAAATTCGACGAACACCGGACCCAGCCCCAACCCCTGAGCGAGATTCCTCTCGAAATCGTGGCCAATGATCTCTGGGATACCAACTTCCATTCAAAGGTCACTTCCGGCCAGGCACTCGCCATCCGGGTCCTCCACAATGGCCAGCCGGTGGAAGGAGCCCGGATTACCGTAACCACCGAACAGCAATGGCGGAAAGAAGTCACAACCGATGACGTCGGCCGGGCCACGGTCCAGCTGATCAGGGATTATTACCCATCCAGCTGGACGGACTTTAACCGCACCAAACGCTCGAGTTTTCTGCTCACCGCCACCTTTGAAACCAACCAGCCCGGCACCTTTCAGGGTGTCCCTTACGAGCGGGCAACCTATGTCACCACCCTCCCCTGGCATTACAGCCCGGCCCAAGCGGATTATTCATCGCGCCTGGCCGGGCTAACCATCTCCCTGGTCGGCCTGACCCTCACCGGCGGCGGGGTCTTTTTCTACCGGGAACGCCGTAAAAAACCCTCAGCCAGGATTGTCTTTGATGAATAGGTTCCGAGACTTCATCAACACCATCAGGATCAGCCGCCTGCGCTTCTGGACCCAGATCGTAGCCTTTTTGTTGCTGGTCTACGGCGGCTACCTGGCCGTCAACATCGGCAACGAACTGCCGACCTTTGCCTGTGTCTTCACCGACCAGCGCGGAGGTTCCTGCTACCTGATGGGATTTCAGCACCAGATGTCCCTCCCCTGGAATCGCCTCTTTTCAGGACGCGGCATCGGCGTGGTCATGGGGTTCCTCACCTTTGTCGGTATCTTTATGCTGCTCAACAAGGCCTGGTGCGGCTTTCTCTGCCCGCTGGGCACCATCCAGGACTGGCTGACCGCCGCGCGGCGCAAGACCGGCCTCATGTACGCAACTTACGGCGAAGGGGTCTTTCAGCGCCTCAGCACCATCAAGTACATCCTCCTGGCCTTATTGATCCTGCTGCCCATGGCCATCGGCAACTCCTTTTTTGGGCTACCCAAACTCAACCACGACTTCGGGGTGCCGTTCTGCATGATCTGCCCGGGCCGGACTCTCCTCCCGATCTTTCAAGGCGATCTCTCCCAACTGGCCATCGATTTCAGCTCCACCACCAAGATGGTCCTCACCACCCTCGGCCTCTTGGTCACCGGGCTCTTCCTGGCCGGGGCCTTTTACAAAAAGCGATTCTTCTGCCTGTTCTGCCCGATGAGCGCCCTGCACACTATCTTTCACCGGGCCGGACTGCTGCGACTGACCAAGAACGGCACCAAATGCACCCGCTGCGGCAACTGCTATCGGGTTTGCGATGTGGGAATCAGGGCCATTGCCGACGATCTGGACCACCATAATATAGTGAAGGATGACTGCATGATGTGCTTCAAATGCGTTGAGATGTGCCCCGAGGAAGGGTGCTTGAAGATCACCTTTCTGGGCCTGCCGATCTACCAATCGACGGAAAAAGGATTTTTTACCCGGATGGGGAGGCGGACCCATGGAAAATGAACGCTTCGCCCGAATGCAGAAGACCACCCGCCTTCACCTGGGTATGGAGGCAACCGAGACCCTCCAGCGCCTCACGGATTTCCCCGATCAACCCAAGGCCATGGATTATTTTTACGATTTTTTCCGCCGGACCTTTGCCGATGGACTCACCCTGCCACCCCGACCGGCAGAACAAAAGGTCATCGGCACCATGTGCCTCCAGGTTCCCGATGAACTGATCGTGGCCGCAGGGGCCAAACCCTTGCGACTGTGCAGTGGGGCCTATGCCTTCGACCAGGTGGGGGCTGAAATGTTACCCGCCAAATCGTGCCCTTTAGTCAGGGCCACCACCGGTATGCTCCACGCCAACCACCCGGACTGGGGCCGCGAACTCGCGGCGGTGGTCATCCCGACGACCTGCGACCAGAAAAAGAAATGCGGCGAGATGATCGCCACCATGCCCTACCCCGTTTACAACCTGGAAATGCCTTCCACCAAGGACAGTGAAGCCTCCCGCCTCTACTGGCAGGAATCGGTCAAGCAGTTCACCCTTGATCTCCAGGGAATCACCGGCCGCAAGATCACCGCCAGGAGCTTGCAAGCGGCCATTACCCAGGGGAGCGCGGCCAGCGCCCTGTTCCGCCGGCTGGATGACCTGCGGAAATCGGGGGGGCCGGTGATCTTCGGCAAGGATATCTTCCTGGTGACCAGCGGCTATTTTATTGATGACCCCGAACGCTGGGGGAATGCGGTCCACCACCTGATCACTGAACTCGAGGAGCGAAAACAGGCCGGGTTGACCGTCGGCAACCGGGCCGCCCCCCGGCTGCTGCTGACCGGATCACCGCCGATCTTTCCCAACCTCAAGGTCCCGATCCTGGTGGAGCAATCCGGCGGGGTCATTGTGGCCGACGAGGTCTGCTCCTCCAACCGCCTGCTCTCCGATGGAGTGGCCTATGACCAGGTCACCTTGAACGACATGGTTCCGGCAGTGGCCGATCGCGCCCTGAAACCATGCACCTGCCCATGCCTGACCCCCAATCACGACCGCAGTCGGCGCCTGGTGGAGCTCATCAGGGACCGGGGAATCGAAGGGGTGGTCTACCAGGCCTTTTCCGGATGCCTCCCCTACGAGATGGAACAACGCCAGATCAATACTACCCTAAGCGGAATCGGAGTCCCCATGCTCTACCTGGAAACCGATTACAGCCCCGAAGACCAGGGGCAACTGGCCACCCGGATCGAGGCCTTCATTGAATCAATCATCGCCCGCAGGAGGAAAAAATGAGTTTTTTTACCGGTATCGATATGGGCTCGACCACCATCAAGATCGCCCTGATTGATGACCACGAACACTGCGTTGCCCATAGCGTCTGCCCCAGCGGCAGCCATTTTCACAACAACACCAGGGAGGCCTACCACACCCTCCTGGACCGCCACCGGATTCGACCAGACCAGGTCACCGCCATGGTCACCACCGGATACGGCCGTAAATTATTTAAAGAAGCGGACGCCTCCATCAGCGAAATCACCGCCAATGCCGCCGGCGCCCGCCGGGCCGGGGGTGAGGACCATCACATTCGGACCATCATCAATATCGGCGGTCAGGATCTCAAAGTGATCCTCCTTGATGACCAGGGCCAGGTCAAGGACTTTGCCATGAACGATAAATGCGCCGCCGGCACCGGTCGCTTCCTGGAGATGACCGCCCGAAACCTGGAGATGGAGGTTGACCAACTGGGCGACTGCCACCGGCGTTCGCAGAAGGTTCCCCTGACCATCAACAGCACCTGCACGGTCTTTGCCGAATCGGAGATCATCAGTCTGCTGGCCCACGGCCACGGCAAGGAAGAGGTGGTGGCCGGTATTCATTATTCCATTGCCCGCCGGGTTGCCCGGATTGCCAAACGACTGGGGGTTCAAGACACGGTGCTCTTCGACGGTGGTCCGGCCCTCAATCCCGGCCTGATCGAGGCCCTGGAAACCGAACTGATGCGCGAAGTGGTTGTCCCGAAACAACCGCAAATCACCACGGCCCTGGGGGCCGCCGTCCTGGCCCGGGAGAGCTTTTACGACCGCCGGGAGATCGCCAATGGTTGATGGCGCCACCCTGTTCACCCTGGGGCTGATCTCCGGGGTCACGGTCTGTTCGTTGACCTGTTTGCCCATTATCGGCCCCTATCTCCTGGCCACCGGCAATGGTTTTAAGGACGGAGTGCTGGGCGCCCTCTCCTTCGGTATCGGGAAAATTGCCTGTTACGCCACCCTGGCCGGGCTCGCCGCCGCCCTCGGTCGTGAACTGCACCCTGGCGCCGAACTGAAACTCGTGATGGGGCTTGTCCTGATCCTGGTGGCCCTGGCCATCCCCTTCACGGCTCGCCACCGCTGCCGGAGCAAATGTCGCCCGGCAACCCGACTGCCTCTGATGGCCGTGGGGGCAGCCACCAGCATTATCCCCTGCCCACCGCTGGCGGCTATCCTGGTCCTGGCCAGCGGGCAGGATTCCATTCTCCAGGGGATAGCGTTGGGGTTTTACTACGGGCTGGGGCTGACCCTGTCGCCACTGCTCATTGCCGGCGGCGGTCTGGCCCTTATTTCACAAAAATTGAACCGTGAGGTCAGGGGACTCACCCCCTACCTTCAGGGAGCGGCCATGCTCATCATGATACTGCTCGGGGTTCAGATGATCTACGGAGGATTCGGCCATGGAATGGCTCAAGTATGCAATTGATTACGGCATCATCGGCCTGCTGGTGACCATGAGTGTGGTCGCTCTGGCCATCGGCGTTGAACGCTATCTGGTGATGAAAAAACTGCGGATCGAGGACTATGGCGACCGCAAGAGCCTGGAACTGGAACTGACCAGAAAGATTCACCTGATCGCCAGCATCGGCAGCAATGCCCCCTATATCGGTCTCTTGGGCACGGTACTCGGCATCATGCTGACCTTTTATTCCATGGGCCAGACCGGCTTCATGGATACCGGCAAGATCATGATCGGCCTGGCCCTGGCCTTAAAGGTTACCGCCGTCGGTCTGGTGGTGGCGATCCCGGCGATCACCAGCTACAATCTGCTGCTGCGCAAGGCCAAGGTCTTACTGTTGGAATGGGAGATCCGTGATGGACGAGAAAGGGTTTGAAACTATTAATGTCATCCCCCTGGTGGATGTGATGCTGGTCCTGTTGACCATTGTTTTAACCACCTCGACCTTTATCGCCGTGGGCTCAATCCCGGTGGAACTGCCCAAGGCAACCGCCGGCGGGATGGCCGCGCCCGCTGCGATCACCATTACCATCGACCGCCAAGGCACCCTCTTTCTCGATGCGGTTGCCGCGCCCATTGAGCACCTTGCCACCACCTTAAAGACCCACAACAAGACGACCCCGGTTCTGATCCGGGCCGACCAGGCCCTTGCCCTGCAACGATTCGTTGACATCATGGACCTGGTCAAGGGACTCGGCTTCACCAAGGTCAGCCTGCAGACGGAGAGCCAATCATGACTCACCGGGGCCTCAGCTATGGCTTTTCACTCCTGGTCCACGGGACCGTACTCTGGTCCGTTCTCTCCATGGGTGGGCTGCTACCCAAGATTGATACCCCCCTAGTGATCGATTTCAGTATCACCGAGCGCTGTGCCGTTAAGGCTCCCCCCTCGGCCCAACCTCCCCGAGCCACTAGAGCCAGACCACTCACCGCCGACGCCACGATCACTGCCATGCCATCCCCCGTTAAACCCATGAACAAGATCACCGAACCGCTGCCGGAATTACCCTCGGCCCCACCCCTGATTCCTCAGGAAGTAGTGGCCATGGCCCTACCCAGACCGGTCATCCACCCAATACCGCCCCAGCCGATCCGGCAGGAGGAACCTCTTCCAAACCAAGAACCTCAACGGGCTCAAACGGTAACGGCCGAAACCGATGAATTGGTGGCCGCAGAGTCATCGGCGATCATTGCCGATAATACTTTAGCCGCAAACGGTATCATCAGGACCGGGGAACCCACAGCCGAGGCCAGCGCTGTCTACCTGAAGAGCCAATTCGTCCATATTACAACCTTGATTCAGAGCAGCATTCACTACCCGCAGATTGCCCGAAAGATGGGTTGGGAGGGCAAGGTAATAGTCCGTTTCGTGATCAGTGAACAGGGTGAAATCATCACCATGACCCTGGTGGAGAGTTCCGGCTTCCCGGTCTTGGATAACAACGCCCTGGCTACCATCAAGAAGGCCGCTCCCTTCCCCTGTCCACCAATTCGCGCCGAACTCATTGTGCCGGTGACCTATCGTCTGGGTTGAAAAAAAATGGTCGAGATCGTCGATACACCTTACTGATCCCAAATTTCTCTGATTGCTCCAGATAGAACAATCCAGAAAGGGGTGGCAAATCTTTGCTTACCCCACCTCCTCTTCAAACCACTAGGCGGCAAAAAAAGATATCCGTTCGTAAGGTTTTTCCTACAAAAAAATCAGCAAATTCCCTACAGACACGAAATCAATTAAGTTGTAAGGTTTTCTTTCACCAAAGCCCAAAAGCACATCAACCTATGAAAGATCATTATGAAAAAAAGAACAAACTGTTGGGAGTACAAGAATTGCGGCCGTGAGCCGGGAGGCCGAAAAGCCGAAACAGAAGGGGTCTGCCCGGCGGCAATCAACCAGGAGTTCGATGGTGTAAATGGTGGTCAGTGCGCCGGTAGATTCTGCTGGATGATAGAAAACACCAGCTGCAACAAACTGAACATCATCGCCTTGAAATTTATCAAATGCACCGAATGCGAATTCTATCAGCTGGTGGAAGAAGAGGAAAATCGGTCTCTGGTGCTCACCAAATGGGACCATGAGCTAGACCGTTCGAGAGTGAAATCAGGATGACCCCCTCAAAGGGGGGCCCAGGGGACGGGGGGGCCCAGGGGACGTTGGGGGGGGGCCCAGGGGACGTTGTTTAACTGTTTAACACTTAAGCCGTTTGTCTGTTTAAAATTTTATCAATCATATCTGCATCTTTGGTAGTTATTAACTGTCCACGTCGGACAGCATGACTTACCGCCGAGCGTTGAATATTCAGAATTTTTCCAACTTCAGTTCCGGGATACAACAGTTTCCGAACTGCAATGAAACAAAAGGTATCCCGCGCCTTAATATGGTTTGAATTATTACTCCGGAAGGCGAGTTTCCCTGACTCTACACCAAAATATTGCTCCACCCGTTGAAATAGCTCAACAAGAGTCATTCCTGAGGACAGCACCTCTCTAAGTTCATTCTCTTGGTGAAGTTGATCTACAAAAGATCCGCAACCAAGCACACGTGCATCATATGATTCAGGTTCGTCGACTGGTTTCAAGAGACCAGTTGTACTTCTTTGTAATCCTCCCCCGACCAGTTCATCTCTTCTTCCTTGCGAAACCCCATCAACAACAAATTTGAAATATTCATTGCGGGCAATATCTTCAAGGTTTCCGAATCTGCGCAGAACTTCGTCTGTCGATTGCCCCTCAAAAGTTTTAGTACCCATCAATACAGAATGGCCACTCCATTGATATGTGTTTAGAGAATCAAGAGAAGGAACAATTTTGGCCCGAAGGGGGTTGAGATGAATATAGCGGATCAATTCGAGGAGATACGTCTCTTCTTCGCAGACTATTGATTTATAACGATTCTGGAAAACATGTCCGGCTCGGCGATGGCGTCTGTTAAAAGTTACGGCGTAACCAGTCAGCAGTCGCCGCATGAATTCTTTAAGTTCTATTCTGTTGGTCCGGATAAGTAGGTGGAAATGATTGGGAATAAGAGCCCAGGCGAAACAATCTGTCTCTGTTTCAAGTAATAGTCTGGAAAGACGTTCGCAGAATGCTTTGCGGTCGGTATTGTCACGAAAAATATTGCGTCGTTCAATTCCACGAACAATTACGTGTTGCAGGAGACCTGGTATGTCTAAACGGGCTTGACGGGGCATAATTCGTTTATAGCAAACAGAAACATTTTATTCAACAATTAAACAACGTCCCCCTTTGCAGCCCCTAATTCGTTTATAGCAAACAGAAACATTTTATTCAACAATTAAACAACGTCCCCCTTTGCATATGGAAAGACGTTCGCAGAATGCGTTGCGGTCGGTATTGTCACGAAAAATATTGCGTCGCTCAATTCCACGAACAATTACGTGTTGCAGGAGACCTGGTATGTCTAAGCGGGCTTGACGGGGCATAATTCGTTTATAGCAAATAGAAACATCTTATTCAACAATTAAACAACGTCCCCCAGCCCCTCCTAGGATGTCCCCCTTTGCCTACATTTCCCACTCAAACAAAGAGGCTTAATCCTGAATACACCGAACACTGAAGCCGTAGGAACGGTTGTAAGAAACCCTGTCAGCGAGGCTGCTGCTGAAGCTCAAGTCGCGTGCGTCGCTGCCATACACCGAGCTGCTCCAGTAGTGGCCGACGATGCCTGCATTGCGGATCGTACCATCAAGGCGACCGCGATCACCTGCCCAAACAAGCTTTAAGGGTGAGGTAAAGGCACCAGCTGAATTGTTACTGTTCCATGATACTCTTTCAGTTTCAAATTCTGTTTCCGTGGGCAGTCGGAAACCGGCAGGACAGGGATTGTTGGGACTTGATACCCCCTGCCAGAGAGTATCATTCTGGGGACTACGCCAATCATACGGGCTAATCGCATTTAAAATAAAACTTCCGTGCCCTGGTGTATCAGATAAACTGAGTGTTGAAGTGGATGGACTATCCCGTTTTTCATGTCCATCTGTTCCCCGGCCCCACTGGTAGAGATCACCATAGGCCTCCGAATCGTTAGAGTTTGTAGCGACTTGAGAAGCACCTAGATTCCGATCCATCCATACCTGCCCGACTGAAGTTACGGTTCCAAAAGATATAGTTGCATCAGACCCTGAGCAATCCTGATCAATGCCATCACCAGGGACATCAGTTGCACCAGGGTGAATCGTGGAATCACCATCATCACAATCACCCTGACTCACAGTAAATCCATCACCGTCATAGTCATAGACAAAAGCGTCATCCTGAATGCACCGGATGCTGTAGCCAACCGAGCGACCTAGATAATTGTCCATGTATGCACTGCCACTGTTGAAGCTTAAGTATTGTGCGGTGTTACCATTGGCCGTGCTGCTCCAGTAATAGCCCCCGCTTCCTACCTGGTCAATACTGCCATCCTTACGATCACGCAAACCCGGCTGAGTATGCTTTAAAGGTGATGCATAAGCCCCTGCTGAATTCTGACTCCCCCAAGAGACTCTTTCCGTCTCCAATTCGGTGTGCGTTGGCATTCTGAATCCGGCAGGACATGGATTGTTGGTCCCGAATACACCTTGCCATAGGTTATCGTTCTGCGGAAGCCTCCAATCAAACGGGGAAGTATTTGAAATTATAAAATCGCCATGACCGGGAACATCGGTATTACTATTTGTTGGTGTTGTCAGACTGGTACGTTTTTCATGCCCGTCAGTCCCCCTGCCCCACTGGTAGAGATCACCATACGCGGTTTCATCATTTTCACTGGTAGCAACTTTTGAAGCACCAAGGTTTCTATCTAGCCATATTTGACCAGCTGATATCACTGAGGCATAACCTGAACAATCCCTATCAATTCCATCACCTGCAATGTCGGTGGCACCAGGATTTATCGTATCATTAAAATCATCACAGTCACCCTGGCTCACGGTGTATCCATCCAAGTCGTGATCTATATCGCTCAGGCAGAGTTCATCTCCTCCAGAACAATCTTGGGCAATCCCATCACCACAGATCTCAATAGCACCTGGGTAGATCGTGTTATTATGGTCACTGCAGTCACCCTGATTTTCCGTATAGCCGTCGTAATCATCATCGATATCATTGGGGTCTGTCGATCCTCCTGGATCAGCACCACAAACCGCATCACTTCCCGAGCAATCTTGGTCTACACCGTCTTCGCAGGTGTCAAAGGCGCCGGGGTAAATGGAACTGTCGGTGTCATCACAGTCGCCTTGGATTTCGGTATAACTATCACCATCATTATCTACATCACTGGAATCGGAAACATTCACCGCGGTCATGGTAATGGTCCCGCAATCGTAAGGCTGACCTGAAACCAATGTGATCCCTGACTGGCCACCTTGGTAGATGATGTTCTGGCTGCTATCGAGCCCCTGAACAGACAAAACTCGGGCTGTCCCAACCGGAACTTCGGGAATTACCCCGGAACCGGCCGAAGCAGCAAAATCACTGACTATCTCGTTCATACCAGAACCGGTCACCCGGCAGCTCACCGTGACAACTCCGGACGGAGCAGAGCGAGGGGTGGTGACTGCGCGAGACAACGATCCTCCGCCATCCTCCCAGACCAATCGCATGGTCATGCCAACGGTTTCCCCTGATGAAGAAGAGTGTTCGACTCCGCCACCACAGGAGGAAAGAAGCAGGCTCAAAAAAACGATTATGAGTTTCGCGCTCATTGATAGTGTCTTATTCATTCGAATATCCTCTCGTCCTTTCCTTCTACCAACTGACGCTCATTGAAGTCGTTCCGCTATTGCTGCTTCCACCGCCACCACCACCACCGCCACCGCCACCAGCTGCAGCCGCGACACCGCCAACAGCCAGGACACCGAGGGTCCACCTGAGCCAGTTGGAGCCACCATCATCTTTTTTTGCATTTTGGGCCACGGGGGGAGGCAGCTCTTCTTTTAGAAAGGAAGGGGGGAGTTGATTTTCAGGCTGCTTTTTGAGAAGACCTTTTTCCACGGCTTCAAAATCTTCATCAAATTCCGCCACGGCCGGGGACGGCAAAAAAGTGGCAAGTACCAGCCAGCAGCACATGCATGAGAGGAGTTTTTTCATGTGTTTATCCTTAAAAAATGGGAAGTATGCAGTTGACCGCAAACTATTATTTTGCTGCTTCCACCAACACAGTATCCAACTTGCCGACAATCTCAGGGGTCTGCTCCCGTTTATAAAGTCGGAAGGCATATTCATTCACAATGCTGGTATCCAGCATGTTTGCCCGAATGTCTCCCACGGTCAGGGACTTCCCTTTCTTCACAGTGTCCTTGATGCTTTTCAGGAAAAAATAGGTGAATAGACCATGTTGTTTTTCTTTATACCAGGAACTGATCTGGTTCCCGGATGAACTGGTGATGACCGTCGCATTGGGCAGGGAAAAGACCGGGAGCCTAGGTCTGATCCCGAGGGAACTGGCGTTGGCAATGACCGGCGCAGAATTTGAAAGACCACTGAAACAGGCATCAAAAACCACGGTCATGCTTTGTACATCCTTGGCCTCACCGATTTTCGCCAGATTGGCATACAACAGGTCAAGGGAAAAGCCGGTAATCTTGATGGATTCGGGATCGGCGTCGGTGGGCAGCAGAAAGACCTGATTGGTGTTTGGATCCGGGGCGCCATGACCGGAATAGAAGAGAAAGACATCAGACTTTCCCTGTTTGAGCCGGGAGTAGAGCTCACCCCGGTAATCATCCGATACTCCAAAAACTTTGGATAAATCCATCTTGCTGGCGTTCTGGTAATAGATGATATTTCGCTCGTTGAACCCCATGGTCTTGATCAGGTACTGACGGATAACAGCGGCATCGTTTGCTGCATAATCAACGGCCGGAACATGGGAATTTTTATAATCCCGGTTACCGATGACCACCGCCACAGCGTTGGGTTTGAATTGGCCAGTAACCGGAGGATCATCCACATTAATTATTGACTTGGCCAGGGTGTCCTGAAATTTCGGGTTGGATGGTTCCAGCGCCACCGCACGCCGGGCCAGTTCCTCTGCCCGGGCCTGATCGCCGTTCTCATCGGCCAAAATCACAGAGGCCAAGGCATTCAACGCCTTGGCAAACTGAGGATCCATACGCACGGCTTTTTCAAGCTGGTATTGTGCGTCCGGAAATCGACCCATCTTGTAATAGGTTACGGCCAGGTTATAGAGCAGGGCCGTACTCTCGGGACAGATTGCGACAGCATCAGATAATTTTGTCTCCGCGCCGGCAGGATTGGTTCTGACAATTTTACCCGCCTCTGAAGCAAGCCGGTTGGCAGTATCGCAATCCGATGAATATCCCACCCCTGTGCTCAGTGTCAGCATGAGGAAGGAAATCCAAGACAACATTGAAATCTTTCGTATTCTTTTCAACTTTCCTCCTGTGCACTTTCCCAGAGGGAGCTATCACCTGCGGCAAAATAGGTAAGTATAGTAATTAATTACAAAGAGATTCCTTACAAAACCCGCAGGAGGCTATAGCTCATAACAGCAATTCCCGAAGTGTTTATAACCCCAATAAAATCAAGGTTTGTTGTTAGTGGCTTCGCAAACTTTGGACATTAAGAATGAGGCACAAAAATCAATAACACTTTGTTTTCACGGTTATAATTTATTTTAAAGCGGC
>JAHJAA010000073.1 GCA_018814305.1 Pseudomonadota bacterium
AGCCTGTGATACCTTCATCCCTGAACCGGAGCGCGATATCGATAAACCGTTTTTGATGCCGGTAGAGGACGTATTTTCGATCTCTGGCCGTGGAACGGTTGCAACCGGACGAATTGAACGTGGTATCGTCAAGGTCGGTGACGAAGTATCGATCGTTGGTATTCGTGATACGGCAAAGACAACGGTTACCGGCGTTGAGATGTTTCGGAAGCTTCTGGATCAGGGGCAGGCCGGAGACAACGTAGGTATTCTGTTACGCGGCACCAAGCGTGAGGATATTGAGCGAGGTCAGGTCTTGGCCAAGACCGGTAGCATTACGCCGCATGTAAAGTTTAAGGCCGAATGCTATATTTTGTCGAAGGAAGAGGGTGGTCGTCATACGCCGTTTTTCAATGGTTATCGTCCCCAGTTTTATTTTCGGACGACGGACGTTACCGGTGTTGTGACCTTGCCTGAAGGTGTGGAGATGGTTATGCCCGGTGACAATGTGACAGTAGAGGGCACGCTGATCACCCCGATCGCCATGGAAGAGGGCCTGCGTTTTGCAATCCGTGAAGGTGGCCGTACCGTTGGCGCCGGAGTTGTTAATCAGATAATCGAGTAAGGTGAATACCCATGCTTCCGACTCAGAAAATTCGTATAAGGTTGAAGGGCTATGATCACAAGCTCCTGGATAAATCAACCATGGAGATAGTTGATACTGCCAAACGGACCGGAGCCAGTATTGCTGGACCTATTCCACTACCGACTTCAACCAACAAATATTGTGTTCTCAGGTCTCCCCACGTGGATAAGAAATCACGTGAACATTTTGAGATGAGGACCCATCGAAGGTTGCTTGATATCCTTGAGCCGACACAACAGACCATTGATGCACTGATGAAGTTGCAGTTGTCAGCCGGTGTTGATGTTGAAATCAAGCTTTAATTCAAATTTAGGATAAATGGGTAGTTATATGCCTAAGAAAATAGGGATACTTGGTAAAAAGGTCGGAATGACCAGGGTTTATTCTGCTGAAGGTGCGGCGATCGTGGTAACTGCCATTGAAGCCAGCCCTTGCACCGTTCTCCAGGTTAAGACCGATGATAAGGACGGATATAGTGCCATCCAGATCGGCTTTGATCCAAAAAAAGAGTCTCGGATGACGAAACCTATGCAGGGCCATGTCAAGGCCGCTGGGCAGGGTGGTTTCTATCATATTAAAGAATTTAGGGTTGATGATTCTTCAAAATATGAGGTCGGGCAGCAGATTAGTATGACTGATTTATTCAATACCGGTGATTTGGTTGATATCAGCGGTAGGGCCAAAGGTCGAGGTTTTCAGGGTGTTATAAAACGGCATGGCTTCAAAGGCGGTCGGGATACCCATGGTTCCATGTTTCATCGAGCACCTGGTTCTATTGGCTGCAGTGCTTGGCCGAGTCGAGTTGTAAAGGGTAAAAAAATGCCCGGTCAGATGGGAAATAATCTGGTGACCAAGAAAAATGTTATTGTCGTTGATATTCGCCCCGAGTCCAATGTTATGTTGGTTCGCGGTAATGTTCCCGGTTCTAAACAGGGTTTACTGCAGATTTTTATAAAGTAGATTTGTTTTCTAAAACAAACTTGGAACAAGCTTTCGGGTTGAACGTCATATACTCGTACAACACACGTTGGGGGTGCCATACAATGGCAGTTACAGAAGTTTATAACATGAAAAAAGAAAAGATCGGCGAAGTTGACCTGAACGATTCAATTTTCGGAGTTGAGGTCAAGCCTTATATCATTCATGATATAGTTCGGATGCAACTAGCCTGCAGACGAAGTGGAACGGCCAGCACTAAAACTCGGGCTGAAGTTCGGGGTACAGGAGCCAAGCCCTGGCGGCAGAAAGGTACGGGAAGGGCACGAGCCGGTTCTCGACGTTCGCCACTGTGGCGCGGTGGTGGTACGACTTTTGGTCCTAAGCCTCGTGATTATAGCTATAAAATTCCTAAGAAAGTTAGACGCCTCGGATTGTGTATGGCCTTAAGTTCTCGCTTTTCAGAGGAAAATCTCATGGTAATTGATGATTTTCAATTAGCGGAAATAAAGACCAAGGGTTTTGTTGAGGTCATGAATAATTTTGACTTTGATAACGCCTTGATCATAACCGCTGGTTCCAATGAAAATTTGGAACGTTCTTCAAGGAATGTTCCTGGATTCAAAGTGATGCCTACGACTGGATTGAATGTTTATGATATTCTCCTGCACAGAAAAATAATGCTGACCAAGGAAAGCCTCGGACAGTTAGAGGAGAGGTTATTGTCATGAAAAATATTTGTACCGTGGTGAAAAAACCTTGTCTTACCGAAAAGGGAATGACTTTGCAGGAAGAGCACAATCAGGTTGTGATGAGGGTCGATACTCAAGCCAATAAGATTGAAATCAAAGAGGCTGTAGAAAAACTCTTTAAGGTTAAGGTCGACAAGGTTCGTATTGCCAATATGCATGGTAAGACCAAGAGAGTTGGACGCCATTCGGGCCGCCGGAATGACTGGAAAAAGGCCTATGTTTCTCTCGCTGATGGTCATAAAATTGATTTTTTGAGTGATCTGTAAGTCTGAACAAAGCTTTTTTTTTCAGATTTGAAGATAAATGTTGAAGTAATAAACTTAATTGGGGTTTGAAATGCCAACTAAGACCTATAAACCGACATCTCCTGGCAAAAGGACACTGGTAACCATAGCCAATCCGGAATTGTCTAAGGCGAGACCGGAAAAGGCACTGGTCAAATCATTGAATAAGACCGGTGGGCGTAACAATTATGGTCGGATTACCGTCCGTCATAATGGTGGCGGGCATAAGAGAAAATATCGTGAGGTCGATTTCAGACGTGATAAGATCGACATCCCTGCCAAGGTTGCTACAATTGAATATGATCCGAATCGATCAGCGAACATTGCCTTACTGAATTACGCAGATGGTGAAAAGAGATATATTATTTCGCCTCTGGGAATGAAAGTTGGTGATATGGTTGAGGCCGGAGAAGTGGTTGACATAAAACCCGGGAATTGTATGCCCATGGGTAATATGCCACTCGGTGCTACCATTCATAATGTTGAAATGAAGATCGATAAAGGTGCTCAGTTAGTCAGAAGCGCCGGAACATCTGCCCAGTTGATGGCTAAGGAAGGTGATCACGTCTTGGTCAAACTTCCCTCCGGCGAAGTCAGGCGTTTTCATCGTAAATGCCGGGCGAGTATCGGTCAGATTGGGAATGTCGAGCATGAGCGACGAAAACTTGGTAAGGCCGGCCGGAATCGATGGCTTGGCAATCGTCCCAAAGTGCGCGGTGTGGCAATGAATCCTTTTGATCATCCGATGGGGGGTGGTGAGGGGAAGAGTTCAGGTGGACGACATCCCTGTTCTCCTTGGGGTATGCCATCCAAGGGATATAAGACGAGAAAGCGCAAAACGTCTGATAAAGACATTGTCACTAAACGGTCATAAGAGGGGGTTGAAAAGTGGGTCGCTCTGTTAAAAAAGGACCATTCGTTGATGACCATCTGATGAAAAAGGTCAGTAAGTCTAAGGAAACCGGATCACGCAAAGTCATTAAAACCTGGTCACGACGGTCCGACATCATTCCGGATATGGTCGGTCTGACTTTTGCTGTCCATAACGGGAAAAAATTTATCCCGGTGTTTGTTTCGGAAAATATGGTTGGCCAGAAACTTGGAGAATACTCGCCGACTCGGACTTACTACGGTCATACCGGCGGTAAGAAAGGTAAGAAGTAGGACTTCTCCATTCGGTCGCAGTATTCGTTTGATATAACGACTGATCTTAAACCTGTTTCCGTTAGTAAGGAGAACTTTAGCCATGGAAGCTAAGGCATTTGCCAAACATATAAAAATATCTCCGCAGAAGGCTCGACTTATTGCCGACCTCGTCCGGGGAAAAGATGTTGAGACCGCCCTGAATACTTTACGGTTTATGCCGAAAAAGGGCGCTCGGATCTTACGTAAAGTTATTGAATCTGCAGTTGCCAATGCAAGTCAGAATGATTCGATTGATGTGGACACTCTTTTTGTTAAGAAAGTGAGTGTAGATGGTGGTCCCATGCTGAAAAGAATTCGACCAAGAGCCATGGGACGGGCATCAAGAATTTTAAAGAGAACCAGTCATATTACTGTTGTGCTTGAAGAACATTAATAAGCATCTGGACTTTTCAACCGGTTTATAAGTGCCGGAAATCAACGGAATGTCTTTACTTAGGTAAAGCAAATACTATTTTGAATGGAGGGTTATTTTGGGTCAGAAAGTTAATCCTATAGGTTTAAGGCTCAATATTGTTAAGACCTGGGATTCCATCTGGTACGCTGACCGGGATTATGCAAAGTTTTTCCTGGAAGATCAAAAGATACGGCGTTATTTGAAAAAACGTCTTTTTCATGCCGGTGTATCCAAGATCGAGATTGCCAGAACCGGTGAAAAAGTCAAAGTAAAGATCCATACTGCCCGGCCCGGTATTGTTATCGGCAAAAAAGGAGCGGAGATAGAAGTTCTCAAGCGGGATCTTGATCATTTCACAAAACGTGAATGCCATGTTGATATTCAGGAAATTCGACGCCCTGAAGCCAATGCTCAACTCGTGGCGGAAAATGTCGCCATGCAGCTTGAACGACGAATTGCCTTCCGCCGGGCCATGAAGAAAGCCGTGAATGTCGCCTTGAAGTTCGGTGCAAAAGGTATTAAGATCGCCTGTTCCGGTCGGCTGGGTGGGGCTGAAATGTCCCGATGTGAATGGTCTCGTGAAGGCAGGGTACCTCTGCATACCCTCCGAGCTGATATTGATTATGGTTTTGCTGAGGCTATGACTACCTACGGAAAAATAGGAGTCAAGGTCTGGATTTTTAAGGGTGAAGTTCTCTCCGAAACTGATATTGAGCAATAAGTCTCTTCGTTACGAATGATTGCCGGAAACCTCGTTGTTCCGGTTATATGAGGATTAGACATGTTAAGCCCCAAGAAAGTAAAATTTAGAAAACAGATGAAAGGCCGGATGCGAGGGTCTGCCATCCGGGGATCATCCATTGAGTTCGGTGAATTTGCCCTGAAAGCGATTGAATGCGGATGGATGTCTGCCCAGCAGATTGAGTCTGCTCGTATTGCTATCAATAGAAGGGTTAAACGTGGTGGTAAGATGTGGATCCGGGTTTTTCCCTATAAATCCATCACTAAAAAACCTGCCGAAACACGAATGGGTAAGGGTAAGGGAAGTCCTGAATATTGGGTTGCTCCAATTAAGCCAGGTAGAATTCTTTATGAAATTTCGGGTGTTGAACCAGAACTTGCTAAAGAAGCCTTGAGGCTTGCCAGCAATAAGCTGCCTTTCGCAACCAAGATTGTTACCAAGGATACAAGCTTATGAAAGTAAAGGATATCCGAGAGCTGAGTGCAGCGGATCTCGCAGTTAAGGCAAAGGATTTGTCGGAAGAATTGTTTAATCTTCGATTTCAACATGGGATACGTCCCTTGGAGAATCCGGCTAAGATTAGATTGCTTCGGAAAGACATCTCCAGAGTGAAAACAATTTTAACTGAAAAATCTCGCGCCTAAGCTGATTCGGGGGCGGACTGAGCACCTGAGGTGCTATGTGTCCACCGTATTACATGAAATAGAGACTACAGGAAGGCTGAAATGGCTGAAGTAGGGATTCAAAGACATAAACAGAAATTAACCGGTGTTGTGGTTAGTACTCGGATGCAGAATACAGTTGTTGTTAGGATTGAGCGGTTGGTCCAACATAAACTATATGGAAAATTTATGCGTCGACATGTCAAATATATGGCAGATGATCCCAACGGTGATTGTAATGTTGGTGATAGGATTACCATTGAGGAATGTCGACCGTTGAGCAAACACAAAAGATGGCGGCTCCGGGAGATTGTCGAACGGGCTGCTTGATCCGTCTGATCATTGTTGAACGGTGTCTGCATGACTGGTAGTTTGTTTTTCTCCCGGCAGACTGATCAGAATCTAATCATGTTATCGAAGAGTCGTTGGTGAAGAGATGATACAAACTGAGACTGTATTAAATGTTGCAGATAATAGTGGTGCCAAAAAGGTTCTGTGTATCAGGGTTCTTGGCGGTACCCGTCGCCGGTATGCACGAATTGGTGATGTTATCGTCGTGGCTGTAAAAGAGGCTATCCCCCATGCTAAAGTAAAGAAGGGTGACGTATTGAAGGCAGTTGTGGTCAGAACTGCCAAAGAACTTCGGCGCATGGATGATACTTCAGTTAAATTCGATGATAATTCCGCTGTTTTACTGGGTAATAACGGAGAGCCGATCGGGACCCGTATTTTTGGACCAGTTGCTCGGGAATTAAGAATTAAGGGATATATGAAAATCATTTCTCTTGCTCCTGAAGTATTGTAAAAACCATGATTCTGGTAAGATTATGATTGGTCCTTGACTGATCGTTTTTTGCTAATGACAACAGGCATATAAGTAGGCTTCTGAATGAAAAAGATAAAACAGAATGACCAGGTTGAAGTTATCGCCGGTAAGGATAAAGGCCGAGTTGGTAAGGTTATTAATGCCTATCGTGACTCGGACAGGATCATTGTAGAGCGCGTGAACATGATTAAACGTCACACCAAGCCAAGTGTGGCTAATCAACAAGGTGGAATTATCGAAAAAGAGGCGGCAATTCACGTTTCCAACGTTATGTTGCTCTGCCCAAAATGTTCCAAAGCCGCGCGAATTGGTGTCAAGGTGTTGGACAATGGAGAAAAATTCCGGTTCTGCAAAAAATGCGGAGAATCGGTTGAGGCCAAATCCTGAAAGGGATTGATGGTTTTGGGAGAGTGCAAATGTCTGGTTTAATGGAACATTATAAAGAAAATTGTGTGCCACAGCTGATTGAGACTTTCGGTTATAAGAGCATTATGGAGGTGCCTAAGATCACTCAGGTTGTGCTCAATATGGGTCTTGGTGAGGCTGTGCAGAATCCTAAAATTATTGAGGGCGCTGCAAATGAGTTGACCATGATTGCCGGCCAGAAAGCCGTTGTGACCAAGGCCAAGAAATCAATTGCCGGCTTCAAACTCCGCCAGGGGATGCCCATAGGCTGTCGGGTAACCCTTCGTGGCGAGAAGATGTATGATTTTTTGACTAAACTTATGCATATAGCTCTGCCGAGGGTCCGCGATTTCCGTGGTGTCTCTCCTAAGGCATTTGACGGGCTCGGTAACTATGCCATGGGAATCAAGGAACATATTATCTTTCCAGAAATTGATTATGACAAAATCGATAAAATTAAGGGACTGAATATTGTCATCGGCACCACTGCCAAGACCGATGAAGAGGGTCGTTCCCTGCTTCGGTCCATGGGAATGCCTTTTAAAAAATAAACGGTCGAGGAGGAAGAGTTGGCTAAGAAATCATTAATTGCCAAGAGTCAACGGACCCCGAAATTTTCGGTCCGTGGCTATAACCGGTGTCCATTGTGCGGCAGGTCTAGGGCTTTCATACGTAAATTTGGAGTCTGTCGTATATGCTTTCGGAGCCTGGCTTCTCGTGGAGAAGTTACCGGGGTCACCAAATCAAGCTGGTAATTTGCCGGTTAATTTGAATTGAAAAATACGTTGAGGAGTATGCTTTATGTCCATGAGTGATCCCGTGGCCGATATGCTTACCAGGGTTAGAAACGCCACAATGGTAAAGTTTGAGAGCGTTGATATGCCGCTTTCAACTCTTAAGGTTGATGTTGCCAAGATTCTTAAGGAAGAAGGCTACATAAATGACTACCATATCCGTCAAGACAAGGTTCAGGGCACGTTGTCCATTGATTTGAAGTATGATCATAATCATCAGCGGGTTATCAGCGGACTTCGTCGCGTCAGTAAGCCTGGTTGCCGGAAATATGTTAAAGCAAACGAAATTCCGAAAGTCATGAGTGGACTGGGCATCGCTATTATTTCCACCTCCCAGGGAGTTATGACTGATCATAAAGCGCGGACTTTACAGGTTGGTGGTGAGTTGCTCTGTGAAGTCTGGTAACCGATGCTTCGGTTTGCTTGATTGTTAATGTTCATTTTTAGACTTTAGCTTTCGTGATGGACTTTTGGTTAAGACCTTCAGGATGAATGATAGTTGACAGGAATTTTTTTCGTCATCGTCATATTTAAAGTAGTAGTGGATGAGTCCGACTATTTAATTTTTTATCATAGTGGAGAAGATTCATGTCCAGGATTGGCAAAAAACCCATTTCAGTGCCAAAGGGTGTAAAGGTAGACCTTAAAGGTGTAAATGTTAAGGTCACCGGTCCCAAGGGGGCGTTGGAACGAAATGTTCGGCCCGAAATCGAAATGGCACAAAATGATGGGATAATTGAGATTAAGTGCCGTGATAACAGTAAACGAACAGATGCTTTTTCAGGATTGACCCGCACATTGATCAACAATATGGTTATTGGGGTCAGTGAAGGGTTCAAGAGGAAGTTGATTATTGAGGGCGTCGGGTATCGTGCTTCTGTTGCTGGAAATGTTTTAACCCTGAATGTCGGCTACTCAAATCCGGTAGAGTTTTCTCTTCCTGCCGGTGTTGGAGCTACCGTTGAGAAGTCTGATATCCTGCTGGATTGCATCGATAAGGAGTTGCTTGGACTTACCGCTGCTCGAATCAGACAGGTGCGGAAACCTGAGCCTTATAAAGGGAAGGGGATCCGATATGAAGATGAGAAGATTGTTCGGAAGGTTGGCAAGTCAGGCGGTAAATAATTTATCAGCGGTTGTTGATAATATTAAATCGCGATAGATCAACATTCTTTTATCAAGTTTACTAGGCGTTAAGGCAAAGAAATGGCAAAGACAAATCCAAAAACTGTGGCGCGGGCAAAAAGGATTAAGCGAATCAGAAAAAAGATTTGCGGGACTCCTGAGTGTCCTCGATTACGTGTTTTCAAAACTGCAAAACATATTTATGCCCAGTTGATTGACGATGTTGCCGGGCATACCATGGTGGCCATGTCCACCATGGAGAGTACCCTTGTGGGTTCAGATGAAAAAGGTAAGATCAGCAAGGCCCATAAGGTCGGTTTGCAGCTTGCGGAAAAAGCTAAGCAGCAAGGCATTGAAAAAGTAGTTTTCGACCGCGGTGGGTATATTTATCATGGTCGGGTTAAATCCCTATCGGATGGGGCTCGGGAAGGCGGTCTTGTATTTTGATGATTGGAATATTACCGAATGATTTAATACTCTACTGGGATAACGTGGGGGTGTACCTTGTCTAATTTTAAAAATGACAATACCGAAGATCAACTTATTGAAAAAGTGGTCTTTATTAACAGAACAGCGAAGGTCGTAAAAGGTGGTCGGCGTTTCAGCTTTAGTGCCATCTGTGTTGTTGGTGATGGGAATGGTAAGGTCGGACAGGGACTCGGCAAAGCCAATCAAGTCCCTGAGGCCATCAGAAAGGGGATTGAGAAAGCCAAATTTGATATGAAGAAAGTATCCATTACCGACACCAGTATCCCGCATGAAATAGAAGGTCGTTTTGGTGCCGGTAAGGTTATGTTGAAACCGGCTTCCGAAGGTACCGGTTTGATTGCAGGTGGTGCTGTACGGGCTGTCCTCGAAGCAGCCGGCGTTCAGAATATATTGACGAAGTGTCTTGGTTCTCACAACCCGCACAATCTTGTCAAAGCGACCTTGGAAGGGTTGCGCAGTCTGAGAAGTGTTGAACAGGTTGCGTCGAGACGTGGAAAAACAGTTGAAGAGCTGGGTTTGTAAATTAGAGCAGGTTCAGTTTCTTTGGAGCAAGCTAAGACGGCCTTTTTTTCCCACGTCTCGATTCCAATATCCTTTGCGATTAGTAAGGAAAGATAATGAAAGATATTAAAGTGACTTTGCGAAAGAGCATGATCGGCAGTACCGAAAAGATACGAGCTACTTTGGTCGGTCTAGGCTTGACCAAGATGAGGAAAACTGTGGTGCGAAAAGACACCCCGGAAATCAGAGGCATGATCAAGAAAGTTGCCCATCTGATTGATGTGGAGGGATAATCATGCTGACTCTTAGTAATTTATCGCCGAATCCAGGCTCAACTAAAAAACGTAAAAGAATTGGTCGAGGTCCAGGTTCCGGTCATGGGAAAACCTCGACCAGAGGACATAAAGGGGCTAAGGCCCGCTCCGGTAGTGGCATCAAGCCTGGTTTTGAGGGTGGTCAGATGCCCTTGCAGAGACGTATTCCCAAGCGGGGATTTACAAACCTATTCAAAAAAGATTTTGCAATTGTCAATCTGAAGGACTTGGAGCGTTTTGAAGCTGGAAGTACCATCGATCGGGCTCTCCTGGCAGAAAGTGGTCTGGTTTCTGCTAAAGAAACTTTTGTAAAGCTCCTTGGAACTGGTGATGTTTCAAAATCATTGACCATTAAGGTCGATAAGGTCAGTGAATCCGCTAAGGCCAAAGTCGAGGCTGCTGGTGGTAAGGTCGAGGTTATGCCCTAATGCAAGCCGGTTTCCAATCAGCAGCTAATATTCCAGAGCTTCGCAGAAGGATAACCTATACCTTTCTGATGCTTGCCGTATACCGGATCGGGGTTCAGATTCCGACTCCTGGGATTAATGGTGAAGCGCTTACGGCATTTTTTCAAAAAAATGCCGGGACACTTTTTGACATGTTTAACATGTTTTCTGGTGGCGCTTTGGAGAATTTTTCAATTTTCGCCCTTGGCATCATGCCATATATTAGTGCTTCAATTATTTTCCAGCTCTTGACAGTGGTCATTCCCCAGCTTGAGGCACTTTCTAAAGAGGGTGAGAGTGGTCGGCGCAAGATAACACAGTATACACGTTATGCTACCGTTGCCCTTAGTCTCGTCCAAGGGATGTTTATCAGTATTGGGCTGGAGAGTATGGCTGCGCCAGATGGCGGTGCCATGATCGTGAATCACTCCGGTTGGGCTTTTCGGTTAATGACCATGGTTACTCTGACATCGGGCACTGCTTTTATTATGTGGCTTGGTGAGCAGATGAGTGAGCGAGGAATCGGTAACGGGATATCCCTGATCATTACCGCAGGGATTGTGGCCAGGATGCCTGCTGCCATCGCCAAAACATTCAAGATGGTCGGCGCTGGCGATATGACGCTTTTTTTCCTTCCGATTCTCCTGGTTATGATGCTCTTGGTCATCGGAGTAATTATTTTCTTTGAAACTGCCCAACGCCGGATCCCGATACAATACGCCAAAAGGATTGTCGGGCGACAGATGTATGGTGGACAACAGTCACATCTTCCCCTGAAAATTAATATGTCCGGGGTTATTCCCCCGATTTTCGCTTCATCAATTATGATGTTTCCCGCCACTATCGGTGGGTTTATCAAAGTTGATTGGGTCCAGCGAGTTAGTTCTTATCTTCAATGGGGGAGTCCTCTCCATACGGCAATGTACATCGGGTTTATAGTATTCTTTTGTTTCTTTTATACAGCGGTAACCTTTAATCCGGTTGATGTTGCAGAAAATTTAAAAAAGAACGGCGGTTTTATTCCAGGAATCAGGCCAGGGAAGAAATCTGCGGAATTTATAGATAAAATTATGGTCCGCTTAACTGTCATCGGTGCGATTTATGTCAGTGCGGTTTGTGTCCTTCCAACCATTTTGGTGCGACAACTGAATGTGCCCTTTTATTTCGGTGGTACCGCTTTATTGATCGTTGTCGGTGTGGCCATCGATACCATATCCCAAATTGAAGCCCATACAGTCATGCGGAATTATGACGGGTTCCTGAAAACAGGAAGAATTCGGGGCCGGCGTTAAAGGATCAGGCAGGTAATGGGCCGGGCGATTATCCTGAAATCTCAAGCTGAGATTCAGAAAATGCAGGAAGCGAATCGGATTGTTGCCGGTGCATTGTCCTTGTTGCAAGAACGCATTGAACCAGGTTTGACGACCCTTCAGTTGGACAAATGGGCTGAGCAGTTTGCTCTGTCACATAAAAGTACCCCGGCGTTTAAGGGGTATCGAGGGTTCCCAGGTAGTTTGTGTGTTTCAATTAATGAAGAAGTTGTTCACGGAATTCCTTCCCCTTCAGTTGTGTTACATGAAGGGGATATCGTTAGTATAGATTTTGGGGTTCGTTTCAAGGGGTATTACGGTGATGCTGCCATTACTCTTCCTGTCGGGAACGTTTCTGCTCGCAAGGGTGATTTAATTGAGGCAACCCGAGTTGCACTTGAAAAAGCGATAGAGCAGGTTCGGCCGGGTAACCGGATCAATGATATCTCTACCGCAGTAGAGCAACAGGTTGAAGCGTGTCATTTTTCGGTAGTACGTCAATTTGTTGGTCATGGTATCGGCAGCGAACTCCATGAACCTCCTGAAATTCCTAACTATCGGCGACGTGAACGTACCGAAAAGCTTTTGCCAGGAATGGCATTGGCCATCGAACCAATGGTCAATGCCGGATCGTACGAAGTAAAAGTATTAAAAGATGGGTGGACAGTAGTTACTGCTGACGGTCAACCGTCAGCCCATTTTGAGCATACGGTTGTAGTCACCGAGGGAGAACCTTTGGTTCTCAGTCGCCTCGATTGATGATGTTTTTTTTGTAAGTAGAAAAAAAATGGGGAAAAAATAATAAAATAGTTTATTATCCCCCCTTTATTTTATCCAGAAGAAGAGGTCCATAGGAATATTATATGCCGAAGGAAGAGGCAATTCAGGTAGAAGGAACTATTGTTGAACCATTACCGAATGCCATGTTTCGGGTAGAGTTAGATAATGGGCATAAGGTGCTGGCCCATATATCCGGAAAAATGAGGATGCATTTTATTAAAATCCTGCCCGGAGACCGGGTAACAGTTGAGTTATCCCCATATGATCTTACCCGGGGACGGGTGACCTTCAGGTCAAAGAATAAGAAATAAGGGAAATCAAGAAGATGAAAGTAAGATCATCCGTTAAGAAAATGTGTAGTGATTGTCGAGTATTTAAGCGCAATGGCGTTATTAGAGTTTCTTGTAAAGTCAAGAAGCACAAACAACGACAGGGCTGATCGGAACAATTTTGTTGAATATTGAGTCGAGCAAGGGAGGTTCGTCTTGGCGCGTATAGCTGGTGTTGACTTACCAAAAAATAAGCATATGGAGATAGCTTTAACCTATATCCATGGCATAGGAAGAGCTACGGCTAGAAAAATTCTAACCGAAGTAAAATTGCCTTTCAATATGAGCAGTGATGATCTCGATGAGGTTAACGTCTCCGATATCAGAAAGGTTATTGATGAACAGATTCCCGTCGAAGGAGATCGGCGACGGGAGGTGGGCATGGATATCAAACGTCTGATGGATCTTGGTTGTTATCGCGGCATGCGGCACCGAAAGGGATTGCCTTGTCGTGGGCAGCGGACCAAAACCAATGCCAGAACACGGAAAGGTCCTCGTCGTGGAGCCGGTATTAAGAAGTAAATCAACTTAATGTTTCATTTGTAAAAGATGATGCGTTAGCTGGTTTTTCTTAGGATAATTTTTTATTGAGGATCTCCATGCTAAGTTAGTCTATGTGGAGTCCTTTATTCAATTTTTTCAGGTTCAGGAGTAACAGATGGCAAAGCCAAAACAGCAAAAGATGAAGCGAAAGGAACGAAAAAGCATTCCCGAGGGGATTGTGTCGATCCGATCGACTTTTAACAATACCATTGTGACCTTCGCCGATAAGCAGGGGAATGTTATTTCATGGTGCAGCTCTGGTTGCCTTGGTTTCAAGGGGTCACGTAAGAGTACCCCTTTTGCTGCGCAGAATGCTGTTGAAACAGCGGCTCAGAAGGCAATGGACCATGGGATGCGGAAGGTAGAAGTAAATGTCAAAGGTCCTGGCCCGGGACGTGATGCTGCGGTGCGGGCATTACAGACGGTTGGGCTTGATGTTTCCTATATCAGTGACGTGACTCCGATTCCCCATAATGGATGTAAACCTCCCAAGCGGAGGCGGGTGTAAGGACGCGGCTGGTCGTCATGTGTCGAGGGCTTTAATACAGGTGTTGGGATTGCCGGATAGGGGTTTGTTTTCATTGGAGCTTTCTCCCCCATTACAATCGGCAGCTGCAAGAGAATACGGAGGATTAAATTGGCTAGATATACAGGTGCTGTCTGTCGACAGTGCAGACGTGAAAAACTGAAGCTGTTTTTGAAGGGTGATCGGTGCTACACCGACAAATGTGCTTTTGAGCGACGTTCGTTTGCTCCTGGGCAACATGGGCAGGCTCGAGTCCGTAAAGTATCCGATTACGCCATCCAGTTGCGGGAGAAGCAGAAGGTTCGGCGCATGTACGGAATTATGGAAGGTCAGTTTAGGCAATACTATAAGCGTGCAGCCAGTGATAAAGGTGTCACCGGCGAAAAGCTGCTTCAATATCTTGAACGTCGTCTTGACAACGTTATCTATCGAAGTGGTTTTGCAGACTCACGGAATCAGGCACGTCAGTTGGTGAAGCACAATCATTTTCTGGTAAACGGGAAAAAAGTGAATGTGCCATCTTTCCTCGTTACTCCTGCTGATGAGATTTCTCTCAGGGAGAAGAGCCGTAAAATTGAAGCTATCGTAGACAGTCTTGAGGCTGTAGCTCGACGTGGTGTTCCAACTTGGCTTGAACTGGATAAGGACGGTTTCAAAACCACCGTGAAGTCTCAACCGGAACGTCAGGAAATTACTATGCCGATTCAGGAACAGCTGATTGTAGAGCTTTATTCCAAATAATTGCTTTTTTTCTTTTCTTTTGCCCGCGATGGGATCTGCCATATCCGATGCGCGGGCAAACTTGTTTGGTTAATGATCAAATCAGGACTGTTTTACCGGGCATGAACCTATTGCGGAGTTTTGATAATGGATAACGAGCAGAAGCAGAAGACTGAGCTGGAATCCGATCCTTTTTACCGGAACTGGCGTGAGTTAATAATGCCGGAACGTGTTGAAGTTGATAAGGATTCTCTCACTGAGAACTACGGAAAATTTATTTGCCAGCCCCTTGAGCGGGGATTTGCCACGACTCTTGGTAACTCCTTACGCCGGATCCTGTTATCATCTATTCAGGGCGCTGCCATTACTTCGGTTAAGATTGAAGGCGCCATGCATGAGCTTTCATCTCTTCCCGGAATCATGGAAGACGCTACCGAGATTATCCTAAATCTTAAGGAACTTCGGTTACGCTTGAATGCGTCCGAGGCAAAGACCGTAAAAATCGAAAAAGTCGGGCGGGGGCCGGTTACCGCATCTGATATCATCTCCGATGGTACAGTTGAAGTGATGAATCCTGATAAATATATTTGTACCATCACCGGCGAGGATAGCAAATTCAATGCTGAATTGAACGTTGAATGGGGGAAAGGGTATGAACCGGCTGAGAAACATAAGTCGGAGGATCAGGTTATAGGGGTTATTCCCATTGACGCAATTTTTACTCCCATCAAGAATGTGAAATTCATTGTCAGCCAGGCTCGGGTTGGACAGCAGACCGACTATGACAAGTTGACCATGGAGATTACCACTGACGGGAGTGTCCGTCCAGAAGATGCCTTGGCCTATTCCGCCAAGATTTTAAAGGAACAGATGGCGGTTTTTATTAATTTTGATGAAAACCTGGTTGAACCGGAAGTTGAAAGTGAAGTGTCCCTTAGCTCAGAAGATGTTAATCCCTTCCTTTCACGACCGGTTGATGACCTTGAACTTTCCGTTCGTTCTGCTAATTGTTTACGCAACGCTAATATTCGGTTTATCGGTGAGTTGGTTCATCGAACGGAAGCCGAGATGCTGAAGACTAAGAATTTCGGTCGCAAATCCCTGAATGAGATCAAACAACTTTTGGGTGAAATGGATCTGGGCCTTGGTCTGAAAATTGATGGATGGGAAAGACCTGAGTCGAGCGATACCGTTGACGATCAGGATGATTGATTTCCAGGTAATAATAAAGTGAGGTTGTCATGAGACATCGAAAGGCAGGGAAAAGACTGGGCCGAACTAGTTCACATCGTATTGCAATGGTCAGAAACATGGTCACTTCCCTTTTAGAGCATGAAAGGATTGTTACGACGACTCCCAAGGCGAAAGAAGTCCGCAAGGTTGCTGAGAAGATGATAACCCTGGCAAAACGCGGCGATCTTCATGCCAGGCGGCAGGCCTTGGAAGTTATTAGAGATAGAAAGGTTGTTGAAAAGCTTTTTGGGACCTTGAAAGATGAGTACATGGAGCGCAATGGCGGATACACCAGAATAATTCGCACTGGTAACCGGATCGGTGATGCCGCAGCCATGGCGATTCTTGAGTTGGTTAATTACCAGGCCGATAAGGGAATTCCTGCCGAAAATTGATCTGTATTGACGTTTACATTGACGAAAGCTGGTATGACTCATTCATACCAGCTTTTTTTTTGTCGAGAACACCAGTGATATGCGCTTGATTCTAAGGCGGAGAAAATTCTACCATCGACCGAGGATTCCGGGTATGTTTATGTGTTGTACGAAACGTCATTTCATGTATGGTAACGTTGCTATCCTTCCTGCGAGATAACCATGGTCCGGGTTAACGAAGAGCCATATGATTTTCGGCCGGGTATCAAGGTCAAGGATCTTATCGCCGAACTAAAGCCAGATGCTGATGTCTATATTGTCAACGGCTTCCCGACAACAATTGACACGGAAATTTTCGATGGTGATAGCTGTTGGTTGATCAGGAGAGGAGAAACGCCACCGGCGGAAGAGATGGAGAGACTCCTGTATGCCAGGCATACTCCAGGCGTGCATGAGAAGGTTCGAAATTCTATTGTAGGTATTATGGGTCTTGGCGGTCTTGGTTCAGTTGTGGCCATTGCCTTGGCCCGGGTTGGAGTCGGGACGCTCCTCCTGGCAGATTATGACGTGGTCGAACCAAGTAATCTCAATCGGCAACAGTATTTTATTGATCAGATCGGGATGAAGAAAACCGAAGCCCTGCGCGAAAATCTGGCCAGAGTTAATCCCTATCTCCGGATCGAACTGATCGACGTAATTCTGACTGAACAGACCATTCCCCATTACTTTCAAGAGGTCGATGTGTTGGCCGAATGTTTCGATACTGCAGAGATGAAAGCGGTTGGTCTGCGTTGTGCCCTTACTGCTCTTCCTGGTCTCGCCTACGTGGGTGCTTCAGGAGTGGCCGGGTATGAAGAAAATAATCTGATTCGTACGGAGATGATCCGCGATCGAATATATTTGGTCGGTGATCGAGAAACCGCAGCACAACCAGGTCAGGGTTTGATGGCCCCTAGGGTTGGGGTGGCTGCGCATCATCAGGCCAATCAGATTTTAAGAATTTTATTAAACCAAACTTGATGGATCCGGGCAAGCCGGCTTATCCAAAAGGGATCCCTTGGGCGCACGATGACTGTAGGGATTTCTTGCCGTAGGAAACTTTTATGTCATCTTGTCCGACCAATATCGAAACCATGTTCTATGGTTTTTTAAAATGGGATCAATAACTAGAAATCTTATGGAAATTATATGTAACGGAAAAGATATGGAGATCCAATCGGGGACGACCATTGAAGGGTTGATTCTCGGTATGGATTTAAATCCGGATACGGTGGTGGTTGAATGTGATGGCCAAATCGTCTTACGGGAAGAGTATGGCAACCATGTTCTTAACACGGGCTCCCGTGTTGAGCTGATTCGTTTTGTCGGAGGGGGCTGATGCTGAGCATTGCAGACCGCACCTTTCGGTCACGTCTTCTTGTGGGTACCGGTAAGTTTTCTTCGTCGGCTATGATGGTTGCTGCCATTGAGGCCTCTGCCAGTGAGATTGTTACCGTTGCCTTACGGAGGATAGATCTTGAGGATCCAGGCGACGATATCATGTCCATGTTATCTCGTGATCGTTATCTCTTTCTCCCCAATACCTCCGGTGCTCGCGATGCCGATGAGGCTGTCCGCCTGGCTCGAATGGCCAGGGCGTCTGGGGGGGGGGAGTGGCTGAAACTTGAGGTTACCCCCGATCCGCGCACCCTGTTGCCGGACCCGGTGGAGACCTTAAAGGCGACAGAGATTTTGGCAGCTGAAGGTTTTAAGGTCATGCCCTATATGAATGCCGACCCTATTCTGGCCCTTCGTTTGCAGGATGTTGGAGCCGTGGCCGTCATGCCTCTGGGGGCACCCATCGGAACCAATCTGGGGATGATCACTCGTTTTCAGATCGAGATTATTATCGAACAAGCCCGGGTTCCGGTGATTGTTGACGCCGGTCTCGGCGCCCCTTCCCATGCCGCCGAGGCCATGGAAATTGGGGCTGATGCGGTTCTTGTCAACACGGCCATTGCCGTGGCTGGTGATCCGGTCAGAATGGCCCGGGCCTTTGCCATGGCAGTGGAAGCTGGTCGTGACGCCTTTGAATCCGGCCTTGGCCGCAAGCAGATCGAAGCAGTGGCCTCATCACCTACCACCGGACTTGATTTTCTCAAATAGGATTCCTCGTCGAATGGGGTGAGTCGAAAGTATTCTTTTTCTGTTGGCGAGAAATGAGAAGCGGGATTAATCTTTTATCCGGAATCCATGGTGGAAATTTATAGTAATCTGGTAGCAGGTGAATTTATCGTTCCGCCGTTTCAGGAACTTGGTCCGTTGATTGGAGCTCGAACCGCTGGCGATGTGGAGAAAGCGCTGGTTGCGGAGCGGATCGATGTGGATCTTTTTGCCGCCCTTCTGTCGCCTGAGGCGGAACCATATCTGCCGATCATGGCCCAGCGGGCCGGAGAATTGACCCGCCGCCGCTTTGGCAGAGTGATCCAGCTCTATGCCCCCCTCTATCTTTCAAATTACTGCGGAAACCGTTGTGCGTATTGTGGCTTTTCAGCGGAGAATGTGATTGATCGTCGGGTATTAAGCCTGGAAGAGGCTGAGCAGGAGGCCAACCTGCTTGCCGAACGGGGGTTTCAGCATATTCTCTTGGTGTCGGGGGAGGCCCCCGGGCGTTTGGCGGTCGATTATCTCGCCCAACTGGCCAGGCGCTTGCACCATCGGTTTGCCTCCATTGCCATCGAAGTCCAACCCCTCTCAGAGCCGGACTATGCCCAGTTGTTTTTGGCGGGAATAACCAGTGTTGCGGTCTATCAGGAGACCTATGATGTCGAGGTTTATCCAAAGGTCCATCTGGCTGGTCCGAAACAGGATTATCGATACCGGCTTGACACCCCAGCCCGAGTAGCCCGGGCTGGCATGCGTGAAATAGGGATTGGCGCCTTACTGGGGCTATCCGACTGGCGGTTGGAGGGGCTGGCCCTTGGGATGCATCTGGCCTGGTTGCGGCACCGTTTCTGGCGCACTGCGTTTACCGTTTCCTTCCCCAGAATCCGGCCTTCTGCCGGGGGGTTTGCCCCCATGACTTGGGTTGGTGAACGTCAGTTAGCCCAATTGATTTTTGCACTGAGAATCTTTGATCCTGATGTGGGCCTGGTCTTGTCAACCCGAGAAGAGGCTCGTTTCCGGGATGGGATGATCGGAATGGGTCCGACCCGTTATTCGGCTGGTTCTTGTACTGCCCCCGGGGGGTATTCGGATCCCGAGCAGACCGGAGAGCAGTTTGCCATCGGTGATCTGCGTACCCTTGATGAGGTCTGTCTGGCCATCCGTGCCAAGGGGTATGATCCCGTCCGTAAGGATTGGGATCCTGTCTTTCAGCAGCACGCTGGAGGGGAGGTCTCACGCCAGTACAAATGAATGACAACCGGAAACCGCAAAGTCCTGTCCCGGTTATATTTCTAACGCTCGTTTCGTTGATTCCGGGTGATCCTAAGGCACTGATTCTCATCCAGTAAATATACTCTGATCATCTTTGTATTTACCAAATAAAGGAGGCTGTAGATGGCTAATTTAAAAAAGATGTACTCAACCATTTTGGGGGATCATTTCCCCATGGACATGACGATTTCCTTTGGCGATCAGTCCCTGGTTTATCGCAAGAAGACCTGGAAAATTGTCCAGGAGGATGGTGTCGTTGATGAGCGGGGTGTGCGGTACGGCGAAAATCCCGACCAAGAGGCGGCCCTCTATGAGTTGGTTAATGGGAATCTGGTTTTGGGTGACTGTCGGTTTATTGAACCTGGTCATGGCCTGGTCAGCGGTATTAATGTTGAAGATATGCTCCAGGTGGGCAAACATCCAGGCAAGATTAACCTGACTGATCTGGACAACGGGCTCAATATCATCAAGTACCTGATGGATCGACCGGCCGCCGTTATCCTGAAACACAACAACCCTTGCGGAGCCGCCTACGGGGCAACTCTGGCCGAGGCGTATGATCGGGCCAATCGTGCCGATCGCATCGCCGCCTTCGGGGGGGCTATTATTTTAAACCGCCCGTGTGATAAGTCCACGGCTAAGGCCTTGAGTAACAATTATCTCGAGGTGGTTTGCGCCCCTGATTTTGAAGATGGGTCTCTTGAAATTCTCCAGGCCCGAAAGAATCTGCGGGTTATTCGGATCAGCCGGATCGATCGGCTGGCTGAATTTGAAAAATTTCGTTTTGTTGATTTCAAGAGCTTGATAGACGGTGGGATCATCGTCCAGCAGTCGGCGGTTAATTCCATTCGGAGCGTTGCTGATATGAAACCAGCCGAATCGACCTCAAAGGAAACGGTCTACCGGGTTGAACGGGAACCGACCCAGCGGGAGATTGATGATATGTTGTTCGGATGGGCCGTGGAACACGGGGTGACTTCAAATTCCGTAATCTATGTTAAGGACGGCTGCACAGTGGGGATCGGGACCGGCGAGCAGGATCGGGTCGGGGTGGCAGAGATCGCCGTACACAAGGCCTATATTAAATATGCGGATATCCTCTGTTTTGACCGGTTCGGTCTGCCCTATGCCGATCTGGTGCTTGAGATCGAGCAGGGCAAACGCAATCGTAAAGATCAGGAAGAAATTGATGCTAAAACCGCCGAGGATCGGGCCGGTTTACCTGGTTCGGTAATGATATCCGATGCCTTCTTCCCCTATCGGGACGGTGCGGATGTGGGTATCCGTCAGGGAGTGTCTGCTATCCTCCAGGCTGGGGGGTCCATGCGGGATTTTGAGACGATCCAGGCCTGTAATGAGGCCTCGCCCCAGGTGGCCATGAAGTTTACCGGTCAGCGCTCTTTCAAACATTGATGGTGGGACGATACGCTCGCGATTGCTGCCCCTTTAGAAATGTTTCCTGAACAAGGCCGCCGAAGACTTAGGTCCCGGCGGCCTTGTTCGTTAAAATTCCTCGATGTTCTTGCGGAACCAACCGATCAGCTGGTTCTGAATGGTTTTGAGATCCAGTTGATAAATATCCTCGGGAAAGAGAAGTTCCGCCACTCCTGATTCAAAGATGCGTTTCACCTCATATTCATCGTGGGAAGTACCCCGCTGGTAGATGTAGTTGAGATAGGAAGTATGGGTGTGGACAATGAACTCCACCCGCATCCCACCCATTCGGGCGAAAAATTTAAACATCGGGGTATTGGCGTTACTGCCGGCACTGCGGCTCGAATGCTGGCCACCATTTAAAGTATCAGAGACATCCTCAAGGGTCATGAATGAGCCGGCCTTGATGGCGCAGCGGGTCAGGTGCTGCTGGAAGTAATTGACATCCGGGAGCGATTCCAGCACAGCCATCAGCCCCAGCTCGTCGTCGACCGCCACTGCCGGGTTTTCCTCCCCTTTCCGTAAAAGTTTTAACACCTTGGCTTCGGGTGGTTTTTTTCGGATAGAGACATAGATTGGAACCTCCTTGCCGTTGATTCGGAAGCTGCGGCGTTTGATCAGGGTGATCTTCTGGCCGGGGCGTTTTTTAAGATGTTCCTTTTCGGCTGGGGTCACCACGGATACTGACCGACAGGAAAAATTTTCTCTGTCATGTTCACTGAGGAGATAGACCAGCTTCAGCTCGCCGATCTTGAAATCGTTGCTCCAGACATGTTCGTTTAAAAAGTCGAGAAACCCGGCAAATTTATTCTCCACATCGGTTTCTCGTTCCCGTTGATCAATGGCCCCGGCGAGACTCATCAGAATCAATTTACGTTTGGCCTCAAAGCGGGCTTTCTTGTGATATCGGTCATCGAACATGATCAGGAGGAGTTCCACCGGACTGGTCAGCATATCGATCTCGTTGGTCATCTCGATATAGGGGGCATAGTTGGCCAGAATCTTCCCTTTGAGATAGCGAATGACCCCATCGGCGGTCCGGGAGTACTCTTTTATTTTCGACGCGATTTCCCCGGAGGTGCCCCTGATCCCGAACATATTGCCCAACAGGAGGTTGGCCCGTTCATGGATGCGGGTGCGCTTGGTCCCATTGCCCAACAGGGTGTTGATTTCGGCAAAGGATCGGATATCGAGAAATTCGAAGATCTGATTTCTGACGATGCGATATTTTCTTTTCAGGCTGTCGCCGTCGATCTCTTTGACCCATCGCCTGGTTTCCCTTGAAAAGAGACGGGTGTCCGGCGCAGTGTCACCGGTGGCGAAAAGGCCCTTCTGCTCCAGCAGGTAGAAGATGGTTTTGGGATTGGTGTGCATGGTTGGATTGCCTTTTTAGTCGTATTTCCTTTATTCATTATTTCCGGATTTAAAACTCTTTCAAGGGTCCGGCATCGGGCATGGAAATGGAACGTTTCGAATTATCGTTCATTCAAGGTTGGTGCCGAGAAACGGTGCGATCTGTGGATATATGCTAATACCTTGTTTTTATAATGTTTTTTTCGAGAGTTTCTCGGGTGATCATTCTTAGATAAAGTGAGAATAAGGACAAAATTGTCCCTTCAGTATCCGTTTCAGAGGTCTGAAATCACAAAAATGAATTAATGAGCAACCACAAAGGCCCCGGGGAACCCGGTCTGCTCAAGGGCAGATTCCAGGTGGCGTGCTTCGGCCAGAGTCCCTTCGGATTTGACCTGGACCCGATAAAAGAGTTGATCGCCGGGTTGAAAGGTCTGGATGACACAGTTCTTACCCCAGGAAATCATTTTCTCTTTGAGCTGATCTGCATTGGCTCGGTTGGTGAATGAGCCGATCTGGACATAGAAGTCGCCTGATTGGAAGTCCTGCCATTCCTTGAAGCGCTCAACTTGGGCCTCGCCCTGCTGGTAACTGATCGCCTCGCCTAAAGCGGTCAGTCGGACCCGGGCCGTGCCCTTATCGGCATAGCCGAGCTTGGTCGCCCCAGTCTTGGACAGGTCGATGATTCTTGATTTAACAAAGGGTCCCCGGTCATTGATCCGGACGGTGATTTCCCGGTCGTTGTCTAGATTTTTAACCACAACATAGGTGTTCATGGGGAGGGTTTTATGGGCGGCGGTCATGTCGTACATGTTGTAGGTTTCGCCGTTGGAGGTCTTCTTGCCGTGGAAATCTGCGCCGTACCAGGAGGCGATGCCGTTTTCAAGGTAGCCGTGGGCTGATGGTAGGGGGTAATAGGTTTTGCCGTTGATCTTGTAAGGCCGTTGGGTTGGATGAATTTTGGCCTCATCGGGTACCTGTTTGGCTGGGGTCGAGAAGTTTTCTGCGGGCGCTGACGCGGTTTTTTCCCTCTTGGTTGGAGGAGAGCCGTTCTCGATCATGACCTTGCCGCCTGGCAGGCCGCAACCTCCCAAGGCAAGGAGGGCTACGAAAATACCTGCGGTAACCATTATCCGACCTGCTGCCAAGGCCGGAGTGATACGATGGTGTTTATTCATTGCTTGGGGATGGCGATTCGGCACTGGTCTTTCCTCCAGATGGTGCTGGTTCAGGTGGGGTTTCCCGTAAACGGAGACGATAAAAGGCCCCTGCCGGGCCGATGGTATGAGGGGTGTAAGGCAAGAGAGTCGGCCCTTTTCCCTGGATAGAGTCGAAAACGGTTTCTCCCTGGTCGTTGACCCAGGAGAGTTGAAGGTCGAGAATGGGCCGCATCACCGCCAGGCGTCCGTCCTTGCCCCGGCCGATAACCACCCGTTCCCATCGTCTGAGCGAATAGCCCTGCAGCCATATTCCAGGTTTTTCGAGGCCGGTGAGTTTGTCGGTCATGACCGGTGGGAGCAGCTCATCCCCATAGAGATTGGTGAGGAGGGTGTTTTCAACTTCAAAGCTTGATTGGACGATGAGATAACTCCACTCCTCGAATTCATTGAGATCCATCCGGAGCAGGGCATGGCCCCGGTCGAAGAAACTCCATTGGGCATGGCAGACCGTGCAGTCGGCCTGACCGGTAAACATTTGGTGGACTGGACTGTTGGCTGGGGGAATGGGCAACTGTTGGCCAGCATTTCGGGTGGTAATGAACAACCGACTGTCCTGCTCCGACAGATTGGCGGCTGGCACTGGTGATCCCGGTCGCCAGAGATGACACCCTGCGCAACTGAGCGGAGTGGCTCCTTGCATTAATTCAGCACCGGAGTGACAATCGACACAGGATAGTCCGGCCTGTTGGTGGACGTCGGGAGTCAGGTGGTGGCGTTCCACCCCGAAGGGGCGCTCTGGATATTCACCGTCGGGTCGGTAGGGGGTCCGGTATTCATCTTTAAAATCATGTTCAAACAACCCGTAATAATCACTGCCCACCCGATTGGCGTAATGGCAGTGGAGGCAATTGGTATCGGCGGGGCGCCGCTGAAATACATGACTTTTCAGGCGACCGTTTTCATAACTGAGATGGCACGCAGCACACCCGGTACCTCGCTGAACGCCATCGTAATCATCGCCTGGGGAACTGATATGGCAGTGGAGGCAAGAACGTCTGAGCAGATCGTCAACCAGTTCCAGAAGGGTCGAAGGGGTGTTGTTGTCCGGGATATCTGCAGCGGAGGTCAGTTCCTGGTCGGCACCAAAGTGACGGCGGACCGTATTGATCTCTGTTGCCACGGTATAATGGAGTGAATGACCGATATCATTGACCTGGGAATGGCAAGGGCTGCAGCTCTGAACCATTCGGTCGGGGGCGGCCGGGTGGATAATCAGGCCGATATGGGCGTGGGTGAGGTCGTTGACGGTGGCATCACCCTGGTGGCAGATGGTACAGGACAGGGAATGGTTGTCGTCCAGAGTAACGGGGTGACAGCTCAGGCAACTCGACTGTCCTCCGGAGATGAGGTCGATAGTGGCCGCTTGACCATGGGATACCCCCAGGAACAGGCCCAGAGAGAAGAGTATGACGAAAAGAGACCGGGATAGGTTCATGGGGCACGATGGCCTGGTTGGAGTGCTTTGGGGAAGGGTCGGAATAGGGTCTGTTTTTCAGGTGAAAACGGGCAGAATTTCGTAGACAAATATTGGCTGGTTGCTATAGTGGAAACACACATTTTACCCCCTCCATCCGGGTTCGCCGGACTATGTCAATATCCACAGGTCAACTGCGGAGAGCTTTATTTTTAATATTATTTTACCCATTCGGGAAGAGATCTAATGAAAAAAGAAATCCGACCTACCAACAAGACCAAGTTCATCTTCATCACCGGCGGGGTGCTCTCTTCCCTTGGCAAGGGGTTGGCAGCCGCCGCCATTGGTGCCTTGCTGGAGAGTCGTGGACTCAGCATAACCTTTCAGAAACTGGATCCCTACATTAATGTGGACCCCGGTACTATGAATCCCTTTCAGCATGGCGAGGTCTATGTGACCGATGACGGTGCGGAAACGGATCTGGATCTGGGCCATTATGAGCGTTATACCTCAGCGGTGCTTGGGCAGAAGAACAACTATACCTCGGGGCGGATCTATCATACGGTGATCACTAAGGAACGGCGGGGCGAATATTTGGGTGGCACGGTCCAAGTTATCCCCCATGTTACTGATGAGATCAAGAAGGCCATTCTGCAACTGGATGGTGACTATGATGTGGCCATCATCGAGATCGGCGGCACCATCGGCGATATTGAAGGACTGCCGTTCATTGAGGCGATTCGGCAGTTCAGGCTTGATGTGGGCAAGGAGAACTCGATCTTTATCCATGTGACCTGGGTTCCGTTTATTAAGACCGCCTGTGAATTCAAGACCAAGCCGACCCAGCACAGCGTCAAGGAACTGCTGGCCATTGGAATCCAGCCGGATATTTTGCTCTGCCGCACGGAAAAACAGTTAACCCGAGAGTTGAAGGAAAAGATTTCGCTGTTCTGTAACGTCCCCACCGATGCGGTGATTACGGCCCAGGACGTCAAGAGCATCTATGAGGTGCCGCTTTGTTTCAATCGAGAGGGTCTCGATGACAAGATCCTCAAGCTCTTAAATGTCTGGACCGGCTCACCCAAACTTGAGGCCTGGCAGGAACTGGTCTACCGGATTCAGCATCCCACCTCCAAGGTGATTATTGCCATTATCGGTAAATATGTCGATCTGACCGAATCGTATAAAAGTCTGCATGAGGCTCTGGTCCATGGCGGGGTAGCCAACGACGCCCATGTTGAACTGCGCTACGTCAGTGCCGAGGACCTGGAAAATCAGGACGCCGAAACCCTCCTTGCCGGCTGCCACGGGATTCTGGTCCCCGGTGGATTTGGTCAGCGTGGCGTGGAAGGTAAGGTCCGGGCGATTAATTATGCCCGGGAAAAGAAGGTGCCTTTTTTCGGGATCTGTCTCGGCATGCAGCTGGCAGTGGTGGAATATGCCCGGAATGTCTTGGGCTGGAAGGATGCCGACAGCAACGAATTCAGCCTGGAAACAGCCCATCCGGTCATTTATTTGATGAAGGAATGGTTCGATTACCGGACCAATAAGCTCCAGGTCCGGGATGAGACCTCGGAGATGGGTGGCACCCTGCGGTTGGGCGCCTATCCCTGCCGGATGATCAAAGATACCTTTGCCTGGGAGGCTTATGGGAAAGAAGAAGCCCTTGAGCGTCATCGCCACCGGTATGAATTTAACCCGAAATTCCGAGAAGAGCTTGAGGCCAAAGGCTTGGTGATCAGCGGGGTCTCGCCGGACAATACCCTGGTAGAGATTGTTGAGATCAAGGATCATCCCTGGTACCTTGGTTGCCAGTTTCATCCGGAATTTAAATCAAGGCCCATGGCCCCTCATCCTCTCTTCCGGGAATTTATCAAAGCCGCCCTGGGCCATTCCAGTAAATAATTTGTAGCCCTGGCTACTCCTCACTCGTGTCGCGTCTTTTTAGGGTTTTCGCGACACGAGCATTTTCTCGAGTTTCCTAATTCATCCTTGAGGTGGCTGTGGATATTGTCAAGATACATGATCAGATCGAGGTCGGCCCGGGCCGACCTTTTTTGTTACTGGCCGGACCCTGTGTCCTGGAGTCGGAGGCCATGGCCCTGGAAGTGGCAACTCAATTACGAGCGATCACGGCCCGACTCGGCATCTCCTATGTGTTTAAGGCCTCGTTTGACAAGGCGAATCGGACCTCCCTCAACGCCTTTCGGGGACCGGGTCTCAACAAGGGGCTCGAGATTCTGGGCCGTATCCGGGCCACCGGAGTGCCGGTGATCTCGGACATCCATGAGGTCTCCCAGGTAAAGCCTGCCGCCGAGATTCTTGATGTTCTCCAGATTCCAGCCTTTCTCTGTCGTCAGACCGATCTTATCGTTGCTGCTGCCGAAACCGGCAAGGCGGTGAGCATTAAGAAGGGTCAATTCCTTTCCCCCTGGGACATGGAGCACGTGGTGACGAAGTTCCGGTCCACCGGTAATCGAAATCTTCTCCTGACCGAGCGGGGGGCAATGCTCGGCTATAATAATCTGGTGGTGGATATGCGTTCACTGCCGGTAATGCGCTCATTCGGCTGTCCGGTGGTCTATGACGCCACCCATTCGGTGCAGCTGCCGGGCGGGGCTGGTGGTAGTTCCGGGGGGCAACGTGATTTCATTCCGACCTTGAGTCGGGCTGCAGTGGCCGCCGGGATCGATGGAATCTTCATGGAGGTTCACCCCGATCCGGATCGGGCTCTTTGTGATGGTCCCAACTCATGGCCGCTTGATCGGGTCGAAGTGTTATTGCGGGATCTGCTGGCCGTTCATCAGCTGGTGAATCCCATGGTTCATGGAGCGGACTCATGAGTGGCAATGATTCCTGTCCTCCCGGAGCCAACGGCTATCCCTCCGATTGCGAACTGACCCAGGGGCTGCGGGAACGCGCTTTTGCCCGCCAGGATGAGGTCTCCCGGGGGTATGCCTGGAAGGCCAATCTGACCCGGGCTGCGGCTATCCAGCTTCTTTTACTTGATGTGGATGGGGTCTTGACCGATGGTTCCCTGATCTTTCTGCCTGACGGGAGTGAGATTAAGGCCTTTTCCAGCAAGGACGGGTTCGGGCTCAGGTTGGTGAAAGAAGCGGGGGTTGAGGTGGGGATCATTACCGCCCGGACCTCGGCTGTGGTCCAACGGCGGGCGGAAAACCTGGGCATTACCCGGCTCTATCAGGGCCGGGATAATAAACTGGAGGTTTTTTCCGAGATCCTGGCTGAAACCGGTTTGACCAATGAGCAAATTGCCTATGTGGGTGATGATTGGCTGGATCTGCCCATCTTGAGTCGGGTTGGCCTGGCGGTCTCCGTGGCCGATGGCACCCAGGAGGTGCGGGAACGGGTCCATTATGTGACCAGGGCCATGGGGGGACGAGGGGCCGTAAGGGAAGTGTGTGATCTATTGATTGAGGCCAAGGGCCGGCGTAATGAGCTCCTGGGGCGCTACCTTCCCGGGGGGGGATAATGAATCTCAGCCGTAATGCGGTGTGGTTACTGCCGCTGGTGCTTTGCCTTACCGCGCCACTCTGGTGGCCTGCCGCCGGGAATCTCTTAAGGCCCCGGGGTGAAAGCCCGCCGGAGCTCACCGAGACTGGACAGCAGCAGGGTTTTGTTATGGAGAAGGTTTTCATGACCCAGGAACGGCGAGGCCTGATGGAATTGGAACTCCAGGCCGCCCGGGTGTCCGGAAAGGTTGATAGTGGCCTCCTTCTTCTGGAGCAGGTCACTGCCCACTTGCAGGATGACCAGGATCAAAAAGGGGTGATTACCGCCGGCGAGGCGGAATATCGCGGCGACCAGCATATCCTGACCCTTTACGATCATGTCCGGGCTGAGATCCCGACGGGCTATGAGATCCAAACCAAAGCTGTTCGCTACCTGGTCAAATTTAGAAAGGTAAAAACAGCCGAGACGGTTCAACTTCTCGGGCCGGGGATTACGGTCAAGGGAGAAGGTCTGTTCTATGATCTTGGTAGCGGTCGTCTGCGGGTCGGCGGGGTTGGACGGGTCTTGGTGGATCTGTCGTAATCGAAACTGTTCAGCAGCACCACATCTTGCGGTGATCGGGCCGGTTCACGTAGGCGGGCTACGCATCGCCAGCCCGCTTACCGCAATCTGCGGTGCTGCTGAACAGTTCCAGTTCATGTATAATTGGTCTTCTTTTGCCAGGAGCTGGAATGTTACCCGTGAACAATGAAAGGATGGCTTAGAAATAAGGTGAGCGTATCATGAAGGATATCCCAACCCGTGACCGGATCATTCTGGCGCTTGATGTTGAGACCACCGAGGCGGCCAGGGAGCTGGTACTCAAAACCGAGTCACATCTTGGCTTCTACAAAGTTGGCCTGCAGCTCTTTATGGCAGGGTGGTTTGAGACGGTGGACTGGCTGGTGGATCGAGGCCATAAGGTCATGCTTGATCTTAAATTTTTCGATATTCCGGAAACCGTCAAACTGGCCGTGGCCGCCATCCGTGATCGGGGGGTGTCCCTGGCCACCATCCATGGCAACGATCCGATTATCCGGGCCGCCCTGGAAGAGAAGGGAAGTCTCCGTCTGTTGGCGGTTACCGTCCTTACCAGTTTCGGCGAGGATGATCTTCGAGCCATGGGCATGACCCAATCTATTGAAGACCTGGTCACCTTCCGGGCCAGACGGGCTCTGGAGTTGGGTTGTGACGGGGTGGTCTCCTCCGGGATGGAGGCGGCCCGTCTCCGCAAGGAGTTGGGTGAAAAACTTCTCATCGTTACCCCCGGCATTCGGCCCGGGGCCAATGTTCTGGATGGAGCCGACGATCAGACCCGGATCATGACCGCCAAACGGGCCATTGCCGGTGGTGCCGACCATGTGGTGGTGGGACGTCCCATCAGTCGGGCAAAAGACCCAATTGCAGTGATCGCAGCCATGCAACGGGAGATTGAAGGGGTGACCGGTTGATCTTTTTTTGCTGATATTGATTTCTCACTGGAGTTTACCCTCTTTCTAAAGTGCTTTCTTTGCCATGGCCTTGCTTTAAGGTTGTGATAATCAGTCTGAGCAGTTCTTCTTCATCAAACGGCTTAGAGATATAACCATCCATCCCGGCGGCGAGGCATTTCTGGTCGAAACCTTCGATGGCATGGGCGGTTATGGCAATTATGGGGAGATGCTGGTCGCCAGCTTCAATGGCTCGGTAACGGCGGGTGACCTCGCAACCGTCCAGATAGGGCATCTCAATATCCATAAGAACCAAGTCAAAATGCTTCTCCTGCATAGTCTCTAAGGCCTGCTCTCCGTTTTCAACTTCGGTTAACAACCATCCTTTTGCGGTCAGTATTTCGTTGACCAGGATCCGGTTGATTGGTTCATCATCTGCCAGAAGAATATGGATTTCTTTTGGGAAAGAAGGCTCTGGCATGGTTTTGGAAAATCGTTTGGTCGGAGTTGGAAACTCATCGGCAAGGGCTTCCAGACGAACTGTAAAATGAAAGGAACTGCCCTGGTGGTTTGGCAGAGGATTGCTTTCAATCCAAACTCTGCCGCCCATTAACCTGGTGAGTTCGCTTGAGATCGCAAGACCTAAACCACTGCCGCCATAATTCCTGGAAAAGGAAGGCTCTGCCTGGGTGAAAGCCTTGAAGATCTTTTCTCTGATTTCCACAGGAACTCCGATACCGGTGTCTCTGACCTCAAAGTGCAGGATCCTGCTCTTGCCGACCCGGTTTGCCTCCTCAACAAAGATCTCCACCCCACCGTGCTTCGTAAATTTAACCGCATTATTCACCAGATTGATGAGGACCTGGGTAAGACGCAGGGGATCTCCGATCAGATTGTCTGGTATTTGTTCATCAAGATGCTGAGTAATCGTAAGATCTTTAGCCTTTGCCTGTTCATTCAGGGGGGCCAGGGCTGACGAAATGGTTTCGCGAAGCGAGAAATTGCATACTTCCAGATCAAGGCGGCGGGCATTGATCTTCGAAAAGTCGAGAATATCGTTAATAATTCGAAAAAGTCGATCGGCAGAATCTTTGACCATTTGGGTATAGAGTAATTGTTTTTCTTCTTTAATATCCATTTTAAGGAGCAGGTCAGTAAGGCCGATTATGCCATTCATGGGAGTTCGCACTTCATGGCTCATGTTGGCAAGGAACTCGCTCATTGCCTGACGGGAGGCCTCAGATTCTTCTTTGGCACTCAGGTGTTCTTCATTGATCAGATTCAAGTCGCCGATCTTGGTCCTGATTGTTTTTGCCAGGAGGTTGAGGTCATGTGCCAGGTTCGAGAATTCATTATTCCCGCTTTCCGTAATGTTCTGATCAAAGCGGCCTTCAATCAGCGTTTTGACCCCGGAGGATACTTTCTTGAAGGAAGAACGGAGGTCTTGAAGGAAAAGCCAAGTGGAAGTCAGGATGAGCAAAGAGGCCAGCAGAGAAGTGAGGACAGTGAATCTATAGGCTTTATTAATAACTTGAGCATATCGTTGCTTGAGCTCTTCAGCCTCTGCTCTTTTATCTTCAATTGCGCGGTTTATGAGATTGATGAATTCATTCTTGAATATTGTTTTTGATAGTTCGGTGAACAGCTTTTCTGATTCGTACTGATTGCCAGCTCTATTGTACTCTTGAATCCGGGCAAGTTTTCTTTCCATAATGATGAGGATGGCCTGGATTTCATTGATGATTTCAACCTCTTTGCTGTCGGGGTCCGTTTGGTTGTTGTCAGGGATCAGGTTTCCAGAATAGACCGCTTTACGGTATTGCTCCATCGGCACTTCAATGGCAAATCGTTCTTTAATTTTTTCAGCCTCATCGGTGTATAAAACATCACCCATTTCTTTCATGTATTTATGGACTGAAGTTTTAATATCGACCAAGGCAACAAATTTATGGTGAGCGGTATATTGCCTTTGCTGGAAGAGGTTAACGGTGTTTAGAGTCCATTGGTTTGAATAGAAGTGAGCTGTGATCATGGCAAAGACGATCACCAGATAGATAAACATTCGGGTCTCTATCTTCATGGGTTCCACTTAAGGAGAGGGGGATTGGAATTCATAGCCAGGATCATAACATAATCGGTGATATATGTTGTCTCGTTGCTGAGCAACATGAGTGAAGGTTTTGTATAAATGTCTGTGAAATATTCTATTTTGGGCATGGTGTCCATAACTCTGTGTCCTTGGGTATGATGAATGTACCGCGAAAGAATTGGCAGGATCGAAATTCCAGCAGGAAATGAATCTAATCGCGTAATGATTGGGGGGAAGGCTTATTAAGGATAGCACCAAAGATTAAAGGGAAAGTGAAGTCCATCGCAACGCGATTGTATTATCTGTTGGTGGTGGCGAGTCCTATCCCCACCCCGATAAAAGTTCCGCCGATCAGCTTGTTAAGGTGTTTCGCCAGCTTGCTTCTTGAGAAATAAGGTATAATTTTTTGCCCCCCAATCGCGTAGATCATGAAACAACCAAAGGCGATGACTCCTCCTGAACTCAGCAGCAGGGCGAACTGGGAGAGGTAGGTATCATTGGGGTCGATAAACTGGGGGAAGACCGCGGTGAAGAAAACAATTGCCTTGGGATTCCCTGCCGTCACCAAGGCACCCTGCAGGTACATCTTTCTTAAAGGGGCATGGGGGGCTGTATCAGAGCCTTGGGTCGATAGCTTCATTCCCGGGGTTTTCCATAGAGAGAATCCCATATAGATCAGATAAGCCGCCCCCACCCATTTTATCATCAGGAACAGTGTTGCCGAGGCCAATAATATTACCCCAAGACCGGCCATGGAAACAGCAGCCTGCATCATGGTTACCGATAAATTCCCCAACGCTGAGGCCACTGTTCTCTTGGCACCGTACTGCATCCCGTGGGTTAGGGCCAGCAACATGCTTGGTCCGGGTAGGATTGAGGCCACGAAAACCGTTGCCAGATAGAGCAAAATTGAGTGGGGAGACATGAGTCCTTTCTTCCAGGGAAAATTTTTAATGATCGGTCAGGGCAAGGTTGGCACCCAGGGCGGCAAAGGTGACGGCAAAAGAACGTTGCAGCCAGACCAGCAGCCGGGGTGAATGAACCACGTATTTCCTGACCCCGGTGGCCGTGAGGCCGTAGACAATAAAAATCACCAGGGTCATTACCATGAAGACCAGACTGAGCATCAGCATCTCACCCGTCGGGGTCGCGGAGTTGGGCGAGATAAACAGCGGCAGAAAGGCCAGGAAGAAGATTGATAATTTCGGGTTGAGGATGTTGAGCAGAAATCCTCGGATGGCAATCTGTCGAAATCCCTGATCACCGGCTGAAGGGCTGAAGGTGATCATCCCCTTTTCCCGCCACAGTGACCAGGCAAGATAGAGCAGGTAGCTGGCGCCGACCAATTTAACCGCCTGGAAGGCCACGGCGCTCATGTGGAGAATCATCGACAGTCCCAGGACACTGGCCGTCAGGTGGGGGATGATTCCGGCAGTGCAACCAATGGCGGCGGCAATACTTGCCCGTTTACCCAGAAAAAGCCCCGTTGAAACCGTATAGATCACTCCGGTTCCAGGGATCAATACCACGATCAGTGAAGTAAGCAAAAATTCGGTGTTGAACATTCCAATCTCTGATGAAAGAACTGTCTTTAATATTAAGGGCGGAGCCTGTTGGAATGGCAGGCGCTTGATACAAAGATTACCAAGGTGGTCTCAGAAACGACTTGATACTCTCCAGGCAGGCACCTGCAAGATTGGACATAGAACATGTGGCGGATGAAAAGAAATTGCTTGTGGGGGCCTGGCCCAAAATGGGGGGCATGCCTGTCAATCCCTCCCCAAATCTTCTTCATTTATGATGATACCTTCATATAATGAGCTGCGGTGCGTCGTGTCAATACGAAATCCTTGTTCAGAACCGGTAAAAAAATTATGGTAAAATGTTCTTGGTCGCTAGCAATCCAGGAGGAAAGCCCTCTTTTTCGTTAGAGAGGGGGCTATCCGGATAATCATCGAGCGTCTCTGAATTGCAGGCATACTTCTCTGTTCAAGTGAGCAACCTGTGGACAATCAATAGTATTCTGGTGGATACATTTTGGTGAGGATTCAAATGGGTTTTCCGTCTATTATTCCCAGGTCTGGGGTGAGGTGTTTTTTGGCGTTCCTGATCCTGGCGGGGTTGATTTCCTGTAGCGATCTGAAAGGAGTCCCGGTACCCCATGAAGTTCCTCAGGATGGGCGACCTAGCGTGAGTGGAGAGGCGGAAGAATTGTATTGGTGGAGGGCCAAATTTATCAATGCCCTGGATGAAGATGAAGAGCCTCGCTGGGTTTCCGACCTCATGGTTGCAGATCTGGTCATTGAGCCGGTGATCGTGGAATATGCCTCTACCCTGGCCTTATGGCGTTTCCATCGCCGGGCGGTCCATGATGCCAATGGTCATATCTTCAGTTTCATCTTCTATGCAGATCGTCAAACCGCCGCAGAGGTGTTTGCCATGATTGAAAGGAGTCCTGACCTGGCCAGGCTGATCCAGCACGGGCTTATTGAAAAGTACGTGGGCGATCTTGGTGAAGAAAATGATCGAACAAATCCTGGCGCCACCAGTGATGGTAAATGGTCGGTTCCCCTGCAAGAAGTGTGGCCTGCCTATATCATGGGTGCCAGCGTCACCTGGTTGGGCCTCATTAATCAATTCTTTAATGCAAGTGGAGCGGCTGAACAGGATTTCGATGAACTGGTCGGTGATTACGAGAAGGTCAATATGGCTCTTGGTACTTTATGGCGGGAAGAAGGCCAGCACGCTTTTCTGCATCATCTGAACGCCTTGTTCGGCTATGAGCCCATGCTGCTGAAGGTCAAAACAGAATTTTGATCCGGCCGCAAATATTTCAGTTGAGACCGAAGAGTCGGCAGGTTGCCTGGAGGAGGATCAGGGCGTAGAGTCCGGCCATCAGGTCGTCAAGGACAATGCCCAGGCCACCGTGAAAATTTTTATCAAAGAAGTTGGCCGGGAAGGGCTTGGTGATGTCGAAGATTCGGAAGTAGATGAAACCAAGAGCCAGGACTATGGGATTCACTGGGGCGCCGATCAGGGTGACCAGCAGACCGGCCACCTCATCGATGACCACAGCTCCTGGATCGGCCCGGTCGAGGATCTTTTCGGCGGATCCGGCGGTCAGGACCGCCACCACGATGATGATCGCCAGCGCAATCAGGTAATCGGGGAGCGATAACCGGGCCAGGGCGAGATAGATCGGCAGCCCCAGCAGAGTTCCCCATGTTCCAGGGGCCTTGGGCAGATACCCCAGGCCGAAACCGGTGGCAATCGCCATGATCAAGCGGTCCATTACTCACCGTCCTCGGCGCGAAAGGTTGTGGGGTCACAGCAGGTCACAGCCCGGTAAACCTCTTGCAGACTGAGGTTTTCGGCCAGGGCCAGGCGTCGGCAATCCTCATACTCCGGGGTCAGGATCAGGCCGGTCGGGGTTTGAACCTCCTTGACCTGAACGTGGCCCCACGGGGTGGAAACCGTGCCGGATCTTCGGGGCAGGGTCCACCGCTGTTCAATCCGGGAGCGGACCCCGATGGCGCTGGTGTCACTGAGCAGGCAGCGTTTGATTTCCCAGCCTTCACCAGGGCGGGTGATCACCTTGATCAGAAATCCGGGTCGGCCCTTCTTCATCTGGGCCGGAATCAGCAGCACATCCAAGGCCCCTAACCCGTATAATTTCTCGGTCAGGAAGGGATAGCCCTCCGGTGACCAGTCGTCCAGATTGGTCTCGATGACCTCCACCTCCCGGGCTTCCTCCACCGCTTCACTTTTGCCCAACACCAGACGCAGCAGATTGGGGCGGTCCGGGAACCGGTGATTGCCCCGTCCATACCCCACCTGATTGATGGTCATTGAGGGATAGGGCCCGAAGCGATTGGCCAGGGACTTGACGATGGCGGCGCCGGTGGGGGTGACCATTTCCTGATCCAGGTCCACCCCGTAGACCGGGACATTCTTAAGGATTTCACAGACCGCTGGCGCCGGCAACGGCAGACGGCCGTGGGCACAATCGACCATCCCCGAGGGCATGGGGAGTGGTGAGACCACCAGTTGTTTGATTCCGAAGAAATCAAAACCGAGGGCAGTCCCGACGATATCGATAATGGAATCAACCCCGCCGACTTCATGGAAATGAACCTCATCCTCCGGGCAGCCGTGGATTTTGGCCTCGGCGCGGGCCAGGGTGGTGAAGATTGCCAGGGCGCATTCCTTGATCGTGTGGGAGAGCTGGGAATTGTGGATCAGCTCCCGGATCAGGCGCCAATCCCGGGCTGGCTGGGGTGTCTTGGTGGTTACCGTAAAAGAAGTGGCGGCGATTACCCCATCTCGATCCTGGCGGATGGCAAGGTCGAGGGGGCAAAGGTCAAGAGTGTTGAGGCCCTGACGGAGGATCTCTTCGGGCAGACCTGCGTCCAGCAAGGCGCCGACCATCATATCCCCACTGATCCCGGCAAAGCAGTCCAGATAGGCGATGGTTGGGGTGGTCATGAGTGGTGTTCCCTATGCCCCAAGATGGGTTCGCGCGGGCACGTCGCGGCCCCGGAGGAAATCGGCCACGGCCATTCGACGGCTGCCGGCTAACTGCATTTCCTTGGCCAGAAGATACCCCTGACTGGTGGCGATGAGCAGTCCTTCCTGATCGGCCCGGCAGATAGTACCGGGTTGTTCTTGGACCGGGTGGTCGATGACCAGGGGGGTAAAGAGGCGAAGCTGGATATTGTCCAGGGTCGTGGTGGCGGTGGGCCAGGGGTCGAGACCCCGAATCAGGCAGCTGATTTCAGCGGCGGATCGGTGCCAGTCGATACTTCCTTGATCCTTGGTCAAGGGCGGGGCCAGGGTTGCCAACCGATCATCCTGGTCGATTTTTGGTAAGGGACCGTTGTGGAGCAGGTCCAGGGTGGTCAGTAGAAGCTTCCCCCCCAATTCGGATAATTTCGCTGCCAGGGTAGCTGAGGTGTCATCGACCTCGATTGCCATGGCCCCCGGCAGAATAATTGCACCGGTATCGAGGCCTTCGTCCATCTGCATGATGGTGACACCGGACTCGGTCTCGCCATTTAGGATCGCCCATTGGATCGGGGCCGCTCCCCGGTATTTGGGAAGGAGTGAGCCGTGGACATTGATGGTTCCGTGGGGTGGGAGATTGAGGATTTGGCCGGGCAGGATCCGGCCATAGGCGGTAACCGCGATGAGATCAGGCTTAAAGGCGGCGATCTCATCGAGAAACTCTTGGGTTTTTAAACGGATGGGTTGAAGCACCGGCAGATCATGGGCCAGGGCCAGTTCCTTGACCGGAGAAGGGGATAGCTTGCGCCCTCGGCCCCGGGGTCGGTCGGGTTGGGTCACCACCGCCACCACTTGATCGGGTCCTGCTAGCAGGGCCTTAAGAGAGGGGACGGCAAAGTTCGGGGTCCCCATGAAGATAATTCGGAAGGGAGTGGCCATGGTCAGGATTCGTTCTCCTTGTCCTCCATGAGGATTTTTTTGAGTTTCTTCTTGTAGAGGGTCCGCTTCAGTGAACTTAGATGGTCGATGAACAGAACGCCATGGAGGTGATCGATCTCATGCTGGAGCACTCGGGCATGATAGCCTTCGGCCTCAAAGTTTAGAGGCTTGCCGTCCAGGGTGGCAGCCTCAACTCTGACCCACTCAAAACGCTCCACATTGGCCGAGAACTCACGGACGCTGAGGCAACCCTCTTCATCGATCGCCTTGCCCTGGCCCTCGACGATATTCGGGTTGATCAAGGCGGTGCATTGACCCTTTTCCCCTTCAGGCGCAAGATCATAGACGATAATCTGTTGGGATACCCCGATCTGGGGGGCGGCCAGGCCGACGCCCGGGGCCTTGTACATGGTTTCGGCCATATCGGTGGCCAGAACTTTCAGGGCCTCGTCAAAAACAGTCACCGGCTTCGCCTCTTTTCTGAGGATGGGATCCGGAAAGGTGATAATTTTTCTTATCATGATCTCGTGATGAAGTTTGTCGCCAATTTTCGGCGGTTGCAACATGGGGTCGACCGTGCCGACCATTATCAATTATGTCGTAATAGAATAATCATTCCTGTCTGTAAAGGCCGGGATTATCGAACCGAACCGGGATTATTTCCCGATAGTATACGAATCCGGCAGGGTAATCAGGATCCAAAAGTTGCCCCGTAATGAAGAGAAACAGGGAGGCGATTCCAAGCACCACATTTATAGCATGTTTTCGGGATCCACGTCCACCGTCATTTTGAGGTCGCCGCCGCTGCCTGCAGGGCATTGGACCAGGAGTTCCCGACAAAAGGCCTGCAGGGTCGCGGTGTCCTTTCCTTTAAGCAGAAGTTGCCAGCGGAAGCGGTCCCGAAGGCGGGCCAGGGGGGCTGGGGCCGGGCCGAGGATTTCAATCCGATAGCGATTAAGGGCCAGTTCGGCTCCAGTCTTGGCGGTTTTTTCCGCCAGGGTGCGAACCAGTTGATTGTCGCTGCCTTCAAAGCGGAGGTTGATCAATCGACCAAAGGGCGGGTAGCCCAAGGCTCGGCGTTGACTGATTTCCTGCTCGTACAGGGCTTGATAATCATGGTCCCGGGCGGAGCGGATGGCATAATGATCCGGGACCAGGGCCTGGACCAGAACCCGGCCGGGTTTTTCTCCCCGGCCGGCTCGGCCGGTGACCTGGGAAAGGAGTTGGTAGGTCCGTTCCCCTGAACGGAAATCCGGAAGGCCGAGACCAGCATCGGCCCAGATCACCCCCACCAGGGTGACGTGGGGGAAGTGATGGCCCTTGGTAATCATCTGGGTGCCTACCAGTATATCGATTTCCCGGTTATGGACCGCCTTGAGGGTGGCGAGAAAATCAGTCCGTTTCAGGGTGGTGTCCCGATCCAGCCGTGCAATCCGCGCCTCAGGGAAGAGTCGGATCAGTTCCGCTTCCACCCGCTCGGTACCGAAGCCGATGGCGACAAGTTTCGTTGAGCGGCAGTTGGGGCAGATGGTGGAGCTGGGCGCGGTATGGCCGCAGTAATGGCAGGCCAGTTCCCCTCGACCTTGGTGAAGGGTCATGGAGATCTGGCAATGGGGGCACGAGAGCGGCTGCCCGCAACTCTGACAGATCAGCAGGCTGGCGAAACCGCGGCGGTTGAGAAAAACCAGGCTCTGATTGCCTTCGGCAAGATTTTCTTTGATTGCCCGGACCAGCTCTCTGGAGAACAGCGGGGGGCGGCCGGAGACCGTGGGGATTTTTTTGAGATCGATCAGGGTCACCGGCGGCATCTCTCGGTTTTCGATTCGTCGGGGCATGGTGAGCAGGGTGTACTTGCCGTTTGCGGCGTGGTGAAAGCTGGTGACCGAAGGGGTAGCTGACCCCAGGATGATCGGGCATTTTTCCAGGCTTGCTCGGAGTACGGCCAGGTCCCGGCCCTGATAGCGCAGTCCGTCTTCCTGTTTGTAAGCCCCGTCATGTTCCTCGTCGACAATGATCAGCCCTGGGTCGGTCAGGGGGGCAAAGATGGCTGAGCGGGCGCCGATGATGATCGGAGCCTGGCCCGAGACGATGCGCTGCCATTGGTCATACCGCTCGCCGGTGGTCAATCCGCTGTGGATCAGGGCTACCCGGTCACCGAACCGGGAGAAAAAATGGCCTTCAAGTTGGGTGGCCAGGGCGATCTCCGGGACCATGACCAGAACCGAACGGCCCTTGGTCAGGGTAATGTCCGCAGCCTTGAGGTAGATCTCGGTCTTGCCGCAACCGGTGACTCCGTGCAATAAAAAGGGCGCAAATTTGCGGAGGCCAAGGGTTGGTTTGAGGGTGGCCATGACCGCTTCCTGGTCCGGGGTCAGCTGATCAGGTTCCGCGAAGTAGAGCGGTGGCTCACCAAAGGGATCCCGGTACACCGGTTGTTCTTCCAGGGTGACGATACCCCGTTCGGCCAGGGTCTTGAGGGCGGCGCGGGCGCCACTGTAGAGGCTGGCCAGATTGGCCCGGGAGACCGGGCCAGCCGTGATGGCCGCCAATTCCGCCAGGGAATCAAGGGTTCTCTGTTCGCTTTTTTTGAGCCCCTCAACGGGGTGAGGTTGGGTGAGGAGGCGCACACAGATTTCACTCTTTGAGCCGGTGGTGGCGCCGGTAAGGACTTCAACGATGGTCAGTAATCCCTCCTCGGCCATGGCTTCCAGAAGTTTCCGGTCGCGGGCCTTGGCCCTGATCTTGCGGGTGGCTGCCGGACTTAATTCATTTCGTTCATACAGGGTCGTCAACCAGTCCGGGCCTTCGGTGACCGGATATCTCGCCATGGTAGTCTGCTTTTTTTCAGGATCGAGGGTGGTTTTCCAGCCACTGCTGCTGGTAAGTCCGGCGGGCAGGGCACCGCGAATCACCTCACCCAGAGGGTAATGGTAATATTCGGTAATCCAGCGAAAAAAGGGGACCATAGTGGCTGGGAAAAGGGGCTGGGAGTCAAGAATGCTGGAGATGGGACGGATTTTTGTTTTGGGGTCAAGGGGAGGGGACGGTCCCAGAACATAGCCGGTGACTAGACGGCGCCCCAGAGGGACCAGGACCCGGCAACCGACCATCGGCACTTCTCCCCCCGATGGCCCGGCGTAGGTGAGGGTCTGGGACAGCGGTGAGGCGATTGCAACTTCGAACAATGGTTGATGGTTTCGATTCATGGACACGGCATGGCAACGGCCCGGTTCTCTTGGGGAGGGATCTGGGTGTGAATCCGTTGATGGTTGTATTTTTGTCGGGACCGTCCGGACCCGGCCGTGGCGTTTTTCTTGTCGTTTTCGGGCCGGGTGTGGTTAATTGCAGGGACGATCGTTGGTCTCCTTGGCAATGGGGACCCAGAATCTTTGCATTATGATGAATGACGGGGGGAATGTCATGGACTTTCTCCAAAAAGTTATCCCGGATGATTTTCACGTATGACCCAGCATATTCTTGAAAAGGATACCGAAGAGTACATTCGTCGCCATGGTCTGGTTAAGGCTGGGGATGTTTTGGTGGTCGGGGTGTCGGGTGGGGCTGATTCCATGGCCTTGCTCCAGGTCCTGGCTCGTTTGGCTCCGGATCTTAACCTCGGGTTGGTGGTGGCCACGGTGGATCATGGTTTGCGCCCCGCTGAAACCGTCCGGGAAATTGCCTTGGTTGAACAGACGGCCCGGGAGTTGGGGCTTGATTTTTTTGTCAAAGCCCTACCGGTCCGGACGTATGCCGAAAAACATGGGCTCTCCCTGGAAGAGGCCGCCCGGGATTTGCGGTACGATTTTCTGGCGGAGACTGCCCGGCAAGTAGGGGCGCGCTGTATCGGGGTAGCCCATACCGCCGATGATCAGGCCGAGGGAGTGTTACTCCGGCTGATCCGCGGCACCGGCCGGGCCGGACTCGGCGGGATGAAGCCTTTAAGCGATCTCCAGGTCATTCGGCCCTTTCTTGAGATCCCCAAACAGCGACTCCTTGAGTATCTGGCCCAGCGGGGCATCCCCTATCTTGAGGACAGCTCCAATTCTGACCCGGTGTACCTCCGAAACCGGGTCCGGCATATCCTGCTCCCCCTGCTGGTTGAAAAGTTCAATCCCGCCATTCGGGCGACTCTTAATCGGACGGCAACGATTTTCCGTGACGAGGATACCGTGCTCGATACCCTGGCGGAACAGGGCTTTCTGCAAGTGGTTGACTGGCAAGAGGCGGATCCCCCCCAAGCCGGAATCAAGATAGGGGAGTTGTTGTTGTTGCCCCTGGCCCTGCAACGACGGGTGGTCGAGAAAGTGTTGCTCAGGATGGGCTCCGCTCCCTCGTTTGCCCGGGTGGAGGAGCTTATTGCCCTGGCCGGTTCTGGGCGTAACAGCGGGGATCTGCATCTTCATCATGGTCTCCGGGTGGGGAGGCGTGAGGGGTTGATCTATTTTTATTTTCCCCAGGGCCGGGTGGTTGGTAAGGGTCGGTTGCCTGAAGCTCGACCGGGTGAGGACTGTGAAGTTGTTCTCCCCGGGGTTGGCGTGTACCTGTTGCCCCAGAGCGGGCGGCAGGTGCGGGTCTCCTTCAGTGACCAGCTGCCATCGCCAAAGGAACTCCGGGAGGGTTTGACTGAATTTCTGGATGCTGAGCTGATCACCTTTCCCCTTGAGGTTCGATCCCCTCGACCCGGTGATCAATTCTATCCTTTAGGCGGGAAGGGGCACAAAAAGGTGGCGGCTTTTCTGGCGGATCTGAAAATTCCGGTTCGGGAACGAGGGAGAGAAATGATCCTTACTTCCAACGGCAGGATCCTGGCGATCCTGGGTCGCCGGATCGATCACAACTTTCGGCTGACCTCGGCGACCCGGCGGGTTATGGCCGTATTAATGGATGATCCAGTGGAATCAAATACCTCTGGGGAGTCAGGGTAAGGCTTCCGGAATGATTCTCTGAGGGTGAGGAATTTGAGAAAAATCGTTTTGACGAGGTTCTCCACGACGGGGGGGTGCTGCCTGGCCGGTTATGGTTGTTTTTTGGCTGGTATTTTCAAGGAAATCAGGTACATTTCTCATTGGTTGATTTTAGGTGCCTTTTCAGTAATTATTCCTTTGTGATATTAATGGGAAGAGGTCTTCTGAATAAAAGTCTGATCGTGGCGGGGGTGTTGTCCTTGCTGATTGGCCCCGGTGTTGTTCCTGCCATGGCTGTTCAGGCCCATGGTGGTTCCGAGGGACTCGTTGCCCACCAGATTGGACATCTGCTCTTCATTATTGGCATGGGATACCTGTTACTCCGTTCATTATATTTACGCCTGAACACCCAGGGCTGGCCGTATTTTAAAGGGTTTCTGGCCTTTATCCTGTCATGGAACCTGCTGACCTTTACTGGCCATTGGTTGAACGAATCGGTTGATCCCGGTAAATATCTCAAGGTTGATGGGCAGCTCGCCGGATTTACCGTCAACGGTTTTACTGACCTTATCTTTTATTTCAGCCGACTAGATCACCTGCTGCTGGTCCCTGCCTTTGTTTTACTGCTCATGGCCCTGAAGCGGTGGAGGAGCGTGCCATGACTCTGCCCTGGTGGCCGGTGATACTCACCGATATGGCAGGTTCACTGGTCACTCTTGGCCTTGCCGTCTGGAGTGCTGTCCTTGCCTGGCGGTGGGCCCATCGTAAGTCCGATGACGTTTTCCGTAACTATATCTCCTTACTGACCCTGGCCATCGTCTGTTTCGCCATCTCCCGTTCCTTTGGTCATCTGGTCAAGCAACTCTTGTTGATGAATGAATTGCCCGGGGTCTGGAAGGCCATCTCGCCATTTAGCGGGGCGGTTAACTCCATGACCTTTGTGGTGATCTTTGCCTTCGGCATTTATTTTCATCGATTCCAGCGGGTCCACGACGAGATCGAGAATTATCGCCAGAATCTGGAGCTGCTGGTGGAAGCTCGGACGACCGAACTTGCTGAGGCAAATACTTCTCTTGAGCATGAGATCGCCGAACGGCGCCAGGTTGAGGAGGATATCCGCCAGTCCCAAACGGTTCTTGAGTCCGTTCTTAACAGTTCAAATCCTCTTTGTATCACCTCCCTTGACTTTGAGGTGCTCCAGGGCAACAAGGCCTATTTTGAGATCTGGCCGGGCCAGGAGGATGAACAGGGCAATCGGGTTAAATGTTATGAAGTCCGACCCGGAGATTATTGTCATACTGAGCAATGTCCCCTCGTCTTGATTCAAAAAGGGCAGCAGTTTGTTTCTCAGGAAAACACCAAGATGACAGCTGTCGGAGAGCTCAGGGATTTCATCGTCACCGCTCGTCCTTACCGGAATGCCGACGGTGAGCTCATCGGCATTGTCGAGGGCTTTCAGGATATCAGCATCCGTAAACAGGCGGAAGAGGACTTGGCCGCCGAGCGGGAACGGCTGGCCGTTACCCTGCGCAGTATTGGTGACGGCGTGATCACCACCGATATTAATGGCATGGTGGTCATGATCAACCAGGTGGCCGAGGAACTGACTGGTTGGCGGCAACGGGAAGCGGCTGGCCGTTCCTTGACTGAAGTGTTTAATATTATTAACGAACGGACCCGTCAACCCTGCCGGAATCCGGTTGAGCTGGTGCTGGAGTCGGGAAAAATTATCGGTCTGGCCAATCATACCGCCTTGATCGCCCGGGAGGGTACCGAACGGAGCATTGCCGACAGCGGGGCCCCAATCCGCGATAAAGATAATCGGATTATCGGGGTGGTGCTGGTCTTCCGGGACGTGACCCAGCAGTTATTGATGGAGAATGAACTCCAGAAGGCCAAGAAACTGGAGTCCGTGGGGGTCCTGGCCGGTGGGATTGCCCATGATTTCAATAATATTCTGATGGCCATCCTGGGGAACATCAATCTGGCCAGCCTGCTGTTGCCCCCCGGCGAAAATCTGCATACCCTGATGATGGAGGCGGAAAAGGCCTGTCTTCGGGCCAAGGGGCTGACCCATCAGCTTTTGACCTTTTCCAAGGGCGGGGAACCGGTCAAGGAGGCCGCAGCTATTCCGGAGATCATCCGAGATTCAGCAGAGTTTGTTCTTCATGGCGAAAACATCGTCTGTAACTATGAGATTCCCGATGATCTCTGGCTGGTGGACATTGACCGGGGTCAGATGAGTCAGGTTATCCAGAATCTGATTATCAATGCAAAACATGCCATGCCCCAGGGCGGGACCATCCAGGTCTCCTGTGAAAATGTATTTCCCGGGGAGGGTGAACCCGTTCCCCTCCCCACAGACCAGCGCTTTGTGAAGGTGGTGATCAGTGATAACGGGATGGGGATTCCCCAGAACCTGATTGATAATATTTTTGATCCCTATTTTTCAACGAAGGCAGAAGGCACGGGCCTAGGGCTTGCTATTACCCATTCGATTATCAAAAAACATTATGGTTTTATTACTGTGACCTCTCTCCCGGGGAAGGGGACCACCTTCACCTTTTATCTGCCGGTGTCGGTCGAACAGGAAGTCATCATTGCGGTTGAAAGTGTTGTCCGCGATCCTGTGGAGGGAATACGAAGGATTTTGGTGATGGACGACGATGCCATGGTTCGGATGGTTGCAGCTAAGATGCTGGAGACTTTGGGCTTTGAGGTCCTGCTCGCGGCAAACGGGGATACGGCTGTCCGAATTTTCCGTCAGGCCTGTGAAGACAAGGAAATAATCGACCTTCTGATAATGGACCTGACTATTCCCGGTGGCATGGGGGGGAAAGACGCCGTCAAAGAGATCCTGCAGCTTGATCCGACCGCCAGGGTTGTGGTGGCCAGCGGTTATTCCAATGATCCGGTGATGGCTGATTATAAGGCCTACGGCTTTATGGCCGCCATCAGCAAACCCTTCCGACTTAAAGATCTTGAGGACGTCATTAACCAGACTTTCGGTTGAAAGCGAGGGATGTTCTCTGCTTTTTCAAGTTAGAGAGACTTCCTGGTTGTTCTAAGTTTCCCAGTGATTTACCTCAGAAATTTGTCTGTTCAACGTCCAAAAATCATAGAGATACCCAAAACCTAATAATCCCCCAGTTACCAGATAGATCAGTCCGGTGATCCACTTCCCCATATACATCCGGTGGATTCCCAACAGGCCGAGAAAGGTCAGTAAGATCCAGGCGGCGGTGTAATCGACGACCCCGGCCCTGAAGCGGCGCCCTGCTTCCCGTTCCATCCCGGGGATCAGGAACAGGTCGATCAGCCAGCCGATGCCGAGTAATCCCAGGGTAAAGAAGTAGATTGTGCCGGAGATCGGTTTTCCGTAGTAGAAACGATGTGAACCGGTAAAACCAAAGATCCAGAGGATGTAGCCGATGCTGATCAGGTGGGTGTTTCCGGGAGAGTCCATGTTTATTGCTTGCCGGTGGTGGCGCTGTATGAGTAGGAAGAGACCACATCCTGATCGTTAAAACGGATGATCAGGTCCCTGGTTCGGGCTGAGTGGAAGAGGCTGTAGCGGTAAAAGCCGTAGGTCCAGGTTTTCTTTCCGTCTTCCAGTCCGGTTCGCCAGGGTTGACCGAAAAGGTTCTCAATCTCGGCGGTGGAGGTGCGATTCAAAACAATGTTCCCTGCTTCATTCGTTGGAAATGGCCGGCCAACCGTGGCACAGCCTGCCATGGCTAGGGTTGAAAGGAGGGTCAGGGGGAGGAGCAACGATTTCAGGGACGATTTTATCATGGGAGCTCTCCTGGGCGAGATGGGATGAAGAAAGAGGACTTTTCGATCAGGTTACTGATCGGGAGACAAAGAAGCAAGCGCCACCAGTGAATTTTTTTTGGGGCTGATCGTCAGGTCGATTCAGGGTTCTCCTGAGGATCTGATTCCCCGGTTTCGTCGTCTTGATAAAAATGCGGTGTTGGCTTTTTGGAATCAGGCGGGTACAAAGGAGCTATGAAGATTGATATTACTCAAAATCCACCAGCCGATCTGTTTCGGAAGCGCCGGCCCTATATCCGGGTGGCGACTGTCCTGCTGGTCTTGGTGCTTTGTGGTGTTTCGCTTGGGCTGTACGGGATATTTACCGACAAGCCATATGGTGTTCTTCTTGAGGATGTGGCGCTCGGTCTCTTTGTGGTGCCCAGTATTATCTTTGTCTATTTTGGCGGGAAACTCCAGGCCTATAAGAAACTCTCGGTTGAACAGACCAAGGAGTTGGATGGGTTTCGCCAGGATGATCCGGTGATTGATGCTTATTGTGCCAAAGTAGTCGCAAGCGGGCGCAAACCGGTGATGGCCGAATACGAGGCCTGTAAAGATCGGGTTGAAGACCGGGAATTTAAGGAACAGTAAAGATCCTGGGAGGGATTGATCATGAATATTACTATATTGGAAAATGCGTTGAAGATGCTGGGCAGTAAACTGGAATCAGATCAGTTTTTAAGAATTGGGGTGACCGAGGGCGGGTGCGCCGGATTGACCTATAGTGCTGAAATCAGCCGGGAAATGAAGCCCGGAGAGCAGGTGGTCCATACGGTAGGCGCCATCCGGATCGTTGCCACCGAAGAGGCCGCCGGCTATCTGGAGGGTCTGGTGATTGATTATGCCGATGATCTGATCAACGGCGGGTTGCAGTTTACCAATGCCAACACCAAGAAGACCTGTGGCTGCGGCAAGAGTTTCAGCCTGTCTGGCTTTCCGGTAATTTCAGGGGGGAGTTGCACCACAAAATAATGCTCATTCGCTAATAATCCCTGCGTCAAATTGCCACAGGGGGTGAGTGAGCATTGTGTGGTATTATACATCATAACCTGTTCGTCGGTGGTTACACCTTCCCCTTATCGGCGCAACAGGCTTTCCTCCCCTGGAAGGGCCTGGGTCATAGCAATGATTCAGGCCTTTGCTGTTATGGGGGATAAATCACGATTTGTCATGATTCTTTTGAGGGGCAGTGTCGCCGTTGTCGTCCGAGGGCGTTCGATTATTTATTGCATAATCCGACCCGGAATGGTATTTGTCTCAACCTGATCATGCTGGGTTTGGTGATCTTAAAAAGTCTATCAACGGGCGGGTAGCTCAGCTGGATAGAGTGTTGGCCTCCGAAGCCAAAGGCCGCGGGTTCGAATCCCGCCTCGCCCACCAGCCAATAATCCGGTGTCATTCGGAATTGTTCAGAAAGCCCTGAATTCTCGGGGCTTTTTCTTTTTTTGTCCTGCCGAATCCTTCTTGCTCTGCTGAAGTCCAAAGGTAGGAGCACACTTGGGGACATATCCCCTATAGGTTTTTGCGATACCTCCCTAAAAGTGAAGCCGGTGGATATCCTCTCCCGCGACGGATCCCCTGCCCTCCTGGCCGACACCCCGATTTCGTACACTTAAACTCCAGGTTGAATATAGTAAGCTCTTTGTCTCAAACCTACGAAACGGAAACTATTGAGGTATCGTCAGGTCAATGAGGCTGGACTGAATAATTTAAGCCCGCGAAATAGTTTCAATAAACTTGCTTTGTCGGTTAGATTGTGTCTGATCAGGAGAAGGGGGATGTCAAGATATCAAACCTAATCTTGGGTGCGAATGCGTCTTTTTTATTCGTCGTTTCTCTCATTTCCTGATTTGTCTCTGAGTTTCGGTCAGCACCACCAATCATGACCAGAGAAGGCATATCTCCCCCGCTCTTTATGGTATGCATGCCGTCATCGACCAAGTAGATCTTTGTTGAGCACTCATTTTTCCCTCCGGTCGTTTTAATTTTAACGAATTGACCCTGTGCGTACAATTTTGGGAGAGATTCGGTCCACCTCCTTCCAGCTAAGGCATTCGCCTCTGTCCACCTAATACAATCTAAAATTGATCTGTTCGTGAAGCCAACCTGTGCCGATTGAAATGATATGAAAATTTGATGAAAAATGGGCAAGAAAAAGGTATGCCTTACTCATTGCTGGCTTGAAGGGAATGGGTGTTAGGAGCGGTATTCCTCAAGGACAAGATGTTTTGGAAATATCTTTACTTAAGCCGAACCATTTAGGAAAGCTTGCTCGGAAACTTTATTTTTGCCACCACCATCGGAAGGGGGTTAACATGGTTGCAAGACTATTCTTCAGCAGTCTTGACAACAGATTGCACGGAAAAGCAAATGCCGTCATGGAGTTTCTCATGTCGATCCACAATAGTCGCAAACATTGCGGAGACTTATTTTGCGGGAAATGTGGTATAGCAAGGGAAATCCTAGAGAATATTTCGGATTCCGATAAACAAATAATCCATGAAATCCTTTCTTCCATTTCAATTTATGAATTAACTGATTTCGGAGTTTTTGAACCACTCATCCATAGAATTGACGCAAAAGGATACATCTCGGTTTTCCAACGAGCAGCTAAAGAAATCAATTCAGGAAACATCAGAGACATAGATTTCTTTCTCCATATGACTAGATCCCGCCTAAGAAAAAAATTTGAAAACTTTATCGAAAATTTCCCAGATATCCTTAGACGAGGAACCGAACTGGCAATTACCACTAAAGACTATTCCCTTGTGGAAACTGTTATCTTGATACTTGAGGAGGAAGCTCAAAAATATCCTGAACTAATCAGTACCGCTAGGGAATACGCACAAAATGACCAGCAGATGCAACGCGTCCTCTACAACACTCTACGACGCATAAGGCCCGAAATGAGAAATTTCGCAGGTAAAACCAACTGAAACTTGACAGAAGGAAGCGGAAAGATGGTTCAGTTGAAATATTTTGGAGATGATAGAGATTTTTTCAAATACGACCTTCTCTCATCAGTTCTCTCAGAAAACATCTTTGCAACCTACGGTTTTGTCCCTATGCTCACTTTTCATCGAGAAGACGGTGAAGGAAATATCACTCCACGACACATAAATGGCAAATCCGGGGAATTGTACCGCTTCATCAGTGCTTGTCCGAATAGGGACCTGAATCATTGGCAAAAGTGGATGCAAAGATTTTCTGTCAACTACCAAACAATTCAACCGGTTAACGAAACATTCTTCAGGCATCATACCAGAGCAAATTACTGGCAAAAGTTTAAAGATATTATCAACAGTGATTATGCTCTAATTTTTTTTGACCCCGACACAGGTTTACAGGCTGGCAGAAAGTCCACTATCAAACCTGGCGATGAGGAAAAGTACATCCTAAACCAAGATCTCCTGTTATTAACAAACAAACTCGCTTCCACATCGGTATATGTTATTTATCAGCACTTACAGAGGAACAGAAACAAACGTGAAGAAGATATAATACGTAAAATAACAGCCTTGCGAGAGTCATATGTTGGTCTGCAAGTATCTGTGTATTACGAAAACGATCTGTCTTTTTTCTTCTTAAGCAAAGAAGATGTATTACATTCAAAAATTAACTCCATTTTGGCAAAATATTACCGAAATAGCACAGTAAAGCAGAAAAATGTGTTTCTGCAGGTAACTGCCGCTTAAACAAAAATAAAAAATCGACCCAAAGGTGATACGAGTGGACTGGGAAGAGCTTTTGAAATTATTAAAGAACAATGTCAAACCCGGTCAAATCACCACGTATGGTAACCTGTCTGAATTTTTTTATGGTGCGAGAAATGCTGCCCAGGCAATTGCTGCCATGCTGAATGCAGCTGTAACTGCTGACCATCAAAATCGCATTCTGACCAATCGGGTAGTTACTACAAATGGGTTAATACGTATCGATGGACAAAAAAAACAACTCCAGAATGAAGACATCTCATTCCGACCAGATGGCCGAGTTGATTTTCAACAACATCCTCCGTTGAGATTTGAAGAAGATCCTCAAGAAGAGAACGACCCAGCTGATATAGAGATTCATAGCGAACAAGCCACAGCAAAACCAATACATACTTCTTCAAGTACAGCTTACACTTATTTTAATGAAATCATTGAACAAATATCCCAAAACCCTCCTGCGGAATTCATGCATATATTGAGAGAAATTATTTACGAAGAAGGCTTGTTCGCCAATAAGATTGTCAATGCAATTCAGCAGAGATTAGCCAACCATTTCAATACCCCAGAGGACGATGGAATATTTAATTTGATTCAGCTGGCAGAGAAACACAATCAATTGATGCCTGGAGCGATCAATTTGGCTCACACTATAAGAAAAGAGAGGAATCTCATTATTCACAACGAAATTGTTCCTACTGAGTTAAGAGGAAGAAATTTGATCGTGCTAACAGCTGCATTACTGCTATGGCCCCAGCTTCCCTGAAAACTGGACTGACTAACCAAGATATCTCCCTAAGATTTTGACAAGGGAATAGTCAATATATCTCTTGAGTATGTTGTCTCGAATGTTTGGAAATTTGCTGACTTGCAACGCTACTAGTTTTGCTGGTGTCAGAGTACCATTAAAGGCGGCCGGGAAGTCCAGAGAGAAAACCTGCAAGGATAAAAATTTTGAAGTGGGAAATATCGTTTCTTCACCTCTTTATTTTGTGATAGTCTAAAGATAATCTTTCGGATAGGTAAGTATTTCGGACGTTGATGCCTTAATAGTCATGGCGGAAAATTTCCAAATATTTAGCATAAAGCTTGGCTTCAACGGATTTCAAAATCGGAATCCGATCTTGAAATCCGTTTTTGAAAAAGCGATTTTCTATCACCTCGTCAATATATTTAAAAAATTGGAGGAAATATTATGTTTAAAGTCGCGATTAATGGTTTTGGGCGAATAGGAAGACTTACATTTCGAAAAATCTTTGGAGATGATCGTTTTGAAGTTGTGGCAATTAACGATTTAACAGAGCCAAAGATGCTTGCTCATCTTCTGAAGTATGACAGTGTGCAGGGGCGTTTCGGAGGACATACTGTCGGTTCTGATGGTGATTATCTTGTCATTGATGGCAAAAAAACCAGAGTTTACAAAGATGCAGACCCTAAGAATCTTCCTTGGGGCAATCTTGGGGTGGACATTGTTTTAGAATGTACCGGATTTTTCTGCTCAAAGGCCAAGAGTCAAGCGCATCTTGATGCAGGTGCAAAGAGGGTCCTTATTTCAGCTCCTGCAGGCAGTGATCTTCCAACCATTGTTTATGGCGTGAATCATCATACCCTGAAAAATGATGCTCTCATTGTCTCCGGTGCATCCTGCACAACCAATTGCCTTGCTCCTATGGCAAAGGCACTGAATGATTATCGTGAGTTAAGAACAGGCTTCATGACTACGATTCATGCATATACGGGCGACCAAATGCTTCTTGATGGACCGCACCGTAAAGGTGATTTTCGCCGGGCAAGAGCCGGTGCAATAAACATTGTGCCTAATTCAACCGGTGCTGCGAAAGCTATCGGCCTTGTCATTCCTGAACTTGACGGAAAGCTTATCGGATCAGCACAACGCGTACCAGTTCCTTCTGGTTCCATCACTATTCTTGATGCTACCTTGAAGGATGAGACCGAGACTGTATCTGTTGAAGGAATCAATGAAGCAATGAAAAAGGCTGCTGATGAATCCTTTGGCTATTCTGACGAGGAGCTGGTGTCAAGCGATATAATTGGTATTAGTTATGGTTCACTTTTTGATTCTACTCAAACACTTGCTCAGCGTTGTGGAACCAAGATTTATGAGGTTAGAGTTGTTTCCTGGTATGACAATGAAATGAGCTATGTCAGTCAATTAATCAGAACATTAGGCCTTATGGGGAGTTTAATGAAATAAGCGCAATTTATTTATTCAACTGGAGTTTAGAGTTATCATTTTGGACCTTTGTTGAATTTGCTTGAACCGTTGGGACCCCTGGGTTTTTTCATGGGTGGTTTTAAAAACTCAATGTGTCCGTCAAGATCGTCACATATTCATTTTATCAATGGGTTCACCGCATGCCCATTTCCTAAGGCAGGTACATGATGGCGAAGATCTTTCTTTGTAATTTTGTGTCACTGACCTCACTGTAATTATGATACGATCAGTCATAATCTGAAATTTCTACGGGGGGGCTTATGGGAGTATTCGTCATTAAATACTTTTTTTCATGGGATGGAGGGTATGCAAATTTTGATCTTGAATTTGATGAAGAAACTATTTCTTTGCTGAATAACCCACCTGAGGAAATCCCCAACTGGGCAAAGCTGAGTTACTGTCAATGCCCAAACTGTCCACTTGACTCAAACGAAGTTGAGTATTGTCCAACTGCAGTCAGTTTTATTCCAGTTGTTGATAGTTTCAAGAATATTGAATCGGATTCAGAAGTCGAGGTAGAGGTCAGAGTCGCCAATCGAAAGGTCGCAATGAGAGCACCAGCCCGAAGAGCGATCAGCTCTGTTGTGGGGCTCCTGTTTGCTGGTTCGGGATGTCCCCGCACATTATACTTCAGGCCCATGGTTCGCTATCATATTCCGGTTGCAACTGAAGATGAAACGATCATGCGTGCCATGTCCATGTTTCTTCTTGCCCAGTATTTCAAATATAAAAGTGGCAAGAAACCCGATCTGGAGTTAGCAGGATTACGAAAAATCTATGATGAGCTCCAGATTGTTAATATGACAATGGCGGAACGACTACGTTCCATAGAAGGGACCACCCTGCCAGTGAATTCCGTTATTTTATTGGATATGTACACGAAAATTATTCCAGATAAGATAGACACCTCACTGAAAGATTTATCATATCTGTTTAACACATTTCTAAACAAAATTTAAGTTATAACCATTTAGGGTATCGATATATCAGTGAGTTATCCGATTGTTGTGAGCATATGCTGAATTTTTCATTCGAAAAACGAGGCCATTTTGAAAGCCATAAAAGAAGAATACCAAAAGATTTTTGTCGACCAGGAAGGGGGGGGTGTCATCAAATGTCCTTCATGCTCGAAATCTACCCTCGTCGATTCATCAGTCTTAAGAGAGAAGGCCCTCCTGGACCATTGCATGGTCCGCTGTACATGCCATACAAGATTTGCGGTAAAATTTGAATTCCGGAAGGATTTTCGTAAGAATAGCAAGCTGACTGGCGAATATGTGAGCCTGCCCAAGGGGAAGATCAGGGGAGGAATGAAGGTTGTTAATATTTCCCCAAAAGGTATTGGTCTCAAAATCGATGATTCAGCCCAATTTAAAATAGGCGATGAACTCCTCCTTTTGTTCACCCTAGATGACACCAGCGACTCTCTCATTGAAAAAAGAGCGATCATTCGATTTATCAAACAGAATTATATCGGCTGCGAGTTTCTTGGCTCTTTTCCCATCGGCAAAGCTCTTGGGGTTTACCTTGAGAGCGAAGCCGATCAAGATGATCAACGTTCCCCAACAGAAAAAGATCATTTCGACTGGCCGACCAACTTCATCAGATGAAAATAGTGATGGCTTGACATTTTGTTCAATATCGTAGCGGGTCTGTTTTGTGGACGACACGCCAATATTAAAAAGGGAATCAAGCAGTTGGCTTGATTCCCTTTTTTTATGACCGGGGTGTGTCAGTTGTTTTCAATTGGGGGCGCATCGTCCGGTTTTGCCCAGGGGAACACTTTAATGCCGTTTACTTGCTCTTCCTCGTTATTCGGGGCAATCTGGGTATCATCGGAGAGGTATGGATTCTCTTCATAGATACCCTCATCGCTCCTGTTGTCGCCGATGTTTTCATCTTCGTATTGAACTTCGGTAGAGGCGTCATCGCTTGCGGCAACATGAGCCGGCAGAACATGGATCATTGCGATATAGAGCAGGGTAAGGAAAAGTCCACTGATTGTCTTGGTGATATACTTCATGGCAGTATCCTTTGTGTTGGAAAGTATGGGGCTCGGAGTCTCCTCCGGAAGTCAATGAATGCCTGACGGATGTTAGGGCGCAGGCGGCCCTGTTTGTCTCCTATCCGTTCTCAGTTTTTTCTTTCCATTTCAACGACCTCCGGCAAAGGTTTGATGAAGTTCTGGCGAAGACTATAGGTGTAGGCGCCTTGGGTCGGAATCATCAGGATGTCACCGGGCTGAATGTCCTCTCCCCAGTAACTGTATCCCCAAACGTCGTGGGGAGTGCAGAGTGAACCGAGGATGTGGCATTTTCTTTCGGTCAGGGCAGGGCGGCTCAGGTTCAACACTGGGAAGTAGTCGATTTCGAAGCGCTCCCAGCCCACGGTATTGGTGCCACCATCGGTGATAACCAGATCATCGCCCTTTTTGTCGATCACTGTCAGCAGCAGATGCATGGCATCATTACAGATCCAGCGACCTGGTTCAAAGCAGATCCGGCAGGAGAGTTGGGAGAGGATCTCCTCACGCAGTACCGGCGCAATGGTTGTGGCAAAAAACTCGATGGGGCGTGATTCGATTCGATAGCGATTATTAGATGGCGGAGAGTCAGGGTCAAGGGCCTTGCGGACTCCACCGGCGGGAGTGCCTGCCTCCTGTAGCCATTCGCCCTGGGGAGGCCAATAGCCCCCGCCGATATCAAGGAATTGAAGGGCTTGGCGATGGCGTTCCGGTAAGGCCGCCAGAATCGGTCCCAAGATCTTGATGAAGCGAACCTGGGCCTCGGGACCAAGATTCCAGCTGGTATGAAACTGAAGCCCTGCCAGGTTGACGGCGGGTAACTGTTCGGCGTTTAGGAAAAAACGAGCCAGGTCAGCAAGTGGGATCCCGAATTTACGCCAGAGCCCTTCCGGGTTGGTGGTCAACCGTACTCCGGCTTGAATTGTTACTCCCTGACCAGTGGCAATTTTTGCCAGTCGTTCCAGTTCCAGGAAGCTATCGATCAGAATGGTTACCCGGTGATGGTTTTTGACCGCAAGTTCGAGCTCGGCATCGGTTTTTCCCGGTCCGCTGAAGATGATCTCCTGGGCTCCCAAGTCAAGGGCCATGGTCAGCTCCTGGCCGCTGGAAACATCAAGGCCGAGCCCGGCACCCACGAGGATCTCGGAAACCCTGGGGCAGTTGTTACTTTTTACCGCAAAATAATAGGAGGTCCGGGGGCAAATATCACTGAAGGCCTGTCGGAATTGGCTCGCTCTTTCCAGCAATACCTCCGGATCCAGGAGATAGAGGGGGGCCGGGTGGTTATGGAGCAGTGCCATAAAGTCCTGGCGTCGCTCAAAAAATGGGGCAATGAAGCGGATCAGTTCTGCCTCGGGAAAGAGTGGGGCCTCCGGAGGGAAGCTTTGCGTAATGTTGTTGGTTGGAGCCATGGTCGTGTCCGGTTTTTCAGGCATAGTTGACGGTGAGTTGGGCGCGCAGATCCCGGCACTGGTGTTCCAGGTTGATATCGGGAGCCGGGGTGAAAATGGCATGCCCCAGATACCAGGAATCATAGTCTGCAGGTGGCATGGTCACCACGGAATCGACAGATTTAATCAGGTTGACCTCACTTACTCGGGGGTCGTTGCTTATGGCAGTGGCATCAATAGCGGTGATCCGGCCTGCCCGGCGACTGTGGAGGCGAAGTCCGATCTTTTCCCGACCTCTGTTGCGTGGGGGTAACGGTTGTCCTGCGGCCAACTCCAGAGTCAAGACCAGGATGTCAATATCACAGGCCTCCCGGATGAGTTGGGGCAGGCAGTCTCCTCCGGGGCGGGGAGTCATCTCTAGCAGCGAGATTCCTTGAGGGTCAACCAGGAAGTCGACCATGCAGATGAGGCCGGTACAGCCCAGGGCAGAGGCCCCTTGGCCAAGAATTGTTCGGAGGGTCTCTACGCTGAAGCTGGTCGGGGCATCTAAGAGAAGGGCGTATCCCATGATGGTTCCGAAGGGGGCCTCAGGGGTGGAGGGTGCGGCGTGAAGTTTTCTGGTCAGGCGAAGTATTTCCACGCGGTCCGGCAAAACGATAAAGTCACAGCTGAACTCTTCGCCATGGATAAACTCCTCGGCGGCGATCCCATCATGATTTCGGTATAATTCGCGCCCATGCCGAGCGCGGAGACCCTGGCGGATCAGCTGGTAGGAAGAGGCGCAGGCCTCGGCGGTATCGCAGCGAAACACCAGTTCACTGCCGCTGCCCGCGACAGGTTTTAAAACGCAGGGCGCGGCGATTCCTGCGAAAAATTCAGCAGCCTCGGGGGCAGATCGGACCAGTCTGGTCCGTGGGGAACGCACCCCTGACTTTTGCCAGGTTTGTTTGCTGAGTAATTTGTCGCGGCAGAGGCCAATGCTTTCCCTGGTTGGAAAGGGCAGATTGTGACGGGTTGCGAGGACGGCGGCCAGATCCAGGGACTCGCAGTCAAAGCAGGCCACGCCAACGAGGGTTATGTGGTATTCTCGGAGATGGCGGTCAAGGGCGATGAAAATTCCCTCGGGGTCGGTGAGATCACCGAGAAGCTCTTCATCGGGTGTGGGCTTGGGTTCTTGGGCCTTTTCCCTGATTGAAGGAGCGGTCAGATAGAGGGCTCTGCCGGGAGCGGCCCGGCGGAGCCAGTCGATATAGTCGGTGGTGGTGCCCACCACCAGAACCTTTGGGTTATCGGGCACGACTGAGTTCCGTGGAGCAGGTCTCAGGGTCCGCAGCCCCCAGATGGATTTGCGGAGATTTGATTTCGTAGAGGGGGCGAGGGGTCAGGTGAAAGCGCTTTTTCCAACCGAAATCACCGCAAAGAAAGTCAACGGAGGCGCATTTTATTCGGCAGGACCATTCCAGATGATGGAGGTTGATGAGTTTGGCCACTCCGGGAAATTCGGGGTTGGTGGCCCCGGCCAGCAGGGTGTACTGGTTATTCCAGAGCACTCCAAGATCAATGGCGGCAACCTGACCACCCAGTAGAAGGGTGGTGACTCGCAAAAGGTTTTGCTCTCGGAGCCAGGCGGCCAGTTGGGTGAATGAGTCGAGGAACCTGGGGTCAAAGAAGTAGGATGTTTCCCCAAAATTATCCTGGTTGATCTGGAACATGACGGCAAGGTCATTAAAATGATCGTACCGATAACCCACGCCGTGGGCCTCCAGCGGGGCCAGCTCCCGGGTGAGCTGCTTCCTGGACTTTCCTGAAAACAGTTGCCAGTATCGGGAAAAGTCATACTCAACCGTGGGGGGATAAAAACAATATCCTACTTCATCTACTGCCACTGGAAAAGAATCCAGCGGCAGGGAGTCGGGGGTGAGATAGCGCAGGTGAAGATGTCCCGGGACGCTGTCCAGCAGGTCTTGGAAAATTTCGGGGTTTTCCACCGGGATCCGATTCTGTTCGAGCCAGGTCTTCTGCTGCCAGATCTCGCCGGGATACTGGCCGTAATAACCACCCTCTTCGATCCAGCTCAAAGCCAATAACCCGCGGATAACCCCGTTTTCCTCAGCCATGACGAAGAAGGGTTTTCGGCCAAAGCCCTGGGCAAAGATGTGGCGGACCTCCCAAAGGTCGAAGAAACAGGACCGGGGCCAGACGGTTTCCCATGCCCGGTGGCACTCTTCCGGGTCCTCACTGATGCGGATCCGGTTCATACTACATCCTTAAAGAAACATTGAGGGTAGAGTGGGAACCTCCGAAAAAGTTCTGGGCAAAGGCCTGTACCGTTTCCGGCAGATAGGGCTTACAACTGAATACATCCAGGTAGACCGCATTCGTCAGGTTGGCGAAGTGGGCCGAAATCAGCGAGGTTTCAATAAGCTGCACCATGGAGTAGCCGGCAACTTTTTCGTCCTCGCCAAAATGGACCACCTGGGTATCGCCGAAACGCTTCATTTCGATCAGGTCGCACAACTCTACGACGAAGCGGCGGATGGCCTCCGCATCGCGAATGGTCTCAGGGGTGCAGTTGTATATGTCGATGGAAGAGGCGATTCCCCAGGCGTTTTTGGCGATGGCCTCGTTCATGACATGGAGACCCCGAAGTCCCTCCTGTTCTTTGGTTACGGCTGAACTCTGCATTGTTTCTCCTTTTTTAGGAAGTTTTATAACGGGAGTATTGCCCTTGTATTTGACGCTGTAATGGTCTCCCCTGTACGATTTGGGGGAGACTCCCGGATTATGTTGCACTAATGGTGCCAAAAATGGGTGTGTTTTGTAACTCTTAGATATTAAACAATAAATTTTGAATATATTCATGGCGAAGAGTAGGCGACCATTACATAAATAAGAAAATATTTTCTTGTTTATGTAATGATGCTAAAGCCCTATTTTATGGTCTATTCAGCTAGCAGGATCGTTTGGGGGATTGGGTCTTGGTTGATTGTTCCTGTCTTTTCGTCGAATTTTGATAGTGCACTATAGCTGCCTTTTGGGGGTGGTCTGGATAAAAAAGAATTTTAATTCCTTTTTACGTATTTTCGGGGTAGTTATGGTGGTTAAAAAAGGAATTGTATTTCTGATTGCAGTTGAGGAACAATAATAGTCCCTGGGCAAGGGGGGTCTTTGCTCCAGGTTAAAGATCAGAGGGGGGATCAATGTTAACGAGACTTGTGTTGGCAATTGAGGATGCCGGTCTGCAAAATGTTCTCGAAGAGAGTTTTGCTTCAGCCGATGTTCAGGTTGAATCCTGTGGGCAGGAGAAAAATCCCTGGCAGCGGGTGGTGCAGAGTTGCGGAGACATTATCGTGGTCAGCGAGAGCTTGATTCCCCAACCGGTTGAATCCAGTTTGACGGTGTTGAATAACCTTCCGGAAACTCCGACCACTGTAGTGCTGCATGGATTCGATTCTTCCGAGGAACATGCCCAATTGATGGCAGCTGGGGCTGATGTGGTTTTGTACTCGGGGATTATGAAGACGAGCCTGGTTGACGCCATCCAAACTACTCTAGATTATCGGCAACAGTTGGGTCCGGTGGAGGCCCTTGAGCGCTGGAACAAGGTCCAGCCTAAATTAACGGATTTTATTTCCAACAGCGAGGAGATGCAGATCTTCATCAATGAGGTCAAACTGGTGGCCTCAAGTGATTCTATTTTGCTTCTGTTGGGAGAGACCGGGGTTGGCAAGGAGCATTTAGCCAAGGCGATTCATGCCGAAAGTCCTCGGGCCTCGGCCCCATTTGTGGCCTTGAATATGGCGGCCCTGCCGGAGCAACTCCTGGAGAGCGAACTGTTCGGTCACACCCGGGGGGCCTTTACCGGAGCGACCCGGTATCGGCGTGGCGCCTTTGAATTGGCCCATGGCGGGACCATCTTTCTTGATGAAATAGGGGAGATGCCCCTGCATCTGCAGACCAAACTTCTGCGGGTGTTGCAGGATTACGAAATTCGCCCGGTGGGCAGCGAGAAACCGGTCTGGGTTGATGTGCGGGTGATTGCCGCCACCAACCGTGATTTAGAAGTAGAAGTGGCCGAGGGGAATTTTCGGAAGGATCTCTACTATCGGCTCAGCGTCATGACCCTGACCATCCCTCCCCTTCGTCATCGACAGGAGGACATCCCCGCCATGGTCCGGCGGTTCATGACCTATTATCGGTATAAGATCGGGCGGGACGTAAGCCAGATATCCGATCAGGCTCTGAAGGCTCTTCGCCGCTATGATTGGCCGGGGAATGTCAGGGAGTTGATGAATGTGATCGAGCGGGCCATGCTGATCTGTAAGGCCCATGAAATATCGATCCAGGATCTACCCTCCGGGTTCCATCAGGGTCTGCTGCCGACCCGATATCAATTCCTGCCGGGACCGGACGCCTATCCTGCCTCCTGGAAGGAAAAAACGCTCCCCGAGGTGCAACGTGAGGTGTTGGACCAGGTTGAGGCGATCTATATCCAAATGATCCTGAACGAGACCGGGGGACGGGTCAACCAGGCCGCCGAAAAAGCCGGAATCAACTCCCGTAGCCTCTATAATAAGATGAAACGTCTGGGTATCCGCAAAAGTGATTTTAGAAAGCCAGGCAGGGGGGAAGTGAGGGGTAAGGGGTGAGGAGTAAGGGGGAAACCCTCCCTTACAACCGAACCAATCAAACCAATTCAACTAATTCAACTAATCGAACCTTTATTCTTCAATATCCCGGAAGTCAGCCCGGGTTTCTTCGAGTTTCTTTTTATAGGTTTCGGCATCGCCGTATTCAAGGAAGTTTTTATAACGGTTGTGGATGGTGCGGACTTTACGGGCATGTTTGATGGGGCACCAGTACTGCTCGGTTCGGGCGCCGATTTCCTGGATATACCCAATCAGGCCGTTGAAATAACCACAATAGATACAATTGATTTTTTCGATGGGATTGAGGTATTGGAGGGCATGTCGATCCACCACGATATAGTCACTGCGCCTGACCTTGGGTATCCCGTATATTGGAAAGCTGAACGCCTGAAAAATTGAGACGAAAAGATCGAGCAGGGCGGCGGGAATGAGGCAAGCCCAGACCAATGGGCCGGTCAGGATATTCAGGAGTGAGGCCTGGGTGATGTAAGCTGGAATGCTGGTGGTCAAGGAGCGGTGGTATTGCCGGGTGGTTTCCTGGAAGTAGATCTTTTTATCCTGGATGATGTAGTAAAATTCCTGCTGTTTTTTCTGGATTTCGGTGGAAAGACGTTTTTCGAGTATTTTGATCTGCTCGATAATTTCATGGATGTTGTTCATGGAAGACCCGGCCTCCTCGGTCGGGTGATGTCAGGCTTGGTGTAACTAGTTGGTCAGGCGTTGAGTGGTTCTCCTCGAATTGATTATTACTGATCTCTTTTTAGAGTACTTGAATCGGCCCAGGAGTCAATCTTCTTCAGCCCTTGAAGACCAAATGGCGGGAGCAAAAATAGTTGATTACCACGATTCCTCCCTCGGTGATCAACTTGCTGATCGGCTCCATGGTGGGGGGCAGCCACAAGGCCAATTGTCTGAGAACCAGAGTGGAGAGCAGGGTCGAGAAGATCCATAAGAGGCTGTAGGCCAGGGCCTCCCGCCACCAGGCCTTGGGTGAATCTCGGCGGAAGGTCCAGTGCCGGTTGAGAAGAAAGGCGGTGATCGCCCCAATGAGGCGGGCCAAGGGATTGGCGATGAGCAGAATGATCCCCACCTGCCGTAAGAAGACAAAGGTTAGAAAATCGGCCCCGAAGGCCACCCCGCCGCTGACCACATATTTAACGACCATGGATTTGTTCCGCCAGCATGGTCCAGCGATTCCGGGGGAATTCCTGGCGTAAACGGTCGAGCCCAACTGCCACTTGATCGGGGCGGTCCAGGGACTCGTCAATCATCGCCAGACGGTAAAGGCTTTCCGGGACCCAGTAGGCATGATACTCCTCGGTCAGCAGTCGGTAGCGCTGGGCCGCCTCCTCCTTCTGGTCGTCAAGGTCCAGGGAGCGTGCCGCCCAGAACAGGGCCTCTTCTTTCTGGGCCTTGACATGCCGCCCGGCAAAGGCCTGATCAAAATAACGGGCCGCCTCCTCATACTTCTGGGAGCGGAAGTATTGGTGACCCCGCTGGTAAACCCGCTTTGGAGATTGAAAGTAGAGTCCTCCGCAGGCCATTAACAGAAGGGGAATGGCAGTGAGTCTGATCAGCCACCAGCGCCGGGAAAATCGGGAATTTGAGCGGTGGGTTTCTTCTATCAGATGTTGACCACGTCTCTGGAGTACGAAAAATAAGCCATAGCCCAGGATAAAGAAGAGGGCAAGAACCGAGGCGATTTTACCCCAGCGCATGACCTTGGTTGAGCCATAGAACAGTTCAACCTCCCGATGCGCGGGAACCACCATCATATATCCGGGTGAGACGAGATAGATCGTTTCACCGTTCTTGCTCTGCCAACGGGGATTGAAGCCAAAACGAATCAGATGGGGGACCCCGATGGCGCTGGTGGTAAAACGGATTCGCTCCCGTTCGATGGTGACTCCACTGACGGCTTGGATACGTTCAATTCCCGTTGGTTCAGGCCAGGCCAGGCCTTGTCTTTCCTGGGTCTGTTGAGGGGTGAGAAAGGCCAGGGGTGGGTCATCCGGACTCTTTAATTTTTGAAACCAGGCAAAAGATTTTTCTTTCCAGTTCTGGCGCCCGGTTACGGAGACCGGACCGTTAATTGGAGTCACGTAGCTGTTGGAGAAGTCTTTTAATCGGTAGATTTCGAAGGGGGGGCTTCCGCCGATTATTTCATAGAGGCCGGATTTGGTTAATTCTTTCTTGGCATTATCACTTCTAACCAGGATGTCCTGGGTGTTGAGAACCGCCATATGGAGTGCTGCCCGCACCGGATCAAGACTTCCCGAAGGGAATTGGGACAAGGGAGACGAGGGCCGGGCCGAGATCTCCGATTGGAGTTGGTAGATCACCGGACCCAGGGGGGCTGATTCCATATAGAGACCTTCCAGGACTGGGCGGCCACCAAGAAACATCGGCAGGGTCTCAAGGACCCGGGTGGAGCCGAGGTCATTATTATCCGGATCGTGTTCAAAAACCAGGCGGGGCGAGTTGAGGTCGCCCTTGAGCTTGGGGAAGAGTTGCTCCAGGGTAGGCCACATGACCTTGGACTCCAGGCCGGAATGGTTCCATAGGGTCCAGTGGGGGGCCTGTCTTACCTCGAGGCTTAGAAAGCCCAGGGTCAGAAAGAGCAGGCCGATTCCAGCAAGACCGCGGGCGGGAAGGGTGATGATCAGTCTTTCGAGAAGGTTGCCGAAGAACCAGCCACTGACCACACAACCCATCAGCCAGGCATAGGGGAAGAATCGAATGTCTGCCAGGCCGATTCGCTCTGAGGCAAACCAGCCGACCAGGGCAATGACCCCTCCGAAGAGGAAGAGCAGGGCGTGATCAATCCGGTCGGTCGTCCAGCCCCGCCGGACGTTTGGGATGAGCGGGGTAATGAATATTGCGAGTAGACCGGCAATGAGCACCGGACGGACCGTCATCGGTAGAATATCCTGCCAGTTGTTGAGCAGGTAAGGAGAATCGTTAGGGGTGATATAGGGGCCGGTCTCGATGAGCGGCCAGAGCCAGAAACCCAAGAGGAGAACAGCCAGGCTATGGGTGCGGACCAGATAGAGAAAATTGGCCTTGAAACGGCCGGTTTGGAAGAGAAAGGCCGTGGTGGTAAAGCCGGTTACCAGCAAGGCGTAGCCGTGGGACATGCCGACCAGAACCTCAAGGCAGCCGCCCAAAACCCAGTATCGTCCATCCTTGATCCCCCGGCTCCAGACCGCCAGGGTGATCACCGAGAAGACCATTCCGTAACTGTAGGCGAATTCTCCAGCCAGGGTGCTTAATAGATTACCACCCCAGATCGAGTGCTGCTCATGGAGCATGAAACAAAGGGCCCCCAGAGATCCTGCCAGGGCCGATAACCGGTGGAAACCGAGAAATCTCCCAACCCCATAGACGATGGCCGGGAGAACGATAATCCCGAGCATGGCTGTTACTTTGAAGGCGACGGCAAAGGAGAGGAGTTTGGCCAGTAAGGCCATGGTGATGAAGGGCAACGGGAAATAGTAGGAAAGAAAAGGAAAGCCGCCAAAAACCTCGGGGAGCCAGGCGGAGAGCTTGCCCTGGGGGAAGATGTCGGTAACAAAGATCTTTGCTCCGAAGATCTGGGAGGCCATGTCCCCACCGGTGGGAAGATTGGCGCTGAGCATCAATTCCGGATGGAGCAGGCTGAGCGGAATTATAGCGAGCACCAGGCTGATGGTCAGATCGGTTATCAGTCCGGTGATGGTATGGGCAGGCTTCATCCGTTCCTCTCGGTCATGGGTGAACTGGGATGGGCCGGACGATTCTTCAGCAGGGTCATGATGGTGATGGCCAGGGCGGCAGCCAGTGAGGCTCCTCCCAGGGAGAACCAGATCCGGGGGGATAACCAGTAGGGGATCCCTCCCATGATCGATTCCTTGGTGCCGGGAAAAAAAAGGGTCGCCCACTGAAGTTCACTTTTCTCCTGATTGGTGGCATTCTGCCATTCACAGTAAAACCAGAGGTTGTTCATTGGTTTGGTTTTAAGGGTGGTTGCTCCGGTGGTCACTAGAAGTGGCGCGATGGGGGGGCGATTGGCGGTGAAGGTTGTCTTGAGGGCGGCAAGGGCGGAGTCCACCGGCTGCAGGAGACCATAGCGAAGCCCGGAGGGAAAAGTCGGTAATGAACCTGAGACAACGAGGTCACCACTGTCCCGTCGCTTGGCTTGCAGGCCATCGGGCCAAGCCGGGTCGGTACCGGTGAGCCGGATCAGTTTGCTGAAGGTGATCCCGGACTTGTCATGGAAAACGATAAGCAGGGGGCGTTGGTTTTTGTCCGCATCCGGGAGTACATAGTGGTGGCGGATTCCGGGGGGCCAGACCGGAGAGATATTATTCCTGCTCGCCCCGGAAGGAGAAAGTTGCAACCAGTTCCAGCCAGCGGTTAAGGAGTAGATGGTGGCCCGGTAGGCGGTGTCGTTGCCAGCCTGTTCAACGCGGATCAGGGTTTCTCCTGCCGGGACGATTTTGAAATCAAGGGTGCCGGCGAATCCGGATGCAGGAAGAAGCAACCACATCACTGCTACGGATATTCTAATTGCAGGGAATATGCGCGTTCTCATTGCATACCCCCAGAGAAAGGTTGCTTGCACTCAGGTATCGAATTATCGGTGTGAATCGTAAACCCACCTCTCCTGCCGGGGCGTGATGATTGGTCGTGGCAATTGGCCATGGCGGGGTTTTGGGTCAAGGCTTCAGTATTAAAGGTTGGGGTCGGCACAGTTGATCGGTAAATCGACGGTGAAATTCTGGTCAAAAGTGCTGGTGGCAGCGGTCGCCGTAAAGGTTCCTTCATGTTTAATGGTGAACGAAAGGCCGATCTGACCGGTTCCGGCAGTGACGCTACAGATATAGTCCAACGAGAACGAAGAGAAGGTATACTGTAGGGTGTCATTATTGAATTCATAACCGGTTGCTCCAAGGAGCGAGTCGAGGGTACTGGCCATGTTGCTGGGTTGTTCGGTCTGGCCGCTTACGGTGCTGGTTATGTCGGTTAGAACGGATCTGGTGACGGCAAATTCGGCGGTGTTGACGCCTTGACCGGTTCCCACATGAAGCAAAACCTTGAACGGGATGTTAGTGTATTGGTCCGTGGTGTACTCCGCAATGATAATCGGCACGGCATCGGCTGCAGCGAGTTCGAGTTTGTTGAGCTGATTCAGGTTGCCGGTGATGACCAGATTGCCATTGCCGCTGGTTTTTATGGTGGTTTGGTCGATAACGCTCTTGGTGCTGACCTGATTTTCTTGGATTAAAAGGTATCCAATGGGGACGCTGTTCAGATCGATGGAAAGACCACCGGGGAAGGTGATTGGGCCTAGTTCACTCTGGTTGACCGTCAGGGCCACCTGGGCCGGAGTGATGAAGTTCAACCCCGCGGGTTGCAGTGCATAGCCTACAGTGGCAGGGCCTGACTCCGGAGTCACAGTTATGCTGGTGTCTTGGGCCAGAGCCCCAGGGGGGATAGCCAAGGAAAAGCGATTGTCGCTGGTGGCGATGGTTCCACCGAGCTGGGAGGTGATGAGCACGGTGGTTGTAGTTGTTGATTCCGTGGTTGTAGTGGTAATTTCGGAACCTCCACTGCCGCCGCCCCCACAGGAGATCAGGACAAGGGCAAGGCCGCCGGCAGCAAACAGATTTACGGCCAGGAATCGGGTTGTTCTCAAGGTGATCATCAGGTACCTCCATCTATCTGGTGTCTGTCATGCTAAAGGCCAGGCACTATCTTGGCAATCCGCGATTGGTTGATTAAAAAAGTCCTTGGGATTGAACTGTTAATGTATTTATTGCTTGGCGGAAAAAACTATTGAATCATTCCTTCTGTTTTGTCCGTGCCGGTTTCCTCTTGAACGATATAAACCGGCCGGTTCTTGACCTCATCAAAGACCCGGGCAAGATAGATCCCCACCAGACCGGCGGCCATCAGATTGGCGGAACCGAAGAAGAGGACCAGCACAGTCAGAGAAGTCCACCCGCTGACCGCAGTACCGAAAAAACGGGAAACCAGGGCCTGAATCAGAAGGATCAGGGAGAGGAACAGACCGATGCCGCCAAGCCCCAGGACCCATGACAATGGTTTCGCAGTATAGGCGGTGATGGCCGAAATTGCCAGGCCGGCTAACTGCCGGGTGGACCAGTTGCTCTTCCCGGCCAGCCGTTCCTTGACTGTAAAGGGAACGCGGACCTCTCGAAATCCGACCCAGGTGGACATGCCCCGGAAAAATCGGATCCGTTCCTGCATGGTGATAACGGCATCAACTACCCTGCGATCCAATAGGCGGTAATCGGAACCGCCGGTCAAGTCGATCCCGGTGAGCGAGTGCATCAGGCGGTTGAAAAGCCAGGCCGCCAGTTGGCTGAACAGGGAATCCGTGGATCGGTTGGCTTTACAGGCGACCACAATATCCGCCTTACCTTGCTGCCAGGGGGCCAGGAGCTCTGGAAGAAGCTCGGGAGGGTGTTGACCATCTCCGTCCATGATCACGACTCCGCTGCCCATGGCATGTTCAAGGCCTGCCAGCATGGCCGCCTCCTTGCCGAAATTTCGTGAGAAGCGGAGCCCTCTTATCCTCGGGTTGCGGGCAGCTAAGCTGGTGACAACCTCATAGGTCCGGTCCAGGCTGCCGTCGTCAATCAGAATGATCTCATATGAAAGCGAGAGGGGGGCCAGGACCTGCTCGAGCTGGTTCGTCAGAGAGGGGAGGGAGGCCTCTTCATTAAAGAGCGGAATTATCAGGCTGAGGTCGATTTTTTTCATAGTATGGGAATGGGTGGTCTCGTTAACATCAGATTATTTTTCAAAAAATACCCTTTTTCCATGTAGAGAGCTTGTTTTTTATCGGCTGTTTTCCGATTTTTGGTGGTTCATCTCGGGGGGTATGGAATACAATAAAAAACAGATCGTCGGTGGATGACGAATGGTGCCTGTGGTGGAAATTTTCCAGGAGGTAAAAAATGCAGGGCCGCATATTGTTGGTGGAAGATAATCCGGTCAATGCCCGGATTTTGTCAAGTCTTTTGGCGGAACAGGGATATACTGTTCAGGTCAGTCATAGCGGCGAGGGTTGTCTGGAGCGAATGGGTGATGGTGATTTTGATCTGATTCTTCTGGATATCATGATGCCGGGGATCTCCGGAATTGAAGTCCTGCTCTGGATTCGTGAGCGGTGGAAACCGGTGGAACTGCCGGTGATCATGGTCAGTTCCATCGATGATAATGAGCGGATCGTCCAGGCCCTTGAGCTTGGCGCTAATGACTATTTGACTAAACCGGTCCATATCGGCATTGCCGTGGCCCGGATTAGTACTCAGTTGGCCGCCGCCGCCTTTCACCGGGAATCGGTGCGATTTCAGAAGATGCAGGCGATCAAGGCCATGGTGGTGACCTATAATCATGAGATCAATAATCCCCTGACCATCGCCATGGCCGAGGTCGCTATTGCCATGGAAAGGGGGAGCACCGAGCATCTCTATCGTGCCCACGAGGCAATGATCCGCATTACAGAGATTGTCAAAAAGATCCGGGAGGTGACCAGTGGCGAGGATGTTGAGCTGGCCAATTATCCCATGGGCGAAAAGATGATCAAGTTTTGATCATGACGGAAAAAAAGTTTAATGTTGGACGTTCCGTCAGGTTATGAGCGGAAATGAATGAACGGGTGGCGGTGAGGGGCAGTCTGTGGTAAAAACCGTGCTTTGTTTGTCTCCCGTCGTCTGGCGCGGATTTTCTTAATAATGTTGATGAAATGGTGATATCATGAGTGATGATGCGAAAATTACAGCGGTGATTGAGACCTCGAAGGGTCCTATCCGTCTCAACCTTTTTGGGGATCGGGTGCCCAATACGGTGGCGAACTTTATCAATCTGGCTCGGCGGGGTTTTTACGATAATCTGAAATTTCATCGGGTGATTCCAGATTTTATGGTCCAAGGTGGTTGTCCCAAGGGGACCGGAACCGGCGGGCCTGGGTATAATTTTGCCGATGAATTCGACCGGGAACTTCGCCATGATCGTCCCGGAATTCTTTCCATGGCCAATGCCGGTCCCAATACCAACGGCAGCCAGTTTTTTATCACCCACGTTCCCACTTCCTGGCTGGACGGAAAACATTCCGTATTTGGCGCGGTGGTTGACGAGACCGATCAAGCGGTGGTGAATGCCATTGCCCAGGGTGATCAACTGAAGTCCATCACCATTCAAGGGAATGCCGATGAACTCATGGCTGGAGCTGCCGATCTTTTGGCCCAATGGAATAAGGTCTTGGACAGCAAGTAACTGATCGCCAGCAATAAGACCTGGAAGCTACTTTTAAGTTGCTTTCCTCGTTTTCCAGGAAGCCCTGGGCAGATGTTTTTTTCTGCCAGGGCTTTTTTTATCTTTACCCAGGGTGATTCCTTCCAGAACCTGTCGTTGTTTGCGACGCTCAAGCTCATTCTTGGCCACGGGAATCGGTTTGCCGGTGTCGCGGTCGAGACCGCTGACATACATGGCGGTGGCAAGGGTTCCCGGGGTGGGAGTGAAGTCCTGGAACTGGCGGACGGAGATCCCGAGTTGTTTGATTTCGGCGGCGAGGTGGGCCATGTGTTGCTCGGTGCAGCCGGGGTGGGAGGCGATAAAGTAGGGCGTAAATCGGATCTCTTTGCCAGCTTGGCTGGCGATTTTACGGCAGGTGTTGAGAAATTCGCGGATGAGATGACCGCCCGGCTTGTGCATCAGGCGGAGGACTTCAGGATCGGTGTGTTCCGGGGCGATCTTCATGGTGCCAGGGAGATGATCCCGGATGATTTTACCCAGCAGGCGGTGGGTCGTGAGCAAAAGTTCCATTCTTAACCCTGATGAGATGTGGATATGTTTGACCCCTGGAATTTCGGAGCAGCGCTCCAGAAGAGCCAGGAAGCGATCCTCGTTGGGTGATAGGTTTTTGCACAGCTTGGGAAAAAAACAGTCTTGTTTGGGGCAGCCGCCGATGGCGCAGGAGGTTCCGTAAAGGTTGGCGGTGGGGCCGCCGAGGTCGCTGATGGTGCCCTGGAAGAAGTCGGTTGCTGCTACCTCCCGGACCTCCCGGGTGATTGAGTCGACGCTTCGGCTGATCACCAGAGGTCCCTGGTGACGGGTGATGGCACAGAAGGAACAGTTGCCGGAGCATCCCCGGACAATAGTGATGGAGTCGCGGATCATCCGCCAGGCCGGGACATCCGGGGTGGCGGGATGGGGCCGCCGTTGGAAGGGCAGGGAGTAGAGCTGGTCAAGTTCCGGGGGGGTAAGGGGGGCTGCCGGTGAATTTTGCCAAAGGAACAAAGATTTCTGGGCCTGACTGAGTGGTTTATTGGATCCGGCGCGGCAGGCTCGGTCGATGTCTTGCTCGGCGACCATGAATTGCCTTGGATCTCTAGCGATTTCATCCCAGGAGGGCAGGATCATTGACGGGGAGAGTTTTTGGCGTTCAGCGAATTCTCGTTCGGTTAATTTTTCACAGGTTCCGGCAATATCGGTCAGGGGGAGGTTTCGGTCCAATCGTCGGGCGATTTCCAGTACACTCCACTCACCCATCCCGTAAACCACAAGATCAGCCTTGGCATCGGTGAGCACTGAGCTGCGCAAACGCTCCTGTTGATAATCAAAATGGATGAATCGTCTCAGTGAAGCCTCCAGGCCGCCGAGGATGATGGGTACTCCGGGCCAGGCCTCCCGCGCTAAAGCGGTGTAGCGGATGGTGGCCCGGTCGGGACGGCGTCGTTCTTTTTTCAGCCGTTCCTCTCCGAAGTAGGGATTGCCCCCTGGTGAATAGGCATCTTGATCGCGAACCTTGCCGTTCCCGGTGTAATTGGCCACGATTGAATCCAGGTTGCCTGAGGTGATCCCACAGAACAGGCGTGGCGGTGGTAAGGCTTTGAAGGAGCGGGCGTCGAGGTGATAGGGCTGGGGCAGTATGGCCACCCGATACCCATGATGGCTGAGCCAGCGGCCGATCAGGCTGATTCCGAATGAGGGGTGGTCTACATAGGCATCGCCGGTAATCAGAACAATGTCCGGACGATCCCAACCCCGGGCGAGAATCTCGGCACGGGTGGTCGGTAAAAAGCTCTTTTGAAGATCGGCTGGCTGCATCGTGAGGTGCCTGTAGCGATGGATAATAAGGTGATCTGGATTCTACTAATATAACAAACAATTTACATTGGGTGGAAAATGATGAATAAGTGATTCTAGGAGCCTGTCGGATTAAGACATGAATCTGCTGCAAATTCGAGAAATCGGCCCAGATTCCTGGTGGAAGATCCCTCAACTTATCAGCCAACTTTAAACGTATACCTTTATACAATAAACTTATTTATGCCTGACTTCATTATCCATTTTCCGGTCTCCGGGGTAACCACCTGGTATTTCCTTCCCACGGTTGTGGGCTTTTTTCTGGCCTATTTCGGGGCCATGGCCGGGGTTACCGGCGCCTTTCTGTTGATCCCTTTTCAGATGAGTGTCCTCGGTTATACCTCCCCAGGGGTTTCCGCTACTAATTTTGTCTATAATATTGTGGCCATTCCTGGCACGGTCTGGCGGTATGGCCGGGAAGGAAGGTTGTGTTGGCCATTGGTAGCGACCATCTCGGCTGGGAGTCTGCCGGGGATTGCGGCGGGCTACTGGGTCAGGATGGTTTTTCTCACCGATCCGCGCTTTTTTAGACCGTTTGTGGGGGGGGTGCTGCTCTATCTCGCCTGGCTGATGTTTCGTGGTCTTCGGAAAAAAAGGTCGGTGGGTGAGAAGTCTGGCCCGGGGAAATTAGCCCGGATCGGCTCGATGCAGTATGGGATGAGCCGGATGAGTTATGAATTTGATGGGGTGAACTATTCCTTTGATCCTCGACCGCTGTTCGCGGTGGCCTTGTTGGTGGGGATTGTGGGTGGGGCCTTCGGGATCGGTGGGGGGGCGGTGCTGGCCCCGTTTTGTATCGCAGTTTTGCAACTGCCGGTCCATAGCATCGCTGGGGCCTCGTTGCTGGGTACCCTTCTGAGTTCGCTTGTTGGTGTAGGGGTGTATACCCTGGGAGGTTTGGGTGGTGCGGAGAGTCGGCCTGATTTCCTTCTGGGGGGTCTGTTCGGGATTGGGGGAATGACCGGGGGATATCTCGGGGCGCGGACCCAAAAATATGTAAAACAGCAACCGATTAAAATCGGCCTCTTTGTGGTGCTGGTGGTGGTTGCTGCCCGTTACATTTTGGCTGTGTTATAAATAGAGCCTTTTGCAAAAGGCTCTATATTCTGTCTTCAATTCCTTCCATCACTCGTAATTCGCAACACCCTCCAGTTTTTTCTGCTTTTTATGCTCGTACATCAATTGGTCGGCCTGGATCATCAGGTCGGCGATGCTGCAGGGGCGGTCATGGTCGTAATGCACCGTGCCGAGGCTGAGCTGGATCTGGAATGGCCTGTTGCCCTGGTTGGCTTGCTCTAGAGCCTCATGGAGTCGCTTAACCACTGCTTCCTGGCTGTTGTCGCCCTTGCGGTCGGTGATCAGGACGGTGAATTCATCTCCGCCGACCCGGCCGATCAGATCCGCCTGGCGGAAGGTTTTTTTGAGTATCCGGGCGGTTTCCATCAGGGCCTCGTCGCCGGCGGAATGGCCATGGGTGTCATTGATCCATTTCATATTGTCAAAGTCGGCATAGAGGAGAAAGACATCGTCGTTGCCGCGGCAGGCCAATTTCAATTGCTTATCGGCAAGGGTCATGAAGCCCCGCCGGTTAAAGACCTCAGTCATTCCGTCGGTGATGGAGATATGGTGGAGTTGGGCTTCATACTCTTTGCGTTCGGTGATATTGTGGATGAAGATCGTAAATTCGCAACGTTCGTCCACTCGGGTGAGAACCACGGCCAGTTCCACGGGAACTTCAAAGTCTTCATGGTAGAGGATTGCGGCCTCGATTTGTTTCCCAAAAACATGGCCGCGCCGTCCATTGATGACATCCGGGAGATACGTTTGATGCATGTGGCGATAACGGTGGGGGATGATCTTGAAGATCGATTGGCCGATTATCTCCTCTTTGGTCCAACCGCAGAGCAGTTCTGCCGGGCCAGGCCATTCAACAACCAGTCCCTGGTCGTTGACCACAATGATTGCATGAATGGCCGACTCAAGAATGGCCTGGAGGCGGACATGTTCCGCCCGTTGCTCGTTCACCTGAGCGCTGAGAGTGGCCACTTTCGCCTGCAACTCAGCGATGGTCGAGGCCTGTTGTTTCGCTGAAAGCTTTGGTGTGGTAGGCATGGATACAGGTTCCTCCGAATGTGAACAATTATAATTGTCAGGTTGTCTGACTGAAGATAGTAGTATGAACTGTTCAGGTCAAGGATTATTTTAGGCAAAAAAACAGGCGGATATTAAAGGTAAATAGAAACTGTTTGCAGGAAGCTTTTGCTTCGCAAAAGGAAGCAGGTTGGAGCGGAGTGGGGATCAGTCTCAAGATTAGGGATCATCAAGCTTTTCGAGGTTTACAGGTGAGAATATTTGACAGTTCAGGCCGGAGGAGACCCGAACCGTGATGGCCGGGAGTTGCCGGCCTTTGAAACCCATGGCCTTGCAGCCATAGGGATGGAGTGGTTCATGGGTGATATAGAAATAGGCACAACGGAAGCAGTTGGGCCGCTTTTCAGCCGGGCTGGTCATAATGATTCTCATTCATGGCCAGGCTCCTCTTTAGCCCAGCGAGCAGGACAAACCGACCGAGGACCACAACGTCGCAAGGGAAGCTTTTAACAAAGAGTGCGTTGTCGCAGAGGCCACCGGACAGATATATCTTGGCTGGCGAGCCGGCAAAGCGATAGGCGTTGACGGCAATCCCCTTAACAAAGCGGGCCACGGCCTCGGCCTCTGGTATTCCGGTGGTAATTGCATCGAAGATACTGCTTATTCCGAGGACCCCGCAGGTGACGGAGAGGGTTCGATCCGGGACCGCCATGCTTGTGAAGTCCAAGTTGAAATAGCGTTCCAGAAGTTCGATGGTGAACCCCATGGACGCGCCGCATTCGGCATTCCAGCCCATGTCCTGCAACTGCCCCCCCTGATAACGAACATATTTAAGATCGCGGCTGCCACAGTCCAGCAGCAGGTAATCCGGTTCGCCGATCAGTTCTTCGCCCCCCCTGGCCAGGGCGATCAATTCGTTGACATAGGCCTTGCAGAACCGGCGGGCGTTATGGCCGGTGGCCAGGTCGACGCGCCGGTCTTTATCCAGTTCGCGGGTTGCGATAATAGTTGGTTCCGGTTGGGACTGGTCCAGGTCGAGAATTTTGGTATAGGAGGTTCCAAAGTCGGCCAAAATCATCGGTTTACCCCCGAGAGTTCCAAAAAAGCCTCTATCTTGGCCTTGGCGCTGCTGCCGGTATGAAGATCAATATCCAGGAAGAGCGCCCGGGGATGACGGCGGGCCAGGTGCTTGGCCAGAGCGGTTTTTGCACAGAAGGTCTGGGCAAAGAAAATCGTGGGGATGCTTAAGTTGCAGTGGACTTCCAGGGCGGTATCGGCCGGGGTTTTGTTCTCCATACACCGGCTCCAACCATAAATATGGGTGGTGGCCGGGAAGTGCTCAAGGATGGAAAAATCCCGGGGGGGCACCCCCCAGAACCCGGCCTCCGGCAGGCATGGTTGATAGTCGCCGGAAGGAGCGGCCGACTTAACGCCCTCGGTGATGAGCGACATCTTTTCAATAAGGCCCAGTTTCGTACGGCAGATTGAGGTGCCGAAAGGGTGGTTGTCCTGATTGATCGTGGTGATTACCGGGATGGCCAGTTCTTCCTTGAGGATGGTGGCGACGTGGAATGCCGCATCACATTTCCCCGGACCCACATCAATAACAATGGCATCAAGGGGCAGATGAATGGCATTTAAGACCACGGTACGCAGAATGGCGCAATAGACCCGAGGCAACAGATCCAGGGTGGTTTCCATGTCTTCTCGGACCAGGAGGGCGTCCAGATCGAAGATCTCGATATTACGGGTGTTCAAGGTCTGGATCACCGCCAGTGGCGGGACCCCGACGATCCCCACCCGTTGGAGGGGGTGCTGAGTGAGGAAGAGCAATTCGTTTGGGAGAGTTGCGGGCATGTTCGGCCTGGCTGGATTAGTTTTGTTGACGATGGAGGAGCATGATCCCCAGGGTCGCGGTGACGAAATGGATGGACCAGGAGACCAGCGCTGGCGACAGATGGTAGGCGGGTATCATGGTCTGTCCTACATTCCACAGGCCCCAAACTCCAAAGGCCATGATGCAGCTGACCGGCACGGCCAGACTAAGGTCGTGACCCCATTTCCGGTTGATCAGCAGAAGAATCGGGAGCCCCAGGAGGACCAGGGGAAAGCCGAGGAGGATATACGAGAGGCGCCCATGGAGAATCCGGAGGTTGGTATCCCGGTTCAAGGGATCATGGCGCAGGTCGTCGATCAGCTGGGAGATGGAGAGTTCGTTGGACTTGTATTTTGGAATAAAGAAGGCAACCGGATCATCGGGGAGGGTCACGGTCATTTCGGTAAAGGCCTTGGTCCGGTAGAGGCCGTCATTGCCGGGGGTCTTGTCGGTGCCGTCAAAACAGATCCAGGCTCCGTCTTGGAAGTGGGCCTCGTTGGCATGGAGCAGTCTGGTGAGGCGGTACTCATGATCCCAAGCCAGATAGTTGAAGTCGACAAAGATATTCAGTTCCTGGTTGGCATGGCGGAAAGAGTAAACGCCGGTCCGTCCTCGATAATAGATCATGTCGTTCCGGCGGATGCCATGGGATTGGGTTTTTTTGACCTCCTCGTACCAGATTTTATTGGTGGTGCCGATGGTGGACGGCAGGATCCATTGATCCACCGCCAGGCCGAGCAGGATAAGGCAGGCTGTGGCGGTCAACAGCGGTCGGATGACGCGGCGCATGCTTATGCCTCCGGCCAAAAGGGCCATGAGTTCCCGGTTGTGATTCAGGATGCCCAGGGTGATGACTGCGGCCAGCAGCAGGCAGACCGGCATGATCTGCTGGGTGATCTGGGGGATCTTCATGAGCAGGTAGCGCAGGGTCATGCCGGCGGTTTTTCCAGCCTTGATGAAGTTATCGATTTTTTCAAAAAAATCCACCAGGAGATAGATCATAATAATCGCCAGGAGGACCAGGATCAAATTACGAAAAAACTGGGAAAAAAGATACCGATCAAGGGTGTTCATGATTTTGCTCCCCGGATCATTTTTTTTAGTAAGGATAAGCCGTTGGCCAGATGATCGATGATTGTTTCAAGGGAACGCATCATGTGCTCCCGGGCTGCCGATCGGATCATAAACGCCGTCAAAAGGGCAAAAATCAGGTTGGGGGTCCACATCACCAGCCAGATTGGGAGAGAGCTCTCTTCGGCCATGGATTGGGAAAAAGTCAGGGCAATATAGTAAAGGAAGAAGGCGGTGAGGCCAAGAGGCAGGCCAATTGGTCGCTGGCCGGGTCGGTATTGAAGGGCCAGGGGCAGGGCCAGAAGCGTCATGATCAGGCAACCCACCGGCAGGGCCAGGCGGCGGTGAAATTCGATGAGCATGTATTTCCAGCGTGATCTTGCCCGTTGCTGGAGCTCGGGATTTGAGCCACTCTGCATGGCGGTTTTGTAATATCGGGCGGCAGTGAGGAGTTCCAGCGGGGTCAGGTCGGAATTGTTGTCGTATTTTCCGTTTCCGGTCGCTTTCGGTTTAGTTCCCACCTGGATCGGCAGGGTCAGGCGGTAGTGGTCAAATCCAAGGGTCTGGGCGGTCTCGTCTTCGGTGCGGTGCAGGGATCCCCTGCTCAAGTCAAGCACCACATATCCTGCGGTGGGGTGGGGTTCGAGGGTGCCGGTCTGGGCCATGATGATCACTGGAAAACTTTTGTTGCGCTGGTCGAAAATGGTCACCCCTCGCCAAGCCCCGGTGCTATTGTCTGTCCGATCCACGTGGATAACCACATCCTTGATGGCATCACTGAATTCTTTTTCCTGGATACCCTGGTCGATTCTTTCCCGGGCCAATTGGTAAAAAATGGTCTTCATTGATTGATTGCCATAGGGGATCAGCAGTCCGGAGGAGAGTCCGGTGGCCCCGGCCGTACAGAGTGCAAAAATCACGACGGGCGGTAATAATCGATAGAGACCGATCCCAGAGGCCTTGAAGGCGAGGATTTCATTATCGGCCGCCATTCTGGAGAAGGCGATGATTACCCCGATGGTGCTGGCCATAGGGATGGAAAAGAGCAGCAGATTCGGGAGAAGATAGATACTGATCCGGAAGAAGTCAGTAGTATTGATGCCATATCCGAAGACCGCCTCCATGAAGGAGGAAAGGCGGCCGAGAAACAGGATGGCATTAATAATCAGCAGACTGCCCAGAAAGGTGACGACTATTTCGGAGGCAATGTATGTTGAAAGCAGAAAAGGCATCGGGCAGATATCCGGAGAGGATCGGTGGGCCGATCAGGCCGCAATCAGGTAACGGCGGCAGAGGGCATAGCCCGCGATAACCAGAATGACGCCGAGAATATTGCTGATCCCGGCGTAGACCAGGGCGGTTTTCCATTCACCGACCTTTAATAATTGGGTGGTCTCCCTGGCAAAGGTGGAAAAAGTGGTGAATCCACCCAGAAAACCTGTGAATATAAAGAGTCGGCCTTCGTTGGTCAACCGAGAACCTTCAAAATAACTCCAGAGAACTCCGATGAGAAAGGAACCAAGGAGGTTCACGGCCAGGGTGCCGCTGGGGAATTTGGGGCCGCAGATCCGCTGGACCCCCAGAAAGAGTAGGTAGCGGCTGGCGGCGCCGATGCCTCCCCCGGTAATGACAGCGAGTATTTTCAACATGTTATTCGTTCTCCGAAACAGCAATCCGGCCCGGGAATATCGGAAAAAAATATGGGGGGGCCGGAAAAAATCGTCTACTATCAGGTTGTTTAATCCGGGGGAGAGTTGGTCATCGTCCGGTTTTGACGATGGTGTTCCTCTTTCTCATTCGCCTGGATATTCGTTACGAACTTACCCTTATCCTCCTATTTATTCAAAAGGAAATCTGGTGAACAACGACTTTGCCCATTCGGCAACCTCACTGACCCGGTGGCTCAAGATCAGAGCAACTCCGCCCAGTCTCCAGGATAATACCGCCGATCTGGACAGGTTGCGCCGTGCTGTGGTTGAGGTGGTCGGTAATCGGCCATTGCTGATTCCATTCAATCGGACTGCCAAGGTTGCCCTGCGATTCCGGCGGGCCGGGTTTACTGGCTTTGCAGTGATCAATGATCTTGGTACGACCTTTGAATTGGTTGATTTTGTCGGGGGGAACGCACCAGTTCGGGTAGGTGTGGCCCTTGATCTTGGCACAACCCACCTGGAGGCAACCCTGATCGATCTAGGGGACGGTAGGCAATTAGCCCACGCCAATCGTGAGAACGGCCAGATTCCTTTCGGGGCTGATGTCTTGAGTCGGGTTCACCGGGCCGATGAACCCGGAGGAGCGGCTGTACTCCACCAAGAGGTTATCTTGTCCATTAATGGTCTCATCGCTACCCTGGCGAAGGATGGCGGGATTTCTGCCGGTGAGATCAGAGCCTTGAGCGTCTCAGGAAATCCGGTCATGACCCATTTTTTGTTGGCACTGGAGACAGCCCAGCTGATTCGTGAGCCTTATATCCCTTCGGCCAATCTGATTGATCCCTGTCATGGTGCCGACCTTGGGCTGGTCATTCACCCGTCCGCCCCGGTCTGGATTATGCCCGGCGTCGGGAGCTATTTCGGGGGGGATTTGATCTCTGGTATTATAGCCAGCGGTCTCCATCAGGAAGAGCAGGTATGTATGTTGATTGATGTGGGAACCAACGCCGAGGTGGTGGTTGGGTGCCGGGATTGGTTGATCGCCTGCGCCGGGGCTGCTGGACCGGCCCTGGAAGGGGGGGTTGCCCGGATGGGGATGCGGGCCGGGGCCGGGGCCATTGAGCATGTAGAGATCGAGCCAGGTTCGGGGGAGATTTCATACACCACGATCCATAGCGAGAAGCCTCGGGGAATCTGTGGTTCAGGGATCATCGACCTGGTGGCGGCGCTTTATCTGGCGAGGATTATCGATATTCGCGGTAAGTTCCGACCTGCGTGCGGGCATCCCCGCCTGCTTTCGACCGGGGAAGATCTGGCTTTTATGGTGGCCACCCCCGAGGAAGCTGCCGACGGACGACCGGTGCTGTTTGGGCAGATCGATCTTGACGCGGTGATGCGGTCCAAGGCCGCCATGTATTCAATCCTTACCACCCTGGTCAATCAGGTGGGGGTGGCCTTTGGCGACCTGCACAAAATTTATGTGGCCGGTGCCTTCGGCCGACATATCTCACCCCGGCAGGCCATTGTTTTAGGAATGCTCCCCGATCTGCCTTTAACCACTTTTGTGCCGGTGGGTAACAGTTCCCTGGCCGGAGCCGAACGGGCCCTGCTTGACCGGGGTGCCCGTGATGCCTGCCGTTCCATTATCAGGCAGATTACCTACCTCGAACTCAATGTGAACCAGGAGTTCATGATCCGTTTTTCCGGCTCCCGTTTTATTCCTCATACTGATCATACCCTCTTTCCCTCGGTACCGTTTTATAATCAGGATTGAGTGTTCTATGAAATTTGGTAATGCCAGTTGCTGCTGTTATCAAGCGTAGTAGACGTTCCCGGTCAACGAGAGGATAGTGTTCTTCGGTTGACGCTCCTTTTAGGTGTAATCAGGACCCGGGATGGGATGAATGCAAATACTTTTTTTTGCACCAAGAAGCCCAAATGTGGTAAATTCACTTTTTCCAAAATAAATTGACTGGTCAAAGATAAGCCGTGGTTCAGATATCCATTGCAGGATCTGAGACCTTTTTTTTATGTGATAAATCGGGATTCCAGATTGGTTCGGATATTGATGAAGGTATGGGGACTGTTTTGAAGAATGGGAACTCCCAGGGCGGGGTGAAGGGGAAAGGTCTTCCCAAGAGGACTGCCAAAGAACGACTCATTGAGTTGCTGGCTATCTTTGATAAGGATGACGATGTCCTCATTGTGATCAATGCTGATCCGGATGCCCTGGCCAGCGCTTTGGCAGTGAAGAGGTTATTGCGGTATCGGGTCAAGAATGTGGTTATTGCCTACCCCAACGAGATCCGCAGGTTGAGTAATGTGGCCATGGTGGAGTTGCTCAAGATCAAGGCGGAGCGTCTACAGTCCGTCAAGATCGGGGATTTTACCAAAAAGGTAATGTTGGATTCCCAACCCAAACACCTCCCCAGTTTTGAACCCATTGTCTTTGATGCGGTGATCGATCACCATCCTGCCACCAAGGGGTGGGTGGCTCCTTTTGTTGATATCCGTAAGGACTACGGAGCCACGGCATCCATGATGGTTGAGTATCTCCGGGCGGCCAATATCAAACCATCAGTGGCCATGGCCACTGCGCTCTTTTATGCCATTAAGGTCGATACCCATAATTTTGAACAGAAAACCGTGCCGGCGGATGCCATCTCGTTCCGCTATCTCTACAATATTGCCAATCACAATCTGGTCCGCAAGATAGAATTGACTGAACTCAGGAAGTCGGAACTCAATTATTTTCAGACCGCCCTCAATGGGTATAAGATCAGTAAACGACGGCTCTATGTCCATGTGGGTCGCATTCGCAGCCCGGATATTCTGGTAATCATTGCTGATTTTTTTAATCGGGTCCATGAGGTTTCTTGGGTGCTGGTCTCCGGAATTCATGGAGAACGGCTGGTGGTTATTTTTAGGTGCGACGGGTATAAGAAGAATGCTGGGAAACTGGCTGGTTCGATCTTTGCCAAGCTCGGTTCAGCGGGGGGCCATCGTGAGGCGGCCAGGGCCGAGGTTCCCTTGAAAAATCTGGAGATTGAGTCCCATGATTTTACCACCCAGACCTTGAAACGGCTGACTACCAAACATATTCTCAAGATGGATCCCGTATGAACCTAAGCGCGTACTGCCCTGGAGTTCATTGTGCTTTATGGAGTTTACCCTGGGAGGGTTGGATTGAAGCTTAAGAACGGTACATTAGCCCTGATTTTGGCGGGCGGTCGGGTTGATGAACTGAATGTCCTGACCTACTATCGGCCCAAATCGGCGGTTCCTTTCGGCGGGTTTGCCCGGATCATTGATTTTTCCCTGAGCAATCTGATGAATTCCGGATTGGAGCGGGTGGCCATTCTCAGCCAGTACCGCAACTATTCGCTGATCAATCATATCGGGATCGGCGCCTCCTGGGATATGATCGGTCGAAACCGGGGGGTGACCATCCTGCCGCCGTTCAAGGGGTCCGAGCGTTCAAGCTGGTATCGGGGGACCGCAGATGCAGTGTTTCAGAATCTGGATTTTATCCAGTACCATAAGCCCGAAGTGGTGCTGATCCTTTCCGGTGACCATGTTTACAACATGGATTATCGAGAAATTATTGCCTATCACCGCGATTGTGATGCTGATTTGACCGTTGGTTGTCTCCAGGTTCCCCTGGACCGAGCCCATCGTTTCGGGGTGGCTGAAATCGGTGATGAAAGCGGCGAAATCGGTGGGCGGGTTCTTCGCTATGCCGAGAAACCCGAGAAACCCGAATTTAATTGGGCCTCCATGACCGTTTACTGTTTTAAGCCCCAAGCCCTGTATGAAGCCTTAACTCGGAATGCTCATGAGGATGATTCCTTTGAATTCGGTCGGGATATCGTTCCGGGGATGCTGGCGGAAGGACGTCGTCTTTTCGGGTTTAAATTCCATGATTATTGGGGGTATACCCGCACTGTTGATGAGTACTGGCAGACCAGTATGGACCTCCTTGGTGACTCGCCACTGATCAAACTTGATGAGTGGGGGCTGCGCACGAACCTTGAACACCGGGCTATTGGGGATTTTCAACCGCTTAAAGTGGGCCGCCGGGCCCTGATCGAAAACAGCATGGTTTATAACGGCTGTGTGGTGGAAGGTGAGGTGTCGGGATCGATTCTCTTTCCAGGGGTGAAGGTGATGGCCGGTGCCCGGGTTAAGGACTCTATTTTGTTCTTTAATGACCAGGTCGGTGAAAATGCCTATCTGGATAAGGTAATTAGCGACGTTAACGTTAGTTTCGGTCGTGACTGCCGAATCGGCGGCAACGAAGGCCAACCCCCGGGGGCGGCTACGGTGATCGGTTGGAGCAATGCGATCCCTGCCGGAACCGTGATTGGCCGGGACTGTACCTTGTATCCCCACCTTGAGGAGGGACGTCTGGCTGGGATTGTCAATGATGGGGAGATCATCCGCTGATGAACAGGAATACCAACGAATATCAAACCGTAGTGCTGCTGCTGGCCGGCGGGGTGGGCAGCAGGCTGAATAATCTTGTCCAGACCCGGGCGAAACCAGCGGTTCCTTTCGGCGGTTTGTATCGGATCATTGATTTTTCCCTGAGCAATGTAATGAACTCGGGGTTGACCCAGGTGGGGGTGCTTACCCAGTACAAACCACTTTCCTTGATGCGTCATCTCAGGAGTGGTGAGGCCTGGGACTTCACCGGTCGGACCCGTGGAGTCAAGATCCTTCCTCCCCGGACCGGGGCCAAGGATTCCGACTGGTATCAGGGCACCGCTGACGCGGTTCGGCAGAATATTGATTTTTTGAAGGCCCATCCTTCGAAGGAAGTGCTGATCCTCTCCGGCGATCATATCTATCAGATGGATTTAGAGCAGATGATTGAATTCCATCGGGCCAAAAAAGCCGATGTGACCGTGGCCATGATGGAAGTGGATCTGGACAAGATCCATCAATTCGGCACCGGGATCACCGATGATGAAGGCCGGATCGTCGAGTGGGAGGAAAAGCCGGAGCATCCCCGGACCAATCTCGCCTCCATGGGGATCTATGTCTTCGATACCGCATATCTTCTGGAGACCCTGTCCAGAGATCGGCGGGAGATCGATTTCGGGATGCATATTATTCCCCGGGCCATTGAACAGGATCAGGTATTCGCCTACCCTTTTCATGGGTACTGGAGGGATGTGGGGACGATCCAGGCCCTGTGGGAGGCCAATATGGATATTTTGCGGGAGGATGCAGATATCTCGCCTGAGGGTTGGGGGATCCGCTCAAATCCCGAGACGGACGGCAATATTGCCGACCGTTGCCCTGCCCGTTTTGCCACAGGTTGTCGGGTCAGTGGGTCCATGATCGCTGCCGGGTGCGTCATTGAGGGTGAGGTGGTGAACTCGGTCCTTTCCCCCGGGGTGGTCGTACGGGCAGGGGCCTCGGTACGTGATTCGGTGGTTTTTACTGATTGTCTGATTGCCCAGGGTGCCAAAGTGGATTTGGCTATCCTCGATAAGCGCGTCCGGATCGGGGTTGATGCCATAGTCGGGATCGGCGAAGATAAGGATTGTACCAATCGTCTCTATCCCAAACATCTCTACACCGGGATATCCCTCATTGGCAAAGATGCCTGGATCGGTGACCGCTGCAAAGTCGGTAGAAATGCGATCATTCAGCCAGGCTCCCTGCTTGAGCCTGATTCCGAGCTTACCTCCGGGGAGAGTTTTTAACCGCCGGGCCAGGATTGACAGCATTTTCTATGCGAGTTCCCAGCTTGATTTAACTGTTTAAACAGTTCTGCACTGTTCTGTGCAAAGATCTCTCCCTTTTATTTCTCCAGTATAAGTTGTTCCTTTTGTGAAAAAGCACCTTGGTGCTTTTTCCCCCCTCCCCCCTCCCCCCTCCCCCACTAATTAAAAATAATTATCATTTAAACTTGCCTTTTGAGTTATTTGGGAATATAATCCCAAATATGGATGAGCGAATACAAAAGAGAATAGTCGGAAGTTTGATCCGGTTGTTGCGACCGCTGGTTGCCATTCTTTTGCGTAATGGCGTGACTTACCAAGCCTTTACCTATCTCGCTCGTTGGGTTTACGTGGATGTTGCCGGGGACTTGGGTCTGCCCGGAAAACAGCAGACCACCTCCCGGATCTCCGTGTTGACCGGTTTGAATCGAAAAGAGGTCCAGCGGCTGCGGCAGCTTGATCTGGATAAAGATTTAGTCACCTCCCGGACCTATAATCGGGCCGCCCGGGTGGTAAGCGGCTGGCTCCGGGATAAAGACTTTCATGATTCATCCGGTAATCCTGCGAATTTATTAGTTGATGGTGACCAGGGAAGTTTTTCTGCCTTGGTCAGAAAACACAGTGGTGATATGCCGGTCAGGGCCATTCTGGATGAGTTGTTAGCGGCAAAGGTTGTGGCTCGGGATGAAGAGGGTCGAATACGGCTGGAGACCCGGGCTTATGTGCCCCGACATTCCGATGTGGAAAAGATCTCCATTCTGGGGATAGATGGTGGTGATCTGCTGGGAACCATTGATCATAATCTCTTGCCCGGCCAGGAACGGTTCTTTTTTCAGCGTAAGGTGGCCTATGACAATGTTCCGGAAGAAGCAATCGCCGCATTTCGTGAAGTCTCAGCCGGTGAAGGCCAGGATCTTCTTGAGAAACTTGACCGATGGCTGGCGGAGCATGACCGGGATGGCAATCCCGTCCTTCAAGGAACTGGTCGGAAACGGGTGGGGATGGGGATTTATTATTTTGAAGAAGATGTCTCGGGGGATGAGACCCCAATCCAATGAGGGATCCGGAAGAACACGATGTTTAGCCTCAGGAGTGAAATAATGAAAAAAAGTATTGTACAAAAGACAAGGATTCCGGGCCTCGGACTCTTGGGAGCTGCGATAGCTATTCTCGTCTCCGGTTGTGGTGGCGGTGGTGGCGGATCGGCCTCCGGGGGTATTGGTGGGACTGGTTCGGTGTATGGGTCGGTAACCGGTACCGTGATCGAGGCCTATGGTGACCATGGTGAATACTTTTGGGTAACGTCGGTCAATAACAACACCGATCGTCATCCCTTTACCATGGATCTGCCGGCCGGTACTGGGTTCCATCTGGTGATGATCACCAGTGAAGGGACCCCTGAGCAGGTAGTGACTCCCATCGGTTTTCAGGATGCCTCCGGCACCATCCATACCCGGTTGGTGCTGACCGATGGGATCAGGGTGGATCTGGGCCATATCAACCTGCCTACTGTCAAGAGCGAAATTCCAGCCGGAGTTGATAACGATGATGACGGAATCTGGGATGTTCCTCTTGTTTTGGATGACTACAGTGAAACCGGCGCGAAAAATCCACTTCGTCAGGTCGATGCCGATGATGACGGAGTGATTGACTGGGATGACGATGATCATGGGGATCCTGAACATCAGGCGGATGATGATCAACAGGATAAGGATCATGACGGTGTTATCAATGTCTATGATCATGATTTCAGTCCATCCAGCCATGACCAGGACCATGATGGGATTGATGATGATATGGATGAAAATCCTACGAATAGTCATTCCGTTAAGAGATGAATTTGCCCTATTTTAACGTTGTGCGCCGACACCCCGGGACCGTTCCTCCTGACTATCCTCCACTCTTCCTCCTGGACCGGGGTGAGCGGTCGGTGCTTCGACTAAGAAAAGAAATCAGAATTTTTAATGGTTAGAGCTGGCTCAAATATCCGGGTGGTGGGGACGTTTTTACCACTCCTCGGCTTCTAAACAAAAAGCATGAAGTAAGGAGGTTTTTTATGGTTCTGCAACGAATAATATTTTTGATGATGGTTCTGTCTGCCTTAACCTTAACGGGATGTGGTGGTGGTTCGAGTTCCGGTTCTGCTGGTGATACAGCTACCATAACTGGCTCATTGGCCTCGAACCTGGCCGCTGGTCCGGCGAGTTATCGGGTGGCATCAGTCCCGGCTGGGATGCAGGTGTTTGCCGTGGATGAGAGCGGCAGGAGTACCGATCTCTCTCCGGTCGATGGATCTTCAGGGCATTTTAGTGTTGAAGTCCCCACCGGTCATGATTATGTACTGATCTTTACCGATGGTACCGGGATCACCGCCGCCATGCTCTACGGAGCCAATGGCCAATCGGTGTTTACCGTTGGTTCAGGGACAACCTCCATAGACCTCGGCACGGTGACTCTGGATGAGGTTTCAGGAACGATTGCAACCAGCATCGAGTTACCTCCCCCAACCACGGGCTATCACAACGATATGGATCAGGATCATATCCCTGATAATTTTGAGGCTACTCCAGGGAACAGTTCCGGCCATCAAGGTGATGCAGACAATGACGAGGATGGTGATCATGATGGCGACAGCGATGGAGACCATGATGGTGATGAAGATGGTTCCGGCGGTGAGACTAATCCACCGGTGGTTGCCGGTTCAGATGCTGTTCTGGGTGGCAACCTCTTTCAAGCCAATGGCTGTGCTGTTTGTCATTCGGCCAGCAGTCTGCACGGAGTTTCTTTGTCAGAACTGACTTCGGCCCTTCAGTCCGGCCCTGAAAGCATGCCGGAGTATCCTTCGTTGGTAAGTAACGCGGCTGATATTCAGGCCTATCTAAATCAGACGACTACCTCAACCGGGGGCACCACGACCACGACAACCGGTGGGGCTACGACAACCACAGTGGGAACAACCACTACTACCACGGTGGGTACTCAGTCGCCGGATGCCACCCTGGGTGGTAATCTCTTCCAGGCTAATGGCTGTTCTGCTTGTCATGGCACGGGTAGCGGATTTAAGGGGATTTCGTTGTCAAAGCTGACTTCGGTCCTCCAGAGCGGCAAGGGGAGTATGCCAGCGTATCCGTCACTGGTTGGAAACGCCACTGATATTCAGGCTTATCTGAATCAATAAGGGACCATATCTCTTCGGGTGAACGAAAAGATCGTCACCAGGATAATTTAAATGAGCGGGATCAACCAGTTTAGGGTTGGTCCCGTTTTTTTTGTTTGGACACCTCCTTTGTGCAATTGGTTTCGAATGGTAATGGTATCAGCTGCGTAGAAGAAAAAATCTGGCTACTGAGCAGTGATTTATTGGTTTTTGGAGAAGGAAAGAATATTTTTTTAGTAAGAGCTTGATTCCAATGGCACTGATTCGATAGGATTAGACTAGACAACCTGTGAAAAGGGGGGAGGGGGATAGGAATGACCGGTTGGTGATGGGTTCATTTCAACCGGCCGCCTGAACATTCAATCAAAGAGGGGAGGATACCATGGTAAATATCTTGGTCATTGATGATGACACTAATTTTTTGAACTATATGGTCACCATGTTGTCCCGGGAGGGATTTAATGTCGTCGGTGCTGGGGATGGCTATACGGGTATCGCACTCTGTCTTGAACATAAACCGGAGGTGGTGATAACTGATATCTGTATGCCCCAGAAAGACGGTCTGGCCACAATCCATGATTTGAAAGAGGAGTTTCCTGAGCTTAAAATTATTGCGGTTTCGGGCTGGGGGTATTCCCATCCTGGTGAATATTTACCTAAGGCTGAGAGACTGGGGGCGGAGTATAGCTTCATAAAACCGTTTGACCGGGAGGATTTTCTTGCGGCGGTTAAGGACCTGGCCGGGATGACCGTTGATGCGTAAAGGGGTTTCCTGAAAAGGTCTTAGAGAGAGTCAATTCCAGTAAAGCCAGTTGTTCATAATATTTTGCTGGCCATGGTGTTTTCCGGCACGGCTGTGCCGGAAAACACCATTTTTGTTACATCTTCATACGTTCATTTTTTGTCACTATCCAGCTTGATCGCAATGAAGGGACAAGAACCACCGAACCGTAACTGTTCAGATGTGCCCCAGATTCGCGCCATCTGGCCGACCAGTCTATACTCTGGGTATGCTGGGCGAGCAGAGGGTGTGGAGATGGGGTGCAGCTGGACGGTGACCATTTTTTAACGCAACCCTGCAATAAAGGGCCCCACCGCAGCAGCCCCCCGTTCGTTGACCAACTGGATTGTGCGGGTGCCGATTACCGCGATATCACCTTTCCCGACCAGAAATCGCACATCCTCCCGGTTGCTGATTCCGAAACCGACGGCCAGGGGCAAATCGGTCGCTCGGCTGCAGCGGGCCATATATTCTGAAAAATCCTGGCTGAAATCGGTCTTTTTGCCGGTGACCCCTCGGCGGGCCACGCAATAGATAAAGCCATCGGCATGATCGGCTAACTGTCGCATCCGTTCTTCGGTGCTGGTGGGGGCGTAGATCATGATCGGGGCCAGACCGATCTTTTTGCAGAGCGTCAGATACTCCTCACCTTCCTCCGGCGGCAGATCCGGGACAATCAAACCCTGAATGCCGATTTTGGCCGCCTTATTGAGAAATTTCTCCACCCCGTATTTAAAAAGAATGTTGTAATAGGTCATGAACAGGAAGGGGATCTGGTGTTGCGAGGTGATCTCGGCCGCGAAATCGAAACACTGTCGGACTGTGGTTCCCTGGTCGATGGACTCCTGGTTGGCCTTGAGGATCATGGGTCCGTCTGCCACCGGCTCGGAAAAGGGAATCTGCATTTCGATCAGATCGACCCCGTTTTTGACCATCTGCCAGATAACTTCCCGGTTCACGGTAAAATCAGGGTACCCCAGAACCAGATGGGTCATGAGCAGGATCTCTTTCTGGGTTCGGGCTTCGCGGATATATTCAGTCAGTTGCATACTCTTTGCCCTTGTTGATGATGAATTGTTTCCAGGAAGGGTCATTGAAGGCGTGGGCGATGGTGAAGATATCCTTGTCGCCCCGGCCGGACATGTTGATGATGATCGCCTGGTCTTTATTCAGTTCGCCGGCTTCCTTAAAGGCCTGGACAAAGCCATGGGATGATTCCAGGGCCGGGATAATTCCTTCCTTTTTCATGGTCAGTTCCAAAGCGGCCATAACTTCCTGGTCGGTGGCGGCGGCGAAACGGACCCGTTTCTTCTCCCAAAGGTCGGTGAGGATGGGAGAGACCCCGACATAATCAAGTCCTGCGGCCACCGAATGGGTGTCCCGCATTTGACCATCGTCGTTCTGGAGGAACATGGTCTTGTATCCTTGGGCCACCCCGGCCGAACCATCGTCGCCGGCCAGGCGAGCGGCATGTTGGCCGCTCGCAAGGCCATGGCCACCGGCCTCAACTCCGATGAGTTCCACCGAAGGGTCGTTCAAGAATCCCTGGAATATCCCCATGGCGTTGGAACCACCGCCCACACAGGCAAAAACCCGAGCGGGTAGTTCGCCATGGGCGGCAAGGATCTGTTCCCTGGCCTCGAGGCCGATGATCGATTGGAACCAGGCCACCATTTCAGGGAAGGGATGGGGGCCGCAGACCGTACCCATGACGTAGTGAGTTCCGTCCATGGAAGAAACCCAGTCGCGGAAGGCCTCGTTGATGGCGTCTTTCAAGGTTCGGGAGCCGCTGGTCACCGGGATTACGGTGGCGCCCATCTTTTCCATCCAGAAGACGTTGGGCCGTTGCCGCATCACGTCTTCTTCGCCCATATAGATCGTGCACTCAAGGCCGAATTTTGCCGCCATGGTGGCGGTGGCCACCCCGTGCTGGCCGGCCCCGGTTTCGGCAATTACCCGCTTTTTACCCATTCGCTTGACCAGAAGCCCTTGGCCCATGACGTTATTGGCTTTGTGCGCCCCGGTATGGTTAAGGTCTTCCCGTTTGATGTAGATCCGGGCTCCACCGAAGTGGTCGCTTAAATTATCCGCCCGGGTCAAGGGCGTCGGGCGGCAGGAATAACTCTGCATCAGGTCGATGTATTCCCGCCAGAAGGAGGAATCCGCTTTGGCCGCTTGAAAGGCAATGTTTAACTCCCGGAAGGTCTCGTAGAGAACTTCCGGAATAAAGGCGCCACCCCAGGCGCCGTAATAGCCCTGTCTGTTCATTAATAGTTGTCCTATGGTATGTGTGTGTCGGCAAAAGGCACACCATACCGTTTTTTGGGAGGGTTTTCAAATGGCAAATTATTAGGAAGGAGTGAGGCGGGTCAGGACCTATAACCTTCCTAAATGAGGGAATGTGTCAGCTTCTTTGGGAGTTACGTATAAAAAATGGCTGGGTAGAGGTGTAAAGGGGATAGTGGTATTTGGGACCTAAAGTGGCCCAATATTTCTTATGCTCTTGTGGAACCACATACAGGCCGTTGGGATTCCTTTATTTACATCACCAGCAGAAGTCGATTATTTCCATTTGTTAATGTTCAAAGAATTAAATATTTTGTCAGCTACTTCCATATTTTCCTGATGAGACATTTTGAGTAGTACTATTTGGTATAGCCTGGTCCCGCTGCTAAAAATTTTGGCAGTAATCTCGGCTGGCCTACCTTTCATCTGAAAAGTGCCATCAACCCGCCTGCCATTCATGTCTTGCTCGTATATTTCACTGACAGTATAGACAAGATCAGACATATCTTGAGTTTCGCTGAATTCAGCAATAGCCCCTTCTGCAGCTTTGTCTAAGTCTCCGGAGATCCCATCGTTAGCTACTAGCCTGCTGATAAATAAGGACACAGGCGTTGAATTGAAATTATAGTTAATCATTTCCTTAATATTTTCTCTCAACGCGGGAGGGAGGTCAATTTTCATCGCTTCCATCTCAAATGGCAATTCTACTTCGATACCGATATCATCGAATGTCTTCGTCTGCCAATCAACATATTCAAAAGAAGCTATCTCAGAATCCTCAAATTTCGTGTCCTGGGTATATTTCAAACCATATATAGTCGCCACAACGACAATAATTATGAATATTGATTTCTTTAATTCCATAATTTACGTCTCCTTTTGAGTCTCCTTGCTGCCGGGGTGTCATTGTCATTCAGAAAAAATGACTCTCGCTTTTCAGTAAGGCACGCTGGTGTTAGGTTTAGGCCGAAATAGTACTAAACGGGGATAGATTCAATTTGCTGGGTTGCCATAATCAGGCGTCAACATTCAACAACTGAAACCTGCAGGGAAGCTACCGGTGGCCACATTTCCTCCCCGCTAAAGATAATAGTTAGAACAAAATGGAGCCGCTTGGATATCTTTCGTCCCTCTGCCGATCACTCCATGCGATCTCTTTATGGGGCAAAGCTATCGCCGTGGAATCAATTCGTAAAAAATTCGATATCTGACTGGATTAAGGATTGTTCCTTGAGGCATGCTCCTTTCATCTCCTTATCCCAATTCACCGTAATTCAAAATAAATTCTATCTTGTAATTACAGCACCTCTGATTGACAGGCAATATAAAAAATACTACATTGTAGTATTTCCAGCGCAACAAATTGGCAGAAAGTATAAGAGAGAGACCTGTTCCCTGAAGAATAACCTTCAAAGGGATATTGTGGGGCAACTGGTTGACGCTCATTGACCTGGCGATTTTGAGCGGCTGTGTCGAATGTTTCCCGGTAGCTATCGGGATGAATCGAATCATTGATTTCTTTTGCCGCCTTGCTGCCGCAGTCCCTATTTGTTTATTAAACTGGGCATATTGCCAATTGATCAGGTCCATATCGGCAAGTTGAGTCGTCAAGGAAATCCGCCGCTTCCCAATCTTGTGGATCCTCTATGAATGAAGGGGGGCGATTCTCCATTCAGCAGATAGCGGTAACGTCTCCCAAGGACTATAAACACCGTCTCTCTCGGGTTGTTATATGGTTGGCCCTGTCTGATGAATTATCATGAGGAGTGTTTCTGGGTGCATTATTAACAGGAGGGATGAATGGACGTTTATTGTGAAAAATGCCGGAAGGTTATTGGGAAAATAACAGATGATAAAATACCGGCTAAAGGAGCAACCACCAAATGCCCTCACTGCGAAGCCAGGATAGTCGTTAAAAAACCTGTTCCCGAAAAACAGCATTCTCCTAAAGTGGTCGTTCCAGCAGATAATCGGGTTGTAAGCCGTTCTTCAGAGTCAAACGTTGCCCCTCATGACCTCCGGCCTCTGGCTGCCGAAAAGAAAGAACTCCGGCAGCCAGGGCAACAAAAAGATTCCATCCCGCCAGTAAAAAAAAGAGAACAGCCGTCCCGTCCCTCTCTTGCATCTTCCTCGGATAACGCCTCGACATTTGACTGTTCCTTCAATATCTCCAGCATCATCAAGGAGGCCTGGCAACGGACAAAAGGGTCTAAACTGGCCATTTGGGGGGGATTAATATGCTTCATTGTTATCCTCATGGTGCTGGGGTTTTTTGAAGGTTTTCTTCCGGATTCTGCCTCCGGACCGGTTGGGTTCATTGTCGTAAGTGTTCTGGAAAATGGTCTGCTTGCACCTCTTCTGGCTGGGATCCTGATGATTGGCGTCATGAAGGCCTCCGACCGGAAAGAGGGTTTTACCCACATGTTTCACTATTATTCAAATTTCAAATCGCTTTTTATTGCCGGACTCATTGTCTACTTTCTGGTCAATTTAGCTGTTTTGGCCATCCTGGGAAGGATACTTAACATCGCTCCAGAGGGTTTGGGTGCTTCGCAAACTCCGGCGGAAGTGTATGTATCTTTTTTGGTCTCTTTGTTTTCATCATTGCCATCAATGATCTTCTTCTTGTTGTTGGGCGTTCTTGAGATCTATTTCGTTTTGGCATACTCACTGACCTTGCCTCTTATTGCCGGTCGCGGCGTGGGGCCGTTCGTGGCCATGGAAATGTCCCGAAGGGGCATATCCAGGCATTTCTTTAAAGTTTTCCTGCTCTTCTTAACCTTTGGTTTTATTGCCATGCTCAGTACCATTCCCATGGGGCTTGGCCTCATCTGGACTGTCCCCTTTGGGGTAATGGTGATCGGAGTTCTTTGCCGCACGATTTATGGGGAAGAGGCCCCGGGAAATACCGCTGGCGCCACGGTTCTCGGATCCGTTTCTCTCCCTGACAATTCCCGTTCCGTCTGGGCCGTGCCCCTGTTGGCGGTGGTTGCCAACATCATTCTGGCCTTCGGGATGTTCAGTTTTGCTGAGCCAATGCCTGTTCTGGCCGGCAACCTTGGTGCTATAGATAGCGGTTCATTTGTGTTCCACTCCGTCGAAGGATTCACCCTTACTCTTCCCTCTGATTGGGAAGAGATCCCTCCGGACGTTTTGGAAAGTTTTTCCGAACAGGTCTCGGAAGGCATGGAGGGGGGACGAGATAAAATGCTTTATAGACATGGCTTCCAAAGAAAAGGCTCGGATAGGTGGCTGGCCTGCCCCTATATTCTTGTGATGCTCCAAGGGGGAGCTACCGAAGAGGAGTTGAAGGATGTAAAGCGGGTAAAGGCGGATATGCAGGCAGGTATTGATGAAGTACAGGCAACCTCCGACAATCTGATGTCGGATATTTCTCAAGGGGAGCCCCTGTATGATGAAGATAAAAAGATACTTTGGGTTTCTGCCGACATTCAAAATGTTGAAGGGATCGGTCCGGTGAAAAGCCTCGGCGCCTTCAAGCTGACCGCAAAGGGGAATATCCTGTTTTATGGCTATTCCACTGCTGAGACGTACCAGGAGCTCGCGCCTCTCTTTGCCAAGGCCTTTACCAATGTAACTTTGGACGAGCAGCTGGTTTATAAACCGCAACCGGCAGTCAAAGAGAAAACCTCATATCCTGAGTGGCTGGTCGGGACCTGGGAAATGACCTATGACCCGGATGGCAGCAGTAATGATCAACTGGAGTTTTCCCGGGGAGGCATCGTGTTGAGCACCAATGCGTCCGGCGTCGGTCTTTCTGGGCGTTATACTGTCGATTCCGGGCGGGTCGAATTGATCTTTACCAAGAAAGGCAGATCCATTCGATTTGAAATGTCTGCCGACCCTTCCCAGGGGAAACTCTTGCTGGACTCCAAGGGGACCGGGAACTTCACGGTCTATGAAAAGCGGGGAAATCGATCCGAGTCTTCCGCCGGCGTGGCTGACGTGCTCCCTGTCATCTCTAACATTGTCAATACGGAGGGGATGCACGTCATTTCCGGAGGCCTGTTGCAGGGAGGCGCACCGTTTTATTCCGATCGGAAAATTACCCTGAATTATATACCTCCTAAATATCAAGGACTGCCCTATATCCGAACGGCCTGTGATCTGAAAAAGAAAGGGAAGTCCTCAACCATTTCCTTTGATGTAAATGTGTCGGTGTACGTATATGTCGCTTGGGATGAGAGGGTTCCTCTCGTGGATTGGCTCACCGATAATTTTACGCTGACCGGAGATTATCTGAACCACTCGGGGAAACAGCCAAGATATCAGATTTATAAATCGAATGTCGTCTGGGGGCCCGGACAAATTAATATCTTTGGCCAGGAACCTTCAAAGTACAGTTATTACCTGATATTTCTTGAAACGGCATCATAGTTCCAAGTTGTAGGTTCCAAGCCCTCATCTCCCAGAAAAAAGAGAAAAAATATGAGAAAATATTGTAGCCAAATTTTCATCGTGATATTCAGCTGTTCTTTATTAATTACATCGTCTTATGCAGTTACAATTGAAGATTACAATAAAGCCATCAAGGGAAGTTCAACAGAAGGACTGCCGAGGCTTTATATGATGAGGGGTAAGTTTCTTAAAAATACCGGGAAATCTTCAGAGGCGATTGAGGACTACAGTCATGCCATCTTGCTCAGGCCAAGCCTTCCAGCCTACATGGAAAGGGGGAAAATCTATTACGAAAAGAAGCATTATTCCGGAGCGATCCGGGATTTTACGGAAGCCCTGAAAATTGATACAACTCAAGCGGAGGCTTTATTTCTTAGGGGCAGCTCTTATAAAGAGACAGGAGATTATCCTGCCGCTTTGAGAGATGGTACCCTCCTCATTCAGACTTCTCCCAAAGATATCACTGGATATCAGTTACAAACAGATACCCTATTCGCTCAAAAAAATCTTGAAGAGGCCTCGGACGTAATTGTTCTGGCATTCAAAAATATTGGCGAAACCTCTGACACCTTACAACTTCAGGAAACTTTTGAAAAAGAGCAGATCAAGTTGAAAGGGGCCCCAAAAATAGTCATGGAGGGAGCCCCAAAGCCATTGCCAGTCAAACCGGTTTCCGTGGAGGAAAAAAAGGGGAAGGGGAAAAAAGTTAAGGAGAAGAAGGTTAAGGGAGAGACTGAAAAGAAAAAAAATGAAGATCGAACACCGGACTGGGGGACCGCGGAGGGCCAAAAAAGGTGGGAGAGTCTTAAAAAAGCCGGTTATCACAAAAAGTGTTTTCAGGATAATCTCTTTTATTGGGCCCCGGGGCCGAATATCAAATGGTTTAAAACCCAAGCTGAGGCAGATAAATTCAACAAAAATTGCATGCAAGTTCAATCGTACCTTGCATGGGAGAAAAAACAATAGAATCGAGATTCCCCTTTTATAGTGGACTTGCCGATCTATAGAGGGGGGGGAAATACGGCACTCTATACAAAAGCAGGCAGACCATCGAGCGGTGGTTCTCTCTGCTGGAATTTTATTTTATCGCATTCAGCTCGAGACTCCTCAGGTCGGTTTGTACGCGACAAAGCTCTGCCAATCAACCTCAGCGGGAAAAGACAATGAGCTTGTTGGGTGTCTGCTTGCCGGGGAGATCCCAGGAATAAAAATCAGGATCAAAATAAAGAAGGCGAAGCGAGTCCTCAAAGCTCCTGAGCAAGAGGTAGGCCCTGCCACACGAACTTTCTGAAGGCCCGGGCTCGGGGGGCTGGCGTATCCTTTTAGATATACCCTAAGCGCAAGTGACAGGGTTGAGCAAGGGCCTCTGAAAGACGATGTTATTGGTTTAAAATGAGGTGAGGGTGGTTGAATTGAAGAAACTCTTTATCACGACAGGATTGTTCCTGCTGGTTGTGCTAACGATTAAAATGTGGGTAATTCAAGAGACTTTTATAACGTCTCTATTTTTTTTTCCAATCTACATAATCATTTTTGGGGTTCTATATGCAATCGTTGGAGAGCTGAAGATTGATAAGATCTCCGAATGGAAATGGAACGAAGTACCCTATTCACAGTGGGATGTCGGACAGATCGAGAATGAAGAGTTCAAATATTGTTTTTCAACAAATAAGCATGGTATCGATGGTTTCACAATTGCTGTTGATTGCCGCGGTAATTCGGCCTTTTTGTTTAAATTTGAAAGATGGTATGACCGTCTTTTCAAAAAACTTAGAATTTCCTCTGAATATTGCCTCGACAAAAATGATTTTGATAAAAAAATATATATTATTTCCGATCATCAAAAATTCTGCAGACATCTTTCAAATAATCAGGATATACCCGAGGCAATTCTGGGTCTGTTTTATCCCAATGGCCGTTCATATATGGTCAAGAGTCTTGAGTGTTCAGCTGATGGCAAATTAAGGTTTGTCTGCCAATTGACATCCGAGTGGCGTGCCGAAAACCGTGAAGATAATCTGCATGAAATTGCAAAAATTTTGGTCCCTGATCTTCATAAAGTGGCCGTGAAATTATCAATGATCATGGAGAAAGTGGGAGAGGATCCTGATGATAGCGCTAATAAATTAAGAGCAGACCGAATGGAGTTGCTTTCTTGTGGTCTTGCGATAAGCGGCTTAGTCGTGAGCATAATTTTTTTACCAACCATAACGTTGATTATTGACTATAGTCAATTGCTCCTGTGTTCCATTCTCATTGGGCTGGGTATTGCCGGGGTCATGATGGTGACAATTATCAAAACGCTCAGAGGTACCTCGAGGGCCCATTTTATTCTACTTCAAGTTCTCATTGTAGGTTTAGCCGGAGCAATTTTATTGTCTCACGGTCTCTTGATTAGTGCGAACAGGTTCTTGGACTTCAAGCCGTTTGTTGCCTATCAAGTAAAAGTTTTAAATAAAAAGAAAACAGGAAGGCCCAATCAAGGGGTTCTTTACGCCACCTTTGAAGACTGGACTGGTGAGACTTCACAGCGGACGATCAATATTACAGGTCTTAGTATATTTGATGATTTGAACATCGGTGACACTGTGGTTATTCAACAAAAAATGGGATTATTGCACTTCCGATGGATCAGTGATATCTGTTTGCTGAAATGAAAAAGAGGAAGTTTGATGCGATTTCCAATGAAGTCCCCCTTACTTATTCAAAAAGAAGGGTTGATTTGTTGAGAGGGCCGCTAGGGACATCTAGATGGGCGGCTAAAGCCTTTGCCAACTGCTTGAGCGATTCTATATCGGGATCTGATAACGATATAAAAGATCGTGGCCTGGTCGAAGCAAAGAGGAAAGGAACGGTTTCTCCGGTATCCGCCTCTATCCAGACAACGAATTGATACCAGGATGAGGTCCGACTGGAATAGCTTCCAGCTTTAGTGATGCTTCTGTTCGATGTGTATCGTAATTCAATGGCCCGCAGTCGTCGGAGCCCGACCACCCGCAGACTGCGCCCTGATTTGATTCGAATTGAATCATGAGCCCAATCGAAGGTTGCCCTGCCTGGTTGGCTGGGCCAAGATAGAGCCAGGCCTGGAAGAAGAACCAGGAGGCTCCACATTAATAGCGGTAGCTGCATTTTCTCCCAGGTCATGCCACCCTGGTTGGTCATCCAGAGAAAAACCCCGGTTACAAAGATAATTGCTACGGATAACGGAAAGAGGTTCCACGTTCTCTTTTGAATAATTCGTATATGTTTACCCGGCTGCCATTCCTCGATGGTCAGTCGGGTATTACCCACGCCGCCAAGAGGGATTCCCGGTGCGGTCTTCGGCTGGTAGGGGACACGACCTGAACTTGGGGCAAGGGCTGCCTCCGGTGGTGGGATTGGAACATGTTTTCGTAAAAAAAAGAGAGCAAGTCCTGGTATCATGAGGATGACGAGGGCGAGACCCGAGGTAATTAATAAAGCGCCCCGATCGAGACTGATGCTGAGGCTGCAGCGTTCGGGGTTGTTCGGGTCAAAATAAATAAGTACCTTGGTGCCTTCTACTGGTGGCTCAGGAGCAGCTCCGAGAGGACCAAGGATGAGTTTTGAGCCAAGATAGTCAATGCCTCCAACATTGAACCGATAGTTTGCCTGGGGCTCTTCCCAGATATCCAGGGTAACCGATTCAACAACCCCATTAGTATTTTGCCAGGATTGGGCCTCAAGTCTCCGCCACCCGGTCAAAATGCATGCGGACAGCAACGCGGCTCCAACCATCAGTATTGCAAACATGAACCGGGTGAATTTTTTTTTGGAGTTTTCCATGTTTGTTTCCCACCGGCGATTGGAAGAGCGAGGTGATCCATGCCGATCAACCTGGTTTTTTTTGTAGAGGGGGCGACTGTTATAATTTTATTTCGGCCAGATCCTTGAGGGAGAGGTTGAAAGTCGTTTCAATGAAGGGCATTTCTAACCGGTAAGCCAGCCAGCTCTTCACTCCTGAGGCGGTCTTTTCAAGAGGAACCAGGAGATCAACTCCTTGCCTGCCGGGGAGGTCGGGGCGGGAGACCAGATAGATCACTGGATGATCTTCGGGGCTGTCCGGTGTTCCGGCAAAAAGTTCTCCTTCATAGGTATCCCCGAGCGCTGGGCCTTTGGTGTTGGTGGTTGGTGGATAGATCCCCAGAGTCAATCGGTCTGCGTTAAGGACCAGCAGTCCCGAAATTCCCAGGCGATCAGGCTGAAAAGCGTTGGCATACGCTGCTAGAACAGATGGGATTAGGTTGGTGCTTCTCTGGGCCAGGGCAGGGCGTAAGGCCAGGCGCAGGGCGGCGGTATCTCCTTGGATTCCATCGATGAAATGGGTGGCGAGAGGGATTGGTGTGCTGACTTGGGATGGTGGTTGCGGGGTGGGGCGGATGGTTCGCCAGAGTAGACCACCGGTCACCAGGCACAGGAGAACGATCAGCGGTGCCAGCCAGCTGGTGATCTGCCGGTTTTTTTGTTCAAGTTTGCGAAGATGGGTGGTGTCCCGACTGACCAGCAGGTAGCCCTGAAAATCACCACCCGGGTCTTCCAGTTGTTTGGCGCTGGTGGAAACGAAAAACCAGTCCTCACCGGGCCGGTTGATTTTTAAGGTCTTTTCGGCCACCGCTTTATGGGTGGTTACCTCATCCATGAATTGTAGAAAGGCGGCCTGGTTGTCGTAGATTTCAATGATGGATTTTCCTCGCATCAACTCCCAGGATCTGCCGTAGAGGTTTTCTGCCGCTCGGTTCCATGAGATCACTCGGAGATCCGGATCGGTGATCATGGCCGCGTCGGGCATCAGATCGCAAAGATCCCGAAAACCCTGGGCCATGGTGGTGGTGTCATGGAGACGTTGGGCCAGGAGACTGTTCAGGCGCTGGGCCAGATCGGGATATTTTCGGCGCAGGGCGTCTTTTTCAGTGCAAGGGAAGCGGAGAACGGTGGTTGCCTTGGCGGCTACCACCGAGGCGATTCGTTTGGTGCCGAGCAGGAAGGAAAGCTCACCGAAGAAGGCCCCCGGCTCATTGATCTCGGTGATCTTTTTTCCCCGTTTGATGATATCAAGTTGGCCTTCAACCAAGAGATAGAGATCACGGGCATCATCGCCTTCCTTGCAGATCATCTCGCCTTCAGAAAAGATCAGTTCGAACTGTTTGAGTTCTTCCTGGTCGGCAAAAGGGGGTGTTGGTGAGGTCGGCAGGGCAGTATCTCCACAGCCCAGTTTGATTGTACCTTGGGGGATGGTCTCCGGCTCGGTCATGGTTGGTCTCCGGCGGCCAGACGGCAGGCCGCAGCAAAATCCTCAGGGTAATGGCCGTTGATAAAGCGTAGTTGCGCCTCGCTGAAGGCACCGGGTGACTCGGGCAGGCGGGGCAGAAAGGCGTAGAGCAGGCGATGGTTGGAGTCGGCTGAATCAAATCGTTTAGGGTATTCGATGGAGGTTACCAGGCGGGCACCGAGCGTGGCATAGATCTGTTGCGCCTTGAGGATGGCCCGGTCGAGGGCTTCCCGGGTCCGGGTGTCCGCTTCGATTATATTGCCAACGTTCTTCAGGCAGATCAATTGCAGCTCCCATTGGGAGGTTTGGGCCTTGGGGACGAAGAGCATGACCCGTTCATCTTCGTGGACGATCAAGCTAGTGGGGCGGTCGTCGCGGTCATCCATCCGCCGGTTCCTGCGGATAGCCTGGAGATAGCAGGTGAAAAAGTCGCGGTCGTGTTCTCGTCGATAGCGTTCGGTAAACTCCGCCACCAGATCACCGCAACAATAGGCGGGTCTAGCCGATCCCGTTTGATCTGGAATGATCCTCGGCAGGAGGGCGTATTGTTGGTGGATCTGTTGATGGGAGGCGTGGAGGCGGTAATGGGTCGGGGCATAGTCAAAGCCGTAATTCCAGCCCCAGAGGGTGGCCGTGAAATTCGGTGGGTCGTTGTTGAGCAAGCATTGATTGAGGGTATCCTGAATTTGATCACGCAGGGTTTCCAGTGCAGCGGGATCAAGGGTTGTTCGATTGGGCGGCAGGGTGAGCGACAGTTCCTCGGCCATCCGAAGGTAGGTCCGCTGGTAGTAGAGATGTCTGAGGCCGGTCATGTCGCTTTGCAGCAGGGCTCCGGTGTGATAGCGGATGGCATCATCGGCCATATTGGCCGCATAATGGCCCCAGGCAATATAGCTGTTGCGGCGGAGATACTCGAAGACATGGGTGGGCTGGCCGGGGGCGGTGAACTCGCCGACGATCTCGCTGGCCCCTTGGGCGCCGGGACGGATTACCATGATTGTTTTATAGATATCAGGCAGATGGGGGTTGTTGGCCACGGCCTCGAATAGGGCATGATCAATGATTTCGGGTTGGGTCCGACCTCGACCGGCAACGAAACGCATCCCGTCTGGTTCCTCGGAGGTGTTGTTGGTGGTGAATCGGCAGCTGAGCCGGGCCAGACGGACTAGATCGGTTGGGTCGGTGGAGGTGGTGGCCAGGGCCAGCTGCAGGGCGCGGGGAAGGCGGGTGAAGGCCCGGTCCAGGGCGGCTGGTTGATCGTCGTTGATAATATCCTGGAGATATGAAGTCAGGGAGGTTGGTTCCGGTTTCGGCAGTCGGATTGCCGATGGATCTTCGGCCCGCCGATCGGCCCAATCTTTTTTGATGAAGGTGGTGCCGCGGAAGGGGAAGGGGTTGGGGATTTCATAGATCCAGGTGGCGGCTGCCTCTTCCAGGTCGCCGGGGGGGAAATTAACCTGGTTCAGCACCGTTTCATTGTTTGGGCCTGCGCCCAGTGGCTTGATCAGGTCTTTTTCCCGGTGGTTGGCAACTCGAAAAGATGGCCGGTGGATTCCGTAGAGAAACTCCCCGTCCGGGGAAACTGACGATGGTACGCTCGGCATTGCCCCTCCCATACCCTATGATTCGATCCTTTCCAAAAATAACTGTATCAAAATCCTACACGGTTGTTGGAAATCCTTCAAGGGTGGCGAAGAAACCGAGAGCATTTGGTGAAATTTTGGGGCTCCAGAAGGACGGATTTAAGGAACGAGCTCCAGGTCCGGTGGAACGACTTGGCCGTTGACGGATGAACCGAGATCCAGTATTTGTTCTAGATTAATACTTTGGGCGGAGAGGTACCGAAGTGGCCGTAACGGGCCCGACTCGAAATCGGGTTGTCGGTTAATAGCCGGCACGTGGGTTCGAATCCCACCCTCTCCGCCAGTAATTTGCCATAGGAACCGCATCTTCGCGCGATGGCGATGGTTCGGCATAGGAGACTATGGCGGCCCATCGCCATCGCACAAATCTACGGCCCCGGTGGTCAATTGCTCACCCAAGGAGCCTGGGCTCCTTTTCTTTTTGTTCTCTGCTCAAAAAAATTAGACCACTTCTGCCTGAACTGGATATTGAAAAATTCAGTTTATTTGCACGGTTTTATCGAAGTTGGGCCGGGATTCCTGTCGACAGCGCTTTTAGTCCCTCCAAAATACCTGGTTACGGCCCCCATCCTTCCCGGAATAGAGATGGGAGTCCACCCTAGCCAGGAGGCTTTCGGGGGTATCTTCGGGACGGGCTTGGGAGGCTCCGATGGTTACGGTGACATGAAGTTGTTTTCCCTCGAAGGTTAGAAAAGATTTTTCGATTAATGTCCGGTACTTTTCCGCGATGGATCTCAGGTCGTTTTTCCGGATATGATTGATGAGGACCAGGAATTCTTCTCCTCCCCATCTACTGACATGATCATAGGCTCTGGTAGTGCTCTGTAAGGTTCCGGCGACCATTTTCAGGATTCGGTCTCCCGTTAAATGACCAAAACGATCGTTGACCTTTTTGAAGTGGTCGATATCGATCAACATTACCCCGAAGGAAATGCCATGCCGATGCATTGTCTCAAAGGCTGCGTGGAGTTTCATCTCCAGATAGCGGCGATTGGGCAACTCGGTTAAGTGGTCGAAAAGGGCTGCCTTGGTTAAATCTTCGATGTATTCCTGGCCAAAACCCAGGGCGATATTGTCCTTGAATACCTCAATGGCTCCGGTCACCGTCCCTTTCGGGTCGCGGAGCGTAGAAACGCTCACCGCCACCGGCACCCGATGACCGTTTTTATGGTGCAGGTAAAGGAGTTCCTCTCGGTGGTTCTCGCCCAGGTCGATTGCCGACGACAGGGGGCAGTTCGTCTGGCAAAGCTTTCTCCCGAAGGCATCGATGTGAACTAAGAGATTGTCACGACAGCTGGAACCGATGATCTCAGTTGCAGAATATCCGGTGATCCGTTCCGCACCTTTGTTCCAGAATTTGATTTTTCGATCAAGATCGACACAATAAACCCCTTCATGGAGCGAGTTGAAGATGTCTTTGAGTTCAAAACAAGAGGGCATAGTTGGTTCCTCTTTTTGGGGTGGAGGTATCTTTAAGATTCTCCAAATATAATAGGGGGTTCCGGTAAATCGAAGCAGGTCTCCCCCAAAAAGTATCCCTGGGAAAAGTCGATACCAAGGTCACGGACGACCTGCAGGACTTCCTTTGAGTGGACGTATTCAGCCACGGTCTTGATTTTGAGCTTGCGGCAGAAGTCAGCAATATTTCCCACCAGGATTCTGGCGTTTTCGTCGGTGTCGAGCTGTTTGATTAAGGAGGCGTCAATCTTTAGGATGTCGATCTTCAGGCGCAGAATATGGCTAAAGTTGGAATACCCGGCGCCAAAATCATCGGCGGCAAAATGGCAACCATAGACTTTGATCTGCCGGATGAAATTATGAACAACCTCGTAATTTTCCACACCCTCACTTTCCAGGATCTCGAAGGTAAGGCGCTGGGCGAGGTTCGGATTATTTTCAAGTTGGTCAATGATGAATTCATGAACCTGGTGGTCGAGGATGTCCGTCACCGAGAGATTGATGGATAGCTCCAGGCTGTTTTCCCGGAAGGCCTGAAAACTTTTGTGGATTATTGCTTTGGTCAATTCGGGATACAGGGCTGATTCTTTGGCGATATCGAGAAATGCCTGCGGAGCAAGGATGGTTCCATCCTTGCTCCGCAGGCGGATGAGACATTCGTATTTAGCGATGGCGCCGGTCCGGTTGTCAACAATCGGTTGAAAGGCGGCCAACACCCCATCATTTTCCAGGGCATGGCGGATCGAATTGAGGATCTGGAAGTTATGGGCAATGGTTTGTGGAATATTCAAGGCCTCGCTGTAATGTTGATATTTAAGGTTTCTCTTTTTGAGCTTGACATGATTTAAGGCCATATCGGCAGTCTCCAGGAGCGGTTGGCGGTCGGAAACCCCTATGGCGACACTGATGGTGATGGATTGCCGCTGATAATAAATGCATTGGTTCTCAATGGTCTCCAGGAGGGTCTGGGCAAAAAGATCGCGATTGAATCCCGCCTGATCTTCCAGGAGGATACCGAAATCGTCCCCCCCCAAGCGGTAGAGACGGTTGGGCATTTCCATCGGGACCGTTGCACCAAGTTGGTTGGCCAGGGTGGAGAGAATGTAGTCGCCGGCCTGAACTCCGTAGAGGTCGTTGATGTGTTTAAACTCGTCGATGTTGATCAGGAAAAGCAAGGGGTGTTCAAACTCTTTGATATCACCGTCAAAGGCAAATCGGTTGGCCAGATTGGTGAGCCGGTCGGTGGTCGCGGCTTTGGTGAGGGCCTGTTGCAGTTGGAGCAGGATCAAATTTTCACGGCCTGTTTTGATCAGAAGGAAAATGATCATCCCGATGGAGGCCAGAAAGGCACTGAGAAAAACCAACGACATAAATCGAAGCCTCTCCAGCCATTCATTGTCTTCACTCGCTATATGACTGCGTAATTTTGCGAGGAGGTCGGAGGGACTGGGAGAAAGGAGAGCGGTCATTGAGTCCCTATAATCCGGAAAATAGTTGATAAAGACCTGTAGGTGCCCAACGAAGGATTGTTGGATGAGGGCGGCTTCGGGGGTTTCGGGAATGAATTGTTTCAGTTCTTTAACGGCGTCTCCCAGCTCATCTACGAGATTTTGATCCAATCCGTTTTTGGCCAGATACACCGATGAAGCGACCGACGAGATTCGATCCAGAAAAAGGGGGTCGATATGGTCGGTGATTTCGATGTATTTGTGGGAGAGGGCAGGGATGTACATGGAGGAGTTTTTGATGGTTGAGTTGGCGGTGAGAAAGCGGAGGATCCATTCCTTTTGCTGGGCAAGGGTGTTGCTGTAACGTGCGACCATTCCATTCCAAATCGGGTGACTCCCGGAAAAGACTGTCTGGTGGAACGCTTGAATTTCTACCAGTTTCTTTTCCAATGATTGGGTTAGTTGGTGAATCCGGTCATAGTCGTGGTAGAGGAAGAAGCTGTTGTGGAGAACTTCACTCTGGAGTTCCATTTCGAGTTTTTCAATTTCTCCCAACATGCCCGAAAGGGTCAATCTGCCCACCGTCTGTTGCTGGGCTAGAAAATTCATGCTGAAAAAGAGTCCTCCGATGACCAGGGCCATGATGATGGTACTGTAGATTTTCAATCGTTGTTTGGCCCCAGAGGCGGAAGGGAGTTTCTGTTTTATTCCCGGGATGACTTGATCTGTTTTCATTATTCACTCGGGGGGGGATGGCGGCTGTTCAAGTTCCGGCCATGCCGAGGGGATACCCAGAATTTCAGGGCTCTGGCCGGTTAGGGTATGTAAAAAGGCTACCAGCTGATTATTCTCTTTGTTGGTCAAGTCCATGCCGAGGTTATGAAAGGTCATGATTTTCAAGGCGTCATGGAGGTCTTTCTTGCTGCCGTCATGGAAGTAGGGAGAGGTCAATTCGATATTACGTAAGGTCGGGACTTTGTAAACACTCAGGTCTCTCTCGTTGAGGGTCAACTTGAACCGGTCATTGTAACGCTCGTCTCTGATGACCGGATTAAGAACCCCCAGTTTTTGAAAGGAGTTACCTCCCATGTTCAGCCCGTTATGACAGGTGATGCAACCAAGTTCCTTGAACAGGAGATATCCTTCATTCTCTTGGGAACTGAGGGCGATTTCTCCCCGGAGAAATCGGTCGAAGCGACTGTTTGGAGTAATGAGGGCCTTTTCGAATTCGGCAATGGCATCGGTCACTTCGTCGAATTTGATCGAATTATGGCCATAGACGTCCCGAAAGGCCCGGAGGTAATCTGGTGAATTGTTCAGTCGCTGCTCCACCAGTACAGGAGTCATCTGCATCTCAATTTCCGATTCGATGGGACCCTTGACCTGGTCCTTCAGGTCAGCTGCCCTGCCGTCCCAGAATTGTCGAAAGTTGAAAACGGAATTAAAGACGGTCGGAGACTGCATCACCCCCTGTTGGCTCTTTACTCCCGTTGAGCATGGTGCAGGATCGCTTCCCCCTTGGTTAAGGTCGTGGCAACTGGCGCAGGAAATCGTTTTGTCGAGGGAAAGGATCGGGTCACTGAAAAGAGCTCGTCCCAGAAGGGCCTTGGGACGGTTGTATGCTATGGTGGTCGGAATCGGCAGAAGTGGTTCAAAGGCCAAAGCGGGAGAAACCGAGGTCATAATGCAGACGTACCCTAGGAAGAGCACCGGGCATAGTATCCATCGAGAAAAGGCGGATCTGGCTTGAGCTGTAATTTTGTAAGTATATAGGGAAATTGTACGAAGATTGAGGCCGTTGGGATGATTCTTTTGTAATCGATCGAACCTCCCGAGGCGCTTGGTCGTCATCTTGTTGAGAGATTCAGTAATTTTGTGTCGTGGAAAGGCCCGTATGGCAGAGCAACAACGTCTCGGTACCGGCTCGTTGCCGTTTTCATGATTCATAAAATCATCCGCTGGGCCAAGAATGTAACGTATTTTCTGTCCTCCCGTAGAGCATGGCGCGTAAACCAATGGTTTGGTTAAAAACATCATTTCACTCCTTAGTGTCGTCTCAACTCTGAAATGGGGTATATAGCTTGCCATTTTTTCTGTCTACTATGTCCCGCCTTTAGTCACCGAGCTGACACCGTTTCGCTGTTGCTATGCTCTTGAAGACACTCCTTGCATGCAGAAAAAAAGTCTGCGTGATTTATGCACATCTCATCCTTGACACGGCACTAGAACCTTCTTCCGGAAAAGACAAGGAGCTGTCCATGGGTTCTGGCCTGACAAATTTGCTGTGCGGGTGATAGTCCAATTTTCGTAAGTAATTCTCTTGAAAGGGAAAAAGACGATAGCGTAAACATTCATCACCATCAGGCCGTAATTATCCTCTCTAATTTTCCCATTAGTCACCGGCTTTGAGGTTCTGGTAGTGACTCTTTCAGTCCACCCCGCATTGTCTTAGATGGGCAGAATATCTTTTGTCGGTTCCCCGGATATGGCCATTGAGCCAGCTGCGGAGGAATTTGAACAGTTCCCCGCTGATTTTGGCCCGCCCGGCATGATAGTCTTCATGAAACTTGCCAACCTGGGCGACCAGGTCTTGATGGGCTGCCAAATGGCCGACGATATCGGGGTAATCATGCTTTCGCATGAGTTCTTCTTCAAATTTGAAATGGTAAAGGGTGTATTCAACCAGTTCGGTCAATGCTTTTCCCATGACTTCACTGCCTTGGGAGGAGGCGCTTGAGTCATGCAAAGAATTGAGGATTTCGACAAGCTTTTTATGCTGACTGTCGATACTGGCGATGTTCACACTCAGGGAATCGTTCCATTCAATAAGCGGCAGGACTGATCGGGTCTCTTCTATTATTTTTCGAATGGAGAGGCCTTGTATCCGTTTAAATAAGGCTTCATTGACTCCTACGTTCTGCAGGCCGATGAGAGTGGCAAAATGGTAGCTGTCAACCATGATCGCCAAAGCAATGCCAAGAATCCGCTTGAAGGCCAAATAGAGCTCATTTGCCTTGATTTGGTCAAAGTGATCCAGGCATTTTCGAAGGAATTCAGCTTCTAAACGGCCGCACATGGCAATGACGTGGCGATTGTCCACCCCGGAGGTGGCGTGGTACAGTCCGATCAGACAGGTTTCAGGCCAGAAAGAGGTGCCTGGATTCCCGGATACCAAGGTCTCGTACCATACCGCAAAGGATTGACGATGATCGGTCCGGTTGACCTGTGCTAATATTTTGGTGGTCTCAGGGTGAGCATAGAGGGCTTCGGTGAAGAGACCGGAAAATTCGTTCCCCCAGGCGATGGTGGTATTTTTGACTTCCTGAAGGGTGGTCCAGTCACTTTCCTGGAAGCCATTGATAAGCGCGGTTTCGGTGACCAGTTTTCGGGAAAATTCAACAATGTTTTGCATTATCAGACTCCTGTTCTAACTTGAGAGGCCAAAAAATCGGGTGATGATTAATTGAATGATTCGATTTTGTCCTGCAGCATCGCATCTGAAAGTTTCGGACCGGTAATCGATAGTGCCGGGTGACGGTCTTCGTTTAATTGCTTCACTCAATATACTTCATCTAATGTATAGACCTTTCTTGTAACGCAATGGTTTCGAGGCTCTGGTGAAACTGTGCCACGGCGTTTTTTTTGGGAAAATACAGTAGAGAAATATAGGACTAATATAATCCTTTTTGTCTGCTATGGTCAAGAAATTATTTTGCCTTCGTGGATTTTTTGGCCTAGGGAGTGTGGGGTGATTGGTTTGTATGTCCGCCCTGAATCTGGCGTTGCAGCCTTTTAATTTTCTGGGAGGCGTGGTCTTTTTCTTAAAAACTTTTTAAGGTATTTCTTGACAGATAGATGAAAATTTTCTTTAAAAAAAGCATGAATACCTTGAATCTCCTTACCACAAAGTGTGCTCTTGCCATTGGCCTTTGGTCCATTTGGCGGTGTATTGCCGTGGCTCAGGGAGGATTCCGCTAGCGTTTCCAAGCATAGAAGAAGACCCTAAGGCCACGGATGATATTCATCCCGTGGCCTTTTTTTATGTAATCATCGGCAGGAGGGGAGCAATGAGCGGTACGAATTTTTCAGAGATTGCCTCGCGTTATGAGCAGGATTCCATCATCCAGAGGTCGGCTGCGGAGAAGTTGATTGCCCTGCTTGATATTGGCCGCTACGACCGGGTGCTTGATCTTGGCTGCGGGACCGGCAACCTGACCCGGCGACTTCGGACGCTCACCAACGGCATGGTTTGCGGAGTTGATCCGTCGGCGAGTATGATCCGCGAGGCGCAAGCCCAGTCAGGAGATGGGACCGAATACCTGCAAATGGCGGTGGAGGATCTGGACTTTGGTGATCCGTTCACAGTTATCTTTTGCAACTCAGTCTTCCAGTGGTTTCGGGATCCAGCCAAGGCCCTTACCAATTGTTTTCGGGCCTTGCAGCCGGGTGGGCGGATGGGGATTCAGGCCCCGGCGAAGTCTATCTACTGTCCCAATTTTGTGACGGCGATGGAGGCGGTGGCCCATGATCCCCGGACTGCATTGGTATTCAGGGGCTTTACCTTGCCATGGCTGTTCCTTGAGTCGGCCGGCGCCTATGCAGATCTCTTCCGGCAGGCGGGATTCACAGTTCCCTTTGCGATTCTTGAAGAGCAGGTCACGACCCATTCGTCTGCTGAGGTCATGACCATCTTTGAGTCCGGCGCGGCGGCGGGTTATTTGAATCAAAAATATTATCAGGCTCCATTGGCCGAGGATTATGTAATCTCCTTTCGGAAGATCGTCCAACAGTCCTTCCGCGACCAGGCGGCTGATGGTGGAATGGTCTCCCTGGTCTTTAACCGGATCTATCTCGTGGCCGAAAAGGAGCAGTCATGAAGATACGGGATAGACTCGATCTCGACCGGGTGGTGTTTATCGGGCGGACTTTTGGCGAATACCTGGGGATGTTTGATCTGGATAGCTCGGTGCTCAGGTGCGGATCGATCCTCGATTGCGGGGCAGGTCCATCATCGTTTACCGCCGAGGCTCATCGGGCAGGGATTCTGGCCACCGCCTGTGACCCTTGCTATGAATTGTCTGCTGAGGTGCTGGGCGACAAAGGTCGAGATGATATCGACCACGTTTTCGATCGGTTCGAGTCCGTGGAGCATCTCTATACCTGGAATTATTACCGGAACCGGGAGGCGCTTATCGCTTGCCGCCGCCGGGCCTTGGAGTCCTTCCTTGCTGATTTTTTACAGGGGATTGAGGCAGGGCGCTATATCGGAGCTGCCTTGCCCCGGTTGCCTTTCCCGGACCGGACTTTTTCACTGGTCCTCTGCAGCCATTTTCTGTTCCTGTATCATGATCGGCTTGATCTTGATTTTCATAAAGCCTCGCTCTTGGAGTTGATGCGAGTGGGGAGGGCTGAGGTGCGAGTGTTCCCGCTTCAGGGTTTGGATGCCCAGCCGTACCCGCACCTTGATGAAATAATCATGTTTCTGGCCGGGCAGGGGGTGGTCGCGGAGATAGTTGGGGTCCCCTTTGAGTTTCAGAAAGGGTCGAATAAAATGCTGCGGTTACGACGAATGAAAGGATGAGGGTTTCAGATCAATAAAGTTGGACACGGTGTTTTGCTGTGCGGGATCTCAGTTGGAGGAAAAAATGAATACGACCAAAATTTACCGAAAAATCGATCTGCCTCTGAAACCGGCGGTGGCCGGGGCCATGATGTGGGCCGTGGGACTTGAAAAGTCGATGCTTACCTATTTCGAGATGGAGCCGGATACCCGTTTTGCCGAGCACAGCCACGAGGCCGAGCAAATCACCCTGGTGCTCGGAGGGGAGTTGACCTTTGTCTATGAAGGGAAGAGCGTCACCTTGGGGCCGGGTGAAGTGATTGCCATTCCCTCTAACGTGGTCCATGCGGTTCACTCAGGCGCCACAATCTGTAAGGCGGTCGATGCCTGGTCGCCGGTGAGGAAAGAGTATTTGTGAGGGGATTGATCCTGAGAGATGGTCCAGTGGTTCCGGCTTCTCGGCAGTCCCTTTCGGGTTCAGGTGTCACCCTTTTGCCGCCGAAATCAGCATTATCACCCCCATCAGAAAGAGGGCAATGAGGACCAGTTTGAGATACCCCTCGGTGCGGAAGCGGCCGTATAGGAGAGATCCCGACCAGACCCCAATCAGAATAGCCGGTGAACTCCAGGTGAAGAGATGGAGCACCGTTCCGGTGGTGAGCCCGCTCAGCAGGTGGGCGGCAGCGGTGGCCAGGCCACCCAGGAAGAAATAGATGGAAAGCGTTGCCTTGATTTCATGTTTGGTCCAGCCGGTTAGGGTGGCGTAGATGATCGACGGTGGCCCCCCGGCGCTGAAAGCGGCACTGATGGCCCCGGAGGCGAATCCGGCGGCTACTCCCCAACTGCGGCCAATCCTGATTGGTTTTGGTTTCGCCAGGAGCCGATAGAGAGAAAAGGCGATCAGCATCAGGCCAAGGATAAGAAGAAAGAGTGGTTCGCTGGTTTTTTTTAGAAACGCTACCCCGGCCCCCACTCCCGGCACGAATCCGGCCAACAACGGCCCGATCTTGCGCCAGTCCAGATGGCTCTTCAGTTGCAGGGAGAGGACGATGGTGATCAGCAGGCCATTTAAGATCGACAGAGGTACTGCCACCCGGATGTCCATATAAAGCACCAGTAACGGCAAGGAGACCAGGGCCGAACCGAAGCCGGTCAATCCTTGGGTAAAGGCGCCGGCCAGGAGAATCAGCAGGATCGGAAGATAATGTTCAGGCATGAGTGGCCTTTGACCTGAGATCGCCTGTAAGAAGTCTCTTGAAATATTGCCCTGAAGCCTTTGGGAAATCGGTTGGCTGGAGAGTGAATGTAGGCATAAGGGAGCTGTGGATCGATTTCATGATCGCGTTGGGGCTGATTCTTTATGGTTGGCTTGCATCGGCTGTCGAACGATGGTCTTCCATTTTGCCGGGGCAGCTCGTCTGATATCGCTCAAATAGATTTCATGATGTTTTCCCTGGCGGAGATAGCCGCTGTTTAGAATGTAGGCATGCACCTTTTCGATGGTCGGGCCTTCTTCACTGAAGGGCCCGAGGTGCATGATGTGGGCGGAGAGCCCCTCGGTGAAGGGCTCAAAACGGAGCAGCGGCAGGGCCGGAGGATTTTTCTTTTTCCGGACCTCTCCGAGGGCCGTTTCCACTAAATCATGGGAGATGAAGTCCGGCTGGGCGATCATCAAAGTCCACATCCAGTCGTCCTTATTCCCGGTCTCGAAGGCGCGCAGGTCGTCTGCCCACCACAATCCTTCCAGCGGCATCACCCCGTAATCGATGGCCAACGCACTCTTTTTAACCATGAACTTGATGGTATAGGCCACTGAAAACAGGGCGGTGATCGCCTCGGCAAACTCCGGGGTCGTGTTCGGATCCCCTTTGCCGTCCACCACTAGAAAATTCATGGTTGGCACTTCCACCTCCGTCACCTCCTTGACTGAAGGACGATACAGGTGTTTGAGTTCCTTTTTCCAGTCAACTTTTTTCATGGTCGGCACCCGGGATTGGATATAAGATATGATAGTAAGGGGAACAGCCTTAAGTCTCTGCCGGTCAGTATCGACACGGGAGTCCTTTTGAAATATTTATTTCCCACATCTGGTCGCAGATGACAAGTCCTTTGCTTGTTGATCCTTTGTGATTGACGAGTAATTTGATCTGGCTTCCGTGGGGGGTGATAAGGTTTTTGCGAGGAGTTGATTCGTCATGGGAGAAAATATCGGGGTTCGCTTCATTCATCGGATTGCCACGGGAAAACCTATCTACCGTAAGTTGATGACCCCAGTGGGGCCGTTGGTTTTCTTTGGTTTAGTCGCCCTGTTTGTGCTGGCCGCACGCCGGACCGACCAATGGCTGGGGTTGGGGATGTCCGGTCTTGAACCCTGGAATACCAGGCTGTCCCGCCCCTTTATGCTGGGTGGGCTCTTCTTTACGATCTGGTCAGCCTCATATTTTATCCGGGCCAGGGGCACCCCGGTTCCCTTCAACCCGCCGCCCAAACTGGTGATAAGCGGCCCCTTTGCCTGGACCAGAAACCCAATGATGACCGGGCTTTTTTCGGTGCTCTTCGGTCTCGCCCTGCGGCTTGGTTCCTGGAGCCTGCTTGGTTTCTATCTGCCTTTCTTTGTTGCCCTGATCTGTTTGGAGCTGAAGATGGTTGAAGAGCCCGGCCTGGAAAAACGCTTTGGAGAGGTCTACCGGGACTATCGAAGCCGAACCCCCATGTTTTTCCCATGGCAGAAACCGTGAGAGGAGGGAGTATATGAAAATTCAATTTTATCAGGTAGACGCCTTCACAAGGGAGGTCTTTGGCGGAAATCCGGCTGCGGTATGTCTTTTGGAGTCATGGCTGGACCGTGAGATGCTGCAAGCGATTGCGGCCGAGAATAATGTATCGGAAACTGCGTTTCTGGTGGCCAAAGGGTTTGGACTCTACGAACTCAGATGGTTTTCGCCCACCATTGAGATCGATCTTTGCGGTCATGCCACCTTGGCCAGCGCCTCTGTTGTTTTTGAGTTTTTTGAGACTGCCCTGTCATCGGTGGATTTTGAGACTGCCAGTGGGCGGTTGACGGTGTCAAAGTCAGGGGATCGATTGTTGATGGATTTCCCGGCCAGGCCTCCGGTGCAGACGGCGAGTCCTCCTAATCTGGCCTCGGCCCTGGGTGGTGAACCCCTGGCGGTTTTGAAATCGAGAGATTTGCTGGCTGTCTTTCCGGATGAGGACTCGATCAGGGAGATGAATCCTGATTTTGAAAAATTACGGCAAATGAAAGATTTCTTTGCGGTTATTGTCTCCGCCCCAGGAAAGACGGTTGATTTTGTTTCCCGTTTTTTTGCACCCAATGCCGGAATCCTTGAAGATCCCGTTACCGGTTCAGCCCACTGTACCCTTATCCCCTATTGGGCGGCACGTCTCAACAAGAATCGGTTGCATGCCTTACAGCTCTCACCTCGCGTGGGGGAGTTATTCTGTGAACATGCCGGTGATCGGGTGCAGATCTCCGGCCATGCCGTGCTTTTTGCCAAAGGTGAATTGTATCTGTGATTTTGCTTTTTTTCGGATATCCTTGGCCGCTTCGCGCCTGATTCAGTGGGTGAAAATGTCTGTCTTAAATCTACGGCCCTAAAAACCAATTGGCTTTGTATTTTAATTTGTGGGATCATTATTACATCCGATGTTGCTCCCACAGAGTTGGAAGCCGGGGATACACTCCCGGAATCAGGATGGCCTGCTTTCAGCGGCGGTGGAATTGTCGCCCTTTTAATCAAGGAAGGAGATTCCAATGATGAAACGTTTCTTTGTCGATTGTCGTGATATCCCGAGTGATATTAAGTGTTCTGGGGCTTTTTTTGCCAATACTAAAGAGGAGCTTCTGGAGCTGGTAGTCCATCACCGAATACAAGTCCACAAAAAAAGAGACTCGCAACAGTTAAGAAGGGTGTTGAAAAGTATCTAGTTCTAACCAATTTTCGCTTTTCCGTTAATGCTATTCAATGCATTTTTCTGTAGCCTCTTGTTATTGGTGATCGTTGTCTAAACTTATCAGATTAGTTTTTAGGCTTTTGATCCC
>JAHJAA010000074.1 GCA_018814305.1 Pseudomonadota bacterium
CCAGGGATCAAAAGCCTAAAAACTAATCTGATAAGTTTAGACAACGATCACCAATAACAAGAGGCTACAGAAAAATGCATTGAATAGCATTAACGGAAAAGCGAAAATTGGTTAGAACTAGATACTTTTCAACACCCTTTTTAGGACCCGAATTCATGTCGAAGTTGAAGCTGCTGATCGCCGAAGATTCAAAGCTTATGCAGTTCTTTTATGAATCGGAGTTGTCGGCGGAACTCTATGAGCTGAAAATAGTCTCGGATGGAGAGCAGGCCCTGGCGGAGTATTCAAGCTGGCAGCCGGATATCATTCTTCTTGATATGTTAATGCCGGTTATGAATGGTTATCTGGCATTGAAAGCCATCAGAGAGCGCTTCAAGGATAAGTCAGTCACCATCATCATGGCCACATCATCCAATGATAAGGATGATGTTATTGCCTGCGCCAAGGTGGGGATTCAGGGCTATATCGTCAAGCCATTTGAGGCCGATGACGTCAATAAAGCCATCTTGAAGTATCATCAACAGAAGAAGTGAAGGGTTCTATTTCTGTTATCTTGCCTAGGCGACCTGCCTGGCGTGGATATGACTGAGGAGTTCTTTGACGGGGGCCTTCGCCCATACCACCAGAGTTTCCCCGACCAGCTATCATTCTTCTGCCTTCTGCCCGGTTCCCTTGTATTCCCCACCTTGTTCATTCTCTTCGCCTTATAATCGGAGGACTCCTGGGAGTTTGGCCGGGATATCGTCGGGCCCGTCTAATCCAATGCTTGCCTTGCTATGGTTCTTGCGTCGAAGGACACCCGAGTTTGGATGATCGGGGAGGTAATGGAAACATGTCCCCCGCCTCGGTCCGAGGCGGGGGACATAAGAGGAGTGTGAATGAAGAAACCTCTGGTGAAAAGGCTGATTATTTCCTGACCGGGCCGGGAATAATCAGAGAATACTGGCCATCGTCCTGGACCACATAAATCCAGTATCCTCGCCAGGGGATCAATTGCGCCTCGGGGGTTCCTCCTGCACTCTCAAATCCGTTGACCGCACCCCAGTCATCACCCAGGTAATAATAAATCCCATTGATCAAGAGGTTGTTCCCGCAGGCGTCGGACCAGGGGACCGGACTTTCATCATTGTACTGCACCAGGACCTCGCTCAAGGGAACCTGGCCTCCATAGGGGTTGGTGATCAGGTTCCAGCCCGGGGTCAAGGGGATGACAAAGGCAGGGTCGGTGACCTCTGGAAATTCGCTTAGATCTGGCAGGGTGGACTGGTCTTCCCGACCGATGAAATACCCCTGGCCGGGGGTGTAGAACCAGTTATTGTCGAAGGCCACATAGGTCCCGTTGTTGCCGGCTCCGGAGAGTCCATTGGAGAGCCAGCTGAAGATCTGGCTGCTGCCCAGAAGATCTTCCAGGCCGAGGCCGGTGAGGGCCTTGGCCAGACCAACCATATTGGCGCCATTCAAGAGCTCAATCTCAGGACCAGGTATCACATTGGTGGTGACCAGAGGACCTTTGGCTGGGTCATAGTCTGACTCTTCCCGTATTTCAATCAGATAGGTATGGTTCCCGGTCGGTCCGAGCATGGTGTCAAAAGTGCATTCAACCGACCCGCTGAGCACGAAATCGACCGGCTCGGGGCCGCAGTCCATTTTCTGGGGATAGCCGTCAATAATTACCCAGACACTCCCGGTGCCGGGATACGTGATGGTTGCCGTGAACTGGTAGACAACATCCAGTTTCGGTTTCCCGTCAACCAGGTTCCCCGGGACTACGCCTCCGTCTACCCGGATGAAGCTGGCCTGTATGATCCCATACTGGTAGAGATTCGGATCGTTGGGATAGGCATCCAGGTCACCACAGACCCCGTCACCATCAATATCGTTGTCCGGGTCGTTGGGGCAGATGTCTTCCGGGTCGGGGATCCCGTCATCATCACTGTCAGCGGACACCAGGACCCCGGCGGTGGTCACTGAAGCCGTGCTGTTGAGTTGCCCCTGGCCGTCATCAGCGGTAACGGTGCAGGTTATTGTCTTGTTAATGTCAGCACTCCCCAGGAGCAGGGTGGCGCCTGAGGCACCAAGAATATTGCCCCCGTCCGCCTGCCAACGGTAGAAAAGGGTCACGGAATCACCATCGGCATCATAGGTTCCGGTGTCGGTCAGGCTGAGTTGTTGGCCTTCCAGGGCGGATCCGGTGATTGTTGGGGTCCCGGTGAAGGTGGGTCGGGAATTAACCCCGGCAGGAGGAGGTGGCGCAATGCTTGGCACCACGGTCACCGTTGAAATAATGGCCAGGGCCGTCGTATCATTGCCGCCGTTAGCCTTTCCACCGGTGTCGGTCAATGAGGTGATGGTCACTACCCGGTTGGCGGCATTGGGAGGAGTTGCGGTATTGCCGTAGGTCATCCCGTTGATTATGGCCTGGAGAGCGGTAGTGGTCAGGACTGCTGGGGGGCCAACGATAGAGGCGACAATGCCTCCCTTGGTCAAGGTCACCGTGGCAGTGGTGCCGACCACAGCCACGGCATAGGTCACACCGTTGGTCGCCGTGACACCTGAGGCGCCATTGGTCAGGGAAATAGTGCTGCCGTCGAGGTTGAGACTTTCCGAGCCAACGTCGTTGATATTAGTTATGGTCAGGACCATTTCAGAGATATTTTCGCCCGGCTCAATGGTACTGGCCGCGGCCGCACTGAACAGGCCAACTGGAGCTCCACCCTGGTTGAAGGTCGGGTTGTCGCCGGTGGCGGTGAGGGTCGGGGCATCGTTGATCGAGGTTGCCGTCACCACCGTGGTTGCATCGGCAGTGCCGTTGCCAATCCCATCGTTGGGGGTCAGGGTGAAGGTGGAGACCACCGTGTTGCCCCCTTTCACTTGATTTGCAGTGGGGTGAAAGACCAGGCCCTGCAAGTTCGATTGTACCGTGGCCGGGGCGGCTGCGGTCAGGGTGTAACTGCCGGCCGCACCGGTCAACCCGGTCCCGGTCAGGGTGCCGTTGGCCGCAGTATAGGTAATGGTTACACTGACATTGTCTCCATTGCCATCGGTGACGGTCACTGCAGCGAAGGGTGAAATGGTTGCAGTATCGTTCACCGTGCCGGCTGTGGTAAAGGTTCCCCCGAGGACCGGCAGAATATTGGCGATATAATCAAAATCCGCCTTCACCAGATCTCGGTTGATGTTTTTGACCACAATGGTAACGGAATGGGTACCACCAGCCGCATGTCCTATCCAGCGGTCTGTCCCGCTGGTGGTCTGGGCGGCAAAGATGCCTTCGATTGATAGCTCGGTCAAGAGGATGCCACCGGTTGTCAGGCGGATTTTGTTGTTTGTCCCGTTAGTGAAATCATAGATCGTATCCGTATCGTTATTGGCGATAGGCGCGTCATCGGATTCAAAGACAAAGGTATTGGTGCCCCCCATGCCGAACAGGGCGTCGGAACCAGGGCCGCCATCCAGGGTGTCGTTGCCTGCCCCATGAAGAAGGGAGGGCAGGGTATTAACCTGACCTGTAACCAAAGCATAGGCTGCTCCACCTGCATCGGCGACACTGATCTGATTTAGGTCACCAGCCGCACCTGGGGTGCCGTTAGCATTTGTCCCGCCTGCCCCGCCGAGAGCACCGCCAAAACCATTTCCTCCTGCCCCGCCCGCGCCACCACCCGCGCCATTAAGACCATCTCCAGCCCCTATGCCGCCGGCACCTCCTGAGTTTGAATAACCACCGCCGCCACCACCACCGCCACCCAAACCACCGGTTCCACCGTCATTTACCCCATCAGCCCCATCAAACCCATCACCGAAGAGGATATCATTGCCTGAGCCGCCGTTTAAGGTATCATTACCATTCCCCCCATAACCGCCGACTCCTGCAGGGCCGCCGAAATAATACCCCCCACCGCCGCCACCACTCCCATCACCAATTATTACATCACTATAGTTACCGCCGTTCAGGGTGTCATCACCACCGCCGCCAGCCCCGCCGGCCCCGCCGGCATAATAGGCCCCATATGAGCCACCGCCGCCACCGCCGCCACCACCACTGCCGTCTCCGACAATGATCAGCCCGGGATTAATGACATTGAGGATGGCACTGTAGTTCCGGGAGGAGATGGCGCGGCTGTCGACTTTGCCGGTTACCATTTCCAGTTCCCAGTCGCCGCCTTGATCGATGGAACCGGTGAAATCATCGGAGGCGGCCACATCCGCCTTGGTCAGTCGAGAGAGGAGCTGAACAAAGTCACGGCCCTGCTGTCCCCGTGCCACCTCACAACCATAGAGATAGATGTCCCGTGAGCCGGTGAGCAGGCTCCCCAGGATTCGGAGCTGATTGTTCTGTTGCCTGAGGGTTGCCTGGGTAATCACTAGGTTCCCCAGCCTTAATTGGCCGGGAGCCCCGTGGGTCAAGAGATGAACGCTTTCCACCGGGCCGATCTGCAAGAGCTGATCGACCAGTTGGCCGATGAGGTTGCCCGAGGGGTTCAAGAGCACCACCGTGGCCCCGGCCGGAGTGCTTTGCACCAGAAGATCACGGTCAGGAAGGGCAGGGTCAATAAAGACCACCTGACGACTGATATGCTGTCGGATCATCGGCGGTGGCATTAACCGGGGGGCGGCGTTGGCCAGCGGAATTGCATTCCCCGCCGGATATCCTCCGAGCAGCACCAACATGCAGGCGGTGGCGGTAATTCGGACCGGAGTAGAGAGTAATCCCTGGAGCAGACCGGATGACTTGCGAAAGGGCTTCAGGGAATGGCGAACCTGCTTTTTCAGCTCACGGGATGGGCCATGCCAGTGGGGGGCCAACAGCGAACGAATTTCTTGCTCGTAGTGCTGGTATTCCGGTTGGCTTATCAGTTTTTTGTGGCCGCTAAAGAGTTGTAGATCGTGGTCATTCTCCTGCCGGCGCAAGACCTGCGCCAGGTTCTGCAAGGCCAGATGTCCGGACTGCAAGACAAGATGTTCCAGGCTGCTGTCTTGCGGGGCTGAGGTGCCTGCCTGAATCCCTGTCCCCTGGCGAATACAAAGTTCAATCTGGCTTGAGGTCCGGGGGGTCTGCTTGGAGTCGTTCTGCCTGGCATGAGTGGACATGGCGTTCCCTTTTGTTATTTGAATATAAAAACTAACCGACAGGTTTTTCTTTGGCTGAAACACTGATCACGTTGGCCGCAGTACCTTCCGGTCTGGTCCAAAAATTTATTTTGTCATATTTTTCAAAGATATCCGGCGGCAGCAGGGTTGGGCGTTCTGTATAGGTTATCGTGCTGCGAACCTTGTGCATGCCGGGCACTCCCATGTGGGCGTCAAAATCGGCCTCTTCAAAGGCAACGTTTTCCGGGTCGTGCTCAAAGGGCTCTTCACCAAGGAAATCGTACACCAACAGCATGCATTTTTGCGGGAAACGGGCCAGCAGTTCGTAGTCAATCAGCAGCAAGGATGATGAGTAGGGGCCGTAATAGGCTTCGCGCAAAGCCGCTAAAGAGAAGCCGACAGTTCGAGTATGATGGGCCAAGGCCTCGGTTCGGGAATAGACCGTACCCCGTTCCCCATCATCATTGAATATCCGGGAATAAACCAAGGGGTGTTTCTGGACCAGGCGTTCGAAACTGTCCATGATCCAGGCCACATTGCGAACACAGCAGATCATTTTGAAATCTATGAACAGTTGGTTGAGGAGCGCCAAACGAGAACACCAGGAGCGGTTGCTGTCAAAAATGATCGTCCCTGGCGGCAGGTGATGGTAGTAGTTATCGAAAATCCCGGTGAGCAGGCTTTTTTTCTGCCCATCCGTAAAGCTTGTGGCAAATTCGTTTTTGGTGCCCATCACATTGAGCAGGGCATTGCACATGGGTGCCACCGGGCTGGAGATTCCGGCATGGAAACGGGGATTTTGGCGCAATAAAGCGGAGAATAAGGTTGAGCCGGATCGGGGTAGCCCCGAGATGAAATGGATTGTGTTTTTCATTTTGTCGGGAAATCGGTCCCCCTGTTCATCGGAGGTGAATATGCCGGGAACAGCGAAGAGCTCCTTTGAAAAATGAGACTCTTTGGATACGCGTAAAAGAGCGATTAATCAAGAGATTGAGCTAGTGCAGTAAAAGACCCGGCCCTCTCGGGACTTGTTTGAGCATTTTGGTAATGAATATCTGTCGAAAGTCACGTTGGTATTTATGATTTTCGACAGATCTAAACCTTAGCAAGCCTGGATTTTTTTGCAATCTAAAAACGGAGGTGATTTTGAAGATTGCTTGGTCCGGGAGGGGATTCTACAGTAACTATGATAGAACACCATCAAGTGTATGGAAAGATTGTCAGGATGGACTCCGTTCTGACGAGGAACTGGGGACTTCCGTCGGATTGAGCAGGGAATGCTGAAACCGGAAATATATGATAAACAGAATGGGCTGGATGTAAAAATTGAAAATCTCCGCTCTACCGAAAGGAGTAACCCTTGCCATTTATGTTGGGAGCCCCATGAAAAAATTTCTTACGTTATCGATACTCCTTCTTTTTGTCCTGGTTCTCTTGGGCTGCCAGGGCGGTGGTCCTGGAGTGAGCAGTGACGATCCTGTTGTCACCATTGGTGACTCAACCTGTCCCACCTGTCCTTTGATCGTGAACAGTCTCGATGACCAGGAAACCCTGGCGGGGAGTGGGACCATGACCCTCCGCGCCGCTCTGGCTCAGGCGGCCGATTCCCAGCCAATCACTTTTGACCCGTCTTTGAACGGCGGCATCATCGACTTGTCCACGGTGGCTGAAGTCCATTCCATGCTCAAAGGCGAAGTCATGGGTATGAAGGACGAACCCAGCGGCCCGGTTTCTTATCTGGTCGGCTACCTTGAGCGTGATTATGGGAGATCTGCCCTCTATGCCCGGAAGAATGTGGTGATCGATGCCTCGGCGCTGCCGACCGGTATCACCATCGCCTGGACCGGGGGAGAGCAGAACCCGGCCCGAGTCCTGGCCGTTTACGGGAATCTGACCATGACCAATGTTGCAGTGACCGGCGGGTGGAGTGTTGCGGAAGACTTGCAGCAGCCGACTCCTTGCCCGAATCCCGACGACCCGGATGATGCCACCCAATGTTCAACCCGGGCCCGCGGTGGGGCAATTGCAGTCTGGGGTACCGCCCAACTCATTGACTGTACGCTCTACGACAATCACGTGTTGAAACCGGCTGCAGTTCCAAGCCGATCGCGGGACAGTGGGGCCTTTGGCGGCGGACTCTATGCAGATATCGTCGAGCTGAAGAACTGCATTGTCAGCGGCAACACCGTCACCGCCAGCGGGGTCTCCGGTGGCGGGGTTTTCTCCGTTGGAGGGGCGGAGAGCGAGACAAATATCTCGACTATAGAGCGATCAGCCATCACCGGCAACCAGATCAGCGGGTTCATGGCCTATGGTGGTGGAGTCTATTCAGACGGTGGCGGGATCGGCAAGCGCAATACCCTGCAACTGATCAACACAACCATTGCCAGGAATACGGTCGATATCGCCCCAACCTCTATTGTCCCTTCCTTTCTCAATAAGATGGGATACTGGCGCGGTGGCGGGGTCTACATGTCCAACGGTAGTCTCTATATGCAGAGTTGTACCGTGGCGGAAAACGAGGTGACCGGGGTCCCTCGGATCGATTCACTGGACAGACCCAACCTGGCCGGGGGGATTGCCGCGACCATCGGTAACGCCCATGCGGTGGAGGCAATGACCATCGGCCATTCCATCGTGGTCGGCAATACCGTTCAGCAAGAGGGCGGCGTTTCCTATGATCAGGATATCTTCACCGGTTCGCTGCTCCACTTTAAAAGCTCGGGGTACAATCGCTTTGGGGTCATTGATTTCAGTCAACTTCTGGTTCCGGTCGGGGTGCCGACCTGGGAGTCGTTATCCCGGAAGCATTACCCCAAAGAGGGCGACACCGAAGGGGTTCTGGCGGCGGATGTTTTAAACCTCACCGATGGTATAACTTGGTCTGAGACAATCTTCTCCACAGGGGGTGATGCCGGAAATTTAGCGGTACTCCATTACCAACCGAGAGGAAATGCCCTGGATCAGATCCCGGCATCACCTTATTTTGTAGCTGAAACCTATGCGGAATACAGTCTCGGCCCAGATGGCATCGACACCTTTCCCACGATCATGCTTGACCGGATCGAGGCGGAGTATGGTCTTGTCGGATTTGCCGCAGCCTTTACAGCGGATTTTGAAACATTTCTGCAAACCGTTGATACCGACGAGGAGACCGCTGGCCTTCAGCCCTTTAGGGACTCAACCGGCGCTCCGATTCTTACCTTGGCTGAGGCTCAATGGTTTGGTCCAGCAGAGACCTGGCCCAAAGAGCTTGCCAATTACCCCTATATTGAGTTCTGGCATCAGCTTGATCGAGCGCTTGCGGCGGCGAATATCCCGGGGATGGGGTCGGAGCTTCTGGATGATGCCGCCTGGGCGAAGCTTTTTGTAACCGGAGCGCTTCCTGAAAATCCTGAGATCATGATGACGGTGACCACCAGTCCACGATTTGTGGTGCCCCAGGTGGCAGACCAGCTGGGAAGCGTTCGACCGGCGAATACCTTGAGTGACATCGGGGCCATTGAGATCCCCTAATCCGGGCTAGCGAGGGAAATTCTGTTCCATGAAAAAAACAATTCTGATCACCCTGGCGGATACGGGGTATTTTGATCAAGCCCGGCAGTTGTTGGCCTCGGCGGTTTATGATGGAGCCTGGTCAGGTGATCTGGCCGTGATTACCCCCGATATGACGGATGCGCAGGTGGAATGGTTCACCACCCGGGGAATCATTGTAAAGAAGTGTCCGCATACCTATGAGGCCCAACCCCATCCCGGACTGCCCTTGATCCGTTTTATGAAGCATCGAATTTTTGACGAATTCTTCCGGCAATGGGAAAACGTGGTCTTTCTGGATGCCGATATAATCGTCTGTCGTTCTCTGGCCGAGTTAGCAGTCAGAGAATCCTTTGGTGCCATTGCCGGGGTCTGTCACCATCCCCCACAGATCGGCCGGGTCAACGCGCGGATTAATTATCAGCCGAATAAGCGGACCACCCCTCTTTTTTATGAGCTTGAACGGCGCTATGATCTGAATCGACCGGTCTTCAACAGTGGGGTGATGGCTTTTTCCACCCGGTTTGTGGGCAAGAGCTTTGCGGCTGAGTTGAATCGATTAACCAGTCGTTATATGCAACTCTGTCTCCTTGAGCAGGCGATGTTGAATCTGGCCGTGTATAATCAATGGCAAGAGCTGGATCCAAAATATAATTTTCTACCCGGCCATTATTTTTTTAGTCCCCATGATCTGCAGAAGGCCCATGTGGTTCATTTTTCCGGGAACATCAAACCCTGGGATCAGGCCTGTACCGGATATGTGGCGGATTTTAAAATGAAATGGCGTAAAAATTTGGAAATGTCGGCTGGGTTAAAGGTGGCGTAAGGCGGTTTTATGCGGCTGGGGTCGGGTTGTCGGCAAAGAAGGCCTCGGCTCGGGTTCGGGCCTCGCTCAGGTTGGGCGTGGACTGGATGCGGGTCGCCAGGTGATGGCCGAATTTGAAATTTTGGGCAAAGTAATGGGTGAATTCCTTGAGGCGGCCCAACCGCCGTTCCGGTCGGAAATGTTCTTCCAGCAGGGCCAGGAAGGTGAAATAGACCTGGGGGAGCGAGACCACCGGTTGATCGATCGGAGAGCCATAGATCTTCCTGGCCAGTTCGGCAAAGAGCCATGGCGTCGTGGCGGCGGCTCGGCCGATCATCAAGCCGTCTGCCCCGGAAATCCTCAGGCAGTTCTCGGCATCTGCCACCGAAAAAATGCCACCATTGGCGATCACCGGGATGTTCAGCCATTCCTTGACCTTGGCCACCCATTCCCAATGGGGTTTCCGGGCAAAGGACTCCTTCTTGAGCCGGGCATGGACGGTGAGCAGGTCAATGCCTTCCCCCTCCAGCATCACACAGAATTCCTTTAAAGATGGTTCGTTGAATTCGATTCCCAGCCGGATTTTAGCGGTGAGGGGGAGGTCGGTGCATTTTCGAGCCTCGGCCACGATTTGGCGAACCTCGTCGGGCCGTTCCATCAGGCTGGCTCCGGCGCCGAACCGACCGATCCGGGGCGAAGGGCAACCGATATTCAAATCGATGGCCTCGGCGTCAACCTTGTGCAGGGCAGCAATGGCTGGTCCTATTTCGGTGACCGAAGAGGTCAGGAGTTGATAGGAGAGGGGGCGTTCCAGGTCAGTTCGAAACAGGAACGGAGAAAACCGGGGGCTTTCACTGGGTAACCTTCGAGCCCCGAGCATTTCGGTGGAGAGAAGACCCACCCCGCCAAAACCGATGATGATCTGCCGCAGGGCGCTATGGGTCAGTCCGGCCATGGGGGCGAGAAACAGCGGCGGCCCAATGGTGAGATTGCGAAGCGTAAGGGCTGGGAGAGTGGAGGGCATGGGCGGTCGATTTGCGAAGGGGAAGAGGGGATCTTTTTTAGGTGGAGATCTGGGACTGCTTACTGATCGGTTTCCTGGAACTCGTTCATTTCCGCCAGATCCACTTGCCGTCCGACTAAATACGCATCGACAGCGCTGATAATCCAGCAGATCATCAGCAGAACAGTTACGGTTTGTAGCTTGGGGCTGTCAAAAAATGACATGGAGTTGTACGCATCCATGATAGTTGTCTGGGTGATCATCCTGTTTTCCGCAAGGAGTTGGCTGACGATAACGGTTGCTTGACCAATCCCTTCGGTGACTAAGACGATCATGCAGACCAAGCTGGTCATGGCCATTAATGCCCCGCGAATGTATCGTGTAAGGACAAGTTGACCCAGGCCGGGTAGGACCAGCCCGGAGAGGATCGTGGCTTTAATTGCGTTTTTGTACATGGTTTGCAGGGCTCAGGGGTTCCGATGCTCATGAGGTTTCTTAAATGAATCTGTTACATTGATCGTACCGCAACAAGTCCTGGTAAGGTCAAGATAAAAAACCAAAGGAATCAACAAAAAAATGAGCTGTATTCAAAAAATCGGCTTACCAGTCATAATCATCCGGAATGGGAAACTCCGCATAGGGATCATCGGCAGGCGGGTGGTCGTTGAAAACGATCAGGGCTTCAGGGCGCCGCTCTCGGATCTTGGCGGCAGTTTCTGCTGGGATCAGTTCATAGGTTCCGTCAAGTTTTGCAATCCCAAGTTTGCCACTACTTAACTGGTCGATCAATCCCTTGGTGAGATAGATTTTTTTGATCTTGGTGGAGTCGGCAAAATGGTAGGGGGTGTCGCCCTTACCCGGTGGCACCCGGTTGGTCGTGATCATCTGCTTGATTTGGGCGACAACCTCTTTATCCCGGGCTGCCTGATCTCGCTGGGCATTGCTCTGTTTGGCCTGTGCTTTTTTTTGGGCCAGGGCTTGCTCTGCGGCCCGGGCGGCAGGGTCATCCGTCGGCTGGTGTTTTTTCTGCCCCTTGGTCTTGGTGCGTTGTTCAACCTTGGCCTTGTTGACCTGCTTCTTGTTGACCAGGCCTGCCTTGAGGAACTTATCTTGAAATGGATTTGCCATAGTATTATAAAGACCGTTTGAGCCGTTTAAGCCGTTTGAATCGTTTGAACTGTTTGAACTGTTTAAACGGTTTTATTAACCTTGGCCCAGGTATCTCGCAGGGTTACGGTGCGGTTGAAGACCGGATGCGCCGGTTGAGTATCCTTGTTGTCCAGGCAGAAATACCCCTGGCGCTCGAACTGGTAATTTCGGCCCGGTTCTGCCATTCCCATTGAAGGTTCCACCAGGGCATGGTCAAGAATTTGCAGGGAATCGGGATTCAGGCATTCCATAAAGTCTCCTTCGCTTTCCGGATCAGCCTGGCGGAAGAGACGGTCATAGAGGCGGACCTCGGCCCTAACCGCGTGCTGGGCCGAAACCCAGTGAATGGTACCCTTGATTTTACGACCGTCAGGGGTGTCGCCACCCCGAGTTGCAGGGTCATAGGTGCAGCGAAGTTCGATGATTGTGCCGGCCTCGTCCTTGATGATCTCCTCGCACTTAATGATATAGGCATAACGGAGGCGGACCTCCCGACCTGGACCCAGGCGAAAGAATTTTTTTGGGGGATCCTCCATGAAATCGGCCTGTTCGATATAGAGCTCCCTGCTAAAGGGGACCTGGCGGGTGCCCATCTCCGGATTTTGGGGATGGTTCTGGGCGGTCAGGGAATCAACCTCGTCTTCCGGGTAGTTGGTGATCACCAACTTGAGTGGTTCCAGTACCCCCATGACTCTGGCCGCATTTTCGTTAAGATCTTCCCGCAGGCAGTGCTCCAGGAGTTCCACCTCAACGATGGAGTCCTTCTTGGCTACCCCGATCCGGGTACAGAAATCCCGCAGGGCGGCGGGGGTGAATCCTCTCCGGCGGATTCCGGACAGGGTCGGCATCCGGGGGTCATCCCAACCGGAGACCTTCCCTTCCTTGACCAGTCGCAGCAGTTTTCGTTTGCTGACCACGGTATAGGAGAGATTCAACCGGGCGAATTCAATCTGCCGGGGGTGGCAGGGGATCGGCAGGTGATTCAGGGTCCAGTCATACAAGGGGCGATGATCTTCAAATTCCAGGGTGCAGAGTGAGTGGGTAATCCCTTCCAGGGCGTCGGAAATGGGGTGGGTGTAGTCGTACATCGGGTAGATACACCAGGCGTCCCCGGTTCTCGGGTGGCTGGCGCGGAGAATCCGATAGAGAACCGGATCACGCATGTTGATGTTCCCTGAAGTCATGTCGATTTTGGCTCGGAGCACCCGGGAGCCGTCGGGGAAATCACCCGCCCGCATCCGTCGGAAGAGGTCGAGGTTTTCCTCTACGCTCCGGTTACGATAGGGGCTCTCCCGGCCCGGTTCGGTGAGGGTGCCGCGGTATTCCCGGATCTCATCGCCGGTCAGGTCACAGACATAGGCATGGCCGGTGGTGATCAGGTGCTCGGCAAATTCATAGAGTTTCTCAAAGTAATCCGAGGCGTGAAAGAGGTTGTCGCCCCAGTCGAAGCCCAACCAGCGGACATCGGCCTTGATGGCGTCGATGTACTCCTGCTCTTCCTTGGTGGGGTTGGTGTCGTCGAAGCGGAGATGGCAGCGGGTTGTCGGGTATTCGGCGGCAATCCCGAAATTCAGGCAGATCGACTTGGCATGACCGATATGCAGATAGCCGTTTGGTTCCGGCGGGAAACGGGTGACGATCTCGGTGTGTTTGCCGGTGGCCAGGTCATCATCGATGATCTTGCGGATAAAGTCGTGGGAGGCGTTCTCGGTGGTCATGGTTTCGGTCTCTGTATCATTAGAATAAGGGAGGGGTATTAGACATACAGTCGATCCACATCCCGCAAGCGTTTCAGAACGGTGGCCTTGTCAAAGTGGGCGAACAGTTCGAACATGCTCGGTCCCTTGATCTGGCCGGTAATCACGGCCCGGGCCGCATTGATCGGGATGCCCGGCTTGATTCCCAGGTCCTCGGCCAACCCCTTGGCGATCTCCTCCGCCGATTCAGCGGTGATGTCGTCCGCCGCTTCGAATCGATCAGCCAGCAGGGGCAGCCAGGTCTTGAGATCGGGGTGCTTGAGCACGTTCTTGGCGAGAGCCGCCTCGTCGATGGTAAAATCGTCGGCAAAGAAGGCTCGGCCCAGGGTGGTGAAATCCTTTAAGGTATGGAAACGCTCCCGGATCATCTCAATGGTTTTCAGATACCACTCCTTTTTGTCGCTGTCATAGGTGGGATTCCACAGTCCGGCCTCTTCAAGCTCACCCTTGACCAGACTGGCGATCTCTGCCACCGGCATGGTTCTGAGATAATGGGCGTTGATATTGATCGCCTTGGGATCGGTGAAGAATTTGGGGTCGTCCTTCTTAAAGTTAAAGATGGAGTTGGACTTGGTGATCCGTTCCAGGGAGAAGGCCTCGATCATCTCTTCGCGGGAAAAGATCTCCCGGTCGTCCCCTGGGTTCCAGCCGAGCAAGGCCAGGAAGTTTAAGAGCGCCCAGGGGAGAAAGCCGTTCTGCTTGTAAAATTGAACGGCGACAATCTCCCCGTGGCTCCGTTTGGAGATCTTCGCCTTGTTCAGGTCCAGGGTCAGCGGCATGTGAGCAAAGACCGGCACCGGTTGGCCCAGGGCCTCGTAAAGCAGAACCTGGCGGAGGGTGTTGGTCATGTGATCCTGGCCCCGGATCACATGACTGATCCGGTCACGGATATCGTCCACCACATTACAGAGGAGATAGAGGGGTTTGCCGTTGGAGCGAACGATGACAAAATCCTCGATATCGTTATAGGCCCGCTTGATCAGTCCCAGGACCTTGTCATCATAACTGACCATGCCGTCGCGGCGCGGTACCTTGAAGCGAACCACCGAAGGAATCCCGGCCGCCTCTTTTTCGGCGACCTGTTCCGGGGTGAGGTTGCGGCAGGTGCCGTCATAGCCCACAAAGGATTGTTTGGCGGCCATGGCCGCTTCCCGCTTGGCATCAAGGGATTCCTTGGTACAGAAACACTTGTAGGCCTTGCCCTCAGCCAGTAGTTTATTGGCGGCGGCGCAATGCTCGGCGGCGAACTCGGTCTGGAAATAGGGGCCTTCGTCCCAGTCGATCCCCAGCCATTCGAGCCCTTCGATGATCCCGTCAATGGAGGCCTGGGTGGAGCGTTCGGTATCGGTATCCTCAATGCGCAGGATCAGTTTGCCGCCGTGCTTTTTGGCAAATAACCAGTTGTAGATCGCGGTGCGGGCGCCGCCGATATGGAGGTAGCCGGTGGGGCTCGGGGGAAATCGGACACGTACTTCAGGCATGTGCGGTGCTCCTTGTAATGATAAAAGACGATCTTTGCGGCCGGAGTTCAGTTAACTCGGAAGATGACCGTTATATAATTTTTTTTGCTTATTATCAATGGGAAGCGGCAAAAACATGATGGAGGTGGGGAAAGAATATTTTTTTGCTTTTCAAAGGGGGTTGCTTCTGTGATAGACTTTAGTTAGTTCACATCCCGAAACGAACGAAGACGAAAGTTTAATGATCTTTTAAAAGGATTCATTCTATGATCATCGATCCGGCCCGGGCGGCCCTCCAATACAGTCAATCAAAAAACCAGGCGGTTTCATCATCCTTTGATTCTGCCTTTGGCCGCGATGATCTCGACACCGAGCCGGATCGTGACAATAACGCTGGCCCAGCGGTGATTTCCGAGATATCCGCTTCCAGTCTCAAGTCGGCCCGGGCGGTTAAGGAGCCGGAAAAGACCCCTGAGCCTCGGGAGCAGCCCCAAAAAGAGTCAACCTCGTCGGATTCAAACTATAAAAGCGTGGATGTGGTTGTCTAGCTCTATAAATATCTATCGTTTTCCTCTTTCTATAAAGTCCTCGGTTCTAAATTGAATCGGGGACTTTTTTTGTCTTCGCCTTGGTTAGGCTATCTGTATTGAATATAATTGCTTTGCTTCGCATGGTTTGTCATCACCAAAATACAATTATGTGTTTGGTGTCTCCCCGTTCTTAAATTCCACCATCCCCCATCTTCATCACAAGGTGTCCTGTGCTTTCCTTGGTGTAAAAATTAAGGCAAAAGGAAAAACTGCTATTTTGGGCTAATTTACCAGGATTTTTATGGGGCTTGTGGTGCTCCATTTGTTGGTCTTAAAAGCCTGATTTTATTCTGGAAATTTTTTTTGGTGAGAGGGGTTAATCGAATAGTTTTTATGTTTTGTTGACTGTAATTATAGGGAATTACTGATAAGTTGGTTGTTTTTGATAGGGTTTGCCTGTCGGTTAATGGATTTTTTTTCTATGGACAGTGAAGATATTTTCTATTAGGTTTTTAGTGCTTTAATGTACCACCAAGTAGTGTTAATTTGCGTGTTTTCTGTATTCGTAAGTGTTTGGGAATGATGATTGCCAATTGATTATTCTGCCTTATGGATCGATGGCACATTTCATTTTTCTAACCACCGGCGCTTTTTGATGTCGTTGTTGTTGAACTAGGATGAGGTAGGGATGGTCTTTCTTGAAAAACTGCCCCAAAGGGCATCGTAGTTTATAATTATTTTTGGATATCTCTATGGAAAGATTGATGAAATACGGCATTAGTTTCTCCCTGTTTGGGTTGATTTGTTCATGGGCGCTTTTGGTAGATCTGGCGCTCCCTATATCATGTTTTGGGACCGATTTTGTTGCCGAAACGATAAAGGTCTCTTCCGGTGTTACGGTGATGAAAGTCGGTGGGGACTATGCGGCGTATCTTGATGATGGTTCGGTTAATAGTGTGCCGAGAGAGATGATCGCCAGGGAGTTCTATCGCACCCATGCTGATCGGTATAACTTCCTCCTCTTTTTTTCCGACTTTGATTTCGCCATGCCATCCGGTGAGACGGTCGCTTTTTATCTTGGAGTAAAGAATGATGTTCAGGGGATTGGTTTAGGCCTGTTTGATGATTCCACTCGGTTCGGCAGTAATGGGACACTCCAGGGAACCATTGATATGGGCAACCTGGCGAATATGGTGGTCGATCCCCTGTCGCCGGATTTCTCATTCACCATGGGAACATTGAGCCATGAGTTGATGCATCGCTGGGGCGCCTACGTTTCATATATGGATCCTGATGGGATTGAGATGCACAGTCTGCTTGGGATCGATAATAAACACTGGAGCTATCTTTTAGATACCCAGGGGTCGCTCATGTACGGCAATAACTGGCATAATAACGGTGATGGGACCTTTGCCTCTTTTCCAGGCCGAAGATATTTCAGTCCTCTGGACCAGTATCTCATGGGAATTGTTGACGAGTCTCAGGTCCCGCCTATGCTCCTTATTGATAATCCTGATATCGAGCCGCAACAGGTTTCCCGGGAAGGTGAGACAATCAGCGGGACTGCGCGTTTCGTGACCATCGATCAGGTAATTGCGGCCATGGGCGAGAGAACTCCCGGTGTGGTGGATTCACAGAAGACTTTCCGGGTTGGTTGTGTCTATCTGACCCGATCCGATAGCTACGATCCTAATGATTTGTCCAAAATCAGAATGGTTCTCGGGCAATGGCCGCTGTGGTTTTCCGGTCTGACCAACGGCAAGATGCTGATTTACACCGATAGTGAATCGGTTGCAACCCTGCCGCACAATCCCGGGACTTCACCTGATTCCGTTACCCCACGAACCATTCCTCCGGAAATTAATGACGGGGTCGCTTGGCTAATTAACCACCAAACAGAAAACGGTTCTTGGAAAGATACCGACCAAACCGTTCAGAGGGATACTGCGATAACGACTTCCGTGTTAGCTCAATTCTCAGAAGCGACTTCTGCTGTTGAATCGGCTATCCCTTGGATTTCTAATCGAGCAAGCTTGAATGTTGATTCCTTGAGTCGGAAAATCATTGCCTTTGTTAAAAATAGTCTAGATACGACGGCCCTGACAACAAATCTTCTTGAACTCAGGAATAACGACGGAGGGTGGGGTGATAAAGAAATATATCTTAGTAATCCCTATGATAGCGCTTTTGCACTCAGTGCACTTGGGGCAAGTGGATTTTCAGAATCGCCGATCCTTGTTCCCTGTCTTGAATATTTGATAGGGAGTCAGAACCCTGACGGAAGTTGGAGTAATGACTCTGGTGAAGGTGACTTGGTTGTTTCGGCTGGTGTCCTGGCGGCATTGGCTGAATTTCAGACTTTTGATTTTGTAGATGAAATCCTTGCGAAGGGCCTTCAATGGGTTTATGGCAGACAAAATACAGATGGTGGATTCGGTCTTGGGGGGAGCACTGTCTATGAAACAGCTCTTGTCTTGGATTGTTTGAAGAAATCAGGTGTGTCTTCGGAGGTTTTTCGGAATGCGATTGACTATATTTATGGTTTGCAAGAGGAAGATGGGAGCTGGTATGGAAGTATTTATCAAACAGCACTCGCTGTACATGCCATTTGGATCGGTTCACTTGAACCTGATCTTGCGGTTGATGCGGTTGATGTTTCTTTTGCCCCTGAGACCGTCTCTCTTTTACCCGGAGAGGTAACTATTTCCACGGTTATCCACAACCTTGGGCTGACGGATGTGAGCTCTGCCAAGGTTTCCCTCTACAGTGAATCAATAGAAGAAGATACTAAGCTGGATGAAATTAATATTGCTGTGCCGGGACAATCCACCACCTCGGTCGCATTGCGGTTTACCGTTAAAAACAGCAATGTATTACATCTCTATCTGGTCGTTGATCAGGATAATTCTATCTCCGAAGCCAGTGAAAGGAATAATACACTTATCCGATTTTTCTACCCGGAAATGACCTATGATCTGGCGGTTAACCAACCGTTACATATTACACCGGATCGACTTGATATCTTTCACCAGACGACTCTTTCTGTAACCGTCAGCAATTACGGTACATTGGACGCCTATAACGTGCCGCTTCGATATTTTTGGGAAGACGGTAATGGAAATATCGTAGATCTTGCGGTACTACGTTTGGATGTCCCGTCCATGGGGGTTGTCCAACATCAACTGGACTGGCAGGCCATGAAGGCCGGAGAAAACATGAAGGTCTCTGTTCAGGTTGATCCGTATAATGCCTTTGCCGAGGAGTCAGAGGAAAATAACCTTGTCTCTACGACCGTCTCAGTGAACCAATCAAGTTTGCCTAATCTGATAATCGATTATCATGATATTTCTGTTTTTCCTTTCCCCGGAAGGGAAGCGGGAACAACCAGTATCTCTCCAGTTATTGAAAACAATGGTTTTTCTCCGGCGGAGAATTTTAAGGTCCAATGTATCTTGGTTGATCAGCAGGGGGAGGAGACAGTTATCGGTGAGGAAGCTATCACCTCTTTAGCTGCGGGAGAAACCGTTACGCCGAGTATCCAATGGCATAACATATCAGTGGTTGGTGAGTATTATTTGAAAATTACTCTGGATACAGATCAAGTCGTAACCGAGATCGTGGAAGCAGACAATTCTGCATTCATTCAATACCAAGTTTTGTCTTTGCCCGATTTTGTGGTTTCGGATAGCTCGATATCCTTCATTCCGGCGGTACCCAAGGATGGTGATATGGTCTCAATTCATATCATGGTTCAGAATTCCGGAGAACAGGAGGGGGTTGACGTCCCGGTCGTCCTCACTGAGAATGGTCATCAAATTGCTGAAGGGATAATTTCGCTCATCGAAGGCAATTCCCAGTCTGAAATCGTTCTGATATATGATGTTTCCGATGGCACGGGTTTACATGATTTGCTTGTGACAGTGGATCCCAATCGTACGATTCTCGAGCAGAAGACCTTAAATAACTTTGCTCGTCGGACCATGAGTGTCCAGAATGGCGATCTCTGGCTTTCTGAGCGGTATATTTCTCCCAATGGCGATGAGAGTCAGGATTCGACACAATTCTCCTTCCGGTTGACCACACCCTCTGATGTAGTTGTTGCTGTTATTGATGATGAAGGTGCTGCGGTTAGGCAATTTGCTGGTCCTGATTTTGAGAACACCTTGGGGGGAACCGTCCTGTGGGACGGTAGGGGTGATGAAGGACAAATCGTTCGGGATGGAGATTATTCATTTCAAGTACGTACTCTAAATGGCTCCACTTTGGCGATGCTCCCTGTCACCGTTGACAATAACCTCTCACCTCTTACGGATGCCGTCGGGACGGAATTCCTACGACAGAATAATATGACCTGCGGTTTTCCATATGCAAATGGAATATGGCTTCCCGACGACAGTGGCGTAGTCTATTACGTCCCGTATTACCGAAAAACATTCGAGTATCCTATTGGGCTTTATTTGATTCCACCTGACGGCCAGGGTATTACACGCCTGGTGCCGTGGGAATGGAGTGAAGAACATGATAGATCCGGCATGCTTTTATATAGGTATGAATACGAAGACATCCAGGTCTCTCCTGATGGTCAACATGTTGCCTTCCTGCTTAAAAAATATGCCCCGAACATTTTACCAGGAGGAATTTATGGTGATATATCAAAACAACTCTGGATTGCAGAAATCAATGGTCGTGGGCTGGACCTCGTAATTTCCGCTGATTATTACGATCAAAACAAAGCTAAAGTATATCCCATAGATCCCCTGCATTTTGTTTGGAGTCCGAATGGACAGTCATTGACTGTCGTTACCAGGGATCTGCAAACCCAGGTTTTGGATACTTTTGAATATCAACTGAACACCAAAGAATATCACCCTTTGGCAACACCGGATATTGCTGAATACCGAATACCTGAAAATACTGCTAATGATTACGCCAAATGGAAAATGAGTTGGTCTCCAGATGGTACATTTCTTGTCTATCAGGGGGGGGCACAGAATAGCGTTTTGGTTACTTCCGGTGCAGGTTATGCAAATCAAATAGACTTGCCGTTCGGAGTGCAAAAATTGGAATGGCTGAATTCGACGGTTTTACTCGCCTACGCTTACGATGGGATTGCTTTGGTGACCGTCAAAGGCAGTAGCCTTGAAGTCACAATAATTGATATGGGGGCTTCTTTTGGCGAGGTGAATGAATTGGCTGTCAATCCATCGGGGCCTGGCTTTGCCTATGTGAGAAAAAATTTAACAGTCGGAGACCCCAATGATTGGGATCCGGAAAAACGCGGAGTTTCGTATCTTTTTGTCTGTGAAACGACAGGATCATGCTCCATCATTACCGAAACTCCAGAGAGTAACTATTATGCCTTTGATATCAAAGACATTGGTTGGAGTCCGGACGGTAAACGACTTACCTATGTGGAATCCATATTTAAGGACGATTATGGGTGCGTGGCGGATGAAAATATGGTGGTTGTTGAAACTGATGCGTCCAATGAGTTTATTTATCAAGTGTCTGAAAATCGTGGATTTCACGGTACGTATGAATGGCCTTGCTGGGACGAAATTGCCAGTGGAATTCCGCCGGGAGCTGAGATCACGGAGTACGTAGACGGATCATTGCATTGGTTGAACGGTGGTACTCATCTCCTTTTTGAAAACATGGAAGATGGGACCAAGGCCCTTGATATCCGTAGCGGTGAAATTCTACTTTTGCCAATCAAAAAAACGGGCAATGACAACACTATTCAAACCAGACCCACGCCATTGGGTCGTTATTTGTCATACTCGATCATTGTTCCACAAGACAGCGTTTGTTTTGATTCCAGTTTTATCAATGATTGGAGCATGAGTTCGTTGTTGAATCTGACGGCAGATTTAAAAATATTCAAAGAAGACAACAGCTTACGTCTTAAAGGTGTCGCTTCTGATCTCCATTTTTCCCACTATTTGCTGGAATATGCCGATGCCGGTCAATCGGATATTTGGAATCTGGTGGCCCCGGCTTCCAGTCGGATGGTATTGGATGAGGATTTTATCCATTGGATTCCCCCCCACGAGGGTATCTTCATTTTACGTCTTACCGTCACCGATCGAGCCGGTAACACCGAAGTAGATCAGAGAACTATTTCCTGGGGACAACATACATACGTAACTGACGTCTACAGCGTAGGTGATTTGTTTTCACCGAACAATGACGGTGTCTTGGAGAGTGTTGAGCTTCATTATCGGATTCTTGAACCTATTCGATTCGAAGTACAGGTTATCGATGAATCTGGGAGGGTTGTCCGAACTTTTCCCAAAGAATATCTGACACCGCCTGGAGAAGATGGTGCGGATTTTATTATCTGGGATGGTCGTGATGAGATTGGACAGGTTGTTTCGGACGGGAAATATATCATACGTCTTTTTGATCTGGAGTTCGCTTTTCAGGTGGATACTAAGCCGCCCGAGGTCGTATTGACTTTGGACGAAGAAGTTTATAATTCTGAAAAATTTACGTTAGCCTGGAGTGCACCACTCACCGCTGAAGCAGCAGATACTCATCTTAACGGCTGGATTCTTGAATACGGAAATGGCGACAATCCTCAAGGCTGGTATGAATATTCGCGGGATCAATACAAAAATTCAAGAGATGATTCAGTGCAAAATGTTATATACCATGCCAAATTGCCCCCTCCTCCTTTGATATTTGCGGTTGGAAAGAGTTTCCGACTCACAGCTTGGGACGCCGCCGGAAATGTCACAACCCAAACTACGAATAACCATATCCAGGAAGTTCTTGTCCTTGATGCCTGGCTGGATGAAGATGTATCCGGAAATCTTGAAGACCCGAAAAGATGGATTCCTGTTGATTTTAGACTGAATGAACTTGGTGAAATTGTTCCTAACCCGGGCATCATTTCGGTGGAAGACTCTCGGGCGGGTATACATACCATTCGTTTTAATGAAACAGTTCGCGATCCTTTACAGCAGCTTATTGTTCAATACCGAATCGATGACGGAGAATGGTTTAATTCAACCACAATTCTGCCCGAAAACGGAACAGGAGTTATTCAGTGGGATAACACCGATTTGAGGCACGACAATGTCAATACAGTGAGACTTAAAGCGATTGATGTATATGGCATGGAGTATTATTCCAATCCGGCGATCATCGGGTCAAACTTTGCACTTGGCTATGGTTCGGACCCTATAACCAGTGAATGTGTATTGAGGGCAACCCAACTGCTCTATGAGCATCTCGACAAGCTATCCTTTGTGTTAAAATGCGATGCAACCATTGATGAGTTCCAGGTGTTTGATCGGAGTGCTGGAGATGTCATCCCTTCAGGCACTTTTGGTGTCACCAATCCCATCCTGCCGGCAAATAACGATGGGAGCTCATGTGAAATTTTCATGGAGGGCACGGATGTCTTCGGAGAAGTGTATCGAACCGGGGAATACCTTGAAGGAGATTCGCCTGAGACTTTTCATTATTTAAATTATGAAAAGTCATGTAGATATGACGAACTGTATGTCAATATTGATTATAAGCCGGCACGCTCCTGTAATTTGATCGCCCCCGGTCAGGTTACTATTGCCGCCTCCATGAGCCTCAGTGCAAATAGTTTTCCAGGAGTTTTGCAGTCAATCAGTTATTACCTCGAAAAAGAAGAATTTGTAGGTACGTCCTGGGCGGATTTGGTCTTGCCTGATGATTATGAACTTCTAGCGGAGCAGAATGAATATAGAAGTGTCGAATGGAATACCAAAAAGTCTTTAGAGTGCGGGGCATGGACCTCCGCTCCTGAAATAGGATTCCGAAAGATAACGGAATTCTATTTTAATCCAATTACTATTGAAGTCTCTGGGAAATCCGAAGGAAACTATCAAATTTTTGCTCTCGCTACATTCATCGATAAAAAAGGGGAAGTCCATCAACATACAGCCGTTGGGAATTTGCTGGTTGATAGAGTTCTGCCAGAAGTGGATGTAATAGTTGGGGATGGTGGGAGTGTTGTCTGCCCATATCCGTATAATGAGTCCACTAATGATATTTTTACCGTTGATGTTTCGGGGGATGCTTCTGTAGATACCCCGGCAAATAGGCTGGTCGGCGCAGGATTCTGCTACAACAATGGTTTTGATCAGAGAAGTGTTGGTATCGATGCGATTGATGCAAGCGGTAGAGGGGGGCCTGTTGCAAGAAAACCATTGGCTTGGCTCACAAGCGGGCAGTCCGTTCGCCCGGGAGGGGCCTGGTATGTTGATGGATTACAGGAAGATGATGTAACTGTAATGTTGGGGGCTTCAGACCTGGTTGGCAATTATGCCTGTGCTTTTACCAATGTGACTGTTGATCGTGTAGTGCAGATTGATATTCCAACGGAACAAAAATATGGAAGCAACATAAAAGTCATCTCACCCAATAGAGATGGCATCGCTGATGCAGCATTTCTTGAATATGGGATCGGTGAAGAGGCTCTGGTCAATATTTCGGTCTTTTCAGACGGAATACCGGTTCGTCATCTTGTACAAAGCAACTGGGAGCCGGCGGGCACTCATCCGATCAGCTGGGATGGGACCAACGATGCTGGCGAAGTGGTACTGGATGGGCAATATTCTATAGAAGTTACTGCCACCGATGGATGCAATAACAGTCGGAGTGCCCTTCTAGCCTCTGTTGAAGTGGACAATACCCCACCCGCGGTGATCATCTCCACTCCACAGCCGGGCGAGCCTTTAGAGCTTATTGTACGTATCGAGGGTACGGCTGATGATCCCCATTTTCAGGAATATACAGTTGAGATTGATGGAAACGAAGGGCGTCAGCAACTGATTACTTCTTATCGACCGGGATTTGGCCTTCTTGCCACTTGGAATATTTTCGGAAGAAAAGGATATTATACGATTTTTTTGAAAGCTTCGGACTCGGTTGGGAATACAGCCATGACAACGACTGTGCTCAACATGGCCGATAGAATTCCGTCTCCGGATCTCCTTGCCGACTTGAGTGCGGAACCTTCACTTTTTTCTCCGAACGGCGACGCAAAGTTGGATTCAACCGAAATCATCTATACCCCCAGTGATCAGGTCCAGGAACCGGTGAACGCTGTTTTGTCAATCATGAAGCAGGGTGTTGAGCGGGAGTTCATCTTTGCTGATATCCCTCCCGGTGTGCCTCAAAAGGTCCTCTGGGATGGAAAAAACGTGAGCGGATCTGTTGTCGCGGACGGCACCTACAGCATTCAGCTTAACGTTTCTTTGGTGTCCAACCCCTCCATATCGCAGACCGAGGTGATAACGGTTGATGTGGATGCCACGGCTCCGTTGATAAATTTTTCAGATCCTGAAAATCTGCATTATTACAAAAATAATTCCGTTGCCATAGCCGGTTCAATTGTGGACGGCCATTTGTCGTCCTTCGAGATAACCGTAGAAGATCCTTCCGGTTCAGTGAATCAGGTAGCCAGTGGCAGCCAGTCCATGCAAGACCATCAGTTCAATACCCTTACCAATCTTGCGGACGGAGCTTATCGGTTGACCGTATCCGCAGCAGACAGCATCCTGAATGAAAATCATTTGGATATTCCCTTTATCATCGATACGACACCACCAGCCCTGCAGTTGGATTCACCGCTTTCGGGGGAAGTTTACGGTGGAGTGGATAATGGTACGATATCGGTTTCCGGGTCCATCGAAGAGGTAAATGTCGAGAAGTGGGAAATTCGCTATGGGGCAGGTCTCTCTCCTTTAACCTGGGAAGTTCTCTCTTCTGATACTGTTCTTCCCGCCGATGGTATAATAGGATATGAATGGAACGTCGGTCCTGCAGCGAATCTCCAAGACGGTATTTATACGATTTCATTTTTTGCCTTGGACAAGGCTGGCTGGCCTTCTGAAATCACAAGGCAGATTACCATTGATAACACCCCGCCAGTTGTCACCATCTCTTCCCCGGAACTCTATGTCACCGAAAACGGACCGATTAAAGGTACGGCGACCGATGCCAATTTGACTGAGTTTACGCTCTTACTTGCCGGTGGGAGCTGTGCTGATTCCCTTGGGTGGCAGCCGATCATGGCCGGGACGAAAAATGTACAAGAAGGATTATTGACGCATTTTTCTTTGCCCGCAGACGGCGGATACTGCTTGAAGCTTGAGGCAATTGACGGATCGGGTGCACGGAGTAGCGTCCTGCATGAGATTATTGTCGATACAACTCCACCAATTTCACCTACTCTCTCCGGTGAACGCGTCGATCAGTCCACCGTTCAGCTTCTCTGGGAGGGGAATTCTGAAACCGATCTTGCCGGCTATAACCTTTATCGAGACGGTCAGCTTGTGAATGACATTTTGTTGACCGAGAATGAATACATCGATGGAGGACTCAAAGACGGAACATATAGCTGGACCGTAAAGGCAATTGACAAGGCCGGTTGGGAGAGCCCGAATTCCAACGAAATTACAATTAGGGTCGACATTGTCCCGCCGAAAGTTGGTATCCGTTTTCCCGTTGATGCTGCATTTGTTTCCAATCTCGTCAAAATTACCGGCACCGCATACAGTGCTGATGATTTTAAAGAGTACCGGGTTTTCATTGCTTCCGCCCAATATCCTGATCAGTGGAGTCTCATTCGTAAATCACCACTGGCGATTTCATACGGGAACCTGGCCGATTGGGACACCTTCTCCCTGTCTGAAGGGAACTACCTGATCAAATTGGAAGCGGAAGATTTAAACGGGAATATCGGGACCGAGCAGGTGGAAGTCACGGTGGATAATACTCCGCCCGGTAAACCGAATTTACTCAGCGTCATCCAACCTGACTCGCAACTTTCTGATACGGAAATAGAATGGTCCCCGAACCAGGAAGACGATTTGGCAGGCTATCTGTTATATAGGAACTATGATCTCGCCAATGCATCAGCCCTTGTGACCGGCAATTTGACACCTTACCTGATCAATAGCCTAACCTATACGGATTCCTCCCTGCCGGACGGCACCTTCAGTTATTTCGTGGTAGCCATGGATCAAGCCGGGAACCTGAGTGATCAGTCCAATTCGATTTCAATTGATATCGACACTCATCCGCCCCAGGCGGTGCTCACAGAGCCTGTAACCGGTATCAATTTTGATCAGTCAATACTCCTCAAGGCTGAAAGTCAAGATCTCGACGTGGCATCTGTTCAGTTCCAATATCGTTCTCAAACAGATCCCGTTTGGTTGGATCTTGGAACACCGGTGACCTCTTTGCCTTTCTCAAAGGTTCTTAATCCCCTCGACTTGGGGTTTGATTATGGGTCCTATCAACTCAGAGCGGTGGCTACCGACCAGGGTGGACGCACCGATGCCGCCCCCCAGGAAATTACCGTCAATTTTACCGATTTATCACCGCCGGCTGCACCGAGCGGGCTTGTTGCCACCGTCCGCGGCGATGAAATTACATTGAGCTGGGATGCGAATCAGGAATACGACCTGGCTGGCTATGTTATTTATCAAACCAATTCCGGGAATCATACCCTGGTTGCAACTGTACCACCAAGCACGACCTCATTCTCCTTTGTGGGTCAGGCCGACGGCCAATACCAATTCGCAATCACTGCGCTTGACACCGGCGATAATGAAAGCCCGGAGTCTACAGTTTTCCCGTTAGTCTACACACCACTCCTTGCTCAGCCTGAATTTCTCTATGCCGAACCCTCCATCCTTGTGTCCGGCTCAGAATGTCAGCCCAATGATGATGTCTCTTTGTTAAGGGAGGCTCCCGGCGGCCCCGAGGTTCTTGGTGTGGCCCGGGCCGCATCCGACGGGACCTTTCAGTTGGATATTGCTTTGGTGGATGGTGTTAATCGGATTTTTGCCCGGTCAGGGAATGGCAATGACTTCAGTAATCCCTCTCCGGTCATTACCGCTGTTTTGGATCTACCTCCTGACCCGCCGACGGGGTTGACCGCCACAGTATCCGGTCCCGATGTTCAACTGGATTGGAACCCGAATGCCGAATCGGATCTTGTTGGATATATCTTCTACAGGGATGGTCAGGTTTTGAACGCTGCGGTTCCTATAACGGATGGAACAACGAGTGATACGCCTGTCACCGGTATGTCCGAATATGCCTTTGATGAGGACCGGGATACGTACTGGTCGGGTAGTTTTTCACAATTCAACGGGGAGTCCGCTGTTTGGCAAGTAAATTTCCCGGCCAGCCATTTATTGAACAGTATCGAATTGGATTGGGAAAGTATCGACTCCTCCGCTGGTTCCTTCATTGTAGAGAGGTGGGATGGTTGGGAGTGGACTGCACTGACCGAAGTTTCAGGAAATGTTTCGGCACAAAATACATTCGTCATTTCTCCTGCAGTACCAGTCGAAGGCCTGCGGATTATCATGAGAACCGGTCAAAATGCGACTGTTGATCAAGCGGAAGTGCATATTGCCGAAATTCGATTTATTGAGCTGCAGCCCATAATCGATACATCCTACATTGATCAGGGGCTGGCCAATGGGACCTATTCTTATTCCATAACGGCCGTGGATGCTTTTCTACAGGAAAGTTTGCCCTCGAATGTCGTCGATGCCGTTATAGACACAATGCTTCTTCCCCCACCGGTTTTGAAGCCGGTAGTCGCTCTCCCGGAAGGCGCTGGCCTGACGGTGTGCTGGTCTGAGGTTCCCGGAGCAGTTGGATACTCTGTTTATCGACGCTCAAGTGGGGATGGGATATATCAAACGGTGGCCGCATCACCACGAACCGGGTTGTGTCTGGATGACCTCAGGTTGACCGGTGGTACCCCATACTATTACGTAGCAACCTCGGTCGATGGTTACGGCAACGAAAGCGAATACTCTGCCGAAGTTTCCGGGATTCCATTTTCTCCGCTACTGCAAACTCCCATCATACAGCAACCAGCCACCGCAACAGGCGAGGTGACGGCAACCTGCCCACGTTTGACCATTTCAGGTATTTGTGGAGAGGGTGATACCGTCGAACTCCTTCGGGACGGAGTTGTCATCGGAACCACCCAATCAACATCGGGGACTTCTTCTAATGAAATTCTAAGCGGGATACCGGAATTGATCGGTCTGACGGTAGAGTATGCTATTGGCTCACCGAATGGTAAATATGTGGTCATCAATTATGTTGATGACAACGATCTGCTGGTCGCCGCTGCTTACGATCTCACTACCCGGGTGTTTACGGCAATCAATCTCCCCGGGGTGAACGGCAATTATTTTGTCAACTGGTCACCAGATGGATTGAAAGCAATTTTCGAATGTATCGATATCAACGATTCATCGAACTATTATGTCTATGATACTTCGACCTTGGCTACCATCCCCATCGGAGTTGATGGCGATATCATTTCTTTTGATTCATTGGAACATTGGTCCGGCGATGGTGGAAAATTGGCTTTTGACTACCGTGATGACAACGATGTCAGCTGGGTCGCAGTTTTGGATATTGGAACCGGGGATACACATCAGGTTGTAATCGATAAGAGTGTCGAGGCTTGGGTGGATGGGTGGTCGCCTGACGATCGTTTTGTGACGGTATCCTATTATGATACTGATGACATTTCCCATGTTGGTCTTTACGATGTAAACGATCGGTCGTTTAGGGTGGTAAGCAGGTCCGACGCCTGGGAAAGCTGGCCCAATGAATGGTCCTCGGATGGGTCACATCTTGCGATTTCGTCTTCGATCGATGCAGTCTTCATCACCATCTATGACGTGACAACCGGCAACCTGACTACCATTGTTACCCCGGACAGTTATGACAACTGGTTTGATGGCTGGTCGCCGGATGGTACGAAGATTGTCTACTGTGCCGATATTGCTGATTTCGGCTGGCAATTATCCATTTATGACCGGGGTTCCGGGGAAATTCGATCACCGGTTGATTTCGAGGTCAATTTTGATGCGGCGGTCTGGTTTCCGGACAGCAGCGGATTCATTATTCCCGCTGAGACGGCTCTGAATCCATCTTTCAGTTTTTACCGACTGGATCTCGCAGTTGGAGAACTGGTTCCGCTCAACACCAGTGATGCCGGGACGGATTTTTTCTTGACTCCCGACGCCCGTTTTCTCTCCTATCATCCGGATTCGGATTGGGATTCAACCAACATCTACGATTTGAGTACCAAAACTGAAGTCGCTACTCTCAAATCGGGAGAGGAATCCTTTATTGGTTGGTCTACTGCGGGCGATTCTTATATCAGTCTGCGTGAAGCCGATGATCCTCAGTCGCTGTGGCTGAATTCCGTTGCAAACTCGATTGACCACCAGCAGATCGGACAAGGAAATCCGGAGATCATAAATGTTCGTTCTCATTCTGGCGGATCCATTTCTTATTTTGACGGAACTGAATTCCACCTGGTCAATTCGGGCGGTACCAGTGCATTTACCTTTGCTGATATAGCACTCTCTACTGGGGAGCATGTTTTTGCGGTTCGGGCTACGGATGGAGCCGGAAACTTCAGTTCAGAATCTCCGGCTATTTCGGTGACCGCCGATCCCTCGATTTTCGAGGGCCCGCCTTCGCCGGATCCTTTGACAATTACAGCCAATTCGGAAGGCATGGGCTTGACCGTCTGCTGGACTGCGGTTGATGGGGCGACCGGCTACAAACTTTATAAGCGTTCGTCTGTCGGGAATACTTTTGTCACCTTGAACGCATCCCCATTGACCAATACCTGCTATTTTGATTCCGAACTTATCGAAGGGGAGGAATACTCCTATGTTGCGACCTCAATCGATGGTTGTGGGCTGGAGAGTGAATTTTCGGGTGAGACAACGGCTATTGCCGAGAACTATACCTTGAGCCGACCGGTTATTCTTCAGCCGGTCGGGGCGGGAGCAACAATCACCTCCGCCGATTCCCTCGTTGATATATCAGGACGCTCCGATCCTGGCGTTTCGGTGACGTTGAGCCGGAACGGAAAGGAGATCGAAACCGTTGTCTCTTCCTCCGAGTTAGCAACGACTCCACTTCTGGGGGCGATTCCGGAACTGGCCGGCCTGGCAATAGAAGACGTTTACGCGTCACCGGACGGACGGGGAATGCTCGTCGAATATTACGACCAAAACGGGGATGCCGACAGGGCCTATTATGACAAGACAACTCGTGAATTTGTCCCGATCGGCCTGCCTGGAGTCAATGGCAATGATTTCAGTACCTGGTCCCCGGACGGAACGAAAATTATTTTCGAATGCATCGATCAATATGATCAGTCGCATTATTACGTTTATGGGCTTGCCGGTGGAAATCTCTATCAGATCATCATCGACGGTGACTTAGATGATGACCTGGAGTCATGGTCTGCCGATAGTTCGAAACTCGCTATCCAGTATTTTGATGGGAGCGGCGTCCTGAGTTTGGCTGTTTTCGATTTCTCCACCGGTGAAACCGACGCCATAGTCGTTCCCAGCTGTCTTGAAGTGTGGAATGGCTACTGGTCACCGACCGACTCGCAACTCATGATCGAATACCGTGATGAAGGCGATGCCCTCCGCCTCGCGCTCTACGACTGTGATCAACAGCAACTGCAGTTGGTTATAGTGCAGGATAGTGATGAAGAGTGGGCATCGGAATGGTCCCCGGCCGGGCGTTATTTTGCCTTTGTCGCCTCAGGAAATTATCAGGAAAAATTAAAGCTCTATGACGCCGCCGCCGGCGTTGTCCTGTCGGTGGACTCCCCCGGGGAATATGATTGGTTCGGGGCCTGGGCTCCCGATGGCACGAAGTTCGTGTTCAATTCAGATATTCCGGGGTGGGGAGTTCAACTCACTCTCATGGGGCTAGACACCTGGGTATGTTCGCAATTGGGCGATGACGAAGTCGAATTCGTCAATATTGCCTGGAAGCCCGATGGCAGCGGTTTGGTCTTTTCTATGTATGGTCCATACGGAGCAATACCCTATGCCGAAATGGATCTTGTTACCGGCTCTATCAAAAACATAAACACCAGTGCGGCCTCCTATGCTTTCGAATTGTCTCCCAACGGTCGCTTCCTGTTATATCGGGCAACAAACAACGGCAAGTATATCTATGACCTGATCAACGACGTTGAAACAGAAGTTCAGGCTCCCACCTACCAATTTTTACAAGGATGGGCTGGTGACGGACAATATCTGGTCACTCTCCAGACGTACAATATTCAGCCGGAAGTTTTGTTGATCCCGACCGATAATCCTTATGACAGAATATGGGTCGGCACCGGAAATCCTTGGATTGAGCGGGTGACGATTGCCTCGAATGGCTCATTGTATTTCTTCGACGGTTCGGAGTTCCAGGAAGTCTCATTACCAGGAACGTTCGTCTTCCCGGATATCTCACTGGAGTATGGTGCAAACATCTTTACCGCCAAGGCGACCAACGACGTTGGGGAGAGCAGCGCTGATTCTCTTCCCGTCACTGTGATCTATGACTCGGGTTCCCTACCCGATCTTGCCATCGATTCCAACGACATTTACCTCTATCCTCTCGCTCCGCTGGTTGGAGATCCGGTCACTATTTATGCAGAGGTTCATAACGACAACCCAGTCATCTTGACCAACGTCGATGCGGATCTCTATATCCAGGATGCCCTTGGCGGTTTCGAGTGGTTGGCTTCGCAGCATTTCTCCGTGTTCAATCCCGGTGAGTCGGTCTGGCTTAACGCTAGCTGGGACACCACCGGTCGGACCGGAATGAATACCATCTATGTGGTGCTCGATGGGGATGACACCATCATGGAGGCCGATGAGAGTAACAATATGGCGGCCAAGAGTTTCATGGTGGTCGAAGACCAGGGTCCGGCCCTTACCGCAACCCTTGATCGGACGAGCTACCCGGCCAACGACACCCTCGCGCTTGACGTCACCATCTCCAACAGTGGTCCAACCGCCACCTTCAGGGTAGCACCCGTGGTCGAGAACGCCGCCGGGGCCGTGGTTGCGCAACTCACTGAAATCAATGTCGATCTGACCTATGGTGCGATCAAGACCCAGGCCCTCAGCTGGCCGGTTGGGGCAACCATGAACGGTGCCTACCGGGTTCGGGTTGAACTGGTTGATACGGCTGGGAACAACCTCGCCGAACAGATTCTGCCCTTTACCATCCTGCCGGATATTCGAGTGGCCGCTAAGCTCTCTACCACCACCATTCATTACGGTCCTAATAAGGATGTGGCTTTCTCCAGCCAGGTTGATTTTCTCGGGGTCAATGCCCTCATGCCGTTGATGGATGTTCATCTGGCCGTCAGCTCCGACCAGGGTGAGGTCTATACCGCCGATCACCAACTCTCCGGCCTGTTTCACCTCTCTTCGATGGTTTTCGCTGATCAATGGTTTACCGGGATCTCGGCCCCGGGGAACTATCACGCAGTGATGACCGTGTTCCATCAGGGTGAGGTTATGGTTACAGCCGAGACCGATATCGTAATCGATCCGGCGACCACCTATACCGGCTCTCTGCACCTTGCCTCCGTGGTGATCCCGGACGGAACCCCGGTTGATGTGGAGTATGCTCTGCAAAGCAGCGGTAATGCGGCGGGCGGCGAGCAATCGCTCCGGGTCGAGTTGCGGGATGCCGGGGGTGAGACCGTGCTCTCCTCATATACCACTACCGTTGATCTTGCCGCCAATGACGCCATGACCGCCATAACTGGCTTTGCTGCCGAGTTCCTCCATCCTGGCGTCTTCAAGGTCATGCTTATCCATGATAGCGATACCGGTCCGGTATCACTGGCCGATGCAACCTTTACCGTGGTCGATATCGCTCCGCCTCAAATAACGATCAGCTCGCCACTGGACGGAGCCATCATCATCCGAAGCCCGGATCTGACCGTAACCGTAACCGACGACTCCTCGGGGGTGGCCACGGTGGAGTACCTGATCGATGCCGGTTCCTGGCAGCCCATGCCGGTGGTGGACCCGTCCACTTCCCGCTATTCCGTCAAGTGGACGGTCGGGGAGGCCGATGAGGGCAGCCATCTGATCTCCTTCCGGGCTACCGACCGGGTGGGGAATATGGCTCAGCCGGTGACCAGCTCCTTCACCGTGACCCCGCTGGTGGAGATGGTCGGAAACATTGATACGGACCGGATCGCGATCAATGAGTCGCTCACTGGAAACATCCGGGTGAGTAATCAGGGTTGGGCCAAGACCCTTTCTCTGAGCATTCAGGTCGAGGATGTCTCCGGCATGGTGATCCATGAGGAACCGGATCAGGCCCTTCTTCTCCTGGATGACGCCATCGCCGAAATCCCGCTCTCTTGGAAAGTGGGAACCACCGCAGCCGGACCCTATCGGTTACAGTTGCTCCTCCATCGAGCAAGCGAGATCCTGGCCGAGCAAACCCTCGATTTTGAGATCCTGCCCGGTGTGGTTTTGAATGCCACCTTGACCACCGATCAACCTTCCTACGGAATGGCCGAGGATGTCACATTCTCCGGACTTGTTGCCAGTCAGGGTAATTTCTCTCTCCCGGAAGTCACTACCCGGTTGACCATTATTGATAATACCGCCGTCACGGTTGCAACCATGGAGCAGGCTATTCTTGATCTGGCCCCGTCCTCGGAGAAGCCGGCGACCTTCCTCTGGAATACCGAACGGTTCCCGGCCGGGATCTACCAGGCCACCTTGGAAATCGTGGCGGCAGGCGAGATCAAGGCCGTGTCCACGGTTTCTCTCACCATCGAACCGGTGGTGGACATCACCGGCACTCTTTCCTTGGCTTCGCCGGAGGTCTCTCTGGGTGATAGCCTGCCCATTGATCTGAAGGTGATGAATTCCGGGAATACCTTGGCGCAATCGCTTCCTTTACAGTTGACGATTGCCGATCCCTTCGGGGCCATGGTTGCCTCTTACGACTGGACTCCGGATCTACCCATAGATGCTCCTTTCAACCAATCAATTACCTTTGAAACGAGCAATGTTGCCTTGGGCCGCTATCAAGTCTCCCTGGCCCATGACCAGGGGGGGACGTTAACCACCCTGGCCACCGCCGAATTCACCGTGATCGATGCGCTTCCGCCGACCCTGACCGTGCTGGCTCCTGCCGATGGGTCATTCTTTGATGGGCCTTTTGCCCTGATCGCCCAGGCAGAGGATCTCGAATCCGGCATCGAGACTGTTGACTACCAGGTTGATGGTGCCAGCTGGTTACCGCTCACCCTGCAGGTCCCCTCAACGGATCGATACGGTGCCACCTGGGTCCCGGTGGTTGCCGACGAGGGTGACCATCTCATAACCTTTCGGGCGGTGGATCGGGCCGGTAATAGCACCATCGCACCACCGGTCGCCATTACCATTGAACTCTGTCGACCATACATGGAACTCTCCGGCACCCTTGATTATCGCCCCCAACCGCTCTATCGCGGGCAGGAAGTCGGCTTCCCCTTCAGCTTGATTAATACCTGTGCTAAGTCCCTCGCCGGGTTAACCGTTACCCTCACCATCTCGGATCCGGCTACCGGCGGGGTGCTGGATGAGCAAATCACCACGGTTAATATCCAACCGGAATCGGAGATGCCCGGTGAATTTCAGCTGCCTACTTTGGGGCTGGCCGACCAGGTGTATCAAGCCAGTCTGGAGGTGAGTCTGGCCGATGAACTACCGCGGATTCTTGCCAGCCGGGATTTTTCCGTCCTCAAGCCGCTCCTGGTCTCCCTTGGCCGGGATGATCGGGTGAATATTCTGGTCTGGTTGAATGACGCCTGTGGGTTATCGAACGGCGAAAGCGACCAGAACCAAGATAATCATACCAAGGGTGAAACTGCTCGGTCCGGCAGTTATGACCATGAGAGAGGCAATATACCAGACTGTCTTGATCCTCTTGTGGTCAAGGCGATGTTGGCCGATTCTGCCCATGCCGTCTTCCTGACCAATGACAGGACGGAATTCGAGAGCGAACTCCGTAATCCTCAATACACCGACTTCCTGATCCTCGGTGATCATCTGCCGCTCACCGATCATCTCAACGATGAGTTGCGGGAGAAAATCCACAGCGGCGCCGGTCTGGTCAGTTCCAACTGGCTGCCGACGGAGCCGGCTGATACCCTTGTTGAGGCCCTCCTCGGGGTCAAAGGGGAGGGGAGTTATCCCGCCAGTGATTCGCTTACGGTCCGGATCGATGATAACCCGGCGGTGACATCCGGCGATCTGACCGGTGGCACCGATAACCGCAAGGTCGAGATTGCCGGTGATACCATGGTGGCCGGCTGGTTCGTCAAGACCACCTGTGTCCCCGCTCCCGATGATGACGGGGGGCATGATTCCGATGATGATCATGCCGGATCAGGCGAGGCCGGAACCCATGGAGACGATGATGATCATTCAACCACTGATGATGATCATTCAACCACTGATGATGATCACGACTCAGCCGACGTGGAATATGGGGAGCCGACCGGTGATGGCTCCAACGGCACCAATGGCGACCAGGCGGTTGACAGTCATGGTGGAACCGGGGGAGAGGCGAGCGGGGCTCATGATGATTCCCATGGTTCCGGTGCCGAGCAAACGGACGCTGCTAACGACCAATCCGACGACGACCACGGTGCAATCGGAGGGGAGGATGATGGTGACCAGAACGATTCCCATGGAACCGGCGATGACCACTCGGATGATGGTCACAACGCATCCGGTGATTCGGATAGCGACTCTCAGGATCATGAAGCTGATAATGGCAGTGATCCCCATGAAGCTAAAGACGGGGATGATCAAGGTGATTCGGACAACGATCATGCCGACAAAAAATCGATGAACGTCACGAACGCCCAGGAGAGAAAAATATCTCCAATGGTTGTCCGGAAAGGCATTACGATCACCTTGAGTCGCGATTCCCATGGCGGCGGGGACAGCAAGGATGATGACACCCCGGCCACCTGCATCGAGAGAGAAGAGATCCTGACCCCGGCGGTTGTTCTCCACGATTACGGTCTCGGCCGGACCCTCTATTACGCCTTTGATTTCAGCAATCCGGTCGCCTCGGATTCAACCCGGATCGCTTCACTCCTGGCCGAATCGTTGGGCTATGTCCATGTGCTGCCACCCACGACGGCGCCGGTTCCCCTGACCCCGGCTCCGGTGCGTTGGGAAATCACCAGCCCGGGGATAGGCTTCGATCTGAGTCTTGTGACCCTTTTCCCCGAAGGCCTGGGGCTCCATGATCCTGTAACCGGGGGCCTCTCCACCGACACCTGGCCGACCACGGCCGGGGTTGCAGCAGGCAGCACGACCTTTGTGCCCTTTACCATCCTGCCGCCGGAAGGTTCGGGAAGCTATCGCCTTGAGCTCCAGTCGTCGACCCTGGCGGAGGGGCTGTTTCTCCAGCAGGATGGCTTCGATTTTACCATTGCCAACGATAGGAACGATTTGATCGATCAGGCCCTGGTAACCCTCGGGGATCTGCCGGTTTCACGGCAAGAGCGTGCCACCGTTAAAGCGATCAAGCAGAACCTGGAAACGCTGCGAGATCGCCTGATCCGTTGTCTCCCGGATATCGAACAGAATATTCATGATCTCAACCGGGCGATCAGTGACCTCCGCTCCCTGGAAGCCATCGACGTTCTCAATCTTCGTCTGCAACTGGATGAGTTGCTCAAGGTCGAAGAGAGCCGCTGGTACTTCTATACCGGAACCACCAACTGCGGCGGGAAAGATGATCATGACGATAAGAAAAATCCTGATGATGATGGTTCGAGTCACAAATCGGATTGAATTGTATCAACCGGAGAGTGTCCTAAAAGGAGGCTTTCCCTCCCCTTGTCATGTAGCCGAGCACCGCAGTTAGTGACGGACAAGACGATGAAACTGTTTGAGCCCATAGGGCGAGTTTTTCAGCGTCCCGTCACTGACGAGAAGCACAGGGGGCGCGCCACAAGCGCGACAAGTGACCGGGGTGCCCTTTCTTTTGGTTCGTTTTCTTTGGGCAAACAAAGAAAATGAACAGCTCCGCTGGTCAGGTGGACCTTTTTATGATCCGTCCATAGAACAAGAGGTTTATTCCTTAACCTATAATTTTAAACATACAACTATCCCATGACCCGACTATACTCCATACTCTCCGTCTTCTTCCTCCTGCTGCTCTTCATGCCGATGTCGACCCACGCCGCCGATTTCACGGTGGAACGAGCCATCCAGCACGACCTGATCCTCAGTCGCTCGATACTTTTATCCATCGAGGCCAGGCAGAAGGCAGGGCAGGAGGTCACCACCCAGATCGCCCGGTTAAAGGCATTGGCTGAATCGATCCGCGCCAACCATGAGCTGCTTGTGGAGCGGTTCGCGGCCCGGGATGAGGTGACCGCCAATATCGGTGAAACGGCGGAGACCCGGCAGCAGGAGATGGTGGACGGATATATGACGTTTCTGGACGATTATCTGGTCACCATCGGCTATCTGCCCGACGATGCGGTGAGCCGGAGCGATATCATGCTTCTCAAGGCCCATTTCGAGCAGATCCTGCCCAAACGGACCCTGCCGCTCTTGGGCACTCTGCCCTATCGTCATCTCCTCCAGGCGCCCAAATCCCCGCTCATCGAACCGGCGGTGGTCCCGGCCTACCAGGGTGGGGCCGAACGGGCGGTCACCGAGGCGGACCTGGCCGCAAGCCCTGAGTCCCCAATCACCCTGGAGATTGCCCAATTGGCCGAGTCGCTCCACTGGAGTCCCTTGGAGATCTATGCCTGGGTTAAGAACAATATATCCTCGGAATGGTACTGGGGGCTGATGAAGGGGGCGGAGGAGACCCTCCGG
>JAHJAA010000013.1 GCA_018814305.1 Pseudomonadota bacterium
CCTCGAAGCCATCAACGGCCTTATTCAGGCGGTCAAAAGAAGAGCCAGAGGTTATCGAACAACCAAGAACCTGATCAACATGGCCTACCTTATTGCCGGCAAACTGGATTTCATGTTACCCACTTGAAATAGCGAAGAGCCCATTTTTTCCCGATTGTTCCAGCGTCCGATAATAACCCTTTTTGTCCCTATTTATCTGCTTGGAAAGAGACACTATCTGCATCATATGGGGATAGTGAGCGGAGACCATATAATCAGTGATCGCCCGAGCAATTCTGCCATTTCCATCATCAAACGGATGAATCATCACAAACCAGAGATGAGCAATACCGGCCTGAATGAGGGGATCCGGGGCACTCTGCCTGTTGATATAGGACAGAAGCAACTTCATTTCACGCTCAAGCTGACTCCGAGGTGGCGCTAGATAATGAACTTTCTCCTTTTCAATTGGGCCAGATACAATCTGCATTTGTTCATCTCCGCGATACCTCCCCACGCGAACTCTATGCAGCCCTGAATATCCGGTAGGAAAAAGCGCCGCTTGCCACCCCAAGAGCGTCGTTTCTGTCAATGGTGAATCCGCACTTTTTCTTGCATCGAGCAGCAATGCCACCAGCGCATCGGTTTGTCGGCTCGAATCATCTTGATCAACAGACAAACCGAGCCGCTTTCGAATGGATGCCCTGACGGAACTGCGGCGCAAGATCTCTCCTTCAATCGCAGACGTTTCCATGACATCATCGGTCAAGATTCGTTCTCTAGCATCAAGCAGCTCATCTTCAGCCACTGTCCGGCTGGTTATTTCGAGGGCACCGATCAGGCGATTCAAGGCCGTAAGCTTTGGCAGCAGTACATCGCTCGCATAGATGAATTGAGGCCAATCCGGATATTGCCAGATCCACTGATGTGTATTCATGGCATAATCGTATCAAATATGAAGCGATTAAACAATCGTATTCACAAGGGAGGGGATAAAGATGTGAGGGGGGAAAAGACCTGGGTGAGGAGTGAGGGGTAAATGACTTTGGGTGAGGAGTGAGGGGTGAGGGGGAAACTGAGCAATAGCTTTACAGCCGAAGAGAACAGCCCTTGTTTTGCAGTTCAATGGACAATAACTTCGGTAGAGTTTTTTGCACAAACTCATATTAAATTGGCATAAATGGCGGCAAGTTCTTCCAAATCCCCTAACCTTTCTTTTATAAGGATGTAGACCTTCGCTAAATCGAGTTCAAGATAGTCATGAACCAAGATATTTCGAAAAGCGGCCATACCTGTCATTCTATCCGCAAGATCCTGCCCAATCACTCCTTCTTCTGCAAGGATTTTCGGAATTTCGCCATACGTAGTTGGTTTACGATAACCGCGATCTGCAATAAGGTGATTCCCGATATCCAACAAACATTCTATGGAAAGATGGAGATATCTTTCCGCCGTTCCATGAATAAAGGGGTCCTCCTTGAAACGATCAAGATCATAACGCAAAACAGCACGGATTGTTTGTAAATAGTTGGAGAGTTTCCCAAGTCGTAATGCAATTACATCTTTTCTAACCATGGACAACCTTTTCCAACAAAGATTCTTTCAGATATTTGTAGTGTGTGGCCCGCAAAGGGATTGTATCGAGATAACTCCGCAAAACCCTCTCCTCAAAGATAATCCGGAGTTGTTTGTCCTCCTTGAGGATGACAAAATTTTGAATTACTTGATAACAAAAAACGAGCGGGGCTTCATTGAGAATAATCAGATCAAATCGCTCAGTTTGAATTTTTTGGGCGAGAGCCCCCATTAACCGAAGGCGGGTATTTAAAAAATCAACGTGGTCTTTCAAGTAGACGGCAAAATCAAAATCACTCAACGGACCAGATCGACCTTCTTCAACTTTTGAGCCAAATAAATAAGCAAATTGAACGACATCCTCCGACTCAAAAAAATTTGCGGCGTTGATTATGATTTGTTGATCGGTTTTCTTCCCCATGGGTATTCTCGAACTGTCATTCCAGTGTACTACGCAAACATATGTTTTATTTACATACCTCAATCTGCCATGTTTTAAAATTGAAGTCCAGTAATTCCCTTTTCGTGAATTTTCAAGCAGTTGTCTTTGGAGTTTTTGCTCCTCACTCCTCACCTTTTCCCATAATTAATTTACCCCTTGCAATGTTGCATATTGGAAGATATGGTTCCAATATGCAAACATACATCGTACGATCCATCACCAGCTTAGTCCTCAAGCGCCTGGAACAGATGCCAGCCGTAGCATTGCTCGGGCCGCGACAATGCGGCAAATCAACCCTGGCGAAACAGATTATAAAGCAGCCCGGAGTCAAAACTGCGATATCGCTTGATAAAAAATTATTTGATCGTGTCCTCTTTTGACTCACCTTCGATAACCTGTCGTTTTTACATTCTATTTACCTTGCCCCCCCCTGGAGCGCCAGGGCAAAAAAGATCAGCACTAATTTGTCGCCGCCCGTTTCTTTCTGTCCCAACTCTTTGTCTAGCTTTTTGCAAGCTCAGAAATTTTATGGAGGAAAAATTTATTACTCCATAATTTCAAACTATATTGCTCATGAGGACTCAAAAAACGTTCTACATCAGTTGCTGCCTCTTGCCAGTTTGTATGCAGTATTTTCTCGGTCAGAGTTTGTTCCAACCACATCCTATCAACGACCATTTCCTGGTTTTTCCATGGGCCCCATTGCTTTAGTGCTGCCTGTAAGTGGGGGAAATTTGGCCTGATATTTTGTTTCACATACCAGCTAAAATCGTACCAATCTCTTCCTTTCAGATACGGTCTGCAAAGCAAAGCGTGAATCTTCAGTGAGAAGTTACTCATCAGATCCTGATGGCACAACTCAAAATCCAGCGGGAAATCAAGGTAGCTATACGCAAAACCGGAATGCTCCGGTGGTAGCACATCGATTTCCAGCTTGATCTTCTGCTTTTGCATTGGATTCTGGCGAAAAAATGAAAGGTTGAGTTGGTTGCCGATCGAATTGTCTTTGATCATGGCCTTTTTTATCCGTTGATCCATCTTGCCTTTATCCAACACCTCAGACTTAAGACCAAATTCCGCAAAACAATCGATCATACCACTCAGGTAGGTAGACCAGGCAAAATCAGGGTCTGGTGATTTTAGAACAAAATCAAGGTCTTCGGAAAAGCGTGTCATCCCGTGCAAAATACGCAAACTGGTTCCACCTTGAAAGGCAGCAAGATCAAAAAAGCCCGTACGCCACAAGCCATACAGGGCTATTTCCTGGAGGATCTCTTTACTGGCATGCTCTTCTTCCAATTGATTTGCAGCTTTATAGGAGGCCAACCTTTCTCTTATCAATTCAATCATTGATCCAGTTCCCGACCGAGCGCAGAGAGAAACGCCTTCACCTGCTTATGTTTGTATACTCGTTGCAGGGTATTCATATCCTTTTTGGTGATGCTCCGTAATAAATCAAGATCAATACGTAACCCTTCGGAAAGCCAACCGATATCTTCCCAAATGATCTTTCGCAAACAAACCAGATCCATCAATGCCCGACATGGCTGAGCCACCAGCATTGTCTGGCCATCCATTTGATATCTGGCCACCAACTCCAGAAAAAAACCTTTCTGCACGGCAAGGGAGTGAAAGCTGTAGTTCCCCATTTTTTCATGTTCATACTGTCGTGATTTCCGGCCCGGCACAACGCTTGAGGTAGTAAAGACCTTTTCTGGAATCCAGCCGTGGTAGGATAGAGCGGTTTCAAAAGAGACGTAACTGCCAGGGGCAAGAGCCTGGGCCAAGGCAAATGGATGGGGAGGGTGCTTGCGGTAGCGATCTGCCAGCATGTATAATCCACGCTGCAACCGCACCAACTCTCCGCTTTTAAGCGCTCGGTTCATCAACCCGTAACGCCTCTTGGCACTACCACCTATCAATCGATATAGCTGTTCTACCTTGATAAATCGATCAGAAACGTCATGCTCAATAACTATTTTTGTGACAGTATGCATTAGGTTGAAATACCCGATACTTCCGAAATATGCAAGTATAAGGAACTTTCTCCAGGGATTGCAAGTGCCATGACCAATTTCGCTTTTGACTCACCTTTGGCAACCTCTGGTTTAATTTTCCAAATTGCTCAAGAATCACTCCGGCGAGGGTCGACTTCCCCGACTGCCTGGCACCGAGCAGTGCGACGCACGGGGTAGTGTTCAACCGTTTGACAATCGTATTGGTATTTTGCCGCTCAATAAATTCATGCATATTTGAATCACATATTCAAATTTACATGGTGTCAAGGCGGTTGGGTGTTTTTGAGAGAGACCACGGGGACGTTCCAGGTTTCTGCGTGGACCAGGGAAAAAAACTTAAGTGAGGATTGAAAAAGGCGGTGACTGGTGAATAGTGATTGGTTGGAAAAGATCTTGGGTGAAGGGTAACTAACTGGTATGCCACGATTAAGGGAGAGTGTTCTTTTCGGGAGTTTTCAGGCCTTTGTCTTTGGAGCTCTTGCTCCTCACTCCTCACTCCTCACATTTTAAAAAAAATTGGGAGGCCAAATGGACGTTGTTTAATCCCGTTATAACTGGTAACTACCTCAGGGTGCGACGATCCGGTCAAGTCTACCGCCTGAAATATCCGGATCAGAACAATTCTCCCCCCCAGAGCATTTCAGCAAACAAAAGGGCCGGAATGATTTCAATACCATCCTCGGTTCTTCGCACCTTCGTTTCGCAACAGATGACAAGCCGACGTTTTATATTTGGATGATCAACGTTAAGGCTTCGCAGACCCTTAAGGTGTTGCGAATTAACTTTTTGAGTTGCCTTCGCCTCAATGGCAATTTCCATATCATTCACTATGAAGTCAACCTCGGTGCCACCGGCAAGACGCCAATAATACAGCTCGGCAAATACCTCGTGATAATGATTATAAGAATTAAGTTCGTGAAAACACCAGTTTTCAAAAGCCTTGCCAAATAATTCAGAACCAGGTTGAACAAGACCGCGCTTTGCGAGAAAATTCACGATTCCAACATCCGAAAAATAAAACTTAGCAGAGGAAGCGACCCGCCTTTTGGGACGTTTCCGATAACAGGGTAACCACCTGCCAAGCAAGGTGTCTTCAAGAATCTGGAAATATTCTTTAATGGTCTGACTGGAGACCCCGCAATCTCGGGCAATTGTCGAGAAATTAACCTGTTCTGTATCAGACAAGGCTGCCATATTGAGAAATTCTGAAAAAACAGGAAGATTGCGGACCAGTCCTTCAGCCGCTATTTCATCTCTCAGATAATTTGCGACATAGGCATTCAGTAACCTTTTGGGCTGTTCGGCAAGATATATCCGGGGAAGATATCCATGATTTAAAAGCCGATTCAAATCCAACCCAGGCTGAAGTTCCGCACTGACCAGGCCAAACATTTCATACCGGATTGCCCGCCCCCCCAACAGATTGGCATGCCCACGTTTTACTTTTCTGGCACTTGAACCACACAGAGCAAAGTGAACATTACGATTCTCGTGCAACCAATGCACCTCGTCGAGCAGACTTGGCAGCTTTTGCACCTCATCAATGACCACAAAAGGCGCCTCACCCGATTGGGGCAACTCCTGACGAAGAAATTCCGGGTTATTCAGATAACGACGAAACTCTTCTGCTTTTAACAAATCGACCCAGACAGCATCCGGGTACGTTACGCGTAACAAAGTTGATTTCCCGGTTTGCCGCGGCCCCCACAAAAAAAAGGTTTCCGCGTTTTGTTGCGGTAATTTTAATTTTCTTCCGATCGCCATTGGTCACCAAAACACGAGGATATATCAAGTTACTACTTGAATTTATCATGATATTTTCATGTGTCAATTAAAATATTCGTTGTTCAATTTTTCTCTATTTGCTCAACATTGTAGAGGAGGAAAAGACTTGGGTGAGGGTTAACTGATGTGAGGGGTGAGGAGTGAGGGGAAACGGCAGGTTGAATTTGTCGAACTGGTTTGATTGGTTAACAGCAGAGGTACAACAACCTGAACGAATAAAACCAACAAAACTAACTGAACCAATAAAACCGTACTCTGTTCGGGAGTTTTCAGGTATTGTCTTACCAGTCCAATTCATTCTAATGGCCGCCGTAAACTTTACTCCGGTGACCAACCATTAAAACGAGAACCATGATTTTTTCATCTTGAATATCGCAGATCAGGCGGTATGAACTCACCCTGTATTTCCACCGACCATTAAATTCACGTCTTAATGGCGCCCCGTATCGTCGAGGGTCTTCCTCTGTGCCAATTCTTTCTCGCAAATATCGCAGAATCTCTTTTTGGACCTGCTTGTCAAGGCCAGCTAACTGCTTTTTAGCGGTTTCAGTAATCTCAATCTGCCAAGCCAAGTTCACGCTCTAGTTCGTCAATGGTATACGTTTGCTCTGTTCCTGTCTCGACGCGTTTCAGAATCTCGTCGGAAAGATAGGTTGCTTCTAAATCGTCCAGATGTTCAAGTATGGCCTCGCGGGCATAAAATGACTTTGAACGACCGGATCTTTTAGCCAGGGCCTCTAGTCTCCTTTCAATATCTTCAGGCAAACGCAGTGCTAACATGACTTCCTCCTTTTTTGCTATACATGTATATTATATGCACTTTTGAAATAACTCAAGGTGAATTAAGACTCTGGGTGAGGGGTAACTGATAGTCTTATTGGTTTGATTGGTCTCGATTCGTTGAATTGGTTGATGAAGGACTGTCTAATTAGTTTAATTAGTTGAATTTGTTGGATTTATTGAATTAGTTAACGAATAAAACCAACAGAACCAATAAAACCAACCAAACTGTCTTCCAACCAACAAGACACATAATCCAGAAAATTACCCACCAACTCAACAACTTAAGAAAACACGCCCAACCACACACTACCACCATGTAGTCTTTGTCCTACATAAAAATAAGCATTCCCCTACAGACGATCTCTTTTATTTTAAGTAATAAAGCTTCAATAGTTGTGGAGCGTATTGTTGAATTTCCAGTTCGCTGCGCTGGTTTTAGCGCCTCCGGGTGGTGCCACGACAGGCTCTCCGGGTCAGCCCAATGATGGAAACTTTTTTTGTTGTGAGTACCCTATGCCCCCCCGTTATCGAGAAATCATTCTGACCCTTTCCCGCCTCTTTGACCTTAGCCTGGTCGGTGCCGCCTTTATCGGGGCCTATTTTCTCAAGCGCTGGCTTCCACTCCCTGCTCTAGGCGGCCTGGCCACGGAACCGAATTATTATCTGGTTCTGACCCTGGCTCTGATCAGCTGCAACTTCGGCTTCAAGCTGGCCGGAATGTATCAACCCCTGGCAAATTCATGGTTAAAAAAGCGATTTATCAAAGTCTTCCGGGGGATTGGAATCTCCATCATCTTCCTGATTGTATTTCTCTTCAGCCTCCACATTACCGGGATCAGCAGAGGACTCCTGGCCATCTTCGCCCTATTGACCACAGCCATCCTGCTTTTGAAAGTCCTGCTCGTTTACCGGTATAAAATGAGGACCGGGGCGGTGCGAAAGACGGAAAACGTACTGGTGATCGGCAGCCGGGCCCGGGCGGTTGATACCATCACGGCCCTGGTCAACATCCCCGGTCACCCCTATCATATTCTCGGCTGTCTGGAGATCGATGACACCCCTGTCGGCCAGGAAGTGACGGCCGGGGTTAAGATCATCGGTCGCCTGGAGAATTTTCGCAAAATCATCCTGAACACGGTGATTGACGAGGTCATCTTCGCCCTCCCCTTGAAAATGATCATCAATGCCGGCGAATATATCGCCGCCGCCGAAGAAGTTGGAGTGCATGTTCGAATCATGCCGGACTGGCAGATCCAGAACCTCATGTACCAGCCGGCTATTGCCAATATCTCCTTTGACGACACCATGGGGATCCCCACCCTGTCGCTCAGCGCCACCCCCCAGAAGACGACCCAGCGGTTCATCAAGGAGATCGTCGATTTTACCGGCTCACTCACCGCCCTGATTTTTCTGACCCCACTGCTGCTGCTGATTGCCTTGGCGATCAAGGCAACCACGCCGGGGCCGGTCTTCTTCACCCAGGAACGCTCGGGGCTCAACGGCAGAAAATTCAAGATGTATAAATTCCGAACCATGGTGGCCGATGCCGAGGCCCTGCGGGAGCAGTTACTCAAGGACAACGAACAAAAAGGACCGGTCTTCAAGATCCGCAAAGATCCCCGAATTACCGGCCTTGGCGCCTTTCTGCGCAGGACCAGCCTGGACGAGTTGCCCCAGTTATTCAATGTGCTGAAAGGCGAGATGAGCCTGGTCGGCCCTCGACCGCCGATCCCGGCCGAGGTTACTCAGTACGAACCCTGGCAACGCCGCCGCCTCTCGATGAAACCTGGCCTGACCTGCATCTGGCAGGTCAGCGGCAGAAATGGAGTGACCTTCCGCCGCTGGATGACCATGGATCTTGAGTATATTGATAATTGGTCCCTGCTGATGGATTTCAAGCTCTTACTCCTCACGGTCCGGGCCGTGGTCTTCGCCTCGGGGCATTAAAGAGACAGACTTTGGGTGAGGAGTTGAAAAGAAAGTGAGGGGTAAGGAGTGAGGGGTAAAAAATAAGAGGAGTAGCGCTTTTTGCAGTTACTCCGACACCTCCCGCAACCGTGCTTGACCCAAGTCCTTTACTCCTCACCCCTCACACCTCACACCTCACCCAAGTCTTTTGCTCCTCACCCCCTTGTAGGAATCCTCCTACAAAAAAAGCTCCTTTGCCCTACAAATGAACCGCCAGTAATTCCTTGAAAATTGAGGGGTTTCTGTCTATATTCGTTCTCCACAGTGTATTCTCCATGTCCGCTCCAGAGCTGGCAGGTTGTTCATTCTGCCGGGAATTTTGTCTCCCCCGCCAGACACACGCCAACCCGCTTCTTCATACATTCACGACATAAGGGATTTGATCATCATGACCAAGAAAGTTGCCTTAATTACCGGAGTCACCGGCCAGGACGGGGCCTATCTGGCCGAATTTCTACTTAAAAAGGACTATGAGGTCCATGGTCTCAAGCGACGGACCTCCCTGTTCAACACCGACCGGATCGATCATCTCTACCAGGACCCCCATGATTCGGCCCAAAAATTTGTCCTCCACCACGGCGACATGACCGACTCGTCAAGCCTGATCCATATCATCGAGAAGGTCCAGCCGGACGAGATTTATAATCTGGCAGCCCAGTCCCACGTGGCGGTCTCCTTTGAAGAACCGGAGTACACTGCCGATTCCGATGCCTTGGGCACCCTGCGCCTGCTGGAGGCGATCCGGATCCTTCGACTCACCGACAAGACCCGCTTTTACCAGGCCTCCACCTCGGAGTTGTTCGGCAAGGTCCAGGAGACTCCCCAGACCGAGAAGACTCCGTTTTACCCCCGCTCCCCCTATGCGGTGGCCAAACTCTACTCGTACTGGATCGTGGTCAACTACCGGGAGGCCTATAATCTCTTCGCCTGCAACGGCATTCTCTTTAATCATGAATCACCGGTCCGGGGTGAGACCTTTGTCACCCGCAAAATTACCCGGGCTCTGGCCCGGATCATCCTTGGCCTCCAGGACTGCATTTTCCTGGGCAACCTCAATGCCAAAAGGGACTGGGGTCATGCCCGTGACTATGTTGAGATGCAGTGGTTGATGCTCCAGCAGGAGACCCCGGAAGACTATGTAATCGCCTCCGGGAAACAGTACTCGGTGCGGGATTTTGTCGACCGGGCCGCCCGGGAACTCGGAATCACCCTCTCCTGGTCTGGAACCGGGGTCGAGGAGATCGGCACCGTCGATACCATTGAAATCCACAAACAGGGAATGCCCCATATCAAACCCGGCCAGGTCATCGTTCGGGTTGATCCCCGCTATTTCCGCCCCACCGAGGTGGAAACCCTACTGGGCGACGCCACCAAGGCCCGGGAAAAACTCGGCTGGGTCCCCAAAACCTCCTTTGAAGAACTGGTCAAAGAAATGGTTCTGGCCGATCTCGAAAATGCCAAACGGGACGAACTCTGCAAAACCCATGGGTTCAAGACGTTTACGCATTTGGAATAAAAGACTTGGGTGAGGTGTGAGGCGTTAGGGGTGAGGGGTAACTGACTAGAACGCCATGATTGAGGAGTTTTTGTCCCTTGATTCTTCTCGAGAGTTTTCAGACATTTGTCTTTAGAGTTTTTGCTCCTAACTCCTCACTCCTTACCCCTCTCTTTTTTTTAAAGACTTGAGTGAGGAGGGAAAGGCTGGGATGAGGGGGAAAAGGCGGCATCATGAGTTGAAGGTTTGGCAGGAGGGATTGACTCTTGCAAAGGAAGTCTATCGAATTACCGATTCATTTCCTCAAGCGGAACTTTTTGGTCTCAGTTCCCAAATGCGGCGGGCAGCGATATCTATCCCCAGCAATATTGCTGAAGGAGCAGCACGAAATTCGCCCAAAGAGTTTCTTCACTTTTTATCAATTTCAAGAGGATCATTGAGTGAGCTTAAAACCCAGACATTACTTGCCATTGAAATCGGCTTTATCAAAAAAGAATATGACTTACTTGAAAGAATCGAGCATATCTTCGGACTGCTGGGCGGTTTAATAAATTCAATTCGTGAAAAAAGGTAGTTATGTCACCCCCTCACCCCTCACCCCTCACCCCTCACTCTTCAATTTTCATCCCCGGCCACCGGGGGTTGGTGGGATCGGCTCTGGTCCGGCGCTTGACGGCGGCGGGATATACCAACCTGTTGACCCGGACCCGCGCTGAGCTGGATCTTCTGGACCCGGTGGCGGTACGGGAATTCTTTGCCCTGGAGCAACCGGAGTATGTGTTTCTGGCGGCTGCCAAGGTCGGGGGAATCCTGGCCAACAACACCTATCCGGCCGACTTTATTTACCAGAACCTGACGATCCAGAACAACATCATCGACGCCTCCCATCGGAATGGGGTCAAGCGCCTGTTGTTTTTGGGCAGTTCATGCATCTACCCGAAATTGGCCCCGCAACCCCTCAAGGAGGAGTACCTGCTGACCGGGCCCCTGGAGCAGACCAATGATGCGTATGCGGTGGCCAAGATTGCCGGGATCAAGATGTGTGAGGCCTATAACCGCCAGTACGGCACCCGCTATCTTTCGGTGATGCCCACCAACCTCTATGGCCCCGGTGATAATTTTGACCTGGCCAACTCCCACGTCCTGCCGGCCCTGATCCGGAAATTCCATGAGGCCCGCCTGAACAAGGCACCCTCGGTAACGGTCTGGGGCAGCGGCTCGCCACGACGGGAGTTCCTCCATGTGGATGACATGGCCGATGCCTGTCTTTTTCTGATGACCTTACCGGAAGATCGGTTTATCCTCCTGACCACGAGCCTCCAACCGACCATCATCAACATCGGGTACGGGGTCGATGTGACCATTGCCGAACTGGCGGAACTGGTCCGTGAGGCCACCGGTTTCCCGGGCACCATCGTCTACGACCGAACCAAACCCGATGGCACTCCCCGGAAACTCCTGGATGTGTCCCGCCTGCACAACCTGGGCTGGCAAGCCAAAACCGACCTCAAGTCCGGGATCGAGCAAACCTATGAGTGGTATAAAAGACTTGGGTGAGGAGTAAAAGATTTTGGGTGAGGGGTGAGGAGCTAAAGACTTGGGTGAGGGGTGAGGCGTGAAGAGAGAGGGGTTAAAGACAAAAGACGAGTCATCGTCTGTATATTATCAGTTACTCCTCACGCCTCACATCTTTTCCCGTTACTCCTCACCCCTCACATCTTTTTCCCCACCCCTCACATCCGTATACAATAAGGAACAAACATGATCATCCCTGTTATTCTCTCCGGTGGTTCCGGGACCCGGTTGTGGCCGTTGTCCCGGAAGCTGTATCCCAAGCAACTATTGGCCTTGACCGGCAAAATGACCCTGATCCAGCAGACCGCCGGGCGGTTGTCCGGGCTCAAGGAATGCGGCCCGCCCCTTGTTATCTGCAATGAGGCCCATCGGTTTATGGTGGCGGAGCAATTCCGCCAGGCGAAAATCGCTCAATCCTCGATCATTCTTGAGCCCATGGGCAAAAACACCGCCCCGGCGGCGGCTTTGGCCTGTTATCAGGCCTTGGCCCAAAACCCCGAGGAACCGCCCCTGTTGTTGATCCTGCCGGCTGATCATCTGATCCGGGACCAGAAGGTCTTCCAGGCGGCCATCAGCGCCGGGATCTGGCCGGCCAAGGAAGGCAAACTGGTGACCTTCGGGATTATCCCCCAGAGCCCGGAGACCGGCTATGGCTATATCAAGCGGGGAGAACACCTGGACGAAGGCAAGGGTGATACGCCTGCCTATCCGGTCTATCGCATTGATCGATTTGTGGAAAAGCCCGATCTGCCCACGGCCGAATCATATGTTGCCTCTGGTGAATATCTATGGAATTCAGGGATGTTTCTTTTTCGGGCCGACCGGTATCTGGAGGAGTTAAAGAAGTACAACCCGCAGATGGATGAGGCCTGCCGGGAGGCCTATACCAAGGCCGTTCCGGACCTGGATTTCCTGAGGATCGACCACCAGGCCTTTGCCGCCTGCCCCAGCGACTCCATCGACTACACCGTGATGGAAAAAACCGACCGGGGGGTCATGATCCCCATTGATCCGGGCTGGAACGATATCGGCTCCTGGTCGGCCCTCTGGGAGGTCAGCGAACAGGACACCAACGGCAATGTGATCATTGGCGACGTTATGACCATGGATACCGAACACTCCTATATCCATGCCGAAAACCGCCTGATCGCCACCATCGGCATCCATGACCAGATCATTGTCGAGACCGCCGATGTGGTCCTGGTTGCCGACAAGAACAAGGTGCAGGAGGTCAAAGAAATCGTCAATCGACTCCAGCTCCAGGGTCGTTCCGAGGTGGATCTCCATCGCCGGGTCTACCGACCCTGGGGCTCCTATGAAGGAATTACCACCGGTGAACGTTTCCAGGTCAAACGGATTACGGTCAACCCCGGCGCCATCCTTTCCCTGCAGATGCACCACCACCGGGCGGAACACTGGATCGTGGTCAAGGGCACGGCAAGAATTACCCGGGGCGAAGAAGAATTCGTCCTCGGTGAAAACGAATCCACCTATATCCCCCTCGGCACCACCCACCGCCTGGAAAATCCCGGTAAAATCCCCCTGGAAATCATCGAAGTCCAGTCCGGCAGTTATCTCGGCGAAGACGACATCGTCCGGCTGAAAGATCAGTATGGAAGGTGAAAAGATGTGAGGGGTGAGGAGTGAGGGGTTAGGAGGGGAAAAGATTTGGGTGAGGGGTGAGGCGTGAAGAGTGAGGGGTTAAAGACAAAAGACGAGTCATCGTCTATTCGTTTCAGTTACTCCTCACCCCTTACTCCTCACCCCTCACATCTGTATCACTCCTCACCCCTAACCCCTCACCCAGATGTTTGCATCGAAGACCTATTCTTCCATTTTTCACTAAATTCATCAGTTCAATGACTAATAGGTGTTTACCATGTCCCAACAAAAACATCTGGCTTGTTTCAAGGCCTACGATATCCGAGGTCGGGTGCCGGATGAGTTGAATGCTGACCTGGCTTTTCGAATCGGGCAGGCCTATGCCCGGAGGTTTCAACCGAAGCGGATGGCCATTGGGTATGATATCCGCTTGAGCAGTCCTGAGTTGGCTACCGCCTTGGCCAGGGGTTTTCTGACCGCCGGGGTTGAGGTGGTTGATCTGGGTCAATGCGGGACTGAAGAGATTTACTTTGCCGCCTTTCATCTGGAGGTGGATGGCGGCATCATCGTGACCGCCAGTCACAACCCGGCTGATTACAACGGGATGAAAATGGTTCGAAAAGGGGCGGTGCCGATCAGCGGTGACTCCGGCCTCCGCGACCTGGAGCAGTTGACCATAGCCGGTGAACCCTGCATTGCCACAACCCCTGGGCGAGTGGAGACCTTTGACCATCGTCCGGCCTATATCGATCACCTGTTGGGGTTGACGGACCTCTCGGCGTTAAAACCCCTTAAAGTGGTGGTCAATTCCGGCAATGGCTGCGCCGGACCGGTTCTGGATCTCCTGGAAACCCGACTGCCCTTCACCCTGATCAAGATTCACCATCAACCAGACGGTACTTTCCCCAATGGGGTTCCCAACCCCCTGCTTCCCGAAAACCGGGAGGTTACCGCCCGGGCGGTCCGCGACAACGGAGCGGATCTCGGCCTGGCCTGGGATGGCGATTTCGACCGGTGCTTTTTCTTTGACGAACACGGCGAGTTTATCGAGGGGTACTTTATCGTCGGTCTTTTAGCCGAAGTTATGCTGGCCAAGCACCCCGGCGCCAAGATCATCCATGATCCGCGGTTGATCTGGAACACCCAGGAAATCGTTACGGCAGGTGGCGGAATTCCGGTGATGAGCAAGACCGGCCATGCCTTTATCAAGGAACGGATGCGGGCTGAAGATGCGATCTACGGGGGGGAAATGTCCGCCCACCACTACTTCCGCGATTTTGCCTATTGCGACTCGGGCATGGTCCCCTGGCTCATGATCTGCGAACTGCTTAGCCGGAAGGGCGTTCCGCTCTCGCATCTGGTGGCCGATCGAATGAAGGCCTTCCCGGTCAGTGGCGAAATCAACTCCACCGTGACTGACCCCGATGCCACCCTGGCGGAAATCGAAGCCCATTACGCCCCGCTTAAAGGTGACAAGGATCTGACCGATGGCCTCAGTCTCTCCTTTGACGACTTCCGGTTTAACGTCCGTAAATCCAACACCGAACCCCTCCTCCGTTTAAACGTTGAAACCCGGGGAAATCAGGCCTTACTTGAGGAGAAAACGGGGGAGTTGTTGGGGATAATTAAAAGGATGTGAGGGGTGAGGAGTAAGGGGTGAGGAGTGAAAAGACCTTGGGTGAGGGGTAAAAGATTTGGGTAAGGGAAACTGATTCGTCTGGAATTGCCGAGGAACGCTTTCCTGGGTTCCTGACTACGGTCATGAGTTTTGATGAACTGATTCAGGGGAAAGTATGGAAGAAGTAGAGATAGGTAAAAATCAAGAGGAGAAAGATGACAACACGAGTTGCAACGAAAACTCTTGTTCAAAGTCTGTTGCTCCTCCCTCCTCCCTCCTCACCCCTCACCCCTACCTCCTCACCCAAATCTTTTCCTCCTCACCCCTCACCCCTCACCCCTCACGCCTCACACAAGTATTCCTCCCCCTCCTCATCGCCACCATTGCCATTATCGTATTGGTTGAGCGATATCAGCCTCTGGGGCCGGGCTTTACTTCTGCGGAGATCCTCAACGAAAATCTGGAGGGGTGGAACAAGTCCGGCGACGAGCATGGAATATCATTGCTTCCGGATGGAATAATCAAGCTGACCCTGGAGCCAGGTAGCAAAAGAATTGACTTGACTCGCCGATTTAGCTTCCCGGCAGGAAGCCGCTTTGTTCGAGTCTCCGCCGAGGCCGCATCCCAAGAGGTGATGGCCGCCGACAAGCCATGGCATCGAGCCCGGATTCTCTTCCAGAACCGGGACCGAAACAATGTGGTGCTGAAGACTCCCTATTTGCTGACCTCACTCAACGGCTCCCAGGACTGGCAGCGGTATGACACGACCTTTACAATCCACGAGCGGATGGCATTCGCCACCCTGGTCCTCCAAATAAACCATGCCCCGGGTAGCTTCCTGATCCGCAACATTCGATTGGAACCGGTTGGCGAATCCGGGCTCTTCGCCGCTTTGCGGGTGACGGTGCTGATCTCCTGGGCCCTCTTTTTTATCCTGTGCTCCCTCCCCTATCTCAAAAACTCTCACCAGGTACTCACCGGGAGTAGTATCTGCCTGATCGTTTTGACCATTCTGATCGGCACCCTGATCCCCGGCTCAACCAAGGCAACCTATCAAGGGTATGCCAAGGAATCAGTTGCCCGAATCCTCCATAATCCAACTGCCCCCTCGCTACCCACCACGATCTCCAGTGATAAGTCTCCGTTTGAGATCTATCTGGGCAACATTGAAATCAGTAAGGTTGGTCATTTTGCCATGTTCGGAATCCTAACCCTGATCCTGATGCTCCACCACGGCAAAACAGGCCTGGGCTCAGTATTGGCTAAAACAACCAGTCTGGCTGGAGTCACCGAACTGCTCCAATTCTTCAGCGAAGGACGCACCCCGGGCCTGGACGATTTCGGTCTGGACCTGGCAGGTATGGGGCTGGGATTGCTGCTTTGGATGATAATGACTTGGGTGAGGAGTGAAAAGACTTTGGGTGAGGAGTGAGGGGTGAACTGATGTGAGGAGTGAGGAGTGAGGAGTAAGGAGTGAGGGGTGAACTGATGTGAGAAGTGAGGAGTAAGGAGTGAGGGGTAAAAAGACAAGAGAAGTAGTGCTTTTTGCAGTTACTCCTCACCCCTCACCCCTCACCCTCACCCCTCACTTTTTTTTTACAATCCAATCCGGATCTCAAGGCGCCGGGAATGGGAGAGGTCTTCGAGGCCATCATCCTGAACAATGGGGCTGGTGCCGGATAGGCCAAGGGGGGTCAGGAGGCTGGCCAGCCAGGGATTGGCAGCCAGGGATGGATGGGCCAGGATGATCCGCAGGGCGTTGGCAGCCCGCTCCTGGGATAACAAGAGGTTTAAATAATACCGTTCATTATCATCCTGAGCCCTGGTGTAACCGCTTGAGGCATATCCTTCAACCCAGACTGCCTTGATGCCATCTTGAAACTCCGGTCGGGAAAGCACCCTGAGCAGAACCGGAACAACTTGTTCCACCGCCTGCTTCAACCCTGGCCGGACCCAGGTTGAGGCATGGTTAAAAAGCATCTCTTTGCCAATAAAACGAATGGCCAGGGTCTCCGGGATCAATTCAACCCCCTGAATGCCCATTAACCGTAATTCTTCATCCAGGGCCTGAAGCAGATCATCACTGAGATTTTCAAAAGGATCGCTTTCAAAAAGCGGTTCGGGTTCCGGATGTTCCATTTGCCAGGCGGCCTCCGCCACATCCAGGCGTGCCGACAGTTCTTCTTCAAGTTTCCGATCATATTCCAGGCTTAGATCCTGTCTGACCCTCTGCTCGATTTCACCTGTAGACTCGGCGGGAAATAGATCCGCCTGCGGTGCTGCAACCGTGAGATGTTTTTCGCTGTCGATCTTCGCAAGAATTCGACTTGCTCCTTGCCGAACAGCCTCGATCCTCTCTGCCGAACGTTGGACCTGATCCTTTTTTTCCAGAATATTCACGGTCAACCGACCGGTTTGAGGCTCCCTTTCAAGGTCCCTTTCCGCAGCCGCCAGTTCCTGCCTGACCAATGCGATTTCATTGGGGGCAACTTCATCGGCCCCGGCAAGTTCCGCAGCTCGAACCATGGCCCGGGCCCCAACCAGATCTTCCCTGACTTGAGAACCCTTTTTCCCGGCGCAACCGGAAAGAAGGGAGAAGCCCACCAAACAAAAAATCATTAAAGAGAGGAGATACCTCAAGCGGTGTATACCTATTTTCATACATGAACTCCTTAGAAAACGTTCACAGGGATGGTTAAATTAAATCACGTTAGATGGATTGCTTAAATAGGTCAACTGTAAAGATGTGAGGAGTGAGGAGTGAAGAGCAAAAACTAAAAAGAACAAAGGCCAGAAACGCCCGAACAGAACCGAGGGTCAAAAACTCCTCAATCGTTACGTACCAGTCAGTTACTCCTCACCCCTAACACCTCACACCTCACTCCTCACTCCTCACTCCTCAATGCCCAGAAGTCATGACCACGGCCCGTACGGTCAAGACCAGCAGTTTGGCGTCCAAGAATAATGACCAGTTGTCGATGTACTCCAGATCCATATGCATCCATTTATGAAAGGAGACATCGTTCCGGCCGCAGACCTGCCAGATACAGGTCAACCCGGGTTTCATGGAGAGTCGGCGGCGCTGCCACGGCTCATACCTGGCGACCTCTTCCGGAATCGGGGGCCGGGGGCCGACCAGACTCATCTCACCTTTCAAAACATTAAGCAACTGGGGCAGCTCATCCATACTGGTCCGCCGCAGGAAAAGGCCCAAACCAGTCACCCGGGGGTCCTTGCGGATTTTAAACACCGGACCCTCCTGTTCATTGGCGGCCAGCAATTGCGCCTTAAGCTCTTCAGCATTGGCCACCATGGTTCTAAATTTATACAACTTAAACCGTCGCCCGTTCAAACCGGAGCGCTCCTGGGTAAAGAAAACCGGCCCCTTGGAACTGAGTTTGATCAAAACCGCAATGGACAGCAGTAGTGGAGCAAGAAAAACCAGCCCGAAGATGGCCCCAAGCAGATCAATAATCTCTTTGACAAACAACTGGGTGGTTTTAAGGGGAGTAGCACTGAGCGACAGGGTGGGAATTCCCATGGTCTGATCAAAGGCGATGTTGGCAATGGCCGGCCGATACATCAGGGTCTGGATCTGCCAATCCGGCATGATCCGGACATGCACCCCGATCTCCTCAGCTGCGGCGATATAGTCGGCAACGTTGGGGATTTTCTTTAAAGGGAGGGCGAAAATAACCTCATCGACCACCTGGTTCAGGAGAATTTCCCGATAATTTTCCATCCGACCGATGACCCGAACTCCTGGAACCACTTCCCGATCCAGGGGAGAATCATCTATTTCCAGACAGCCAATGACGTTGTAGATTCGGCCCGGGGCCTTGAGCAGGGTGGTAATTGTATCAACCGCCCGTGCCCGACTCCCAATGATCAGGATATTTTCACTACTCCGCACCACCCCGGTCCTTTTTTCGTGGCGATATACCAGCAACGCCTTCAACCAAAGCAGGGCCAGACTCAACAGGGTAAAGATTGCCACCAACCCTCGACTCAATCCGGGAATATGGAGGATATACAGGGCGACGATGAAGAAAACAATCCCGAAAAAAAGCCCCTTGGCAATCATCAAGGCCCGCCGGATGAGTCCGGCCCCGCCGTACGGTTGGTAAAAACCTGATAATTTAAAGCTGTAATTGCAGGAGATCAGGGCAAGGAGCAAGACCAGGTAATAATTCGGGGCGGTGGCCAGGCCGGCCAATGGCGCAACCGGGAACCATTTTTTGATAAAATAGGCGCCGACAAAAGCGATCCCGACCAAGAGGAGGTCGATGAACCTTGACATGTTTAAGATTATTTCACGATAACGGGGCGGCATAATTCAACACCAAAACCACTAAATCAATTGAACTCCAGAACGAACTTCCTTCAAGAAACCAACCCCTCGATAATGCAGATCTCCCACGAAAGGATCCAACATTTCCATCTACATACACTAATTTATAAAAAAATCCATGTAGGCCTGATTCTCTTTTTTTTGTAGGACTTTTCCTACACGTATAGACATCATTCCCCGCACACACACCTATCCAATTGATATTAAGACAAAAAAACCATCACACCAGACCAAGCAAACAAAATACATCCCGAGAGGTTTACTCCCTGAGACCTTATTAACTACTTGTTTTTACCAGAAACCGATGTTAATAGAACAAAATATTTTTGTATTTTGCATATAATAAACTGATAAATGGGGTTTTTTATGAAAAAGCTGTTCTGCCTTCTTTTATTCATTTTTATCGGTATCGCCCCCCTGACTGCGAACTATGCCCAAGCTATCGGGAGTGATTCAACATGGCAAGAGAGCTTTAACCAGACCCTCGAAAATGAAGGTCTCGATGCGGCGGTGGCGGCGGCCCTTGAAGATGGACAAAGCCTTGACGAGGTAATGACGGCAGCTATAACTGCAGGGCAAACCCCTGAGGCAGTTGCTACTGCGGCTCTGAACGCAGGACAGACCCTGGCCGCCGTTATGGGTGCGTCCACGGCTGCGGGAATAAGCCTTGACTCAGTTGTGGCGGCGGCGATCAGTCTGGCGGCGGCTGACCCGACTGGAACCAGTTACCCAACAACCCAGATTGTTGCAGCTGCCCAGACGGCAGGATTTGGCGATAGCGCCATCGTGAGTTCACTGTTTAATGGTGGGGTTGCCGCAAGTGTTATTTCCGACGTCGCCCAGGCTACGAACATGAACATGGCTCTCGTTACAGCCGCCCTCACCACTCTGCAGAACCAGCAAAATAATAACAATAACAATAATGGAGGCCCACTCGGTTTCGGTGAGAACCAACCGACCCAGAACCCCCGGTTGCCCCAGGTGCCGAACCAGGGGGCAGGTGGCGATAGTTTCAATAATCGCCCGGTGAGCCCGGAAACATTCTGAGGGCGCTCCTTTACCCCCTTGTTTTGTAATGACGTTATTACTTGACTTCCGGCCAACCCCTCCCGGGACGGAATTGGCCGGAAGTCATTCTTCTTATCCACCGCTCAAAATCAACCCACATATCATGGATTAAAAAATGAAAAAGGAATTATTCCCCAAAATTATCCTGATGCCTCTTCTTCTGCTGATCACCGCCACCACTTCACCAGCAGAACAGAATCAACTCTCGGTTGACGAGGACCTGGCCCTGGGTACCGACGTGGACCGCCAGCGCACCTTCCGCCCCGAGGCGGGAAGCTCTTCTTCCGATCTTTTCGGGACCAGAGGAGGCTATGTCCACCCCTATGTCTCCCTCTCCGAGGCCTGGTCCGATAACATATTCAATACGCTGAAGGGGACCAAGGAAGATTTTCTCACCACCTTTTCCCCGGGACTTCTCCTGGCCTATCCGGGGGTGAAGAATATGCCGGCAAACTCCTTTGCCTCTTCGAACAATTCCCCCGGCGGGATGCTGGCCGACCGGGAAAGGGTCGACTATTTCCAGCGGTTTCAAACCTCCCTGCTCTATCAGGCCGATCTGGAAAAATTTGCCGACAATACCGATGCCGACCTGACCCACCACCGGGTTGAAGGGCAAATGCAGTTGAACCTCAAGGGTGGGATCACCTTTGACTTGGCCGGCCAATACAAAAAATCAGCCGACTCACCTTCCGATGCCCCCAAACGCAGTGAATACACCTCGGACCTGGTTGATCTGGCCGGCTATATTGAACTGGGCGCCAAAATGGATCTGGTCTTGAGGGCGAACCGTTTTCATCTTGATTATGATCAAACAGCCAACCGCAATCTTGACCGGAGTGACCAGGCCTATACCGCCCGTCTCCAGTACCGGATCAAGGATAATACCCTGGCCTTTGCCAAGTATCGCCTGACCGAGGTTGACTATGACATTTCAACCCTGACTGACAAAGACATCACCGATGCCGGATTCGGCCTCAAATGGGATATCACCGCAAAATCCACCGGTACCGCCGAAGTGGGTTACGGCATACTCTCCTACCCGTCGAGCACCAAGGATGACGATACCGATTTCAGTTTCCGTTTCCTGATGGCCCACCAGTTCACTCCGAAAACCTCGGTCAACCTTTCCGCCACCCGCCGGATCAACGAATCCACCGTCGGGGGGACCAATTATATTTTGAACCACCAGGCCACCATGCGCTACACCCAACGATTTGGGTCCAAACTCTTCGCCAATCTCGACCTCTCCTTCTCCCGGGACGAGTATGATCAACCCATCACGACTTCCGCAGGCCCCATCGACCGCAGTGATGACACCATTTTGGTTTCACCCTCCATCGATTATATGTTGAAGGACTGGTTCATCATCAGCCTCGCCTATTCCAGGGCAAATCTCGACTCCAATATCAATGCCTATGATTTTACCACCAACACCCTGAGCTTTCGGTTGACGGGGTATTTGTGATTGGTTTATTAAAAAAGTGAGGGGTAAGGAGTGAGGAGTGAGGGGGAACTGATAACATACAGACGATGACTCGTCATTTGTCTTTAACTCCTTACCCCTCACTCCTCACTCCTCACCCAAGTCTTTTTCTCCTCACCCCTCACCCAGTTTTTTTATAGTTTTCCCATGAGGCCTAGCGTTAATGAAGCGACACTTTTTTCTGATCCCGGCGTTCATCGCCATGTTAACTCTGGGATCGTTTGCACCCGGTTTGGCGGCCGATTATGTGGTCGACGATGGTGATGTTCTGCAGATTACGGTCTATGACCACAACGATCTGACGACCACGGTTCGGGTCTCAGGTGATGGGACCATCATCTTTCCCCTTCTAGGCCAACTCATGGTGGTGGGGAAGACCATTCCCCAGATCTCAAAAATCATTTCCGCCCAATTGGCCGATGGGTACATCATCAACCCCCAGGTCAATGTCTTTATCACCCAGTTCCGGAACCAGAACATCTTTGTAAACGGCCAGGTCAAAAAACCCGGGGTGATCCAGTTCGAGGAGGGCATGACCCTGATCAAGGTCATCTCCTTGGCCGGCGGCTTCACTGAAGAGGCGGATGAAAACCTGATCAACATTTCCCGACGGCAAAACGATAAAGAGGTTATTCTCGCCAAGCCCGATCTGAGCAGCACCATCCAACCCGGGGACGTGATCATTGTGCCGGAGGAAATCAAGGCTCAGGATATCTTTGTGAGCGGTCAGGTCAAGAAACCGGGATCCTTTGCCTACGATCGTGACCATGAGATGACCTTGATCAAGGTCATCTCCCTGGCCGGCGGTTTTACCGATCTGGCGGCCAAGGAAAAAACCAGCATTGTCCGGCGGGTCAACGGAGCCGAAATAACCATCGAAAAAGCCAAATTAAACGAACCCATTCGCCCGGGTGACGTGATTATCGTGCCGGAGAGTTTCTTTTAGATGTGGTCAGGTTCCCCCTGGCCAGGTTCGTATAATGCCTCCGGCAGTACATGAATATTCATAACCATACAATTTCCATATCTTGAGAGCGTTCCCCCCATGAGTATGCAAACCGCCCCCGGCCTCACTTCCTCCCCCCAGGAAGAAGAAATTCACCTCCGCGATTATCTCCGGGTGATCAGAAAGAGACGCAATTCGGTGATCCTTTTCGCCTGCCTGACCTTTACCGTGGTTCTGGTGGCGACCTTCTTTGCGACCCCGATCTTTGAGGCAAAGACCAAGATCCTGATCAATCGGACCAGTGAAGACAATCTCAGTCAAGGTGTGCAAAGAATCTACTACGACCCGACCTTTGACGGCACCCAGACCGAGTTGATCAAGAGTTTTAATGTGGCCTATCGGGTGGTTAGAACCCTGAAACTCGATGATCCCACCCTGCTTGAGGCCGGCGATACCGACAGTCCGTTAACTTCACTCAAGAAGAAGATCCGCGGCCTCCTGCAACGGACGGAAGCGGCGGAAAGCGGCACGCTCCATGACCAGCAGGCCGCTCTGATCATGGACAACATCACCGTGAAACCGGTCAAGGACAGCCAGATTTTTGAGATTTCCTACCTGAACAAAAATCCACAGCTGGCGAAAGATGTCGCCAACGCCGTGGCCAAGGCCTATATGGACGAGGTCCTGGAAATCAAAATGCACTCAGTGGGCTATACCCTGCAGTGGATGACAGAAAAGGCCGGTGAGGAAAAAGACAAACTCGAGGCCTCGGAACGGCAACTCCAACAGTACATGGCAGACAGCAATGTGGTAACCCTGCAGGACAAGATTGCCATCCTGCCGGAAAAAATGTCCGAATTCAGCACCAAGCTCTCCGAGGCGGTTACCCGGTTAAATGAACTCCAGGAGATCCAGCGAAAGCTGGATCAGGCCGGTCTCAATTACGATAAGGTCGATGCGGTTCTTGATCTGTCGACCCAATCAGCCCTGATCAAGACCCTTTTCCAACAGCTGATCGATGCCCAGCAGAAACAGACCGAACTCTCCAAAAAATACGGGCCCAAGCATCCCCGGTTGATCAATATCACCAGTGAAATGAATACCATCGAAAGCAACCTAGAACGGGAAAAAACCAAGGAGATGACCCGTCAGATCAAACTGCTGAACAATAAGCTTGACCTGGCCCGTTCCCAGGTCAAAAACCTCCAGGAAAACGTCGACCTGACTAAAAACGAGGCCCAGCAATTCAACCAGAAAATGATCCAGTACGGCATCCTCAAAAGGGATGTGGAGACCAACCGGGTCCTCTATGAATCGCTGCTCACCCAGATCAAAGAGAAAAAAGTCACCGAGCAGACCAGCAATATCAATATATGGGTAACCGAGGCCGCCAAAACACCCGGTTCCCCGGCCAAACCGAAAAAGGCCCGCAATATCCTCCTGGGTCTGATTCTCGGGCTTTTCGGCGGGGTGGGTCTGGCCTTTTTTCTGGAATATCTCGACAACACCATCGGGTCACCCGACGATGCCGAGGCCCGACTGGGTGTCTCGGTTCTGGGAATCATCGACCGCTTTAACCAGGAAAACATGGCCCCTGACGCGGCCGAGGCCACCGCTGATTTTTCCACCTTTGCCGAAGGCTTCAAGTCGATTCGGACGGCCATTCTCCTCTCGGCCGCCGACCGTCCTCCCAAAAAGATCCTGGTGACCAGCATGCTCCCCCAGGAAGGGAAGACCACCACCACGGTCAACCTGGCCCGGACCTTTGCCCAGGCCAATTACAAGGTGGTTATCATCGATGCCGACCTCCGAAAGCCGAGGGTCCACAAGGTCTTCGGCACGGTCAATGACAAGGGTCTCAGCACCTATCTAGCCGGGGTCAAGGGCGGTGATATTATCAAACCGGTGGTCAATGAACCAAACCTCAAGGTCATTCCGGCCGGGCCGATTCCTCCCAATCCCTCCGAGTTGCTGGTTTCCGACCGCTTCAAAAAACTTCTTGAGGCCCTGGAACAAAAATACGACTTCATCTTTATAGATTCGGCCCCACTGTTCAGCGCCACCGAAACCCTGCTGTTGAGTCAAGCGACCGACGGCACCCTGATGGTTGGGAAGGCGGGGCAATCTACCTATGAGATTCTCTCCACCGGGATCAAGGCCTTACATGATTCCGGGGCTCATGTCCTGGGTCTGGTCATTAACGAACTCGACCGGGATCGGGCTGGGTACGGCTACGGCAGCTATTATGGAGGACGCTATTATAAGTATGCCTCTTATTATTCGGAGGATGTTAGTGAGGAGTAAAAACTTGGGTGAGGAGTTAGGGGTGAGGAGTGAGGAGTTAGAAGCAAAAGATTTGGGTGAGGGGTTAGGAGTGAGGAGTTAAAGACAAAGGACAAGTCATCGTCTGCATGTTATCAGTTACTCATCACGCCTCACCCCTCACATTCCCATGGGAATTAGTCTGAGAACCGCATCCCATAGTTCTTTACTCAATACGGTGGCAAACGTTCCATGATCGACATCCACTGCCACATCCTGCCGGGGGTTGACGATGGTCCAGAGTCTTTGGAGCAGTCGCTGGCCATGGCCAGATTGGCAGTGGCCGATGGGATCACCACCATCGTTGCCACTCCTCACCTGTTGGGAATCGTCCCCACCGCTGAGACGATCCGGACCAAGGTAGATCTGCTGAATCGGGAAATCATGACCGCGGGAATGACCCTGACCATCCTGCCGGGGACAGAGGTCTTTGCTTCCGCCTCACCGGCACAGCTCAATGATCGGACTATCAATCATACCCGCTACCTGCTGGTTGAGTTCCCCCTGACCCACTTGCCGGCCAATGCCCGCCAGCTTCTGTTCAACCTGAAGGTTCACGAATTTCTGCCCATTGTCGCTCATCCGGAACGAATACCTTCGATCATAGCCAAACCGGATCTGCTCGATGACTTTCAGGAGACCTCTTTGCAGATCACCGCCGGCAGTTTGACCGGACGCTTCGGCCCCTATGTTCAACAATGCGCTGAAACCCTGCTCAAAAAAGGCCTGGTTACCTGCATTGCCTCGGATGCCCATTCCGCTCACCACCGCAGACCGCGGTTGACCGAAGGAATGGATGCAGCGGCCAGGATCATCGGTCGCGAGGCAGCAGAAAGGCTGGTTTTGGATAATCCTGCCAGGATTATCGCCGGGGACCCCATACAGGGAATATGACAACAAAGCTTTCTTTCATCTGCTATCTGGCCGCATTGGTGATCGCCCCTCTGGCCTTCGGAACCGTCGAACCGTGGTCGATCACCTTGATGGAAGGGACCATCCTCTTCGCCCTGCTTCTGTTTTTGACTGATCGATTGTTGCACCGGGATCGCCCCATCAAAAACGTACCGGGCTTAATTTTTCTGCTGGTGCTCTCGCTCTATTTTCTCGGCCAGATCCTGCCTCTGCCACCCGGATTGATGAAAATCCTCTCTCCCCGGCTCTTCGTCTTCCACCAATCCGCCAACGCCGCATCCGAGGGCGCCTTACCTTGGCTTCCCCTCTCTGCGATTCCGGCAAAAACCCTGGGCGAATTTTTCCGGTTCACCACCTATGCCGCCGCTTTTTTTCTGACCATCCAGTTCGGGGCCAACCGGAAGAGACTTGAAACCATCATCACCACCATGGTGATCACCGGGGCAGTGATCGCCCTGGAGTCCATGGCCCAGACCATGACCGCCAACGGCCAGATCTACTGGTTCCGCCCCTCCCCAAGCAGTAATACCATGGGTCCCTTTATCTATCACAACCACTACGCCGGATACATGGAGATGGTTTTCCCCTTGGCCTTAGGCCTCTTTTTTCACTCAAGCCCGCCCAAGAGCAGAGCCGGCTCTCCCCGAGAAAGATTCCTCGACTTTTTTGCCAAGCCCCAACTCAATCGTCATGCCCTGTACGGCATTGCCGCAACCCTGATGGTCACCTCGGTATTCGTCAGTCTGTCGCGGGGCGGGATCATCTGCCTGTGCCTCTCGCTCCTGGTGATGGTGATTCTTCTCCAACAAAAAGGCTTGATCAGTTCCCGATGGCTGCTGGCCATCCTGATTCCCAGCGTCACCGTGATCTTTATCGGCTGGTTCGGTTGGGATAAGATCGTTGAGCGGTTTCTCCTAATGTATGATGAGGATCTCGGGATCTCCAACGGACGATTCACCATCTGGTCGGACACCCTGCCGATGATCAAGGAATTCTGGCTGACCGGCAGCGGGGCTGGGTCATATGAACATGTCTATCCAGCCTATCAGACCAAACACCTCTTCAAAATGATGGTCAATCATGCCCACCAGGATTATCTGGAACTATTAGCCACCACCGGCATTATCGGGTTCAGCCTGTTGCTCTTCTTTCTCTCTCGGCTCTTCCTGGTCTCCACCGGCTTGGTCAAAAAGCGCCGTTCTCCTTTTGCCGCCATCAGCTGGACCGCAGCCCTGACCGGGATTACGGCCATTCTGCTGCATGGTTTTCTCGATTTCAACTTTTACAACGCCTCCAACGGGCTCTATTTTTTCACCCTCTGCGGGTTGCTCCAGGCCGGTGCCATTGCCAAAAGACCCTCCAGGAAGAAGGGAAAGCCCCCCCGGGAAACACCCCCACGGTCCCAGTTATGGCCAGTCATCGCCGGCCTGACCGGTAGCCTCATCCTCATTGGCACGATGCTGACCATCAACATCCAGGCCATGGCGGCCTCCGCGCGTTTTGATGCACTGAAATCAGTCGTCCTGACTCCAGACACTCCCCAGGATCAACTCCTGGCGATGAATGCATCCATCACCAAGGCCGAGGCCCAGGCCCCCCTGAACTTCTATCACCCCTATCTCAAGGGGAATGTTGCCGTCTTCCAGGGAGATGTTCTACTGGCCAAGCAGTCATTTCTCCGATCATTACAATTGAATCCGGTGCGGAGTGAAACATTGTTACGAATGGCCGAACTCGGTACCCGAGGCGTTCAAGGGATCGAGCCGGAGCATTATTATAGAGCTGCCGAGCAGGCGGATCGATCAAACCCCGAAATCTACCTTAACTTTGCCGGGTGGTTGTTCAGCCAAGGAAGAAAGGCCGAGGGATTGACAGCTATTCGCCAGGGGGTGACACTTTCCGGCAATTTCCTCCCGGAAGCAATGACCATGCTGAATGACCGGGGGATGGGCTCGGCGGACCTGCTCAAGGCCATCCCCGACGACCTTAACTCACGGTTAACCCTGGGCCGGCTTCTCGACCGGATCGGCCGCCATTACGGAGCGACCTATGTTTATCGCCACATTGAAAAGATGGTGGATGACGAAAGATCGGCAACTCCTGGAATATTTAAACAGCTCGTTTATCATTATTCCCGAATGAACGAAACAGAGGACGCGCTCAGGATTCTGAACAAGGCCATTACCGTTTTCCCGGACGATCCGAGCCTTCATTTATTGTTGGGGGATCAACTCAGCAAGGCAAAACGCCCCGATGAGGCGGAAGCCACTTACCGGGCGGCGGTAACCATGGCGCCGGAAGATCCGTCCCCCCGCCTCAAACTTGCTGCCCATCTCAAACGATCCGGCCAAAAAGCGGCCGCTGTCATCGAATACGACCAGGTGGCGACCATATTGGCCACCTGGGATCGAATCGATCCCCGCCAGATCAACCAGCTCAGCTCCTATTATTTGAACACCGGACGATCAGATGAGGCCCTGACCGTCATCCGTCAGGCTATCGCCACGATGCCTGGTGACCTGCAACTGAGACTCCTGGAAGGCGACACCTTGATCAAACTGGGCAGGAAACTCGAAGCAACCAAACTCTTCCAACAGATCCTCGCCGCCAACCCAGGACAGGAAGAGGCCCGGAAACGGCTGGAGGAATTGTAAAAACTGTCGAATTAGTTTGATTGGTACAATTGGTTGAATTGGTTGCCTATATAAAAGCAACGGCCCGAACTAATAAAACGAATCAAACCAGTTCAACCAATTCAACAGTCTTTATCAATCCGCAATATGCCCGGCAGCGTATTGGGCGAGGACTTCGTGGACTTTGACCGGGGGGGAGGGTTTGAAGTAATGTTCCAGGACCACATGGGCCAGTTCATGGGCCACAACTTTGAGTTCGCCGTCCCGGGCTGAAAGATAGAGGGCATTTTCACGCCGGGAATAAAAAGAAATGAAATCCACCTTTTTTCCATACCGCCGAAACAGTTCCTTCTGGGCCTCAGCAGCATTATCAAAGAGGAACAGATCAAATTTGATCCGTTCGGGAAACATCTCCAAGACCACTTGAACCTGTTCAATCAACAGATCGATCTTGGCCCCGACCTCGTCTTGCACGGTTATAAGTTTCCTCTCCCGGAGACGATATCCTAGATTACGGCTGAGAAACAATTCGTTATTAAGTTTCCTGACCTGCTGGTCGTTCTCATAATGGATCGTGGCGTATCTGCTCTGGAATTCAGCTGCCTTTACATGACAGGGAAACAGAATAAAGAAGAACAGCAACAAAACGAACAGTGCAGCTGTCCGCCATCCAATGGCACAATTTGAGGACACTCCCAGGAAACCTCTTTTTGCCAATCAATCCTCCCCGATCCCGCCCCCCGGCAATCGGTTTCTCACAGGATGAAATATTACAGGCACCCTATTCAATTCAAAAAAAGTTAACAAATATTCACCGTATAACGAGATCAAACCTGGTCAGATTTTTGCGCCTGTCCCACGGTGTTCGCCTCTTCACTAATTTTAAATCCAGCCAGAATCTCTTTCATTTCGGCCAATGCCGAAGCCACTTCAGGGGCAGACCCACCTACATCCCCGGCTTCCATACGCCCTACTTCTTGATTCAAGGCGGTCACTTTATCTATAAGAAAACGATTGACCGCCTTGATCTTCACGAGGATCTCCTGGGCATCATCATTTTCCCGAATTCTCACCTCATCATCAAGATGCCCCTGACTCATCCGGTCGAGAACCTGCTCAAATTTATAGAGAGGCCCGGCGATCCGGTGGGTCTGATACATGGCGATCCGAGCCACCAAAACTCCCAGCAAAATTATAAGCAGACACGCAGCGGCCAGAATTTTCCGAAACAACATAAACGGGGTGCTGCCAAGTTGCAGATCATAATTTTCGTACGTTATGATCATGGTCTGGGAGGTGTAATAGGCAATGACCGCACTAAAAACAACCACAACGATGGCCACCAACATATAGAAACTGAACATGTAACGACCTTGCAGGCGTTTATTGATAAAATACTTTTTCCGGACATAGTTTTTTTTCTCTTTCATTTTCCGCTCCTGGCAATCTCCAAAGCAATCATTTCAACTTCCTCACAAGATCTTCATCGACTGGTGGCCGAGACTTTTCTCAGACTACACATAGCTGCGAGTTCATCAAATTTGCATCTATAAGTACAATACGGTTTTCATTTAAGGCAGTTTCTCACGAGGTAAATCACCACCGCCCTTCCCCTCCAGGGTCTCCCGGACAAAGGAGTCATCGACATTGATTTTCGCCTTATCCCGCAAACCGATAAGCCACTCTTCCAGGGCCTGCCGCTGCATGGCCTGGGCCAGAATCAACCGGGCCTGTTCCTCGTTGAGATTTTCGCCGACCTGAGGGAGGGCTGGGGTGGATCGCTCAAGCCGGACAATTCTTCGTTCTCCATCCAAAATAAAAGGTTCCGAGTTTTCGCCATCTTTCAAAGACAACAGGCAAAGCTGGTAGGGTGTTGCCAAATCCCGATATGGTTTTATATATGATTCTTCCTCCTGACCCTCCTCAACAATTTCCCCGTCATCACCGACCTGACACAGATTGAATTCAACCTGCATGTTGAGACGGCGAATATATCGCGAGACCTGTTCCGGGGTCGGTTCAATGGAAAGAGAGGCTGCCTTTCGATCGAGCAGGATTCGGGTTAGAGTCTGTTCGTAATATTTTTTAATGGAATTCCGGAAACTCTCTTCATGATCGATCTTCAAGCGGTGGGCTTCCTGGATCAGGATCTCCCGAGTGATGATCGAGTCAAGAAAATCTTCCGAATCATCGATACGATACGGACGGTCAGCATAGATCTGGCGGAACTCCACCGCAGAAATGGCCCGATCATTAACCTGGATTACCGGTTCGGCAACCGGCCTTGAATCCTTAATGGCAAATCCTGCAACAATCAGGATAAGAAGAATGGAAATAACCAGCATTGAATAGACATATCTCATGGCACTCTCCCAGCGGAACCAAACTTTTCTATCATTAAAGTATATGACAAACTGCTTAACCAGATCAACCAAAGACAATTCGTAACTGTTTCCATCTTCTGAGTCAAAGGTGTATAATTTTATTATGAATTGCCCTGGTGGGGCAGACCACACCGAACAGGCTGGTCAGAGAACAAAATTTACGGTAACGTAATGAACCATAGGGTGTAAACAGATTTCCCCAACAAGGTCTATAAGCTTCTTCCCGAACCATGAGGCTTCCCCATGAAACTTGCCACCGCAGAACAGATGCGGAGGATCGATTCGGCAGCCATCAAAACCCTCGGCATCCCGGGGGTGGTTCTGATGGAAAATGCCGGGGTCGGCACTATCAATGCAATAATATCAGGCTTTGGTCCTCTTGCGGGCCAAACAGTCCTGGTGGTTGCTGGTCCCGGCAATAACGGCGGCGACGGCCTGGTCATCGCCCGCCATGCAGTCCAGCACGGCGCTGTTCCCCTGGTTTTTCTCCTCGCCGATCCCAATAAAATCAAGGGTGAGGCGGCAATCAATCTGGCGATTGTAAAAAAAATGGGGATACTGGTCTATCCGATCAATACCACTGCTCGTCTCGGGACCATTGAAAACGGGTTGACCGAAGCCGACCTGGTGGTGGACGCCATCTTCGGTACCGGCTTAACCAGACCGGTTGACAAGATCCAGGCCCGGGTCATTGAACGTATCAACACCGCACCCTGCCCGGTGATCAGCGCCGACATCCCCTCTGGACTGGACAGCGATACCGGGCAAATTTGGGGAACCTGTGTTCGGGCCGACATGACCGTGACCTACGGGCTTGCCAAACCCGGCCACTTCATCGGTCACGGCCCTGAGGTCTGCGGGAATCTCGGCCTGGTCGACATCGGCATTCCCCCCATGATAATCGACGAGGCCAACCTCCCCACCGAAATCCTCGATGAGCCCACCATGATCCCCTGGATCCCGGAACGCCCAACCTCCGCCAATAAGGGAACCTTCGGCCACCTGTTAGTGGTGGCCGGTAGCCGGGGAAAATCCGGCGCGGCCCTCCTGGCCGCTCTTGGCGGGTTAAGGGCCGGAGCCGGGTTGGTTACCCTGGCCCTGCCGGGAGTGCTCCGAATGGCTGCCCTCCATGTCCCCGAAGTTATGACACTTGACCTGTCCGATGAGGCGAGTGAATGCCTCAAGCCGGAAGATTTCCAGGCCCTCACCAAGGGCACAGAGGGCAAAAAGGCACTGGTTGTAGGCCCTGGACTTGGTCAAGATCCCAGCACCGGGATTCTCGTGTCCCGCCTTTACCGGGAAATACCACTCCCCATGGTTCTTGATGCCGATGGGCTCAATCTGCTGGCTGCCATGGGCGAACCCGTAAAGCGTCGGGGGGAGGCACAACGGATACTGACCCCACATCCGGGTGAAATGGCCCGCCTGACCGGGTTGACTGTGTCCGAAATTCAGGAAAACCGTCTGGAAATTGCCCGGAAGTATGCCAAGGACAATCAGGTTATCCTGGTCCTGAAAGGGGCCTCAACGATAATCGCCTCACCGAACGGCCAGATATCCATTAACCCAACCGGCAATCCAATTCTTGCCACCGGGGGCACTGGGGATGTGTTGGCCGGGGTTATCGGTGCCCTCCTCGTCCAGGGAGTACCAGCCGAAAAAGCAGCCCGCCTTGGTGTTTACCTCCACGGTCGAGCTGCCGATAACCTGGCCCGAGCACGAAAATCACAGAGTGGCCTCTTGGCCTCGGAATTAGCCAATGCCATTCCCTTGGCCATGAATACGGTATGTGATGAAAAAGAAGAATAGTTGAATTGGTTTGATTTGTTTGATTGGTTTTATTAATTCGGGATGTTGCTCCGATGCAGTTAACCAATTCAACTAATACAACTAACTCAACCAATTAAACGTTTTTTAAGGAGAATAAAAATGCTTACAGCCCAGGATATCATGACGCGAGAGGTTATCAGCGTTGGACCCGAGATGGAGGTGGAGCAATTGGCCGCCCTGCTCTGGGAAAACAAAATCAGCGGGGTGCCGGTAGTGGAAAACGGCGATACCCTGATCGGGGTGGTCACCGAAAGTGATCTCATTGACCAAACCAAGAAAATCCATATCCCCACAGTTCTGACCATTCTCGATTCAATGATCTTTTTGGGTGATACTGACAAGGTGAACCAGGATCTTCGCAAGATGACCGGCACCAAAGTTAAGGACCTCTATTCAGATAAACCTTTCACGGTCACCGAGACAACCCCCGTTGACGAGATAGCCACCATCATGGCAGAAAAGCGCCTGCATACCCTCCCGGTGGTCCGTCAGGGCAAACTCGTCGGCATCATCGGCAAGGCTGACATCATTCGCTCGATTTACCAGGGGAAGAGGTGAAAGAACAGTCTGATTGGTTAGATTGGTTTTGTTGGTTCAGTTGATTTTTCCTATTGAGTTAACGAATCCAACCAATTCAACCAATCAAACTGATTCATCCGTTTTACTCTCCAATTCAACTCGAACCAGACCACGGACGGAGTTGCCCAGGTAAATGGCTTCCGCCTGATCCAGGTCGGCTCTGGTCAGCACCGCTTCCCGGAGGGGAGGATGGGCCGAACCGGGCATCCCGTTTTTGAGCAGAAAATCACGGAGGACCCCGCCGAGCAGGCCACATTCCCGTGACGGGGTCAACCAGAGACCATCCTTCCGAACAAACAAGTTACAGATACTGCCTTCGGTAACCTCCCCCCGTTCGTTGGTGAAGAGGACATCGAAGCAGCCTCTATCAACAGCAGCATTTCGTTCTTCGTTATAAAGGGTCCGCCGGGTCGTCTTGTGATAGAGATAGGGATCAGAGGAATGGATTTTACTGGTGGCATAGGCAACCTTTCCCGGCACAATTGCAGCCGGAGCATCCTCCACGCTCAGCACAGGATGCGGACAGGGGGTCATTTTGATCTCAAACCGCCCATCTTTGGAGACCAGTAAACGGACCTTGAAACATGATTCCAGGGGATCTACCCCATCCGTTTTCGGTGGCACCTCGGCAAGGGTTTTACCAATTGCCGCTTCAGCCAGGGAAAAGCCCCAATACTTTGCCGAGCTTCGGAGGCGGTCAAGATGTTCGTCAAGGAGCCAGATTCCCGCCCGAGGCCGGCAGAGCATCGTCTCGATTAATTGAAAATCAGGAACCGGATTCAGGAGAAATCCCCCTTTCAGCCAGCATTCCTCCCACTCATGGATTGGATCGGATTCAGCGACAATACCGGAACCAATCCCCATTTCACCATGGTTCCCCTGAAGACTGACCGTCCTGATTGGGACATTGAAGACGGCATTCCCATCCGGTCCGATAAACCCTATTCCCCCGGTATAGACCCCCCGAGCCTCCCCCTCAAGCTCACGAATAATCTCCATGGTTCTGATCTTCGGGGCGCCGGTTACAGAACCACAGGGGAACAGGGCCCGAAAAATCTCAGGCCATTTAATGTCCGGCCTCAACGACCCGGAAATTGTCGAGGTCATCTGGAGGAGCGTTTCATAGGATTCCACATCAAACAAAGAATCGACCTGAACACTGCCCATTTGACAGAGACGCCCCAAGTCGTTGCGTAACAGATCAACAATCATCACATTTTCACTTCGATTCTTAGGGTCTTGAGCCAAAGAACGACTGATCCGCTGATCATCGCCCAAGTCCCGTCCCCGCGGGCTCGTTCCCTTCATGGGCCGAACCAGACAACGGTCTCCGATTTTCTTAAAAAAAAGTTCCGGAGAAAAGGACAGGATCCGCCTTTGGCCCGTTTTGATCATGGCACCGAAGGAAACACTCTGATTCCGGCGAAGGGACTGATAGAGTGCTCCGTCGGATCCGGTAAATTCAAAAAGGAGCTTCATGGTGTAATTTACCTGATAGGTATCACCGGCAGCAATATACTCTTTGATCCGGGAAACGTTCGTTTCATATTCGGCTTGGGAGAGATTTAATCGCATCCCCTCAAGGGTATAGGTCTGCCCTTTTTCACCGTTTTGTCTCTTAAGCTGGGGTAAGGAACCAGAAACGCTTCCCGTACGATGATCAAAAACCACTGGGGGTCCATAAACACCGAATTCCGCTACAATTTGATCAACCGAACCGGGAGGATGGCCTAGAACTGGCTCAAGAAGATAGCCAAACTCATAGGAAAACCAGCCAGCCACATGATGCCCCTGTTCCACCTGACGTCTGATGATTTCGAGAAAAAGCCCCGGATCATCGGCAGCCGTACAGGTAATCATACCGCAGGGTTCAAGAAACAGATATGATCGATGATCGTCCTCGGAGACCCGCGTGGTCTCAAGAAAAACACAGTTATCTGTGCCCTCAATTAAATCCAGGATGTGCTGGAGATGTGAATATGGCAACGGTGCATTCTGAGACATAAAAACCATTTTATTGGTTGGATTCGTTAAATAACTCTGGGGGAAGAGATAATTCCCTCACTCCTCACTCCTCACTCCTCACTAAAAAAACTCATCACACAAATTAAACTAATCAAACAAATTAAACCATTCAAACCCTCAAAACGGATTCATCCTTTTCGCGTCAATTTCACTCACAACATATTGCCAGAAAAAGGGAAATAATTTATAAATCTATGTTAGTATATTTCATTAATTCATTGGATATTGCGTCTTTGAAAAAATTGCGCAAAAGCGCATCCAATGCGCCGATTCTGAATTGATGTGACAACAAGACTATTATAGATCACTCCAATCAATCGATTTCAGGGAGGAAGAGAGCATGCTTATTCAAGACTGGATGGCCAAAGATGTCATGACAGTTGATGAAAATACGTCACTGATGCGGGCGACCAGAATCATGAAGGAAAACAGCATCCGAAGGCTCCCGGTCGTTTCCCATGGGAAACTTATCGGAATCATCACTGATCGGGACGTCAAGGATGCCTCACCCTCCAAAACCACCTCCCTCGATATCCATGAACTGTATTATCTTCTCTCAGAGATGAAGGTCAAGGATGTAATGACTGCCGACCCACTTACCCTGGTCGGCTCGGAAACCTTGGAAAAGGCGGCGGTGGTAATGCTGCAGAGTAAAATTTCCGGTCTACCGGTTGTTGATCCATCCGGGCACCTCATCGGGCTGCTTAGTGAAACAGATGTTCTCCGAGGCTTTATCCATTCCACCGGCATAAAAAACGGCGCCCTTCAATACGTCTTTGACCTGCCGGACGAAGCCGGTTCTGTAACCAGGGTAACCCAAGTTCTGAAAGAAAATTCCGCCCGAATCATCAGTATTCTGACATCCTTTGACGATGCTCCTCCCGACATGAAACGGGTCGCCGTTAGGATAGCCTCTCTCGACACAGATGAAGAAGAAATCCTGACGTCAAGCCTCAAGAAACAATTCACCGTGGTCTATTACGGCCGAGACGAATTGACCTCACTTCCTCAAAAGAAGAAATAACGACTTCAAACAATCTTCTGAATACTATCATCAAACCAAGAGGTCCCGGTGAATCTTCGCCGGGACCTCTTTCATTACCCAAAATCTCTCACGATAAGAACTTTTGAAACTTCCCTTCGAAACTCAGGGCCGGAAGGGTTTATTCTATCGCGGAAGAATCAAGCCCCTTCGGGCCACCTCCCGAGATTCGAAAAAATGTACCCCATCACATGGAGGAACCATAAGCTCCTGGCCTTTACAAGAAACACCGATGACGCAAAAACTTGACTGATCCATTCAACCAGACAAGATATAGTATTAATTTTCAGGGACATACTCTTCGTCAAAAGCGACCCACACCGCCCCTTCCGAGTGCTCAGTCAAAATCTTTCCAGTTTCGGGATTCATGGGGAGAATCTTAATCCCGGGTGGGACTTGAAAAGTCTTTCGCGGGGAATCATGCTCGGTCAAGGCACCTATCATGAACTCCCGCCAGACAGGTGCTGCCGCAAGACCTCCGGTTTCTTGTTCACCAAGGCTCCCGGAGTGATCAAAACCGAGCCACACCCCGGCGACAAGTTCTGGGGTGTATCCCACAAACCAAGCATCTTGATTGCGGTCCGTGGTTCCAGTTTTACCGGCGGCGTCGATCCCGAGCCCCCTGGCCCGACGCCCGGTTCCCTCCTCAATCACTCCTTGCAAAAGATTGGTAACCAGATAGGCGGTATTTGCTGATAAGACCCTCCGTTCCTGCGGCTGAGTGGTTTCAAGGACCCGACCCTTCCGATCAACGACCTTGGCAACAAAAACCGGAAGACGATAAATTCCGCCTGCAGCAAAGACCGTATATGCGCCGGTCAGCTCCAATAGTGAGATACCAGAAGTTCCAAGGGCAAGAGATAGATTCTGAGCCAGAGGAGAAGAAATTCCCATTTGACTGGCCAAGGCCCGAACCTTCTCGATACCGACCTCGCCCAGCAATTTAATAGTAACGATATTTCGTGACTTTATGAGCCCGGTTCGAAGTGGGGTTGGCCCATAAAACTCACCACTGAAATTCCGAGGTTCCCAAAATAGCCCTTCATCCTCTCCCTGAAGATGAAGGGGTTCATCGACAATCAGATCAGCGGGGGTGAACTGCCCACGAAAAGCAGCGGCATAGACAATCGGCTTAAATGCAGAACCAGGCTGCCGCCTGGACTGAGTTACTCGATTATATTGACTGGCACCATACTGGATTCCTCCGACCAAGGCCTTAACTTGAGCAGACTGGACATCTAGAACCACCATTGATGATTGGGGGAGTTCTCCCCGGTCCTTCCCGGGATTACGGGTCCGCCATTTTTTTATCCCATTATCAACGGCCCTGGCGGCGATTTCCTGGAATTCCGTGTTCAAGGTCGTATAAACCGTTAATCCGCCAGTGAGAAGTTGCTCCTGACCATACCGGTTCTCAATATATTGCCTGACGTAATCGACAAAATACTGTTCTGGTCCTCTACCCGGGTCATCGATGGCCAGAGACAAAGTCCGGTTAAATGCCTGGCGAGCGTCCTCGGCTGAAATATAACCGTCCGCCGCCATCCGATTCAGGACGTACCGTTGCCTGGCCTTGGCCAGTTTTAAATTGCGGCGAGGAGAATAGCGACTTGGCGCTTGAGGCAAACCGGCCAGCAGACTGAATTCCGCCAGGCTCAAGGCCTCGGCCTTTTTCCCGAAATAGGTTCGAGCCGCCGCCTCAACCCCGAAGGCCCCCTCGCCCAGATATATCTGATTGAGATAGAGATGGAGAATTGCCTCTTTGCTCAATAGACGATCAATCCGGTAGGCAAGGACAGCTTCCCGGATTTTACGTCGATACGTTTTCTCAGACGTTAAAAGAAGCGCCCGGGCCACCTGCTGGGTTATGGTGCTCCCCCCCTGGGCCTTTCTCCCAGAACTGATGTTGTGGATAATTGCCCTGAGGACGGACCAACCGTCCACTCCCTGATGATGAAAAAAACGCCCATCCTCAGCGGCAACAAAGGCTTTGGGCAGCAAAGCCGGCATTCTGCTTAAAGGTACAACTACCCGATTTTCCCGGTAACAGGAGGCCAGAATCTCACCCGAGTCAGAAAGGAACACTGAAGTCTCCGGCGGTTGGTAATCTGCCACCGAGGCAAGATCAGGGATACGCAGGGACACCATCAGGTAAATCAGGACACCAATGATGAGACTCAACAAAAAGGCAACCAGCAAAAAGGCGAATGAAAGATGAATATGGGTCCAGCGCCCCCCCCCATTTGCTTTGCCGGGAGGCCGCTCCTTTGACTTTGCAGGTGTTCTTTTTTGTACCGGTTTAACGTGCATAGCAACTTTTTGGGATTCGGTGGATTCGGTGGAGGAAAGGCTATACCTTTCAAACTAATCCGCGAACGAATTCCCCACAAAAAAAAAGGCTACTCTGACGAGTAGCCTTTTTAAACTTTAAAGAGACTGGCTTACTGTAATATTACAGATCCTTCTTATGACAGTCACCACATTTAGTGGGTCCTTTTTTACCGTTATAACCATCTTTATGACAACCTTTACAGAGATTATGGGCATTATCCTTAAAACCCTTGTCATCATGGCAGCTCAAACAGGCTTTTTCTTCACCGGCAACGTAGGCACCTCGGTTGCCATCGGCATTTTTGGTATGATGGCAGGTGGCACATTCCATCATGTCCTGATGGGCTTTATGGGGGAAAAAGGCAGGTTTTTTGCCGGTTGAAGTTTTCAGCACTATTTCAGCAGGGCCACTGTTACTTGCGACACTGATCCCCACAACAGTGAAAACGAAGGCGAAAGCAGCCAGGCACAACATAATCCTCTTAGACATAGTTCCTCTCCTTACTTTTAATTAAATATTTGAAACTTAAACTATACAAAACAACTCTATTTCCCATTTACCAGGAAGGTTTATATTCGCTCGAATAAATGATGTCAAGCTTCATTCGGGAATATTTTAAACTGTTGCACAAACGCAACACTATAGTTCAACCCGCTGAACCATAGCTATGAAGGCCGGACAACAGATAGTTCACCCCATAATAGGTAAAAACTACCGATACAAACCCGATAATCGCCAGCCAGGCAATTCTCTTCCCGCCCCATCCTTTGGTGAATCGGGCATGCAAGGCCCCGGCATAGACAAACCAGGTAATCAGTGACCAGGTTTCTTTGGGATCCCAACTCCAATAGGTACCCCAGGCTGAATTTGCCCAGATCGCTCCGGAGATGATCCCGGCACTGAGCCAGAGGAATCCGAAAACAATGGTTTTATGGGTAACATCATCAATAACATTAAGATCGGGCAACGTTGACAACAGACTCTCTTCGCGCCCCTTTTTACCGGAGGATTTTTCAATCCCATAGGACTTCAACAGATACATAATTCCCATCCCACAGGCAACGGCAAAGGCGGCATACCCGACAAAACAGGTCATGACATGGGCAATCAGCCAGTTACTCTGGAGGGCAGGAATAAGGGGCTTGATCTCATCTCCGGTCAGAGTAGCCAGGGCCATGCTCAAGAAGGCAAAGGGCACGGCAAAGGCACCAATCAGTCTATTTTTAAACTTATATTCCAAGCCAAGATAAAAAAGAACTATTGCCCAAGCAAAAAAGACCAGTGACTCATACATATTGGTCAACGGAGCATGGCCGTATCCAATTTGGTACGATTCCATCCACCGCAAACCAAAGGCCGCGGTTTGAACCAAAAAGGCGATCAGCGTGAACACCGAGGCGATAATCCCAAGTTTTTTCGCCCGGAAGACGAAAATGGCAATGTAGAGAAACGAGGCGGCGAGATAGGCAAATGTGGTGAAGCCCATTAATTGCGAACTGTTCATGACCCTTCCTTCGTAAGTTTGAGGCTTGCACTCTTGACCAGGTGATCGGTCAGAGCCATAAAATCATTATCAAAGCCAAGTTTATTCTTATTACTGGTCCCGGTAACATGCAACTGAGTCTTGGAATGTTCTTCCGTTATATAGAGCCAGACCTTCCGATGGGATAGAAAGAAGGCAATATATAAACCGACCAACATCATTATACAACCGAGATAGACATACCATACCCCGGGATCCTTGGTAACCTGTAACCCGGTAGCGAATAAAGGTCTGGCCGAAAAAGCAAAGTTTGAATCAGGGCGCTCGATCATCACCTGTTTTCCGCCGTCAACCCAGAACTGGGAGGGAGCGGCCTTTTCATCCTTGAACCAAATCTTGAACCGGGCTTGCCCCATGGCCCCGCCCATCACGTTCACAATACCGAACCGCACACCCTCCTCAGGCCAGGTCACTTCCCGGCCAGGAGAAATGAAAAACTTTTTGACCTCTCCCCCCACTTTTTCCAGCTCTACAGCCACCGCATTATCAATGGCCTGATAACTGGATTGATAGAAGGTCAATCCGCCAAATTGTAAGGGATCGTTGACCTCGATACTTTTGCTGAGGACTTCCTTGCCGTCCTTCAAGACCACAAGATCCGAAGTAAATTCCTTGGGGGCACCAGTGTCGTAGACCAGCAATTCAAAACGGTCACAGCGGACTTCAAAGTCAAGATCAACCGGGGTTGCCTGGCCATCGTAAAGATAGACCTTATTGGTCGACCGGCCTTCAGTAATCATCACACTCGCCTTAAATCCCAAAGCGGAACCAATGATGGCTCCGATAAAGATAACCAGGATACTGACATGCACGGTAATCACCCCAAGCCGGGTCCAATTCCCCTTTTGAGCAGCGAACAGGGTGCCATGTTCCTTATCCATGGACGTAAAACGCCAGGCAGAAGAGGCCAGCGTGTCAACCAAGGCCTGTTTCACTGCCGCAGGATCAAGTTCTGAAGTATAAACCTCCCGTTTCGGCATTTTAATGATCCGGTCCACCCCTAAGGCCAGATTGTCCATGGTCACCAACCGCCAGATATTGGGAAAACGATCGATGGTACAGACAATCAGATTAAGACTGAACAAGGCGAGAAGGGAGACAAACCACCAAGAATTATACATATCCGGCACATTCAACAACTGAAAAAGCTTTGCAGTCCCGGCCCCGAAGTTCTCGATATAAAACCCCATCTCCTTACCTTGAGGTATGACCGTCCCAATAATTGAGGTTACGGCAAGGATAAAAAAGGTAAACAGGGCCAATTTGACCGAGGCAAAAAGCGCCCAGATCTCATTATTTTTTGCTTTCATTATAAAACTCGTTTGGGATGAGATGAATTGGGAATATGAGAAATCAATAGTGACTTAATATTGAACTCACCAAATAAGGCCAGAGCCTTGGGGGCATTCCTGGGAAACCGAATACTTAAAGACACCTCCAACCTTCTGAAGTTGCCATATGATCCAGATTCACATCCGACATTGCCGCTTCTTCTACCATGTTACCACGCAATATGTCAATCAATTGATAAGGGGAAGGGATCACAATAGGCCTTCCCGAAGAGGAGTTGAATTCCCTGATTTTTCCTGAATTTGTCCCAAAAAAACTTGCCATCAACAAGGATAAGAGGTATAAGGCCTGTTTCTAAAGTTATTCATCCCCAGCCTTCAACTCTTCTAAGGGTTGCAGAAGATGGTGCAGAAAGCCATCGAGGGAATTACCAAAAAGCAAATAACCATTTCCAGTCCATCCGGGAAGGAGTAATAGTCATGTCAAAACAATGTGAAATCTGTGGCAAAAAACCGGCAACCGGCAATAATGTCAGCCATGCCCACAATAAGACCCGGCGCCGCTGGTTGCCGAACCTACAAAAAGTCAGAGTGGCAGTATCCAGTGGTGGCAACAAGCAGATGCGAATTTGCACTCGTTGCATACGCTCCGGCGCAGTGGTCAAGCCCTTGGCTCGCACAACTGCTACCGTCTGATCTGCACACACACCACAGCTGTAGCCCCCGTCTTCCCGTAACGGTAAGCAAACTGATTTTTGCTTACCGTTACTTTCTTTTTGCCTCCAGAACCGATTCAATCTGACGCAACTGCAGTAACAATCTCTCCAGATGGGTCAAACTATTGACTTCAACCACCAGGTTGACAATGGCCAGATTCTCAGAAGAAGTTCGAGCCTCCATACTGATAATGTTGGCATCGGCACCGCTCATGGTATTTCCAAAGGCAGCAATCAATCCTTTCTGATCCTGGGCCACTACCTGGATCTGAACCTGATGCCCGGCCACCGAGTCGGCGGCCCAGTTCACCTCGACATGTCTCTCCGGATCGGTATTAAAAAAATTCTGGCAGTCCGCCTTATGGATGGAAATACCCCGACCAGCCGTGATAAACCCAACAATCTCATCGCCAGGCACCGGCATGCAACACTTGCTGATCTTAACCAGGAGATCATCCACCCCATCAACCTCAATGGCGTTTTCTTTCTTGACCTTTTTCCCATGACCACCAGCGGTCTTCTTAATCTTCTGCACAGTCTCATGATCAAATCCGGCAGACCTCTCCCCAATTACTTTCGGACTGAGGGTATCAGCAATGCTCTGAACCGTGACCTTGCCCGAACCGACCAAACGAAGCAGTTCATCCAGGGAATTGCATGAATAATTTTTTAGAATATCCTTCAGTAATCCACTTCTGGTCAGACGTTTCAAACTAAGATCATGCTTTCGAAGCTCCCGCTCACAGATCTCCCGTCCGACTTTTAAGGCCCGTTCCTGCTCTTCACGCTTCAGCCAATGCCGAATCCGGCTTCGAGCCCGACTGGTTTTGACCAGGGCCAACCAGCCCCGATTAGGCCGTTGGCTGGTCGCGGTGATAATTTCAACCAGATCCCCGCTCAACAATTCATGTTTCAAAGGAACGATCCGCCCATTAATCCTGGCCCCGGCACAATGATCTCCCACCTCGGTATGAATAGCATAGGCAAAGTCGAGAGGAGTGCTGCCACGTGGTAACTCCTTGACCTCGCCGTTGGGGGTAAGGGCATAGACCTCAACCTCTCGGAGTTCATCCTTCACCGCTTCCAGAAACTCGCTGGGGTCCTGATCCATCTGCAAATCCTGCAGAGAATGGACCAACTGTTTCAACCAGTGAAACATCCGGGCATCACGAGAGGAGATGGCCCTTCCTTCCTTGTAGGCCCAATGGGCCGCAATGCCGTCATTGGCAATGGTGTCCATCTCTTCGGTACGAATCTGGACCTCCATGAATTCATTATGAGGCCCAACCACGGTGGTATGGAGCGATTGGTACATATTCGTTTTGGGGGTGCTGATAAAATCCTTGAACCGACCGGAGACGGGGTGCCATAAATCGTGGAGGAGACCCAGTACCTCGTAGCACTCCCGGACCGATTTCAAGATAATTCGAAAGGCAACCTTGTCATAAACCTTTTCCAGAGGGATATTCTGTGCAAGGAGCTTTTTATAGATGCTATAGAGATGCTTGGGCCGGCCAAGAATCCGAAAATCTTCGATCTGTTGCTCTCGCAACTTTGAGGACAAGATCTCCTTGACCTCCTCGACATATTTTTCACGATCAGCCAGAGTGGTATTCATACTGCTGACCAGGTCCCCGTAAGCCTTGGGGTCCAGATAGGAGAAAGAAAGGTCTTCAAGCTCCCGTTTCAACCAATCGATTCCCAAGCGGCTAGACAACGGGGCATAAATATCAAGGGTTTCCCTGGCGAATTCAACCTGCTTCTCTGCAGGCACCACCGAGAGGGATTGCATATCATGCAATCGATCGGCAAGTTTTAAAATCAGGATGCGGACATCATCCGACATGGCCAGGAACATGCGGCGGATATTCTCCGCATGATAGGCCATCCGATTATTGAAATGAACACTGGTAATCTTGGTTACACCTTGAACAATCAAGGTGACCTCGGCCCCGAATCTCTTTTTCAGTTCAGCCGGGGCGATGGAGGCTGGTTCTTTGAGGGCACCATGGAGCAAACCGGCAATAATGGTGTTGGCATCAAGCTTGAGCCTAGCCAGGATAACGGCAACGGCCCGGGCATGCTCCAGATATGGTCTACCGGAAAGACGATGGCGACCGGTATAGATCTCCTCGGCATAGTCATGGGCCTTGACCAATAATTCTTGCTCCTTGGCGGACAAATGAATTGCCGCCAGTTGTTTGAGATCTGCAAAGTCTCCCACGTATACCGTCACTGACTCTCCCACCATAAAATCAACTCACAGACATCATTTCACATTGGGCCAGAAGCCAGGAAAGGGCCTCTTCTGGATGCAGGGTCTGAACCACACCGCTCCGCCGTTCACGAATCTCCACAGTGGCATCACGCAAAAAACCTTTGCCAACCGTAACCCGGAAGGGAATCCCGATCAGGTCGGCGTCTTTGAACTTAACCCCTGGGCGTTCATCACGATCATCTAAGAGCACATCCACCCCCCGGTTCTTGAGCGTACTGTAGAGTTCTTCGGCAGCCCCGGTAATTCCCTGATCATCAGGAGACAGGTTCAGGATCACAACCTGGAAGGGGGCCAGGGGGAGCGGAAAAATGATCCCGTCTTGATCATGATTCTGCTCGATGGCCGCAGCAACCACTCGACTGACCCCGATCCCGTAACATCCCATGACGAAAAATTGTTCCTTCCCGCTGCTGTCGAGGTAGGTTGCCTTCAAGGCCTCACTGTAGCTGGTCCCCAATTTAAAGATATGGCCAACCTCGATGCCCTTGGTAAATTCCAATTCGCCACCGCAGGAAGGACAATGATCCTCGGCGGTCACCTGGCGGATATCTCCGATTTTGCCCACGGAAAAATCTCGCTCGAGATTGGCGTTTCGACAATGATAATTCTTTTCACCTCCACCGATAACGAAGTTAGTCATCACCTCAATCTCACGGTCCGCAACCACGGGGATCTTCAAACCGACCGGACCCAAATAGCCACTGGGAACCCCGGTGGCATCAAAGATCTGCTGGTCATCGGCCAAGACGACATCCACCGCCCCCAGCAGGTTCTTGAGCTTGACATCCTGGGCTTCATGGTCGCCGCGCAACAGAACCGCCACCGGTTTACCGTCTGCCAGAAAAATCATAGTCTTGACCAGTTCCTGGGCTGAAATTCCGAGAAACTCGGTGACTGCGGCAACCTTTCTCTTGCCGGGCGTCTCAACCTTGGTCAGGGGCAACAGCTCCGGCCGGGAAGCAAGCATTTGCGGGGGACGACCGGCAGCCTTTTCCATGTTGGCGGCATACCCACAGGTCTGCCCGTCAGTAGGCGCTTGACCGGAACGACAAATCGCCAGGGTATCTTCACCGGTATCGGCTAGCACCATGAATTCGTGGGAAAAACTGCCCCCGATGGTCCCGGTATCAGCCTCGACGGCCCGAAAAGCCAGACCACACCGGCTGAAGATCCGATGATAGGCGTCATACATTTTCTGATAGGTGAGATTGGCCCCCTCCTCTTGCTCATCAAAACTGTAACCATCCTTCATGATGAACTCCCTGCCCCGCATCAGACCGAAACGCGGCCTGATTTCATCACGAAACTTGGTCTGAATCTGATAAAGGTTGAGGGGCAAATCGCGATAAGAGTGGACATTCATCCGCACAAGATCGGTAATAACCTCTTCATGGGTCGGACCAAGGCAACTCTCCCGATTATGCCGATCGGTAAACCGCAACAGCTCGGGTCCGTACTTCACCCACCGCCCTGACTCAATCCATAGATCGGCCGGCTGAACAACAGGGAGTAAAACCTCCTGGGCGCCAGCCCGGTTCATCTCTTCACGGACGATCCGCTCAACCCGACGCAGGGTTGCCAGGCCCAGCGGGAGATAGGAATAGACCCCGGAAGTCAACTTCCGGATATATCCGGCCCGTAGAAGCAGTCGATGACTGACCACTTCAGCCTCGGACGGATTTTCCTTTAAAGTCGGCAACAACATTTGAGAGTAGCGCATATCGATTATCAGCCTTTTGTTTGCTCTTGAGCCATTTTATCCAGTTCAGCGAGAAAAACCTTGAGCAGGTGCTTTTCCTCAACCTTTTTAAACATCTTACCTTTTTTGAAAATTATTCCGACCCCATTGCCGCCGGCAACTCCAAGATCCGCCTCGCGGGCCTCACCGGGGCCATTGACCACGCAGCCCATCACCGCCACTTTCAACGGTGTGGTCATGGTCTGCAGATGCTGCTCAACCTTTTCAGCCAAACCGAACAAATCCACCTGGCAGCGGCCACAGGTGGGGCAGGAAATCATTTCCGGGCCCCGTTCACGAATCCCCAGGGAACGTAAGAGCTCGTAGCCAACCCGAATTTCTTCCACCGGATCACGGGTCAAAGAGATCCTGAAGGTGTCGCCGATGCCATCGGCCAGCAGGATTCCCAGGGCCACACTTGATTTAACTGTACCGCCGATCAAACCGCCGGCCTCCGTAACCCCTAAATGCAAGGGGTAATCACAGACCAAGGAAAGTTTACGATAAGCATCGATGGTTGCGAGCACCGAAGAGGATTTAAGAGATACCTTGATCTCAGTAAATCCCTGCCCTTCCAGTAAGGCGATATTACGGAGGGCGCTTTCGACCATGGCCTCCGGCACCGGATGCCCATGCCGGGCCAAAATATCTTTTTCAATTGAACCCGAGTTGACTCCGACCCGAATCGGGACCCCGTGGGTCCGGGCCGCATCCACCACCCGGGCCAACTTTCCGGCCCCGCCGAGATTACCGGGATTGATCCTGATCCCCTGGGCGCCGTTCTCCATGGATGCCACCGCCAAGCGGGCATCAAAATGAATATCGGCGATCACTGGGATCCCGATCTGGTCCCGGATTTCGCGGATAGCTCCGGCCGCCTCGAGATCAAGCACCGCCACCCGGATAATCTCACACCCGGCCGCCTCAAGACGGCCAATTTGAGCAACGGTTGCCGCGACATCCCGGGTGTCAGTATTGGTCATCGACTGCACCGCGATGGGCGCCCCATTGCCGATGGGCACCTGGCCGACTTGGATCTGTCTGGTTCTTTTACGCTCGATGAGCATAGTACAGTCTCTTCCTGATCAATCCCCTGAAAAAAAAAGAGGGCGTTCCTGCTTCTATAACAGGAACAGAGGAGTTAAAGTCCTGAGATCGTAACGTGGTCTTGGCTCAATAAAACCTTAAAAAGTCGTCAATTATACCCTTTTCTCTCCACGGTTGCACCTCCTTATCGGACCAACTCCTCGATTCAATCGAATACAGTCCAAGGCAACAAAAAATCTTCGGCAGATTAGACAGAATTTCACATGGTCAACAGCGGCTTTTATGATCTCGAAATAAAATCCATCTATATACCATTGAAAAAACGAGGAGAAGCGACTCCTGTTTGAGATATCTGCTCCACAGTCAACTTTAAAACGAGGAGCATCAAGAGGGGCCTGCCGGCCATAAACCTCTTGTTTAAAACCAAACGCCCCTTTGCCCATACCAATTTTTCAAGTATCATCTATCCCTATGCCAATACCCCCCCTCCATACTCATCTGAACGATCCAGTTTCCCTGATCAGCGCAATATTCGTCGACCAGGAGGCCCTAGGGTTCCCGCTTACCGAGAAAATCCTCGCCCGAGCAGCCGGAATCCCGATAACCTTTCTCCGGGCAGGCGAAACTCCCCTGTCCCACCAGAAAGATTTCCCGACCCTCTATCCAGAGCAACTTGGCCAGGGCAAACGGCTTCTTCTCCTGACGAAGAACCGGGGGCGTTTTCTCAAGGCCTGCCCAGCCACCCGGGAGTACTGTTGCTGTGATTATCAGGTGCTCAATATCGGGATGAACTGTCCCATGGACTGTGTTTACTGTATTCTCCAAGCCTATCTGAACACCCCATGGTTGACCTTTTTTGTCAATACCGAGGATCTTTTCGCCGAACTGATCCAGGCCCAGGCCGAAACCCCGGCTAAGGTCCGGAGAATCGGCACCGGCGAGTTCACCGACAGCATGGCCCTAGACAGCCTTACCGGCCTGAGCCGCGACCTGGTGGATTTCTTCAATAATCGCCCGGGAATGGTCCTGGAACTGAAGACCAAGAGTGGGGCCATCGACAATCTACTTGACCTTGGCCATGACGGTCGGACCATTGTTGCCTGGTCATTAAATGCCCCGAAAATTATCCGCAGAGAAGAACTGAAAACCGCCTCACTCACGGAACGATTAAAGGCGGCCGCCCGCTGTGCCTCACTTGGGTATCGGCTGGCCTTTCATTTTGATCCGGTGATCTTTCATGACGGATGGCAGGAAGGGTACAGAGAAACCATCCGCATGCTCTTTGCCGCCGCACCCGCTGATAAAATCACCTGGATCAGTATTGGGGCCTTACGGTATCTGCCTACCCTCAAGGATATTGCCACCTCGCGTTTCCCCGGTTCCCGGTTTTTTCATGAAGAGTTTATCCTCGGCCTGGATGGAAAAAAAAGATACTTCCGGACCCTGCGGGTCGAGATGTACCGATTGATAGTTGAGGAATTACGTCAACGGGCCGATCCGGCGACCTGCATCTACCTCTGTATGGAAAGCGATGAAATCTGGCATGAGGTCTTCGGCTACACCCCGACTGAGAAGGGTGGACTCCCCGCCATGCTCGACCAAGCAGCCGCTTTTTGATAGAAATCTTGGCAACACTCCGCTCAGCTCCACACTTTTATGGCGCTGTTTTTTATCTCCGGAGATAAAATGTCTCTTTCCTTTCATGTCGTTCGTCTTATAGTATACGTTTTTTTATCAGGCAGAGCATGAGGCTCATAACCTCTTGAAAAATCGTTATCATGATATAGTGGATCAAGGGTATAAGGTGTTGTGGAGGAATCGCTTTTTTTACTTTCGCCACTTCAACCAAGAAAAACGTATACGGGAAATATTCATTTAACAATGAGGATGAGAAAATGATCAACAAGGCGATTCTTATCGGTAATCTCGGGGGAGACCCCGAAGTCCGTTACACCCAGAGCGGTGCCGCGGTTGCTAATTTCAATCTGGCAACCACTGAAACCTGGACCAAGGATGGAACCAAGGAAGAAAAAACCGAATGGCATCGGATCGTAGCCTTTAGCCGCCTGGGTGAAATCTGCGGTGAATATCTGTCCAAGGGCTCCAAGGTTTATATCGAGGGTCGGATCCAGACTCGGCAATGGGAAGACCGTGATGGGAACAAACGGTACACCACCGAAATCGTGGCCCGCGAAATGAAGATCCTCTCGCCGCGAGGAGCCACCTCTGACAGCGGTTCTTCCGGATATCAAGATGAGCCTCCCATGCCTGAACCTTCAATGGGTGATGATGTCCCGTTTTAACGGAGAACCATGACCATGGATTATTATAAACTTTTGGAGGTGGAGCGGACCGCCGACGGCAAGGACATCAAAAAGGCCTACCGTAAGCTGGCCTTGAAGTATCACCCTGACCGCAACAAAGACAACAAAGAGGCCGAGGAAAAATTCAAAAAGATCAGCGAAGCCTATGCCGTTCTCTCCGACCCTGAAAAGCGCAAGCAATACGACACCTATGGATCTGAAGGTTTTCAGCAGCGCTACAGCCAGGAGGATATTTTCCGGAATGTGGATCTTGGTGATATCCTGAAGGAGTTCGGGATCAACTTCGGTGGGGGCGGCGGTTCTTTCAACGTCCGGGGCAATCAGGGCGGCGGTAGCCCCTTCGGCTCTTTCTTCCACCAAGGTGGGCAGGGTGGCGGAACCCCGTTCCAATCGTTTCATCAACAACGGCCAACCCAGACCAAGGGTGGCGACCTCAGTCTCGAACTGGCGATTACCCTGCTGGAAGTCTTAAACGGAGCAGAAAAAACAATCTCCCTCGGACGCCCCGGAGGCAGTTCTGAAAAAGTTTCGGTCAAGATTCCAGCCGGGATCGATTCCGGCAAAAAGCTGCGGGTCAGCGGCAAGGGCTCTCCATCACCCACCGGTGGTCCGGCCGGAGATCTCTTTCTTCTGATAAAGGTTCTGCCCCATCAGACCTTCATCCGGGATGGGGACGACCTGATCATTGAGCATAATCTTCCCTTCAGCCAGGCCGCCCTCGGGACCAAGATCGAAGTACCGACCCTGGAAGGAAAAAAATTAAACGTAAAAATCCCTGCCGGAACCAGTCCCGGGGCCAAACTCCGCCTAAAAGGCAACGGCCTGCCCGGTGGCCCCCACGCTCCCCGGGGTGATCTCTACGTCAAAATAACCATTGACGTTCCTAAAAAGCTCAGTAAAGCCCAGAAGAAACTGATCGAAGATCTGCAGGAGGCTGGATTGTAAAAGATGTGAGGGGTGAGGAGTGAGGGGTGAGGGGTTAAAAGATTGGGTTTGTTTGAGTGAATCAGTTTGTAATTGAGTAGATGAGGGCGAGAGTAATTACTCAGGCAATAGTAAAAATGCAGCAGCGCAAACCGGTAGTTACTCCTCACCCCTTACGCCTCACTCCTCACATTCTAAGAACGGCGCGCTATAGTCACCTATGCGCGCCGTTTTTTTTATCTGCAGATCGGGTGCCCCCGGACGTTTAACCGGTGATGCGGTCGAGGGCTTCGCGATACCTTGCTTCAGTTTTTTCGATGATCTCAAGTGGCAGAGGCGGAGGTGGTGGGTTTTTGCCCCAGTCGAGACTCTCCAGGTAATCACGCAGAAACTGTTTGTCAAAACTCGGCTGACTTGCGCCCGGGTTATATTGATCCGCTGGCCAGAACCGGGAAGAATCCGGGGTAAGCACCTCGTCAATCAGGATCAATTCACCTTCATACCAGCCCAGTTCAAACTTGGTATCGGCAATAATAATCCCCTTATTCAGGGCATAATCAGCTGCCTTTCGATAGATTTTGATACAAATATCGGCGATTTTGGCAGCGACCTCAACCCCTAAGATTTCCCCCATGCGGTCCATGGAAATATTTTCATCATGGAGACCCAGGTCCGCTTTGGTCGATGGGGTAAACAGAACTTGGGGAAATTTATCGGATTCCGTCAGGCCGGCTGGCAGTTTAAAACCGCAAACCGTAGTGTCCTTTTTATAGGCCTTCCAAAAAGAACCCGAGAGATACCCCCTGACAATACACTCCACCGGTAACGGCTGGGCCTTCTTCACCAGCATGGAACGTCCCCGCAAGATATCCTTGTACGGAGCACACACTGCGGGGTACGCCTTCACCTCGGCGGTGATCAGGTGATTGGGCACTATATCTTTTAAAAAATCAAACCAGAACAACGACAACCCGGTCAAAATCTCACCCTTATGGGGAATGGGATCGTCCATAACCACATCAAAGGCAGAGATCCGGTCACTTGCCACCATCAGCAACTGCCCTTCGACCTCATACAGATCGCGAACCTTGCCGCGATGAATAAGATTCAAATCAGGAAAATCGGTCTGACTAACAACGGCGCTCATCTTCTCATGACCTCACATATCATTATTTCGAAATTTGGGGAGTGATACTTGGCAAGGCATCACCGGCACCTAGTGAACCCACCAGGTTCGCTATGTTATAGCGGGACATCAACTCCCGTGCAATCTTCTTTTTATTCTTTCGGCAAGGTCAAGGGCCGTAATGGGAGTCCGGATATTCATATATACAAAAAGCCGGTCGCCGGCCATCAAACATCGGTATTGCCCTCTCCAGTCGTCACCTTCCCCAGGACGGCCCATCCCGCTCTCACGTTCGAAAAAACCACTTTTTCACTTCCGCCCCGGTAAACTTCCGGGCCACCGGCCGGCCATGGGGACAATGGGAGAAGACATCATTGGCCTGCATCTCTGCGACCAGGGCCTCCTGCTCCACCACGGTTAACCGATGGTTGGCCTTAAGAGCTGCTTTACAGGCCATCCCGGCCAGGATAGCATCGGTTTGGGCCCCGGCACGTGGGCCGGTGCTCCCGAACCGGGCCAGCAACTCCCGGATCACTTCACCGGGAGAGAGATGACCAAGAATCGCGGGCACGGCCTTGATCACCACGGTTGTTCCCCCGAACTCCTGAAAATCAAGACCCAGAGTAGCGATGCGATCAGCGAAATTTTCCAGCACGGTCAACTCCGCCGGGGACAATTCAACTGTTTCGGGAAAGAGCAACCCCTGCCGGACCACAGCCCCTCGCTCATACTGTTTTTTCAAACGTTCAAAAATCAACCGTTCCTGGGCGGCATGCTGATCGATCACCAGGAACCCATCCTCGACCTGACACAACAGATAAGTATCAAATAACTGGCCGATCACCCGGACCGGATGACTTTCTTCCTGCCGAGTAACTCCTCCGAAAGAAACCGGAGTTGAACAAAGTGGGCCAGGGGGGATATCCGACGCCGACTCTGCGATACGATCATAAGCGACTGAAGGCTCAGAGGTCTTGGCAACGAAAGGGACTGAATCCTTACGATCAATCAATCGCCCCCGGGGAACAGGCAGAGGAGAACACGTTTTTTCTGTCTCAACCGCCGCCTGGCCAGCCAGCTTCCCCGGAGATCGACCCGGATCTGCCACCTGGCTTCCCCGCCCGATGAATGCCGACGTCGTTGGGTCAGCTCCCCCTGGCTGAAACAGAGCCGCCTTCATGATCGATTGATGACCGACCAACCCCTGCTGGAGAGCGGCAACAATGGCCTGATGTATAACCGAGGGGCGACGAAAGCGCACCTCCTGCTTGGTGGGATGGACATTGACGTCAACCTCGGTTTCCGGCACCTTGAGAAACAGGACGCCGACAGGAAGTCGCCCCTTCATCAGATAATTCCGGAAACCCTCGGTAACCGCATGGCGCAGCAGCCGATCACGGACCGGGCGCCCATTGACAAAGGCCCTCAGTCCCACCCCGCTGTGATCAACCGCATCCGGTTCCAGAAAAACTCCGGCAACCTTGACTTGAGCATCTTCGTTCGGAGAATAATCCCGAATATTAATCATTGTGGCTTGGGGGGGAAATTTCAACAGCCTTTTCAGGCGGGACTCCAACCGGTCTGAATCGACCGCCGACACCGCCATAACTTCACGGTTGTTCACCCGATAACGGATGTTCAGATCGGGCCGGACCAGACCATACTGCAGGACGGTTTCTTCAACATGGGCCAGCTCGGTCCGGACTGATTTTAAAAACTTTCTCCGCGCGGGTAGATTGCCAAAGAGATCACGGACCTCGACCACGGTACCGGGGGCAGCCCCCATCTCATGGACCTTGACCACCTTGCCGAACTTGATTTCAACCCGTGAGCCCAGGTCCCTGGTTGGCAAACGCGAGGTCACGGTCATTCGCGACACCGAGGCAATGCTTGGCATCGCCTCACCCCGAAATCCCAAGGTCCGAATATGATCGAGCTGATCGACCGAGACCAATTTGCTGGTGGCATGACGTTCAAGGCTGAGCAGGATGTCATCCTGATCCATCCCTTCACCGTTATCAATCACCCGAACCATCCCCGTGCCACCACCCTCGACTTCAACGGTGATATCCGTAGCCCCGGCATCAATACTGTTTTCCACCAGCTCCTTCACCACCGAAGCGGGTCTCTCCACCACCTCACCGGCGGCAATCTGATTAGCCAGATTCTCCGGCAAAATCCTGATTCTGGACATAACTTTCCTTCAGATTGCTCTCGACAACGATCCGCCTTTTTGAAAATTCATATAAACATTTTACAAGGCACTCATAATATGCAACTCCAACCACTGCGCATCCCACCATTCCAAGGGATTAACAAAGATGCCATTAATCAGGACACTGAAGTGAAGATGATCTCCACCGGCCATCCCACTCATCCCGGTCAGACCGATTACAGTCTCCTGATTGACCATATCACCGACCTGACTGACGATCTGACTCAAATGAGAATAGAGCGTGAAGAGCCCCAGGCCATGATCGATGATGACCATATTGCCGTAAATCCCCAGATATCCGGCAAAGACCACCTCACCGCCGTTGGCCGCAGCAACTTCAGCATTCTTGGTCGAGGCCAGATCAATACCTAAGTGGACCTGGTGATCAATTTCCTTATCCTGATAATAATAGGTGCGCGCTTCGGCATAACCTGCCCGGCGACTGCTGCGAGCTAGGCGCTTAAAAGTGCCCTGCCAGAGTTGATCCGGGCGGGACTTGGCACATACCTTCCGGATTTCTTCATTATTTTCTTTTCTGACCCGCTGATTAATCTCAAGATACTGGTCAACCGGCTCCCCAGCACCCAGATCAGGATAATAATGGCGAAATTCCGGCAACTTCAGGTTCAGAAAACCTTCACTAATAGTAATCAGATCTTCCTTGATCTGGGGTTTACGGAGAATCATCCCAAACGGCCTCACTGATTCATTGCCAGCAAGATCGACCGCAAAGATCTGGGCCTGATCCAGGCTTAAGGTGTTATATTCCAGACCGATTAACGCCCCATAGATGCCTTCGCCCTTTCGCGTAAGCGGAAAGCCAGGATGAACAAACCCATTGATACTCACCCCGTGACGCCCAACCTCCTCGCTGATTTTGTAGGTTACCAGCCCGGCCCCACCAGGATTGACATAACGTGGGGAATCGATCAATTGGACCAGAGGGGGCACCGTATCAATGACCAAGGGGTATGACCGCTCGGTTGTGTTCCCCCGCCACCAACTGCACCAGGCGGAATCATGAACAGTGATAACCAGCTCCGCAGAACCGTCTTTCAGTTTCAACTTCTTGGCTTCAAAGGGGATCTCTTCGATCACCCTGGAGGGACCTGATTGTTTGAACAGACCGCTCCGCTCGTAGCTACGTTCAAGAATGGTAACATCCCGAGATCCCTGAACTAACCGAACCGTAACATCCCTCAACCCACTTTTCTTGTCGCTCAAGACTAATTCGATGGATTTGACCAGGCCGACCCGGGAAACCTCGTTCAACAAGCTCAATTGGGGGTGCTCCCTTTCATAAAAACGGAAGAGGACAATCCCTCCAACGATTAAAATCACCACCACCATCACCAGTAAAACAATCGACGTGAGCGGCCTGACCGTTTGGGTTCTTTTCAACGATTCCAAAAATCACCTCAATATTATATGGATTTGATAATTTAAGTTCGGTTTCGGCTTCCAGTCAAAAGGCTGAAACGAAGACAGTAAGTTCTTATTTTTTTGGCAAAAAGAGACAAAGGTTCAGGAGATTATAGCGTTTCCACCTGCGCATCAGAGCTAAGGACATTACCATATCTACTAAATTTTGGGTAGTAAAGCGGCGGCCCTTCCATGTATATTCTTGAAATGACTGGATCCAAAATCAATACCTTAGGGGCTCGGAAAATGCTGATATACCATAACGCACCCCACCTTCGGGCCATCTTGGGTCGCGCCTCAATCGCAAAATCCTCGCCGTAGCGCTGCTACGCCTGTGGTTTTACTTAATCGGCGCAACCCAACCTGACCCAAATTCGGGCGCGATCCAGGTACATCAGTATTTTCCGAGCCCTCAAACTGATTCTACCCAGAAACAAGCTCTCTCAACGAAACGTTCCTCATCCCTTCAGATTTAACGGGGCTTCCTTGACCACCAACCCAACATTTCACACCATTATCATCGGAGCCGGTCCGGCCGGGCTCGCCTGTGCCACCTTGCTCGCGCAGGCTGGCCAGAAGGTTTTGATTTTAGAACGCAAGAATGAGATCGGCCCTAAGATTTGTGCAGGAGGACTTACCAGGTCGGGCCTGGCTGCCCGTATTCCCACGCAGTTGGTGGAACGGACATTCAACAGCCAGGAGGTTATCACCCCTCATCAGCATTGTACTCTGAAGGCCGATCGCCCCATGATCGTTACCGTGGATCGCCGGGCACTTGGTCAATTCATGTTGCACTCCGCCTTGGCCCAAGGTGTGCAGGTGGATACCGGCGTCCAGGTCGTCAAAATTGCCGAAGGACAAGTGATAACCCGAACCCGGGAATATTCTTTCGATTATCTGGTTGGGGCCGACGGCAGCTCCTCCCTGGTCCGTCGTTTCCTTGGCCTGCCGACCACCGATATCGGCATGGGGATCAACCTGTTTGTCCCCGGATCATTTAACCGGATGGAATGGCATTTTGACCACCGTCTATTCAGGAACGGATATGCCTGGATCTTTCCCCACGCCAAGACTGCGTCCATCGGGGTTTATGCCTCAGATCGATCAATCCCCCCAAGGCAACTCCTCAAAAATTTACACCAATGGGCAGTAAAACATGGTATGAATCTCTACGATCATCACGTCCAGGCCGCCCGGATCAATTACGATTATCGGGGTTGGCAGTTCGGTCGATATTTTCTAATCGGAGATGCCGCAGGGCTTGCCTCACCCCTCACCGGAGAGGGGATACTCCCGGCCATCATCTCCGGAGAAGAAGTCGCCGCCAGGATACTTAACCCTGATTATGATTGCCCATTGCTCCATGACCTCATCCACCGCCACCGACGACATAGAACTCTGGTGACCATGACCGCCGGAAACAAGGTCACCGCCATTCTGGTCAGTGAGGCCATGGTCCTTGCTTTAAAACTGGGATTGATCGATTTCACCAGCCTGGAAATGACAGGGCATCAAACAACCCGTTGAACAAAGTTACAATTTCGCCCAGGAGAAAAATATTCGTGAGCACTCAACCTAAAAAATCAAAAACCCTTCTGTACAACATTCTCTTCCTCGCCTTTTGCGGTGGGATCTTTCTCTTCCTTTGGAACGCCCCCCCGGAGTCAACCGCCTTTTTACCCCACGACTCGGACCATGAAAGGTTTTTCGCCATGGAGAAGAAAGCTGCGGAGAAGTTCTGTTTAGATTGTCATAATCCCGATGGGCAACTCCCCCTGCCGGAAGGGCATCCACCCAAATATCGTTGTCTTTTCTGTCATAAAAAAACTGGGTGATCCCCCGTCCACCGGAATTATTTCGTATTTTCCCGACCACGGCCACAAGTCAGGCCGGTAGTCCCTGGGACCTTTACCCCATGAAAGAATCGGCCGCGATTATTATCGATCTGCCAACCCTGGAACAGACTGCTCGCTTGGGTCGCTATCTGGGCGAGACCGCCCGGGCAGGAGAGATCATCCTGCTCACCGGTCCACTGGGCGCGGGCAAAACCACCTTGGCACAGCACATAGGAATTGGTACCGGGGTTCCAGAAAATTGCCTGATCACCAGCCCGACCTTCAGTCTCCTCCACGAATACCCGGGGAGACTGCCGCTATACCACATGGACCTGTATCGGTTAAGCGGCGAAGAGGAACTGGAGGAATTGGGATTTACCGAATACATGTACGGAAACGGACTGACCATCATCGAATGGCCGGACCGCCTTGGATCAATGCTGCCAAAAGAAAAGATCGAGGTGGAGCTGCACTTTACCGGCGACTCGAGCCGACGGGCCACAATCTCTTTTCACGGCACCCGCTTCGATCAAATCAAACAGGGCCTTGACAAGATCACAACCACGGAATGATTGGAATCAAGGATCCGCCAGGAATCTTTGAATTACCTTAATCAATTGATCCTTAATAATCGGCTTAGTTAAATATGCATCCATCCCCACCTTGAGGCATTGATCCTGATCCTCTTGCCGGGCATGGGCGGACAAACCGACGATGGGAATGGGATGATCTCGGTCGGCTAAGGCCCGGTAACCCGCACCCTCCTCAGTTCTCTCCAACTCCCTAATCCTACGGGTCGCTCCAAGGCCGTCAAGGTTGGGCATCTGGATATCCATAAAGACCAGATCGTAGAAATCGTCTTTCAAGCGCTCCAAGGCTTCAACCCCATCATTGGCCACCTGGACCAGACAGCCCTGCCGCTGAAGCAGTAGCATTGCCAACTTCTGGTTTACCGGATTATCCTCCACCAGCAGGACCCGTCGACCTCCCTCTGAAACCTTCAAGTGAACACTTGAACCTGCGGCTTGTTTAATGGTCGAACTGCCACAGGACTCCTTTTCATCTTCCCGGATTGAAATCAAGGGGATGACAAAGAAAAAGCAACTCCCCTTACCTGAAGTACTGGTCAGATCGATGGTTCCTCCCATCAGTTCAACCAGTTGGGCACAGATGGAAAGGCCTAGACCCGTTCCGCCATATTTCCTGGTGGTTGAGGTGTCGGCCTGCTCGAATTTTTCAAAAATTGCCTTCTGCCGTTCGGCAGGGATACCAATCCCGGTATCCCTTACCGAAAAACGAACCTGAATCTCATCACCACCAGTATCCCTTAAGGCCTCAACCCTCACTTCGATGCCCCCGGATTCGGTAAACTTCATGGCATTCCCGAGCAGATTCACCAGAATCTGGCGTAAGCGATTTGAATCACCGCAATATTGATCAGTCAACTGAGAATCGATGTACCAACTAACGTCAACCCCCTTTTCTTTAGCCGGAATCCGAAACATGGCAGTCACCGACTCAACCAGCTCTTTTAAATCATAGGGATTGATTTCCAGACTGAGCTTTCCCGCCTCGATCTTGGCCAGATCCAGAATATCATTAATCAAGGCCAGCAGACTGTCCGCCGAAGTCCGAATCGTTCTGGCGTAATCGAGTTGCTCGCCATTGAGCGGGGTCTCCTCCAGGATCCCGGAAAATCCGATTATAGCGTTCATCGGGGTCCGGAGTTCATGGCTCATGTTGGCTAAAAAATCACTTTTCATCCGACTGGCCGTTTCCAATCGCTGATTGGTTTCCCGGAGTTCTGCGGTTCGTCCGGCAATCTCGCTTTCCAGTTCACGGGCGTATTCCTTCTCCTTCTGCTGGATGATCCGGAACTGTCGGTGGTTATCCTCAATCAACTGCAGGTGCTGCCGCTTCATCACCTCAATCTGTCGCTGGAGCTGTTCATTGACAATGGCCAAGTCATGCTGTTCGAAACGGTTCCGGGCCAGCTCAATGCAGTTGGTGACCATTTGCCCCATGACAGCGAGAGGATCTGATATTGAATACTGTTCAGGAAAGAGCAAAAGAAGATAGCCCGCCAAGGGGGGAACAACTGCGGTGGCATAGAGCCGCCCCCGGCAGTGAGTAAACCCTACCGAGCCATCGGCAATGGAAGCACGAAGCACCGCGAGGTCTGTGTTGTCAAGCTCAGGGAGGTAGGGTGCTTCAGTGGTCTTGGTTCCGTCATCACCCTCAAAAATCAGATCTAGATCGGGTAGCAAGAGTCCCAGAATGCCCAAAAACCTCCGGATATTCTCCCGCCCGTCTTCAAAATCGGCAAAAACATGATCGAAACTCGCGTCATCGAGCATTCTTGATGATCTCGCAAAAAGTCATGGGATGGCTAAACAAAAATTTCGATATACGCCCGCAGGAAGTGCCCTTGGGGTACGGGTAGCAAACGGAGTGAGACTCCGAGGCGTAGTGATTTTGCAGGTGGAAGGCCATACATGTGGTATGCCAAGTGCCTGAAAAATTGCTCCACACGGGAGGTCGGACTTTTCGTAGTCTTCGCTTCGCTACGACGCCATCATTATTCACCCAGACCATCAGTCGTGACCCACCAGGATCACCCATCGGAAATGTACAGTTCTTTTGCCTTACTGATCTCACTGGGGAGATCCCTGATGATTACCTTGTAATTATCAAGCTTCATTTTAAGATGTTTCACCAGGGAGGGGGCAAGGGGTTCTACCTGGTTGGTAACCACGGCATAATTCACTTTTCCGGCAAAATATTCTGCCATCTGCAAAATCCCGATGGGACTTTCCGGGACCACGTCACGACTTCGATCATGATGGAAACGAATCGCCTTCTGGATATCCTCCGGCAGGTTCCACTGACGGGCCAGGATGGAGCCGACCCGACAGTGATCAGTGCCGATACTCTCCCGCTCGAATTCTACGATGGAACGTTCCTGGGCATTGAACAGCCGACAGGCGGCTCGAAGCTGCTCACCCGCCACCTGGTCCTCGGCAACCAACCCGATATCATGAATTATTCCGGCCAGAAAACAGTCTTCACCTGATATCCCGAAAATTCTAGTGGCGATCATCTCGGCAAGGATGGCAACCGTTGCCGAGTGCATCCAGAGATTTTTTCTAGAAAATCCTTCGGCGGGATCCCCCTCTTTGAAAACATCGCGCAGGGCCTCAACTGCGACCAGGTTGCGTAAATTTTTCATGCCGATAAAAACCACAGCCTTAGCAATGGAGTCGACCCGGTTCACCAGACCGAAATAGGGACTGTTTACAAGCTTCAGAAGCCGCGAAACCAGTACCGGATCAAGCCTGATAACCTCTTCAAAATCCTGCATGGTCACGTTACCCGAATGAACCATCTGATTAACCCGGATCGCGACATGGGGCAGGGTTTTTAAATCGCTGTATTTTTTAGCGATGGTTTCGGCGTTAAACATATCGGAACGAGACCAAATGGAGGCAAGTTGATGGCAGTGTTATCGTAGATCAAGGGATACGGCCAGGGCCAACAGGGCATCCAAACGTGCCACATCAGCGGTTGCGGCGATTCCGCCCTGTCGTCCAGTCTTTTCCAACTCTTCCGCCAAGGATCTGACCCCTTCGATTCCGAGACTGGCAGCGGCACCTTTCATACTATGGGCAGCCTGCATCAAACCTTCAGGATCGGAGGCTGCAACTGCTGCCTTTATCCGCTCTAGATCCGATCCGGACGATGAATGAAACAGCTCAAGTAATTCCTTAAGCATCTCTTCGTCATTGCCTGACTGATCCAAGGCAAATTCTCTGTTCCAATGCAATTCATCCATACACACCCCCTAACCCAGATAAAATAAGAAGAAAAGTCAGGCTCTGGATCAGCGCCTGACTCATACGTTCTACAGTTTTTTTAAAACTCCTTATTCGAAGGCTTGCCATAAAAAAACACGAAAACTCTTACTCAGCTACTTGCCCCATCGAAACAACGGACCACCACCGATTCCCTTTCGACCAGAGAAATCCTCTTCATCAATTATGAAGGGAAAAAGGTTGCCAGGGCAAGTTTTATTTGGGACTGGAATTTTACAGAGCAAGATCGGCAAATGGAATTTCACCGGCCCTGATTAAGATGAGAGCTTCCCCATCGAGAGCAACAATAGTTGAACCTGCCCCTCCCGGGGTTCTCCCCCCAGCAAAGGTGAAAGCAAGACCATCCGGAAAAAGGGCTTTTACATGTGAGGCCGTGACGGGGGGAGGAACTCCGCTGGGATTGGCACTGGTGCCGGTGATAATACCTCCGGCAGCTGCGGCAATTTTACGGGCTACCGGGTGGGAAGAAAGCCTGACCGCCACCGAGCCGTCCCGACCGGTAACCGCAAGGGGTAATCCCTTTATCCCTTGAAAGATCAAGGTAAGGGGGCCCGGCCAAAACTGATCCATCAACTGATCATACCGGGATGGGATCCGGTCGGTTAACCTGGAAAGGCTGGAACAACTGTCAATCAACAGAAGAAAAGGCTTAGCCGGATCCCGCTCTTTCAACTGAGAGAGCCGAACAAGGGCCGCCGGTTGAAAAGGATCAACCGCCAGACCGTAGAAAGTCTCAGTTGGGAAAGCAACCACCCCGCCGGCTTGAATCAATTGACCGGCTCGATGGATGGCCCCATCAATCCCTTTCGGTGGAGATTCCCCGTTATCAGATTCCTGCTTCAATGGAACGGGCCTTTTTTTCGACCTCTTCGGCCATCGTCTCTTTGAGAACCGCCAGTTTGTGTTCAATACCAATATCGCTGGTCCCGAGAATCTGGGCGGCCAGAATGGCTGCATTTTTGGCCCCGGCCTTGCCAATTCCCATGGTGGCAACCGGAACACCGGGAGGCATCTGGACCGTTGAAAGCAGTGCATCAAGACCATTCAATGAAGAAGAATCAATGGGTACCCCAATCACTGGCAAGGTGGTATGAGCCGCCAGAACCCCACCCAGATGAGCCGCCATCCCAGCCGCAGCGATGACAACTTTGAGCCCCCGATCCCGGGCGCTGGCCGCATAGGCTACAGCCCGCTCTGGAGAGCGATGGGCCGAAGCCACCGTAATTTCACAGGGGATCCCAAACTTTTTGAGTTGATCGACGCATCCTTGCATCACCGGAAGGTCGGAGTCGCTACCCATGACGATCCCGACCAGAGGGGAGCCGGCCATCCGCCGGAGGGCCTTACGGCCGATATCCTTCCGGTAATAGCAATCCTGCCAATGGATCATCGAAACGACACGATAGGCATCATCAATAGCGGATGCCAAGGTATCACCGATGGCTGTTACGCCTAGTACGCGACCACCGGCATTAACGACCTCTTCTCCACGGAGCGTGGTCCCAGCATGAAAGACCTGCACTCCGGGGACCTCAGCTGCCTGATCAAGCCCCGTAATAGCATGCCCTTTTTCATAGGCACCCGGGTATCCGCCCGAAGCCATCACCACACATACGGTGGGCCGTGGATCCAACCGCAGTTCAACCTCGGACAGGCGGCCATCAATCACTGCATTCATGACCTCCACCAGATCACAGTCTAAACGCATCAGGAGCGGCTGGGCTTCGGGATCACCGAACCGACAATTAAATTCAAGTACCTTGACCCGACCATTATTGATCATCAAGCCCGCATAGAGAATGCCCTGATAAGGACAGCCTTCGGCAGCCATGGCCGCAACGGTCTTATACATGACGTTCTTCATAACATCTTCGTGAATCTCTTTCGTTACCACCGGTGCAGGAGAATAGGCTCCCATCCCGCCGGTATTGGGGCCCTGATCTCCATCAAATACGGCTTTATGATCCTGGGATGAGGGAAGTGGCAAAACGGTTTTTCCATCGGTAAAGGCAAGAAAAGAGGCCTCCTCTCCCACCAGGAACTCCTCGATAACGACCCGGTTGCCGGCCTCTCCAAAGGCCTTTTCGGCCAGAATCAGGTCCACAGCTCGAATAGCTTCCTCAATATCGGCGGCAACGATAACCCCCTTGCCGGCAGCGAGACCGTCCGCCTTAACCACCAATGGTGCGCCTACCGCACGAATATAGGCTACCGCCTGATCTCGATCAGTGAATACACCGTATTCAGCAGAGGGAATACCATACTTTTTCATGAGGTCCTTGGTAAACACCTTACTTCCCTCAAGGGCCGCAGCCTTCTGCTCAGGACCGAACACTCTCAATCCCTTAGCTTTAAAGAAATCGACAACCCCCATGGTCAAGGGCACTTCGGGGCCAACCACCGTGAGATCAATCCTTTCCCGTTGGGCAAATTCAGCTAGTCCTTTAATATCATCCGCCGCAATTTCAACACATTCGGCATCTTGTCCAATCCCTACGTTTCCGGGTGCACAATAGACCTGATTAACCTGGGAACTTTGCCTGATCTTCCACACCAGGGCGTGTTCCCTTCCCCCCGAACCGATAACAAGAATTCTCATCGAATCTCTCCTTGACTGCACCTGGGTTGCTTGTCACTTATCGCGACCGCATCCTTTCTAAAAACCAAATAAATTTCTCGCCTCTAACAACTCAACAAAATCGCTATGGTACCCACCCACCGGTTCCCTTGTCAAGCGTCAACAGATATCAAGGGTTCAGGCGGTTTTTAACCTTTGAACAAGCACCCCACGTGACCTTGGCGAACCAAGTATCCGATAGAGACCTATTTCATTATTTTTACCTTGACACCAGGAAGACCCCCTAGGTATGTTACCTGAATCGCAAATGAATATACATTCATTATTATATATTCATCGCATGGCTTTTTCCTGTCTGCACCGAGTCGGGGAACCCCCAAACGCCTATGAACCACCCGGGATCCTCAGCGTTGGCAGGAGGTTTAAACGTATACCCGCTACCCCGGAGATCTGACCCCTGATGGCGACCAAAACCACAGAAAACACCCCCTTGAGCCCCGAAAAGGCTATTCGAATTCAGGATAAACACCGTAAGATTATTCTCGCTGCCATAAAGGTATTTGCCCGTAAGGGTTTTTTCAGCGCCCGAATCTCGGATATTGCCCAGGAAGCTGAAGTGGCCGATGGAACGATCTATCTGTACTTTAACAACAAATACGATATTCTTATTTCCATTTTTGAGGAAGAGATCGGCAAGATCATTGTTGATATCAAAGAAAGGATAAACCAGGAAGAAGATCCAAAGAGAATGTTACGATTGTTCGCTGCAAATCATATGCGGTTGGTCAAAGAAAGAAAGGATCTGTCCGAGGTTCTGCAAATGGAACTTCGGCAAAGCAACAAGTTCATGCGTGAATATCGCAATACAAGATTCATCGAGTATGTCGATATTATCTCAAGGATAATCCATAAAGGCCAGGAACTAAACGTCTTCCGAAAAGACGTATTGCCCGGTGTAGCCAAACGGGCTTTTTTCGGAGCCCTGGATGAAACGGCACGGCTATGGATCCTTTCCCCAACCAATCAGTATACTATCGAGGAAGCGGCAAACCAGATAAGCAGTATCTTCCTGTCAGGTATCGAACAAGCGAACTAGCGTTTCTCCCCTAAGCTCCGATCCGGAGATCATTCCGTATCGGAGCGAGAGATGTCGACAATTTCCAACAACCGGATTCCCCCCGGGGTCTTCACCGTCACCTCATCACCCACCGACTTTCCCAGCATTGAACTTCCCAAGGGTGAAAGCACGGATATACAACTTTTTTTCATATCCGATTCATCAGGGCCCAAAAGTTTATAGCTGAGTTCGGTATCATTATCCAGATCGATCACCGAGATAACAGTTCCAAAACAGGCTTTGTCTATGGGCACCGTGGAGCAGTCGATAACTTCAGCCCGACTTAACTTATCCTTAAGCTCCATGATCCGACCCTCAATGAACGACTGGCGTTCCTTGGCCGCATGATATTCGGCATTCTCTTTTAAATCGCCATGTCCACGGGCCACTTCAATAGACTTGATCACAGTGGGCCGGTCCTCACGCTGCAACTTGACCAATTCGGCCCGAAGTCTCGCAAAACCGGTTTTAGATATGGGTAACCTCTCAACCATTTATCAATCTCTCCTCAAAAATTCGGCTGCCACTGCGAACGGACATAGAAATTCCAGGGGTACATGCTAAATATGGATCCCCCCGGATTTCGTTCAATTTCTGCCGGGATTATAATAAAGCTGAGACCACGCCTCTTATCCCAGTCAGACTGAGCTGTTGTTGGCCCCTCACCTAACCGTCCGGTCAGATGCAAGCCTCAAGGTGAGGGAAACAACACATCAACCTTTAATCTGAGTCCGTTCTATGTTCTGTGCCATAAAAAAAAGACGATGGACGCCTTCTAATCAGGGCGACCACCGCACGTACAGAGTAGCACTGCAATGGGCAGCACTACCTCTCCCCAAAAAAACAAAGACGATCTAATCCACGAAAAATCCCGTTAGATGTCATCGTCTTGATCTGCTGCTTCCTTATTATCCGGCCTCACGAGACGGCAGTCATCCCTTCAGGAAAACCCTCCCTTCACCTTCGGCACCAGATAGATGGTAATCAATAACCAGCAAACCAAGAACAATACTATCTCTAGGACTTCCCACAACCCGTCCATTTATTCACCCATAATGCTATACTCTTGGCTGACCACAAAATATCATTGGCAAAGAAGAAGGACAACCTTCACTTACCAAAAAACCAAGCCCCATGCATGTGTCTGGTTGGCAACAAAAACGGGACTACTTTGGGCAGCCTCTAGGAGTATACGGAGACACCCGAAAGACCGAATAAGTACGACAATACTCATTTGATCGGCTTTATGCAAGAACGGTTTGAGGGTTCATTCCAACCCAAAATCCAATGACACCTCACCCGGGCTGAAACAAGATCAACTAATGGCATGTTCGAATCGTCTTTCCCAGCGGTAGCGGGCATAAAAGGGGGTCGCCATCCGCTGCACGGCGGCCCGTTCATCCTTGAACCGGTTCGCTGCAAAACGAGAAGACATAACAATTTCCGTAACCCCAAGGTGACGAGGGGCCGAAAAGGTAATAATCTGCCAGATTGTGCGACTGGGGAGTTCAATCACCTGTTCCAACCCGGCACCTTTCATCGAGGCATCCAGCATCTTACTAACTGGAACCGGGAAGAGCATATTCTGAATGTTCTTGGCCTGGTCTTTTTCTCCAAGGGCGAGAAAACTCCTGAAAATTAAATAGTGTCCATCGACACGGCCGGGTTGTAGTTCAAGAAGTAGATTTCCATAGGAAATCGTTTCTTGATAATGTCCAGCACGATACGCAATATCGACTAACGAACTAAGAACCGAGATGTTTTCCGGTTGATCCCGGTACAATTCATCGAGGATCAACCGGGCCGATTTGTACTCACGCATCGTGGTATATGCCTCTATAGCCAGAAAGGCAGCCCGATTTGAGCCATTGATCCGTTGCCGGGCCAGCATGGCGACTTCAGCTTGATCAGCGACCATCCCATGCTGACGGTACAACTCCGCAAGATTCAGAAGAGCAATGAGGTCAGGGCTTCCACCCTGCAGACGTTGGTGCAATTTTTCAGCAGCAGCCCGGTTGTTCTTTTTTCGGGCAATCTTTTCAAGCAGAACCAAGATTTCTGGATCCGAACCGGAACCGTACATCGCCAGGCACTGTTGCTCCGCTTCATCATAATCATGGTTTCCAATAAAAATAGTGATTAGAACCAAACCGACCTCTCGGGCAAAAAGGAGATCATCAGAGTTAGGTTCTGACCCGCCCTTGGCTATATTTTCATGTAAAAGACGCTGGCACATCCTGATGGCTCGGTCATAGTTCTCCTCCCGGGCCAACATCCGGGCTTCCATCAAGAAGGCCATTCTTTGATCTCCCCCAGAAAAAGCGCGATAGGCACGGATCCAGTCCTTGGCATTCTCATCGCCGGAGGAATGTTTCTGTAAAGCTAACTCAAACAATCGCCCAATGCCCCTGGATGGATCCCTCCCAGCAATAAACATCTCCCGGAGCCGCTGCTCTGCCTCAACAACCAAACCCTCCTGCAAATAAAGATCAATCAGGCCAAAATCAGCCTCAACCACAACCTGGGTATCCTCTCCCTGCGGGTCACCATCTTCATTCCAGGGCCCCAGAGGAGAAAGGATCCTTTGATACCATTGGAGTGCACGGCCATAATCACGAGCATTCCTATAGGCCGTAGCGAGCAGCAGCGCATCGCTATCCCGCTCCTGAACGGTGGAGAGGGCATCCCAATTCACCGCCAACTGTGTTACCACGTCGGCAAGGCCAAGCTCACCGGCCAGCACGACACCTCGTCTGCGAATATCATGTCGTCCCGGAAATTTCTTTAAGAGGATTTGATAATCGACAAGGGCCTCCAAGTATTGGCCCAGTTCATCGTGGAGAGTTCCCCGCTGATCATACTCCTCAAAGTCGATTCCAGCGGCCTCCTCAAGTTTATTATAAGAGGCAAGACTTGCTGTAAGATCCCCGGCACTTCTCTGCAACCTGGCAAGCTTCCTGAGAACATTGGCATCACCAGGATCAAGTTCATGTATGCGGGTCAGGCTCTCGATCATCCCCTCATCTCGACCAAGGCTTTCCAAGAGCCCGACGATGGCCCGATAGGCCTCCACTCGACCAGGTGAGATCCTGGTAACATATTGCCACATGAAGAGTGCTCCTTCAGAATCCCCAGCGGCTTCAAGATCATCAGCCAACGTGTCGATCAACTGGGGGTCATCAGGGGTAAGGGCCAATAAACGGCGATACAGAGAAATCGTATCGTTACCCAAGGCAACATTGATATTGATGATCGAACGAAGGGCCTCAATATCGTTGGGTTTTAACTGAACATACCGTTCAAAATAGGGGAGGGCCTCGGCAAAGCGATCGGCTCCTACATAAACACGACAGATCTGGCTCAGCAGGGAATCGTTACTCGGATCACTCTCAAGAAGGGCCAAGAGATGGAGGAGGGCTCGGTCAATATTACCCCTCTTTTCATAATAGAGGGCAAGACGGCCATGGGCCTCGCGGTTTCCAGGGGCAACGGCTAGCGCCCGTAACCAATAACGCGCAGCACTGCGCTCTTTGCCCAGTTCCTCGCAAACCCGTGCGGTCATGAGCAGAACGTCGCAGGAAGCATTAGTGGGGGCAGCCAATACGGCCAAATGTTTCAAGGCAGCTTCCAATCTCCCCAGTTCAACGGCCAGATTGGCCAGAGCCAAACGAAGAGACTGATCATCAGGAAGCCGTTTGACGATCTGTTCAATGAGGAGATATGCTTCTTTTTTCCGCCCGACCTCAACCTGACCCTGGGCTAAACCGGCCTGGGAAACAAGATTATCAGGGGATAGATCATGCGCCCTGGAAAACAGGTCCAGAGCTCGGCCAAATTGGCCCTGCTGCCTGAGGGCAATGGCGAGACCGTTTAAAACATCAACCCGGCCCGGATCATTTTCGAGAACCGGTTCCAAAACAGCAACCGCCCTTTCCCATGTCTTGGTCCGGAGCAGAAGCTGCCCCAGCTCCCAGCGAGCAGCATAATTACCGGGCAATCCGCCAAGGAACTCTTCATACCGGGCAATTGCAGTGAGATAATCGCCGTTACGGGCCAAACGCCGACCATCATCCCATTTTTTTTTCCAAAGCGGACTGTCTGGAGTAACCTGGATGAGTTCATGATCTGGAAAAAGATCAGGCAGGACTAAAAGGTCGATGAGTCCTGCAATGGCTGCGGAAGGATGACCAATCCCAAAAGCTGTAAAAATCAGAAAAAAAATGAGCCCCCAGAACCGAGGCCTCACAATCCTTGTCGGAACAGACAAGTTACATCTCCCTATTGGTTGGATCAGCATAAAACGCAGCTATTCGATCCACAACATATTCCTGCATGGCATCGGTGAGTTCCGGATAAATCGGTAAGGCCATGGTCTCACGGGCGGCCCGCTCGGATTCAGGATACGAAACACGCTCATAGCCATACCCGGCGAGACATTGCTGCCGATGCAAGGGAATGGGATAATATATCTCAACTCCAATCCCGGCGTTAGCCATGAAAGCCATGAGCTTCTCCCGGTTTTTTACCCGGAGGACATATTGGTTATAGATATGGTAGTCTGGATACGCTCCAGCTTCCCTTGGTGAATCTCGGTAAACGGCAATGGGCAGGGTCAGCTGGTCGCCGGCAAGGCCAACTTCGTCAAACAAACGGTTATAGAGGGCGGCATTATCGCGTCTGGCCTGGTGCCAACCATCCAACTCCGGCAACTTAACGCTTAAGACCGCTGCCTGGATTGGATCGAGCCGAAAGTTTCCACCGACCACCCCATGATGATACTTTGGGGCCCCACCATGGACCCGGATAATTTTTATTTTTTCAGTTAATTGGGGATCCTGACAGGTGATCATCCCCCCATCCCCCACTCCGCCCAAGTTCTTACTGGGGAAAAAAGAAAAGCACCCAGCCACACCGATCGACCCCGCCCGACGCCAGACGACCCGTCCATTCTCAACCATAGGGCAGGCTGCACCGATGGCCTGAGCCGCATCTTCCAGGACCGGAATAGTATAGTGGTCGGCCACTTTCATGATGGCGGCCATATCAGCGCACTGGCCATACAGATGAACCGGCAGGACAACCTTGATCCTGGCGGTTCTGGCCGGGTCCTCAGCCAAGGCCTGTTCAAGTGCAACCGGATCAATATTATATGATACCGGATCGATATCAACAAAGAGTGGACGGGCGCCTAGCCTGAGGACCGCCCCCATGGTGGCAAAAAAGGAATAGGGCGTCGTCAACACCAGATCGCCAGGCCCTACCCCCAGAGCCATAAGCGAGGCCAGCAAAGCATCGGTTCCGCTGGCCACCCCAATACCGAAAGGACTCCCGCAATACCGGGCAACCTCCTCCTCAAGAGCCTCAACCTTGGGCCCCATAATATAACAGGTGGAATCAATTACCTCGGTGACGGCCGCAACCATCTTCTCCCGAAGTCCTGCCAACTGGATTCCAAGGTCCAATAACGGCACTTTCATGTTCTTCATTTCATCTTTCCGTATCTAAAATTCTGGTCATTCTGCGTGGTAAAGGGAGGGAAAACGTTCTGGTCCTGAGTTTTGCCGGAAATCATCCAGAACGCCGCCAACTGGTGATGATTTCATCCAGGAAATTGTGAATATCAGGGAGTTCCTGCTCAAAAAAAGTCCGCATTTTCGAGAGAAGATTAACTTCTATCTGCCTGACCCTTTCGCGAGAAATATGATAGCGATCAGCTATATTCTGCAAGGTCAACGGGTCATCGCTCAACAACCGTTCGTGTAAAATCGACATTTCCTTATCGTTTAAGCTTTGCTCCATTTTCTTAATGACAGCCCCGACCTGGTGCTTGACCTGATTCTCGGCAACAACCTCCTCAACGGTAGGACCATAGCCGGCCAAAAAATCCTTCTGCTCGTCACCGGAGTCATCATGGACCGGGGTTTCCAGCGACATATCCTGGCTCCCCATCCGCTGAGTCATCTCAATAACCTCGCTCTCCTTAACTTGAAGGCGTTCGGCCAAGAGCTTCGGTTCCGGCTTAAACCCCTGGGACTCAAGGAGCTTCCGTTCCTTATTGAGGCTAAAGAACAACTTCCTTTGGGCCTGGGTAGTTCCGATTTTGACCAGACGCCAATTGTCCATTATCGATTTCAGAATATAGGCCCTGATCCAATACGCCGCATAATATGAAAATTTTACCCCGCGATAGGGATCAAACTTTTTTACCGCCTGAACCAACCCCACATTGCCTTCCTGAACAAGATCAAGAAAGTTCTGCATCCAATATTTCTGAAAATCCATGGCCACCTTGACCACTAGGCGAAGATTGGCCGTCACCAATTTATAGGCTACCTCCGGATCATTGGATTCACGATAGCGAATAGCTAATTCTTCGGTTTCCTCGCGGGTCAACAACTCGTACTGACTTATTTCCTGCAAATACCGATGAAGACCGGCCTGTCCAGGAACCGGAAGATTTTCATCATCCGGCAAGGAAACCAAAGGATGTAAGGATTCTCCAGATTCAATGATCTCACCGTCCGAATAATCGGACTCGGTCATGCGCTTTACCATTATCTCTTCCTGAGCCTTTTAAGCCTTTTATAATCGTTGAAAAAACCGTAATTATACCCTGAATCACAGGAGATAGCCAGAAGATCATCAAAACCGAACCATGCTTCGAACCATCGCAACAACCACCTGGACCTATGACGACCCCTTGGTCCCGGGATGCTTATTGATTCTTGAGTTCAAGTATCCGGCCATAGGCGCCTCCGGCATCCACTCTGATGGTCTGAAGAGCGTCCCCAACACTATTAGGTCGGATTTGATTGTCCTTCAATATCAGGGGGCGAGCCAAGGGAGTTTCCGTCACCCCGGAAGTCATTGCGGAATTATTAATCTTTTGACTAATAAGATCTATAAGTTGGCCTTTCAGTTCATCATTGTCTTTGTCCGTGAGATACTCGTCGACCAGACCTTCAAGTTCTTCCTGCCGCTCTGGAGTCGCGAGAAGATAAAAAGTTTCCGTGCCCTTATGATCGTCCAGGTTGAACCATTCCCTCTCACTGGGGATAAAACTGGCTTCCCAGGCCGGGAATTCAGCATCGTAATAATGGGTGTTGGGGGGGAAAACCAGATAAAAATCCTGTCGGGAATCATACAAAAAAAGATACACATGGCAACTATCGTGCAGTTGGAGATAGATTCTGAGGAGATCTCCACCACTGACATGTTCCGGTCCTTCAAAATTCAGATTCCTGGCAAACCCATATTTTGCTTTCAGAAAAAATGCCCAATCGAAGGAGATTTCATTCACCTTATCATTTCCCCGGGCAAAGCACGATAACGATTGTCCAGCAAGAAACAACCCGACCATTACCCCAATTTTTATATAACGATACAAACTCATAACGATCCTTCTTCGAAAGTATCCCGACAACTAGGTCCAGTACAACCCTAACCCCAGCACCAATCCTTTGCGATCCAAGAGAATAATACGTGGAAGACCGTGGACCGACAGCACCCATGCCTCAATAACCACCCCATCAACAATGAGCTCAAAAGCCCCTGGATCTTGATTACATCAGCAGCTCACATTATAGTATTACCATGCTCATTCCAAGGCATAAATAGTAAATTTATTCGCAGATCAAACGGATTATTCCCAGGCATTCTCGTTGATTTTTCGAAATAGATTTCATTCCAGAATCATTTATGATAAATAAACAGACCCTAAGACAGTACCGGACATAACGCCGGCCATCACCAACTCCAGAACGTCGCCTGCTTGACAAAGCAAGCCCCCCACTCCGGGTCCCCTTTTATAGAAAGAATTTATGGATACTATACGGAACTTCAGCATTATCGCCCACATCGATCACGGCAAATCTACCTTGGCAGACCGGTTCATCCAACTCTGCGAAATGGTCTCCGCCCGTGACTTTAAAGACCAGATCCTTGATTCCATGGATATCGAGAGGGAGCGAGGAATCACCATCAAAAGCCAGACCATCTGTCTGCCCTACAAAGCAAAGGACGGACGGCTATACACCCTGAACCTGGTAGACACCCCAGGTCATGTGGATTTCAGCTACGAAGTATCACGAGCCCTGGCGGCCTGTGAGGGCGCCCTACTGCTCGTCGACGCCGCCCAGGGGGTGGAAGCCCAGACCTTGGCCAACCTCTATCTGGCCATGGAAAACGATCTTGAGATAATCCCGGTTCTGAACAAAATCGACCTGCCCGCTGCCGATCCTGACGCCGTAACCCTGCAGATCGAAGATGACCTCGGACTCGATGCCAATCTGGTCCAGCGCTGTTCCGCCAAAACCGGAGAAGGGGTTGCCGATATCCTGGAAGCCATAGTTCGCCTGCTTCCTCCACCGCAAGGTGATCCGGACAAACCCTTGGAAGCCCTGATCTTTGACGCCAATTACGACCCTTACCGGGGCACGATTATCTCCTGCCGAATTTTTGAGGGCCGCGTCAAACCGGGCGACACCGTCAAGTTCATGGCCACCGGCGCCACCCACAAGGTGGAGGAGGTCGGTCTCTTTAACCTTAAAAGGAGTCCTCGCAAGGAACTGTCAGCCGGGCAGGTCGGATACATTCTGGCCGGAATCAAAACAGTGAGCGACACCAAATCCGGGGATACCATCACCTTAAAAGACAACCCTTGCGCCAAACCATTACCCGGCTTCAAAGAAGTCCTCCAAGTGGTCTTTTCTTCCCTCTACCCGATCACCACGGATGACTATGAAGATCTGGCCGCTGCCTTGGAAAAATTGAAACTCAATGACGCATCCCTTTCATTTCAAAAAGACAGTTCATCGGCGTTGGGCTTCGGTTTTCGCTGTGGATTTCTGGGGTTGCTTCACCTGGAAATCATCCAGGAAAGACTGGAACGCGAGTTTGATATCCCGCTCATCCTCACCGTCCCCACCGTAAATTACCATTTCTTCTTGAACGACGGAACCATGCTGGAGATCGACAATCCAGCGTACTTCCCTGATCCGACCGTGATTGACCGAACCGAAGAGCCCTTTATCAAGGCGTCGATTCTGATGCCCGAAAGATACATGGGGGTGGTGATGAACCTGTGCATTGAGCGACGGGCTGAAAACACCAATTATAATTACCCCACCCCCGGCCGCATAGAGCTGACTTGCGAAATTCCCTTGGCAGAAGTCATCTATGATTTTTACGACAGATTAAAATCAGTCACCCAGGGTTATGGCTCCTTCGACTACTCCCTGCTCGATTATCGCCGCAGCGATCTGGTCAAACTCGACATTCTGGTTAACGGCGAAAAGGTTGACGCCCTGTCCCAGTTGACCCACCGGAGCCGCTCCCGGGAACGGGGCCTCAATGCCTGCGAACGATTGAAAGAGGAAATTCCCCGCCAGATGTTCAAGATCGCTATCCAGGCCGCTATCGGCGGGACAGTCATTGCCAGAACCACTATTGCGGCACTCCGCAAGGACGTTACCGCCAAATGTTATGGTGGTGACATCACCCGGAAACGAAAACTCCTTGAAAAACAGAAGGCGGGTAAAAAACGGATGAAGACCGTGGGGAACGTGGATATTCCCCAGAGTGCCTTCCTGGCAGTTCTCAAATCAGATCAAGGTTGAGCAGGTCACCAACAATGCGCCCAATAGTGAGCAGGGAATTATTCCCCTTTCCCCATAAGGGACTTGGAAAATACTAAGGAACGAAGAGTTATGAATATACGAATAATCTTCTTTTTCGTCCTGATGAGCCAGATGACCATACCACTTCAAATTCGGGCGGGACAGAGTTGTGGAGACTTGGTCGCGGCGAACTGCACCAAATGTCACTACGCGACCAGAATATGTGGGAAATTAGGGACGAAGAGTACGCGGGGCTGGAAGTCGACCATAAAGAGGATGGTGCGCTACGGTCTCTCGATCAACGACGAAAACCGCGATCAGATTATCGACTGCCTCGTAGAACTACCACCTGGTTCCGCAGAAATCTGCTTAACCAAATAAACTTAAGAGAATAAAACGAGCACAAACTCGATCGAAGGAAGGAGTAAATTCCTTACTATGATCAAATCTCGGCCACGGCTAAGGGACATTGGATACTAGGTTTGCGGGCCATAATCTGATCAACTTCAGCAGGGCTTAGAACCTTTTGTTGATGCTTTAAGACATACACGATGCAATCACTGCAAACATTCATTGCGCTGCGATAATCGTCTAAGGAGCTAACCACTTCCCAGCACTGTCTTTCTCCTAGATGGTCACAGACAACACAATCGTTCTGTCTGCCGCAACCGGTTATTTCCCAGCACGAGGCGTTCTTATCAATCACCACGATCCCCCTGGATAACAAATTTAGATCTTTGGATACCAGCCCCCCTTCCGACCGGTCCAGATGAAGGGATTAATATACCGCATATCCCTTACCGGTCAAGCAATATCAAGATATCGATCAAGGGCCAGCAGCAAGGCCGGTTTACCCTCACCGGTCTTGGCGGAAAAGAGCACCCGATTCTCCGGGGATATTTTAAAACCCACGTCCAGAAGCCTGGCGTTTTTGTGCCGTTCATTGCGGGAAAGTTTATCCATCTTGGTATAGACCAGGAGAAAAGGCAAATCATTGAGCCGAAGCCAATCGATCAGCTCCTGGTCATGAATTTTTGGAGCATGCCGCAAATCCACAATCACCACAACACAACGCAGGGGTTCCCGCTTTTCAAGATAGCTGCTGATCAGTCCGAGCCAATCATTTTTGACCTTTCGCGGAACCTTGGCAAAACCATACCCAGGGAGGTCTACCAGATACAGACGTTCCTCCACTGAAAAGAAGTTAAGACTCTGGGTTTTCCCGGGAACCGAGCTGACCTTGACCAGTGCTTTCCGCTGGACCAGGCAATTGATCAAACTCGACTTCCCCACATTTGAACGCCCGGCAAAGGCAATCTCAGGCAGTTCGACCGGAGGAAGCTGGGCCGTGCTGTATACACTATCGACAAAACGAACCTGACAGGGTTTGCCCATCAGGGCCGACGCCAATGAAACTCCATGGTCTATTGACAATCAGATTACCTTATTAAGTGAGTATTCGATAATACCTTCTGCCCCGGCCTTAATCAGCTTGGGGATCAGATCCCGGACCTGATGCTCGGAAATCACGGTTTCAACGGAATACCAGTTCTTCTGATAGAGCGAGGCAATGGTCGGGGCATTCATACTGGGTAAAATTTTGATGACCGTATCAAGTTTCTCCGCAGAGACATTCATCTTCAACCCAACTATCTTATCGGCGCGCAAGGCCCCCTGGAGGAGCATGGCAATGTTTTCAATCTTCTCCCGCTTCCACGGATCTTCCCACGCCTTCCGATTGGCGATGAGCTGGGTATTGGAGCTCATCATTTCATGGATAACCTTCAGGCCATGGGCCCGGATGGTGGATTCAGTTTCCGTGACTTCCACTATGGCATCGGCCAGTTTGGAGACAACCTTGGCTTCAGTTGCCCCCCAGGAGAATTCGATATCAACCTTAATCCCCCGCTCGGCAAAAAACTTACGGGTATAATTAACCAGTTCGGTGGAAATCTTCTTACCCTGTAAATCTTCCAGGGTCTTAATATCGGAATCCCCAGGGACCGCGATGACCCAACGGGTCGGTTTATTACTCACCTTGGAGTAGATCAGATCGGCTACCACCACCACGTCGGAGTCGTTCTCCATGATCCAGTCCTTGCCGGTAATCCCGGCGTCAAGGACCCCTTGTTCAACATAACGCGACATTTCCTGGGGACGACAGATGGAACATGACATCTCATCATCGTCGATCTCCGGAAAATAATTTCGGGAAGATAACTTAATCCTCCACCCAGATTTTTCAAACAGTGCAATGGTCGCCTTTTCCAGACTGCCCTTGGGGATGCCCAGTTTCAATAAATTCATTTTTTGTATACCTCCGCCGGATCGAATACCGGTTTACCAATTACCGTTAAATCGCCCCCGTCAAGTCGCCTAAAAAAACAACTTGCGTAGCCCTTATGACAAGCTGCACCACCCAATTGCTCCACTTTAAAAATAACGGTATCCTCGTCGCAGTCGACCATGATCTCTTTAATTATCTGGACGTGCCCCGAGGTCTCTCCTTTGAGCCACAATTGATTCCGGGAGCGACTCCAGAAATGGGCCTTCCCGGTGCTAATAGTCCTCGCCCATGACTCTTCATTTATATAGGCCAGCATCAATACCTCGCCGGACTGATAATCCTGCACAATAGCCGGCAACAGGCCGCCGCTCTTGTCAAAACGTAACATACTTATTTCCCCGATGATAAAGATTCGTGTTGATCGACTGCATCGGTCGAATCCTCCACATCCCTCCGCGCTTCCCGAACGCGATCACGGGACATGAAGTTGATTATACAGGCCTTGCGAAATTGGCAGTACTCGGTAGGATGTTCACAGACCGGGTTATCAGAACCAACTTCCTGTCGGTATTTTTCACATGACAGTTTCATCAAACCACACCTTCGCTTCCCCCGGATTCACCCGGAACAGGCCTTCGCTGTATGATCAGCTTCTCCTGCTGGTCGGACCCGACCTAATCCAGATGGACAAAACCGTTGAAATTATGTCGTTATGCTCCGCTTGTCAAGTTATAATCGTCCAGCAGCAAATGGATATTCAGAGAAAAAACCCGGCAACCGTCAATACCACGCGCCCAAAACTGCAACCCTGGAACAAGCCAACCGAGGCCCAACCTCGACCAGATGAGTAAAAGTTTTACACTTCCTACCAATTTCACCCTCCGGCCCGGGACCATCATTGAATCGGGTTGCAAAAAAAAGAGGACCCTGTATCTTACGCGCTAATTTAGGAATGATCAAATGGACAAAAACAACACATCAGTTTGCCGCTTACTCAGCCGGATTCCGATTCTGCCTCTCGCCATTATCACCTTCTGGATGCTGGCAGCACCGGGACTCCCCAAACCCCATGTTCTTGAAAAGATCGGCATGCTCATCGAGGGCCGTCTCTCCCGCCCCCTTGATATTTTCGACCTGTTTTTTCATCTGATTCCCGGAGTCTTTTTGATCGGTAAATTAATATGTGAATCCAACCGCCCCCCGAAAGCACCAAAAAACAGCTGAAATGTCAGCCACTTGACCCAAACAAGATCCTTGACATAGGTCCTTGCAACTGAAATCGGAACCATGGTCTCGCAAAAAGCGAACCGGCATAAAACCTTTAGGAGTAAATCATGAAACAAAAAGCCAAGGAAGGTGACATCGTCACCGTGGTCTATGACGGCAGCTTAAGTACCGGTGAAGTTTTCGAATCCTCATCCGACACCGGTCCACTGGAGTTCGTCATTGGCGACGACTCAGTTTTTGCCTCTTTCAGCACCGGGATCATCGGTATGGAAATCGGTGAAACCAAGACCATTCTGGTCGCTCCGCTGGAGGCATTCGGCCCGCATAATCCGGAACTGGTCCAGACTATATCAAAAGAGGCTCTAGGCCCTGAGATCACGCCCCAACAAGGAATGGTCCTGGGCATGACCGTCGAGCAAGATGGCAAAACCGACAAGGTCCCAGCCATGGTCACCAAGATCGATGGCGATGAGCTAACCATTGACTACAACCACCCCTTGGCCGGCAAAGAACTCCATTACCAGGTAACCCTGACCGCCATTGATACGACCCCACTCACCGGAGAGACCACCCCAGACTCTTGTTCCAAGTCGGGTTGCTCCTCCTGCTCCTGACCGGATCTCCAAGATGGGTCAAGTATCGGTTGCCCATCCGAGAGACGAACCCAAGGAAACGATGCTGACATGGATCATCCCGCCGCAATTCTTACCATCGCAGGTTCCGATCCATCCGGGGGGGCAGGTGTTCAGGCCGATCTTAAAACTTTTGCCACCATCGGGGTCTATGGTTGCGGGGCCATCACCAACCTCACTGTTCAAAATACCCTCGGGGTAACCCAGACCCACCCGGTGACCCCGGAATTGGTCAAGGCCCAAATTGAGAGTATTTTAACCGATCTACCCATTACCCATATCAAAACCGGGATGATCGGCACCGGTGAAGTAGCCGGGGCCATTGGCGAATGCCTGGCAGGATTCAACGGGAAAATCATCTGCGACCCGGTGCTCAAATCCTCCTCGGGCACCCCCTTATTGCCCCAGGCAGACCTGGTCATCTTCCGTGACGAGGTCATTGCCCGAGCGACCATTCTGACCCCAAATTTGGAAGAATTGGCCATTCTCATCGGCAACCCCCAACTGAACCAGGAAGAAATCGAAGAGGCCGGGCGGCACCTCTTGTCAACATTTCCCCATCTCAAAGGAATTGTCATCAAAGGCGGTCACGCCATCAACCCATCGGACACAGTGACTGACCTCCTTCTGCTCGTAGGGAAGAGAGCTGGGCTGATTTCGATCGCCAAAGCAACCCGGCCTCGAATAAACAACAGCGGCCTCCATGGCACCGGCTGTACCTTCGCCTCGGCCTTTGCCTCCTATCACCTGCTCACCGGTGATTACCAAAAGGCCTTCCACCAGGCTGGCGAATATATCAGTACCCTTCTCAAAATGGGCGTCGGCCGACAATTGGGTCACGGCAACAGCCCTCTTCAACACCATCTTTATCCGCGAGCAGAAAAATAAAAAAGGGCCGCGATCACGACAACCGATCACGGCCCTTTTATCTTGGTTATTCGCTACGAATCACCGGCCGAAGCGGCCTCCCCCCCTCTTACCTTCTAGAAGATGAGGAGACATGATTTCTCCGCTCGACCGAAACCGTAGCGAGTTGCTTTAATTATTGGTTACATTCACCGTTACGCTACCTTCGGGGCCACTTACCGTAACAGTGGACGGCACCTCATCCCCATCGAGATGATCGATGATCAACTCCCACCGCTGTCGGTAGGAGTTCCACGACATGGCGCCGAATCCTTCCACCACCAGGTCAGCATCCGAGCCCAGATCACTGGTCGCCCGGATGTCCAGTTCTTCGTCATGATCATCGTATTCGGCCCGGGTAATGGCAATGGTGTTTTCCATGACAGGACCAATCTCCATGGTGACACTCCCTTCGATTCCGCTGACCGTGATGGACGCCGGAACCTCATTGGCCTGGATATGGTGAATGGTCAACTGCCATCGATTCCGAGAACTGTTCCAGTCCATGGGACCATACCCCTCCACCACCAGGTTCGCAGAGGAACCCAGATCACTGGTCGCCCGAATATCAAAATCCTCGTCATGATCATCATATTCGGCTCGGGTAATCTCAATGGACAGATCATAACCATTACAGTCCTGATCAATCCCATCACCATTGATTTCAGGGGCCCCAGGATAAATGGAGTTATCGAAATCATAACAGTCATTTGCCTCTGAAGCATGCCCGCTCGGTTGCGTGCAGGCCTCAACCGTGTACCGATTGTCACCGAATCCGTCAAGATCGTTATCCAACCAATAAGTGGTGGTTACGCCTTCATCAATCTGACCGTTACAGTTATTATCCACTTCGTCACAGATCTCTTCAGCCCCTGGGTTAACCAAGGAATCATCATCGTTACAATCTGTGGCATCGGCTGAGTAACCACTTGGCAGTGAGCAGGCCTCCACCGGTGAATTAAAATCGCCATACCCATCCAGATCACTGTCCAGATAATAGGTAGTGGTCACCCCTTCATCGACCTGACCGTTACAGTTATTATCCACTTCGTCACAGATCTCTTCAGCCCCTGGGTTAACCAAGGAATCATCATCATTACAATCTGTGGCATCGACTGAGTAACCACTTGGCAGTGAGCAGGCCTCCGTCGGAGAATTGAAATCGCCATACCCATCCAGATCACTGTCCAGATAATAGGTAGTGGTCACCCCTTCATCTATCTGACCGTTACAGTTATTATCAATTTCGTCACAGATCTCTGCCGCCCCTGGATTGACCAGGAAATCAAGGTCATTACAATCCGTATCATCGGTTGAGTAACCACTTAGCAGTGAGCAGGCCTCCGCCGGTGAATTGAAATCGCCATACCCATCCGAATCATTATCGAGATAGTAGGTAGTAGTCACCCCTTCATCGATCTGGTCGTTGCAGTTATTGTCCATTTCATCACAGATCTCTTCGGCGCCGGGATTGATCAAGGGATCATTGTCATTACAGTCTGTGCCACCGAACTCCACGGAATCATAACCGTCGCCATCAACATCATTATTGGTCGACTCATACCGGATGAGCACCCCACTGGAACCGGCCCGACCGGCAACAACAAATTCACCGTTCGGACCAGCAGAGACCGCATAACTGTAATCGGTTAGACCGCTGTCATAGGTCTCAATTCCCCAGACCACACCCTGGGAAGGATCCCGATTGACGAGGGTAGCGATGTCAAAACTATTAGTCCCACCGGTGAAATGAACGAGGACCGAGAGGACTCCATACGTATTCATGGTCAAATCAGACTCATACGTTTGCCCCGGCAAAGAGAGATACTTTCTCCAGCGCTCAGCGCCATCTGAGGTAAAGCTTCGGAAATCACTTCTGTATTGGCTACCGGTATATCCATATAAGCCGACATAGAGATTATTGTCTGTGTCAATGGTCAGTCCATGCATATACTGATAGTAATAATTCCAAATTGTCGTGTTCCACAACTGAAACCCATCCGAGTTATATTTTGAGAGTAGCCCGGAGTTGCCATATGAACTGCCGTAATCATTGGTCAGATAAACATTGCCGTCCGAATCAGTAACAATACCGGCAACCCCACTGTTGGCATGGAAGGCATCCATTTCGAGGAAGGGAGTTGCCACGCCGGATTGATCATATTTGAAAATTACAAACTTATATTGCGCGGCAGCCGTGTCTGACACCATCCCCGCGATATAGATAGTACCACTTCCATCGATGGTCAATTTGCTGTTTTTTAGCAAGGCCCCACCCGGATAACTCCTGAGCCAGATCTCATTTTGGTCGGAATCATACATCCCGGTCAAAAAATCACCTCCCGTCGTCCCACCCTTTCCGGTAACGAGAATATTCCCAGCGGAAGTAACGGAAATGGCCTGGATAGTGCCGGTAAAAGGCATACTCCAAAGCAAATCGAGCTGAGGTGTATATTTCGAAACTGCCGCCTGAGTTGCCGCATAGATATTGCCGGATGCATCCGTTTCCACGTCGATCCAAGACTGACCTGCTGTCGTAGTTGTAGATGCCTCGAGGAGTTTACTTTCATCAAAAACATCAAACAAAACAGAGAGCGTTCCAGGTATGCCCAGCGAATCAACAACGGTGAGTACTGCTTGTCGCGAACCAAAGGTTATGGGAGTCCCTGAAACGGTACAGGTAGTGCTGTCCATCGAAAGACCTGTAGGAAGACTGGTTGCCGAGCAGGAATAACTCCCAACCGCACCGGTAGCCGTAACCTGCATTGAAAATGGCTCATTAACGATCGGGAATGGAACCGGATTCGGCAGTTGGATCGTAATAGGGGAAACAATCCGGATGGAAAATGAAACATAGGCTGACATGCCAATGGCATCCACCACATTGATTCTCGTGGATTTATATCCCGTGGTCTGGATTGCGGTTACCCCGGAAATTTCACAGGTGGCACTGTCCAGGGTTAGCCCTGCAGGCAGACTATACCCAGAAGTAACCGCGCAGACATAAGGATCCACCGCACCGGTCACAACCATTTGAGCACTATACGGTTGGGCCAGATAGGCTACTGGAACCGGGCTGGGGGCAGTGATCTTCACGGGCGAGACGACATTAATGGGGACAATCCGCGAAGCAGGCATCCCGATGGAATCAACCACTTCGATCCCAACCGGATAGATCCCGGCAGACTGGATCGCGGTTATGCCTGACACTTCACACAGGCTTGGGTCAAGGGTTAACCCAGCGGGCAAGACATCCCCACTGGCCAGCGAGCAGGTATACCCGCCAACCGCACCGGTGACCACCATCTGTAAACTATAGGCCTCTCCCATTGCGGCATTCGGCAAGGGACTCGGAGCATCGATCCGAACCGGAGAAACCCCGCAGGCGACCCAGGCATCGGAAACCGCCTGAACCTGACCTGCAGTGTAGCCCAGGGTTTCAGCCGCCAAAATCCAAGCATCCCGGGCATCATAATGATCCGACGATGCGGTCAGAAAATTCATATTGGCATAGAGGGCAATCTCCCCGGCCGCCTCGATACCCAGCCCGGCAATCGGACCATAGGCATGACCGTCGTTGGTTCCGGAACCGCCTTCCGCCAACAGATAAAAAGCATGATTCTGAACCCCGCTGTTGTAATGGACCCCACCGTTGTCGCCGGTGCCGGTGTACCACATATTCCCATGATAATAGGAGGGCTGCACAAATCTCTGGGGATTGCGCATATCCCGAAGCGCCGAGCCTATCCAGGCATCTTCACCTTCCAACCAGTCGGCGTATCCCGGGGTTGAGTTCGGATAATCGCCCCGGCCATCGGGTTGGGCATAAAACTCGACCAGAGAACCGAAGATATCGGAGTACGACTCATTCAATGCCCCTGACTCATAGCTGTAGGTCAGATTAGAGGTGTATTGGGTCACCGCGTGTCCATATTCATGGGCCACAATGTCCAAGGTGGTTAACGGTCCAATGGAACTGCCACTTCCATCACCGAAGGTAAAGTCGATCCCATTCCAGTAAGCATTGGCATAATTGGTGCTGTAATGAATATTAGCCTGGGCGAAGGCCCCCTGATCGTTGAAGCTGTCTCTCCCAACGATGGTCGTCACGTACTTCTGGGTAACTTCAAAATTCAGAGCTGTTGAAATGGCGGCCGGGTCACTGGTTCCCCAATTCGGAGAGACGCTATTCGCCCAGTCGGCTGTGTCCGTATCAAAAACCCCCCAGAGGTTATCAAAACTAAACAGATAATAGGAACTATCGCTGGTATCGAACCAACCGTTTTCCAGGACCTGAACCGATCCGTCCTCACCACTGAGTCTCGCCCCATTGATCGTATCAATAATCGATACGCCATTACCTTGGGAGGGGGTGCCGAACTGAATATTATTGAATTTTCCAATGACTTCCCCGGATTGGGCGTTGACAAAGTAGTGCATCTCATAGGGGGCAGCAATATCAGCAAAAATGCAGGTATATGCCAACTCTTCACCATATATGACCAAAGACGGGGGCAGGATTATTTTTGCAGAAATATCTTCAAGAAAATCTGCTGAGATGATCTCGATAGCCCGAGCGACGTCAATGGTCGGAGTTACATCAAGGGAGAGATCCGGAGTAAAACTCTCGCTGGTGGCGAAAATATTATCATCAGCATCCATATGGACAATATATTCGGCGCCGACAATCGGGATCCCCTTATAGCTCTCGGTTAAATGAATATGCTTGAAACCGAGGCGATCCGTCTTTTCTTGTGATCTTTCGAATTTCAGATCGTTGCCTTTAATTTTCTTTCTGGCATGTTTCAAGGCATCTTCCCTTAAAACCCCATCATCGCTCTTAGTTTTCTTAGTCCGTTTCCGGACAGGTTCACGCTCCTTCACATGCCCTGTTTTGAAACCTTTTTTCTTTGATTTGTGAACACTTTCCTTTTTAGACCGATCATCGTCATCATGATCATGGGGACCAAAGGCCGAAGCCTGACTCCCGAGCAACAACAAAACCGCAAGGCTCGAGATTAGAAGATACACCCAACTTCTTTTTTTCATTTGTTTCCTCCCATTTTTAATTATGAAATACAAAAACACCTGCCTACCCAAGGCAAACAGGCCAGCACAACAGCAACTACATCCAATTTGTTAATAGAATGGCAACTAAAAAATATCGAAAGGAAAGTGTCAATGCTTTTTTTTGATATAGTTATTTCCAAACTCTGCCACACCAATGATTCATACAAACTATACCAAAACCCCCATTGGAGAGTTCTGCTGACACCAACTACGACCACAACAAAAAACATTCCCGTCAAGAACAACCGCCCGGTATTCTTAATTTATCTGCAATTTCAAACATATATACATACATGAAATCAATTTATTGTAACCACAAGTTTTTGTTGGCACTTTATACACTGAGCGAAATAGCAAACAAAAAAGAAAATCTGCCTACATCAACACGACATTCAACCCAAAAGAATATATTTATTATTTAACGATATAATTTATTGAAAACTCCTATCAATATACAGCACAAATAAGATAGGAATAATTACTACCTGAGAATATTTACTACCAGATTTGAATGAAATTTTGCGGATATTTCATCACGCATAGATCAAAGACGCAGGACCACCATTACAGCCTAGGGAGTTGACGATGTGGTAGAAAAAATCCAGGATTGGAAAAAGCTAGAAAACGGAACCCAACATTTGGCCCCGCGAATTGAACGATTTCAAACAAAGAGACTACAAAACGCGGAATTCGTAACGACAGGAGATTTTGATTTTACAGGTGATCGGCACCGAAAGAGAGATCAAGATCACATCATTCGATAAATGAAATACTATTCCGGCAGATATCGGCCATGGCCTTAGAATTATTGCGGGGAAATATTGGTATTGAATTTAGTCAGGGACCGGCAGAGATTCGCTCCTCCACCAGCCAATACTGTTCATCACATCATCCGGATCCGTCCACAATCCGGGCAGATCCAGGTCGGTCCGTTACTGATACCCCAAAGATTTTCTTTAAAGCAATCATCACAGATCTGGAAGCCACAGGGACAGTTCCAGCAGAAGGGTAAGGTCCGACGACAGCAATGACATTGGTAGTCTTGCCCTCCCCTTCGCCTGCGAGAATATGATTTTTGGGTCGGTTGGGAATCACTCATCACCTTTCCCTGAAAACCTTGGTTTCAGATAAACTCCAGGCCCTTTACCACCTGCCAAATAAAGAGGTTATCACTCCATCCCCTTTTCTGCGCGGAATTCTTCGGAATCCCCTTGATCCCAAAGGGCACAAAAAGCCGCACCATCAGCTGACGAACAACTCCGAACCACCAACCATTTAAGTATAATCGGAGTCATAATCGTAGTCACAAAGGCCATGAAAACCAGAGCTGAAAATTGATTCGGGGTAAGGAGCGGTTCTCTGATAACCCCGGAAGCCAATAACTGGTCACTGAGTTGTATCACCACGGAGGCGATAACCAGTTCCACAGCCCCTCGACCGTTCATCCCGATTCCCACCACCAGGGCTTCAGTCGTATCCTGACCGGTTAGTTTGGCCCCAAGGCCACACCCTAAAACCTTGCCCAGAATGGCAACCGCGGTCAAGGCGCAGGCCAGGGCGATAAACTCGCCCGTCCAGGTAAAGGCCAGCTGAAACCCCAGGGTCGCAAAAAAGATCGGGGTAAGAAAACCATAACTGATACTGTAAAAACGATCATTGAGCAGCTCATAAATCCGCTGGTCCATGATCTCCCGCCGGACAAACTGCCCAGCCAGAAAGGCCCCGATAACCAGATGCAACCCGGCTTTTTCCGCCAGGAAGGCCATGACCAGGGCAACTATCATAGCAAAGGTAAAGGCCTTCCCTCCGGAATCGGTGAGATGGGGAGTTAATCGAGGCATGACGAATTCACCGACAACGATGGTGAATCCAAAAAACAGGACCACCTTACCCAGCAGCATAAGGATTGCAACCGGCTCGACGACACCACTCTTAGCCAGTCCCAGAAGAACCCCCAGGGTCACCAGGGAAAAGATATCATCAGCAATCGCGGCCCCCATGATGATATGACCGATATTGGAGTGGTGGATCCGGAGGTTTTGCAGAATCACGGCTTGTACGGCAATGGCGGTAACCGAGAGCCCCATCCCGACAAAAAGAGCCTGAAAAACCGTGCCCCCGAATACTCTGGTGGTAAAATATCCCATGACAAAAGGGAGCACAAAACCACCCAGAGCCGTGGCCAGGGCAGGACGGATGTGGGCAAGCAACAGACGCGGGTCCATCTCCATCCCGGCGTAGAACATCACAAAGAAGATACCCAGATCGGCAAGCAGTTCAATCTGTTCCGAGCTATGAACAACATCCAGCAGGGCTGGCCCTAAAATCAAACCGGCCATGAGTTCCCCCAACATCACCGGTAACCCGAAACGAGAAAATATATACCCCAACAGCCAGGCGGCACTGAGAATGATGAGCAGATTAACGATTAATGTTTCAGAGATCATCATGAACTCCGTGTCCTTCTCGGATTTCGACGCATATCAATGGGATCATATCTCCGCCCAAGATGACGTCAAAGGATGTACTGGGAAAATACCTCAAGAACGCAGCAGGGGCAGAAATAATGAAATTTACTTCGCCATGGACTCCAGGACCTTTCTGCTCAAGGGACGGAACAATATGGGCCTGGGTATACTTCGGATCAAGACTTCCCTCTTGCCGTAGACAGCCGTTGCTCCCCTCTGGCTTTTCTTGAAGGGTACTAATACCCATAAAGGGCACCGATTGAATGCAACGCGGGCCAGCGGAACTACACGGCCTGGTTGAATTCATCACGGTAATAGGCTGTTCCGCCGGAGATCCCACTCATGACCTCCTTGTCAAGAATCCGAACCATAAAGGCCTCAGATGGCACATCCGGCCACTGGCAGCGAATATTGTACCTTTCAGCAGGGACAAATCCGAACCGTGGATAATAAAGAGGATACCCTAAGACAATGACAAATGGATACTGACGACTCTTGAGGATAGCCAGACCCTCATTTACCAGACGCGACCCGATACCCTCACCTTGGAGATCAGGAGGGACCGCCACCGGCGCTAATCCCATCCCGCTAATCTTGTTACCATCATCAGTCGTTATACTCGCCGGGGTAAAGAGAATATGCCCCACCACCTCCTTCCCTTCCTCGGCCACCAGAGCCAACCGATCAGGGCAGGATTTCCGTAACGTATCGACCAGATCGGCCTCGGTAGGTTGGCCAAAAGCGGCCTTATAAATAAGGCGAACCGATTGCCGGTCACGATTTTCTTCTCTTCTAATGGTAATCATCAGGCTCACAACCTCCGCCGCAGAGAGAGAAGTTCGGCGAGAATCAGATTTAATATTCTGTCATAGATACTCATCTTTTAGCCCGATCGGCCATGGCTGGTCAATACGTTTTATATTTAATACACGGATTAAGGGGCATCGATCATGTACTGTTTCATTCGTCATGTTCGTTCATTATTGATGAATTTGCAAAAAGTCACGGGATGGCTAAGCAGCGAAGACTGCGAAAAATTCGATATACAGATAAACGTAGACTCCGAGGAGTAGTGCATTTTTGTGAGCGAGGCCATACATCTGGTACGCCGAACGAACAGGTAAACGTAGACTCCGAAAATGTGCTACAACGCGGCAGATCGGACCTTTTGCGACGCCGTCATTATTGAGGTATCATGGTTCCTCGCAAGGTGCACCAAACAAAAAAGGGGAACCACCCAAAAGATGGTTCCCCATATACAAATAAACATGGCCAAATCCGGCCATGGAAGGGCACGCGGTTAGCGCCCGGGTGCCGGTTTTATTCTTACCACAAACACCCTCCCTGGACAAGTAAAGGTTCTTCCCGGACAGCCCCTAACCTTTCACACCATCATTTTCATCGTCCAGGTCGGGATAATTTTTCTTCATGCAGGATGGGCATATACCGTGGCTGAATAAGGCGTCGGAGTGTCGCTGGATATACCCTTCGATCTGGTCCCAGTACCCATCATCGTTTCTGACCTTCTTGCACCATGCGCAAATCGGCAGCATCCCACTCAAGGTCTTAACCTCGGACAGGGCCTTTTTGAGATTCATAATCAACTGTTCACGGTCCTGTTCCATGACCCGTTTTTCGGTGATATCCTCGCCGGAACTCAAGGTGCCGACAATCCGACCGCTACCATCCATCAGCGAAACGTTATTCCAGACAATCAAGCGTTCAGAACCATCCACGGTTTTCACCGGATTTTCGTACCCATCCGGCAAAGATTCCTGACCGACCATACCCTTCTGGAAGAAGGACCAAACCTCCGCCCTGTGATCCTCCGGAATAAAATCAGCGAACCAGTTACACCCGACTACTTCAGCTTCATTGCAGCCCAGCACCTGACACCCTTTACGGTTGATCATCTGCACTCGCCCCTCGGCATCGAGCAGCACAATCATGACCCCGGCGATATCGAGATACTGCCGGGCCAGATCGCGCTCAGAGCGTAGGGTCGTGGCATCATGCTCCGCCCGTTGCTGATACTCCTTAAGCCTGTCAATGAGTCGGGTAAAACTGGCCGCAAGAAAATCGACTTCATCTCCGGCTACCCGCAGAGGCTCAATATCACTGCCGAGCAACAGAATCTTCTCAGAATCGACCACCCGATGGGCCATTTTCTGGATCCGTCCGACCACGGAAAGCATAATACCGAGACAGACGACAATGATACCCAGCGAGACTATTCCCCGTTGTTGTCGCGCCTCTGCAAGCACCTCGGCAGTGGTTCGCCGCACCTCATCCACTGAAATCAAGGAAATAAAACTGAGATCCAGATCCGAGCTGCCGTAATCAAAAAACTCCTTGCCAACGATAAAAAATCGTTCCCTGAGATTGTCAAGCTGGGTGCCTCCCTTGATCTGCCCCGGGACATTACTGGCCACCACCAACTGATCAACTCCACTCACCAGGGCCATGACCACCCCCTGAGGCGATACGGGTGAAAAACTCTGTAAAAAATAGGCATCCAGGGGGGAGACCAACAGAAGATACCCTCCCTCCGATGCCCCATCTTCAGCGGCAGCCAGCAGGTAAGGTTCTCCAGCCAGAGTGGTTAGATACACCTGACCGAGACTCCTGGCCAGGGTAAGGGTGGGGAGATGGAAAAGTTGATCAGGCAGGGTAAGCGATTCCGGATTAAAAATTTCACGAACTCTGCCCTCGGCATCCAGGAGCAGGGCAATTCGAATCCGGGAAAATATCATCGGGATCAGAAAAGGCAGGACCTCTCTCCTGAGCCACAGCCGCAGGAACCACCAGCACGAACCCCAAATAAACCATCAAAAGAAAGCATGCCAACACCGCTAGACGTTTCACCACGCTAAGACCCATGACACCTCCCTGACAACCTAAAGATCACCGACAACACTCTATCAATGATGTCCCCAATTCCTTTGCTTTCCTGATCTCCTATAAAGACTCTCACCACTTTCACACCTCACCGGTCAATATTAGGGTCCATCGCCCTTAAATGACGGTGAATTCTTCCAAATCCTTTTACTGTGGGGCAGGAAGAACATACAAACATGATCAAATGGATTTATGAAACTCTTGATGACGACCGATTTAAATTAAGCTGTTTTCCTTCTTCCGATTTAGATAAGATACTTTAAGCATAGTAATACAGTTCCAAACCCTCTCGGTCGGAGTTGTTTGCGGGTGGCGGCATAAATACTTGAAATTTTCGAACGATCTTCGTTGTACTGAGGGAGCGTTGCATGGACAAAATCCTTGTCGTTGAAGACAGCAGGTTATTCAGTTCGATCATCAAGAAACAGATCGAGACCGAAACCGGTTTTGAGGTGACCGTTGCGGAGACCCTTGCCGAAGCTGAAACCATCCTTCGGGGTGATACGAATTATTTCATGAGCCTACTGGACCTGAATCTGCCTGACGCCCCCCGGGGTGAGATCGTTGATCTGGTCCTCTCTCACCATGTTCCGGTGGGGGTGGTCACCGGAGACCTGAGTGACGATGCCCGGGAGCGGATCTGGGCCAAAAACGTGGTCGATTACGTGCTCAAAGAAGGCCCCCACAGCGTCGATTACCTGGTAAGCCTCGTTCAACGGATCTACCGGAATCGCTCCATCAAGGTCCTGGTGGTTGATGATTCAACCTTCTCCAGATCCATCGTCAGTGATCTTCTGAAGGTTCATCAATACATTGTCTTCGAAGCGGCGGACGGCCAGGAGGCCATGGCGATTCTTACCCGGGAAAAAGGCATCCGTATGGTGGTCACTGATTATAACATGCCGAAGATGAACGGCTTTGAACTGACCCGAAACATCCGCAACGATTTTGGGCGGGATGAGGTATCTATCATCGGAATTTCCGGGCAGGAGGGCAATATCCTCTCTGCTAAATTCATCAAGTACGGCGCCAATGACTTTATCGTCAAACCATTTGCCCATGAGGAGTTTTATTGCCGGATCACCCAATGCATCGAAATGATGGAAAATATCGACCGGGTAAAAAAACTCTCCAACACCGATCCATTAACCGGCCTCTACAATCGGAGGTTCTTTTTTGACTCTGGCGACAAAATCCATGCCAGTGCCGGCCGCAATCAAATTACAATTTCAGTGGCCATGTTCGATATCGATTTTTTCAAAAAGATTAATGACACCTACGGCCATGACGTGGGCGATGAGGTGATTAAATCCCTGGCGCACCTCTTACTGGATCGTTTCAGAACAACTGATATCGTCTCCCGTTTCGGTGGCGAGGAGTTCTGTGTTCTGATGGTCGATATGGATCCGGAAAAAATACTCTCCTTCCTTGACGCACTTCGACTCAAAATCGAGGCTCTGATCATCAGGGTTGCCGGGCAGACGGTCCGTTTCACCGTCAGTATCGGGCTTTGCACAACCCTCCACAATACCCTGGAAGAGATGATCAAGCAGTCGGACCTCTGCCTCTATCAGGCGAAAGAGTCCGGACGCAACCAGCTGATCAGTGATTTCACCCCTTAAAGAGGTCTCTTTTCGTGACATTTCAGAATGAAGAACATGTCAGAATCTTTGTTGATGAATCCCTTGATCACCTCATGTCCTTTGAAAAGAATCTTTTAGCCATTCAAGATCAGGAGGGTGAGATCAACGACGAGTTAATCAACAAGATCTTTCGCGCCGCCCACTCAATCAAAGGTGGCGCCGGTTTTCTTGGGTTTACCCGAATCAAGGAACTGGCCCATAAAGTCGAAAACGTTCTCGGCGGGATCAGAGACCGGAAAGTTCGGGTCGATTCGATGGTTGTTGGCGTGCTGCTTAAGGCCGTCGATGATCTGGGAAAGATGGTCTCTGATCCCGCCAACAGTGAAGGGAAGGATATTTCGATCCACATTGAGGCATTACTTGCCATCAGCGAATTACGACCGCTTCCTGAAACCGGGGAACCTGAGCAAAACACCTCCCCGGTTCGCCAGACTATCCAGGAGAGGCCTGCCCCCAAAGAAAAAACTACCGAGCAGCTTGAACCGGTGCTGCTGCCCCCGGAGCCTGGTCCCCCCCGAAAGCAACCAACGGCCCCCCCTCCTTCCCCCGAAGAGAAGAAAACGTCATTAGCCGATCGCTCCAGAGATCGCGGCGGCAAAACAGCCGGCAGGGAGGGCAGTGTCAGGGTTCATGTTTCCCTGCTCGATTCCCTGATGAACCTGGCCGGTGAACTTGTCCTGAGCCGAAATCAACTTTTACAGGCCGTTGCTTCAAATGACCAAGTCCGGCTTGAAGCCGTTGCCCAAAGAGTTAATTTTGTCACGACCGAACTCCAGGAATCAGTTATGCTGACCAGGATGCAACCGGTGGGTAAGATTTTTCAACGCTACCCAAGAATGGTATGGGAACTGGCAAAAAACAAAGGCAAAGAAATCTTATTGACCTTGGAAGGAGAAGAAGTTGAGCTTGATAAAACCATCATCGAAGGAATCAGTGACCCTCTCACTCATTTAATTAGAAACTCCATAGATCACGGCATCGAAACACCGGCAGAAAGGGTTGCTGTTGGCAAAGACACAAGGGGCAGGATTGAGCTGAAAGCTCATCATGAGCCGGGCCAGGTAGTGATCGAAATCAACGACGATGGGCGTGGCATGGACAGTACCAAGATTATTGCCACCGCCCTCGCCAAAGGAATCTTACAAGAAGAGCAATGCAAGACGATTTCCGACCATGAAATTTTAAACCTGATATTTCTTCCCGGGTTTTCCACCGCCGAACAAGTTACGGAATTATCCGGTCGGGGGGTTGGAATGGATGTGGTCAAAACCAATCTTGATCGACTCGGCGGGCAGATCACCATCAAGAGCAAACCGGGCTTAGGCACCTCCATCCTGATAAAACTTCCCTTAACCATGGCCATCATCTCTTCCCAAGTAGTTTACTGTGGAGATGAACGCTTTGTTATTCCTCAGTCTAATCTTGATGAACTGCTCCGGATTCCAGCCGCCGAAGTCAAGCACAGGCTAGAGGTGGTCGGCAAGGTTGAGGTACTCAGACTCAGGGGGAAACTCCTGCCGCTGGTGAAACTGACCAAGGTCTTGGGAATACCCCCGACCTATCTTGAACCCAGCATCGAAAAGAAAAGACGAGACCGAAGAATCTCCATCGTTGATCGGAGATCCCGCCGATCACCAATCAACGAATCGATCCAAAATGAAGTGCCTTTGGGCGAAGAGCTCTGTCCTTCAAGCCGCCGGGCTGAGGAAGACCGTCGAAGGAGCAGGGCAAGCACCACTCATATCGCCATTGTACATAGCGGTGAAATCCAGTACGGACTGGTGATCAATACCTTCGGTGATGCCGAAGAAATCGTGGTGAAATCCCTGGGGTCCCACCTGGAACACTGTACCATCTATTCCGGGGCAACAATCATGGGCGATGGCCGGGTTACCCTGATCCTCGATGTGGGAAATATTGCCCGGAAGGTCCGCCTCAATACCTTGGAAAACACCGGCCGCGCCAGGGAAGTGGCCTTCAAAGAAGAGACTCGACTGAAACTCAGGACGGAAAAGCAGTCGTTGCTTCTTTTCCGATGTGCCCCGGATGAACAGTTCGCTGTCCCCTTGAATCTCGTGCAGCGGGTTGAACAAATCCAGACATCAGCAATCCAGACCGCGGCCGGCAAAAAAATCATGCCCTATCGCGGAGGAAGTATTGTTCTGTTCTCCCTTGATGATGGGATCAAGGTCAAACCGCTTGAACCTGCCGATGAAATGATGGCCATTATTTTCAAAATTGCCGGCAGGGAAACCGCCCTATTGAGCACCATCCCGGTTTTTTCCGCTGAAGTCAGGCTTCTTGATATCGATGAGGCAAATGTTCATCTCCCGGCAGTGATGGGTTCCACAGTCATTGCCGGCCAGGTCACCCTTCTCCTCAATATCTACGATTTATTCAGCACCCTGGTACCAGATTGGTTTGAAAACGAGACTGCCTCCCTGGACATTCCTGCTCCCGGAGGAACAATTCTTTATGCCGAAGACTCCAATTTTTTTCGGAATCAGGTCTCCAGTTTCATCAGCTCAGCCGGTTACCAGATATTAGTTGCCGAAGATGGCAGCATCGCCTGGGACCTCCTCCAAAAAAACCGGGGGAAGATAGATTTGGTTTTAACGGATATCGAGATGCCGAATCTGAACGGATTCGGTCTGGTTGAAAAAATCAAAGCTGATCCGGACTTCACCAAAATACCGGTGATTGCCCTGACAACCTTGGCAGGAGAGGAAGACCGCAACAAGGGGATTGAGGCCGGATTTGATGATTATCTGGTTAAACTGGATCAAGAAAAACTGCTCCAGGGAATCCGAGCCATGCTGGCCGGAAAGACCAATTTTTAACCATTTCCCTGACGATACTTACGAAGGATAACGTTAACATGACCACCAAAAACCCAGATGCCCCCCCCCTTGATTTCATCACTTTTTACCTACAGGAAATGCTTTGCGGCATCGAACTTTCCCAGGTGGAATCCATTCATAAACTTGGCGAAATAACCCAACCGTACCAGGCTGCTGACTATGTCATGGGCCTAATCAATCTCCGGGGGCGCATCGTGACCGTTTTGGATCTGCATCGGAAACTGGGATTTGCCATATCAGCCTCGACTCAGGAAAGTCATGTAATTATTGTTCGGGACGGGGAAGAAATAATCGGATTACTGGTGGACCGAATCGGCGATGCTATAACGGTACCGGTTGATTCATGGGAACAGCCCTCAGTCAATATTGGCGGCAATCAGCAAAATCACTTCCGGGGAGTCTGTAAAATGAAACATGAGCTGATTGCCATCCTTGATCTTGATGAAGTATTAAAGCCAGAGCAACACTCTTCCGGGATGACGCTGTAATGATAAATTCCTCCGCAACTCTCCAGAAGAATTTTTTAAGAATCCTCATCGTCGATGACTCGGCAATCTACCGGAAAACCGTTCGCGATGTGCTTACCACCCTCCCAGGTGTCCAGGTTGTCGGCACTGCCTGCGATGGACGAGAGGCCATTGACCGACTACCCATCCTGCAGCCCGATCTGTTGATTCTCGATATAGATATGCCGATGATGAATGGCCTGGAAGTCTTAAAAGCCCTTCCTCTGCATCCTCACGCAATCGGGGCCATTGTATTAAGCGGGCTTGCCCAGGAGAGCAGCGAAATCACCGTAAAGGCCCTGGAGCTGGGGGCGTTTGACTTTATCCAGAAGCCCCAGACCTCTTCACTGTCCCACAGCATGACGGCACTGTCTGAATCCCTGGCCCCGCTTATCGAAGCATATCGAGCCAAAATGCCAATACAAGGACGGTTGTCAGCTCAGGAGAGAGTTCCCCTAAAGAGTGCTATCAACCGAATCAGCATCGAAAAGCCAGGAACCAGGCGAATTCGCTCCGCCATTGTGGCCATCGGGATTTCCACCGGAGGCCCCCAGGCTTTAAATATTGTTATCCCCCAACTCCCCGCCGACCTGGGCGTCCCGGTGGTCATCGCCCAGCATATGCCAAGCGGGTTCACCTTCGATCTGGCCAAAAGACTCAATGGCCGATCGGCGCTCACCGTCAAGGAAGCGGAGTCGGGGGAAAAGCTGATGGCCAACACGGTTTATATTGGACCCGGCGGCAACCAGATGCGGATTGTTGCCGGCAAACGAATTGGTGAAACCATTGTTGAGATCAACACGGATTCGGTCGAGGGTGGTTACCGTCCTTCCGCTGATTATCTTTTCACCTCGGTGGCGGAACAGTATCTATCCAGGGCAACCGGAGTAATTATGACCGGGATGGGAAATGACGGCACCCAAGGCCTCCGATTTTTAAAAGAAAAAGGTGGCCGCATCATCGCCCAGGATGAAAAGACCTCGGTGGTCTATGGCATGCCGCGATGGCCCAGGGAAGCGGGCCTTGTCGATGTGGAGGCACCCCTTGACCAGATCGCGGAAGAGATTTGCCGGACAGTCCGCTAAACCTTCAGCGGTTCATAGCTGACAATTCATTGAACCAGGAAGTCCCTCGATAGGGAGGGTAAGAAAAAAACCAGCTGACCGCTGCCAAAGGACCCGAATTTTTAATGCCGGAAATAACCAGACTCGAATTTGATCCCATTGCCAAACACATCAATGACCTGACCGGCATCTCCATCGATTGGGATAAACATTATTTTCTCGAAGCAAGGCTTGCAGGTCTGCTTGAGGAAGAGAACTGTGTCTGTTTCGGAGATCTCTTTCAAAAGCTCAAACATGGCAACGATGATCGACTCGACCGAAAACTCATAGATGCGATCAGCACCAGGGAGACCTATTTCTTCCGCAACCAATCTCCCTTTGCCCTCCTCCAGCAAAAGATCCTCCCCGACCTGATCGACCGCCGTTCTCCCTCCTTGGCGGAGCTAAAAAAGCTCCCCCTGCCGATCCGAATCTGGAGTGCTGGTTGCTCAACGGGCCAAGAGATCTATTCGATCTGCATAGTTCTCAAAGAACTCCTGAACCAGTTTGAAAATTATCGAATCAAAATACTGGGGACGGATATTTCAGATGCAGCAATAGCCAAGGCCAGCAGCGGCATCTTCAGCCGGCAAGAGATCGAGCGAGGACTTGACCCAGATATGCTCGCCCGGCATTTCACGACCTACGACAACCAATGGAAAATCAACGATGAACTCAGATCACTCGTGGTCTTCAAGCGCATAAATCTTTCCAGATCTTTTGAAGAACTCGGCAAATTTGATATCATCTTCTGCCGCAATGTAGCTATTTATTTCAGCCGATCCGACCGCCAGCATTTTTTTTCACGGATTGCTGCGGCCATGGAACCAGATGGATATCTCATCCTCGGCAGCACCGAAACGCTCCGGGAGACCTGCGATCGGTTCATCCCCCAGACCCACCTAAACTGCACCTATTATCGCCTGAAAGATGATCTCCTTACACCTGGAAGTTTTCCGCCAAAATAAAGATCTGATCGGCGATCTTGGCAAGTTCATCGGCCTGCTCTTTGATCCGTGAACTATTTAGCGATATTTCGTTGTTCTTTTTATTGACCTCGGAGATCCCCACAGCGATCTCTCCAGCGGCACCGGCACTCCGGGATATATTTTTATTTACTTCTTCTATCCCGGTGGAAGATTGCCCGATATTATAGGCAATTTCCTTGGCGGCTACCGCTTGCTGGCCCACAGCCGCAGCGATGGTCGCAACAATTTCATTCACATTATTGATGGTTTCTGAAATCTGATTAATCTCGGTGATTGAGGTGTTGGTGCCTCTCTGAATTGACTCGATCTTTTTCTTGATCTCCTTAGTAGCCTCAGAAGTTTTCTTGGCCAATTCCTTAATTTCGTTGGCAACCACGGCAAACCCCTTCCCTGCTTCACCGGCCCGTGCCGCTTCAATAGTTGCATTCAATGCAAGCAGGTTCGTCTGTTCGGATATTTCGGAAATGGTCTCGGTGATCTCGGTAATTTCACGGGCCGAACTGCCAAACACATGAATATGCTCTGAGGTCTTGCCCGCCTGAATGACGGCATCCCCGGAAATAGCCCTGGCCTTTTCCGTGTGTTTAGCGATCTCGTTGATGGTCGCCGTCATCTGGCTGGTGGCCGCCGCAATGATCCCGGTGTTGGTCGAAGTTTGTTCCGATGCCGCCGCCACCGACTCCATATTGATATTCAAGGCCGAAGCTGCCCCGGTCACAGTATTAGAACTGGCATAAACATCTTCAGCCGCAGCCGTCATCTGGGAAGAAAGCGAAAAAAGACTATCCGACGACCCCTTCAGGGTCTTGGCCTGGAGGGTAAAATCCGTGATAATACCTTGGAGCTTTTCGATAAAGACATTAAACCAGACCGCAATCTCGCCTATTTTATCATCCGTAGAAATCTCCAAACGGGCCGTCAGATTCCCGGAACCCTCGGCAATGTCTTTAAGACGTTTGACGATACGGTTAAATCGTTCATTCAAAATAAAATAAAAATGAGTCTGAAAAACAAGGACAAGGAGGAGCACCAAACCAGTGCTCCACATGGTCTGATGAATGAGCAGGGAAAATTTCCGCTCCATCTCCTTTTCATTAATCATGGTCTGCTGTTTGATTTCAAGGATCTCCCTACCAGCCAGCACCGTGTGCTCATATACGGATTGATCAATCAAAAACATGGACTCAACCAGGTTATTGGATGATCTCCGGGCATCGACGGCAAGTTCTTCCAACTGCACAGGTGAAGTGATTTTGAAGAGGTCTGCAGCAATATCATTCATAATTTTGATATTGCCAGTCACAATCTGATTCTGCTCACTTGGGAGAAAGTCAGGCCACATCGTTTCGAGTTTTGCGAATTCTCCATTCAGATTATCCATCAACGTTTTCAGGGGGATCGAACTTTTTTCTTCGCCGCTGACAAATTGGTACACCTCATGGCGAACCTGTTGAACAAGGACCACCAATTTCATGGAGATCTGAGCATGCAGGGGAATGCTGACCCCAACCAGGTCATCGATTTCCCCACTGAGCGCGGTGAGATACTTGCCGTTATTGAGATTAATCTGGCGACCATCCTCAATACTCCGAAATACAAACCAGTTTCCGATGATCATAACCAGAAACAACAAGAGAATATTGGAGATGAGAAGCCAATGGATGGTCTGTCGATTCAAAACATTCAGGATAAACCGGTTGGGAGCCATGGAAATCATGAATCGCTCTCCTTCAAATGAAATCAGAACTGAAAGATAAGGGTCGATGAGATATTGTGGTGCTCATCACCCGATCGATCAAACACGGCAATCCCTCCCTGGATCGCCTTGCCTAGTTCAAAAACCGCGTCATCCTTATTGCCGGTATTCAGCAGCCGTTTCACTTCGAGGGTCCAGCGCCCGTCTTTCCATACCCCTTTGGCCTTAACATCGGCTACAGACCCTGTTGGATTTTCGATCATAATGTACTTGGGCATCATGTCTTTTTCCTTGGTGGCATAACGGATTGTCGAATAAAGCTCACTACCCTCGTCGCTGGGGCGGATGATATATATCTTCTGACCGTTTTTAGCCTTTGTTTCATAAGCCTTCTTGGTCGGTTCGGTGGTGATGATGGTCATCTTATCCTGGGCCAGGCCAAGGGGGTTGCTCCGAGCGGTCTTCCAATGCCACATATCGGCGGTGAAAGAATTCCCGGAAATCCAATCCGTGGTAAAATCGCCGGACATCGCAAAGTTGATGGCGAAACGGTCTTCCTGCTGGGGACCGGCATCATACTTTTGGGCGGCCTCGTTCCAGATGAAGGGTTTATGCTGAAGATCTTCGGTGGTATCATCCCATTGAAAAAGGAAAAACACCTCTTTGCCTGAAACTCCTCCCTTGACCAGTACTGAACGCACGGCAAGTTCACCGGCCACTGGAACTTCCACCCCTGGTACGTCCTGCCAGTCTTGGTCATTCCCATCCACCACCGGGGTAACCGCCAGTGTTTTGACCTGGATGGTGGTTGCCAAAGCCCCCCCCACCATTACGCTTAAGATAACGAGAGTAGTTAGAAAGATAAAACGGATACGACTCAAGGTTGCACTCATGGTGTCTCCTCTCTCTTGTTCATAAAAGACATCTTTCTACGATAAACGGTTCCATCGGCGAGACCACCGACTTCAAAAACTCTCAGTAAGCTCACAGCCCATTTTCCCCAATGGTTGCGACTTTTCCATCAAGTTTGCTTCTGAGATGAATAGCATTTTCAAATTGAAGGCAGTCTTCTTCTAAAACAAGCTGATAAAATTCACATTGCTGGCAATTTTTATATTTTTCGGCAAAAGAGCGATTAGCATTTCCACAACAGCAAGTATTCATCACCACCCAGCAGCACCGCCCTGCATTGGTCCCGGAATGAACCCCATTCAGTATATTTTCCGATGAAGCAGGACAAACCTTTAAAATCCCCGCATTGATTCCGCCGAGTTCATACCCACATTTTTTGTGCTCCCAACAATTCATTTTTTTGTTATTGGGCATTGGTTCTCTTCCTTGTCTCTGGCCTCTGATTTTACCAATTAATTTTTGGAAAAAAATTGGTAGAAAATACTCTCCATATTTATCTCACAAATCAGACCAAGAATAAAAGAGAGATTTTCAGGGACCCGATTACAGTACTCCAACCCCCCTTCAAGATAATTCTCTTCCACCGCTTACCATCACGGGTTGACCCTGGTAAGATATCTTTGACTTACAAAGTTTGATGCAAAGCGTTGTTCGACAAAATTTTCTGATAGCTCAGCTGGGAAAGGGTCAATCCCCGGAATCGAATAAGGAATTATCCTGAATCCATTACTGAAAAGGTCCGGACGAATATCAATGAAATAGCCACTGAACGGGCACAGGAGGAAGCGGAATGAGCACCTATGTATTCATTTATTTCATGGTCGATGATGTTGAAACGGTAAAAAGACATCTTGGGGCCCACGTCAAGTACTGGAAGAGTCTGAAGCTTGACTCTTTGAGGAACGGCCCTTTCACCGATAAATCCGGCGGGCTGATCATGTTCAATGCGGCAAGTCCCCAGATAGCCCGGGAGCGGATTGAACTGGACCCCTTTGTTACGGAAAAGGTCCTCAAGGAGTATTGGCTGAAAGAGTGGGTCTCATGAAAGTAGAAAATCGGTAATATAAGGATTTTCGGCCATCTCCCAGGCCAGGGTGGAGGTGGGTGTTTCACCGTAGTCGTGCCCCGGCCAGATTCGGGTTTCCGGTGGCAGGCAGATCACCTTGTGCTTCAAAGAATCAAGCAAGGTTTCAAAGGAACCGCCCACCAGATCGGTACGACCCACATCACCGACAAAGAGGGTATCCCCCGTGAAGAGATTGCCCTGAACCAGGAAACAGACCGACCCCGGGGTATGGCCGGGAGTGTGGATGATCTGGAAGGAAAGCTTCCCCACCGGCAACGCCTCCCCTTCCGCTAGCCGGACATCGCAGGGGCCAGCTGGTGCCATGCCAAGTTCCTTTTCGCTCCTGACCCTCACTTCGGGACGGGCAAAAAAGTCATCGTCCTCAGCATGCATATAGACCGGGATCTGATAGGTGTTTTTCAGCTTCAGGTTGGCCGCCACATGATCAGCATGGCCATGGGTATTTAAAATTGCAATTGGATCAAGCCCTGCCTCGCTGATTTCCCGAATGATCTTCTCCGCCTCGCCCCCCGGATCGATGATCACTGCCTGTCGGGTCTCGGAACATCCGACGAGATAACAGTTTACCTGGTAACTCCCCACCACGACCTGCTTGATAATGACGGTATCCATGGGCAATTCCTCGTTCTTTCCGTTATTCAAAACGCTCCCGAAGCGTTCACTTCCCGCTCCCCTGGAGTTTTCCGACTGTGGACAAATCATTTTCCAAATACAACTTCTCGGTTAGAGTGGTGGACAAGATATTAATGCACAGTTCCACATCTGACCATTGCTCTTCATTCTGCGGATCTACGAAAGGCTCAGGGCAAGAGACAAAGACAGGGGAATTTCCGATGACGAAAAAAATCTGCTACTGCTTCGGTTATACCACCGCTGATATTGAACAGGATCTCCTGACTCATGGGGAATCACGAATCTTGGCCACGGTCATCGCCAGCAAGAAGGCCGGGGCGTGCGAGTGCGCGACCAAAAACCCCAAGGGGCGCTGATGCCTGAGCGATGTCCGCCAGGTGGTGGACCAAGCCAAAAATTCCCCCTGACCGCCCATTCTACTTGACGACAGGCCCTAGTGTCATTGCACAGTATAGGGAGACCTCGAAGAGCATTACTCAAAAAAACCAACTATTCACAAAATCAGTTACAGATGCGTCCGCTGTTCAATCCGGCGGGCAGCGGTCTGATAATAACTCTCCGCTTCTTCAATAAGTCGCCGGGCGCTTGAATCATCCAGTGATACTTCAGTCTCCAGGTCCGGCCGGACCACCCGCACCAACTGCCGGGGGGAAAGTTCGACCACCATCCCCTTTTCCATATAGCCGACGGTAAGATAATTCGCCATAAACGCCCTTTGATGAAAGACCCCGGAGGCCATAATATCTTGGCCGAAAAACTCAGACTCGTAGGAAATATTCAATAAACCCAGAATGGTCGGGGCAACATCAATCTGCGAGGCAACCCAATCGATCGCCCCGGGCTGAATAAACCCAGGCGAATAGATCACCATGGGGATGTGGTAATTTTCCGGCGGCAGATCGATCCTGCCCCGGCCATGGTTGGTGTGATCCGCGACAAAAACAAAAACCGTGTCGGCAAACCACGATCTGGTCCCGGCCTCAGCCATGAATGCCCCAATCGCCCAATCGGTATACTTGACGGCCCCGTCCCGACCAGTATGGGAAGGAATATCGATCCGCCCTTCGGGATAGCTGAAGGGACGATGGTTGCTGGTGGTCATGATATGGGAGAAAAACGGTTTACCTATTTCAGACCGACGATCCATTTCCGCAAGCGACAAGGTAAAAAGATCCTCATCGGCCACTCCCCAGATGGTTTCATGGTGGATATTCTTGGCCGCAATATCGGTACGATCAAATACTTCATAGCCCGCCTTGGTGAAGAAATCCCGCATATTATCGAAGTAGCTGTATCCCCCGTAAAAGTACAGACTCTCATAGCCATTTTCTTCCAGGACCGATCCCAGAGACATCAACCCACTGTTCCGCTCCCGAATCGGTACTGCCCGGCCCGGCGTCGGCGGCAGCGACAAGGTCAGGGCCTCAAGACCGCGAACGGTTCTGAGCCCGGTGGCATAAAGATTTGTGAAGATCAGACTCTCAGCGGACAAGGCGGTAAGAGTGGGGGTTAATCCCTTCTTACCGCCAAAGGACTCAACATAATCCGCACCCAGGCTCTCGATGGAAACGAGGATGATGTTTTTGCGATTCGGGGGGCCATTGGCTTGCACCGTATGCATGAACTCGCCGGCCCGTTCCGGAGACAGTTCAGCCTGGCGGGCCAAGGCCAGTTCTTCCTGCATGATGGACGCAACCCGGTTATCCGGCAGGGTGGCATAAAATCTTTTATAGTCCAGATCGTTATGACGGAAAGCACGAAACAACGCATATTGCCCGTTTGAGGCCAATTCAACCTCGGCTGGACTTGCCATCCAGTCATGGGGGCCCTCATCAAGGAAATAAAAAGTCATGGTCAATAAAAGACAAAATCCCCCGGTCACCAACACCCTCACCACGAATCGAGGAGCAGGGAGCAGGCCGCTTCGCCAGATCCGGGGGAGGAGGAGAACCATGGCCGCAAGCAGGCCTCCTCCAATGCCGAGTCCGATCCAGACCATGGGGTAGGATTGCTCGATATTTCCGACGACTTCTCGGGTATAGATAAGGTAATCAACGGCAATAAAATTAAACCGGGAGGAAAACTCATTCCAGAACAAAAACTCACCCACGGAACCCACGCCGAGAAGCGCCAGGCCACACGCCGCAAGGGCTGAGGCCACGAAGGCATGACCCCGCCGCCCCCATAAAGTGTTTGGCCACAACAAAGCATTCACGACAAATGGGGTCAGCATCCAGCACAGGGCCGCCAAATCGTAAATCATTCCGCCCCCATAAACCCGCACCACAGAGGAGAGTCGAAAAAGCTCGACATCACCTTCAAAAACGAACAGAACTGTGCGCAGAGCAAGGCAGGATAGAAAATATATGGAGGCAAGTATCGCCAACACAGTGTACCGCGAACCAACCTCTCCCTTAACAGGAGAACGACGGAAAAAATCAAACAATCTCTTCATCGGGAATATAAGCGCCTCTTTTAACTTCGGAGCAGGGGGGAGAATTGCCGGAGGAATTCTTTCGATAAAATTAGGCAAAAGGCTTGAGGCGGCAAATCAGAATATCATGGACACAGTCACATAAATACCCTTGAAAATTCAAGGGAGCAAGTTATTTGATATATTCCTAAGTCCGAACAGTATCAATTGAAGATCGATTTCCGTGCTGTCTTGTTGGAAGATACAATGACAAAATCGACATCCCAATGATCGCCACGGCCGCAAAACCTGCCCCCGCCAGAAACGTTACAGCCGGCCCAAAGGCGCTCCACAGCACCCCCGCCATCACACTCGCCACCAGCAAAGCAAATCCATTAAGACTATTGAATATCCCGAATCCCGTACCACGCAGCTCGGCTGGGACTGTTTCAGCGACAAGTTTTGCCAGCAAACCCTGGGTGAAGGCCAGGTGCAAGCCCCAGAGAGCGGCACCACCAAATACTACCAATGGCGAGCCCGCAACAGCCAACACGAGATCAGCCAGAAACAATAAGATCAACCCAAAAAAGAGCAACCCCCGAGGACCAACATGATCACCGGCCACTCCTGCAGGATATGCTGCCCCGGCGTAAAAGAAATTCATCACCACCATGACCAACGGCACCGAGCCAAGGCCAAGCCCCACGTCCTGAGCACGCAGGACCAGGAAGGCCTCACTGAAACGGCCCAGAGTAAACACTACCCCCAACAGGACTACCCCCCAGTATCGCCTTGGAAGTCCCTTTACATCGGCAATCACCAGCGGAGACTTGACCGGAGCGTCCCCACCCGGTCGTTCGGGCTCGCGGACATACCTCACCAGGACCGCCACTGCGACAAAGGCTGGAGCCGCCGCAATCCACATCACCATCCTGATGTCATTACCGAACCAGATCATCAAGCCCAGGGCGCATAATGGGCCAAGCAATGCCCCCACCGAATCAAGGGCCTGGCGAAGCCCATAGGCGGCTCCTCGTTGGTGCGGTTGGGTAATGTCTGCCACCAGGGCATCTCGAGGAGCACCACGAATCCCTTTGCCGAGACGATCGACAAACCGGGCGGTAAACACCCAGCTTACTGACGAAGCCAAAGGGAAAATCGGTTTGGTCAAAGCAGCAAGACTATACCCGAGAATCAGGATAAACTTACGTCTTCCGAGAAAATCACTGAGAGCCCCGGAAAAGACCTTCATTATCGCGGCAGTCGCTTCCGCCACCCCCTCGAGAATTCCGACGGTGACCACGGATGCCCCCAGGACCGAGACCATAAAAACCGGTAACAAGCTGTGAATCAGCTCGGAAGAAATATCCATGAACAAAGAGCCGAATCCCAGGGCCCAGATCCCTGTGGGCAGCCGCCGCCACGTCCCTGATCCTGCTTTAAAGGAGGGTAAAATATTCATTTGATGACCCGCCACTCAATATCCACAGCTGTCTTGAACTGAGCGCGGCAGCCTCCTTCAGTGGAGGCCTGTTACAGCCGCGTTGATGGGACCAGAAGTGGTTTTCAGCTCGATTATCCCCACCAGCAGCATAAATGTTCCGATAAAGCTGCAGCCGATCAATATATTATCGGTACTGCTGACCAAGGCGGCCACGGCCAGCGAAGGAATGACGGAGATCAACCGATAAGAGCTTTTTCGAATAACGGTCTCTCGGGCGGCCCTCCCCACTTCCTTTTGTGCTGCAAAGCAAAGCGGCAGAATCCGGATCAAAACATAGAGCCAAAAGAGCCCAACAGCCCGCAGTGCGCCCCGCCAATTGCCTAGCGAGAAAAGGAACATCCCCATCACCACCATGACCACCATAATCCGAACCACCCGAGGAATGACCACATCATTGTCCACCAACCACATGGCCACCGGAATACAGGCCCAACTGAAAACCTCTGCCCCGAAAAAGCTGATGGCCAACTGGATGGCTTCATGGGTGATCGAGAACTCATGACCACTCAGGTATCCGGCAAGAAGCCCCCAGAAAAAGAACCCGGTCCCCAGAGGCAACGCAGCTGATCGCCACCCCTCTGAGGTGTTCCCGGAAAAGATCGAATGAAGAATCTTCAACGGCAACAGAATAAGCTCGACAACCTTCATCAAAAACTCCCGGTCATTTATTGGCTGAAGTAATTCCCGGACTTTGACCACGCTCATACACCCACAAATCAACCACCAGCCATGTGCTGGAAAAGCACAACAATCAACTTCAGGAGTGGAGCAGAACCAGGCCATCAAGATAGCCGAGGGTACCGGAAGCGGCAGTCTGATCACACCTTTTCGATGATCAGCTATACTCCCTGACCCACAAAACCCTTCGGCAAATCGACTTTTTGAGGAATACGATTCCCTTTCCCATCGATCTAAGCTTTCAGCTCATTGTACCATGAACAGATACCCACTGCGATTACCTGTTTTTTTATCAAATCATTGATTTTCTGCTATTGGCCCAAGTATGATGGATTTTGAATATCTGAAGGATGAATTTCCGCTTTAATTGAACATTAATTTTTTTATGTGGAGAAAACATTATGAGCAAAAAAATCCCCTGGCCGCTCCTGATCATTAGCCTTATATCTTTCATTCTCCTCGCAAACAACCAGGCCAAGGCCGAATCATTCCCTTTCCGGTCGGTCAATGAGGGAGATCAACTGCCCGCCATTACCCTTACCGGTGCACAATCGGCTGAGTCATTAAAACTGAGCCAGGGAGATCAGCGGTATCAGTTGCTGATCTTTTGGAGTGCCGATGTCGCCACCAAGCGAGAACGCTCCCTTGAAACCTTGAAGGTAGTCGCTCAAATGGATGACTTTTTCAAGGAAAAGAAAATCTCATATCTTGTGGTCAACGAAGGAGAGGACTCTCCCGAAATCACTACTGAAATAATGAAAAATGCCGGCCTTTCCGCCACTCCGGTGTACCTGGATGCCGATCGGAACATTTATGGCACCCTGGGGATCTTTGTCATGCCTTCGATGTTGCTGATCAATCGGGAGGGCAAGATTACCGGCGGCATGGGATATAGTCGCGACCTGGCCAAACGACTTCGGGGTGAACTCCAGATCATGCTCGGTGAAATAAACCGGACTCAACTCGAAGAAGCCCTGCACCCCAAGAACATCGAGAAGACTGAGGAAGAAAAAAACGCCCATCGCCATTTTCTCCTCGGTCAGACCATGCGGCAACGTGGTCAACCGGAATCAGCAATCAAGGAATTCCAAAAGGCCCTGGAATTTGACCAGACCATGGCCGAGGCCCACATCCAGATCGGCTGCCTGTATCTTGAAACCGACCAGCTCGAGGCTTCAGCCCAGGCCCTGGAGGAGGGGTTAAGCCAAAACCCAGACTCAGTGGATGGCCAGGTCTGTCAAGCCCGAATCAAGTCCCTGGGCGGGGCCGGCGAAGAGGCCGTCCAGGACCTGCGTTTCCTGCTGATGCGCAACGCACGTCATGCCGATCTTCATTATATGCTGGCAACCATCCTGCTGGAACAGGGAAATTGCGGAGAAGCCGCTCCTGAATTTCGTACCGCCTATGATCTCCTGCTTAAAAAAGAACGAACAAATGGACCATGAGCAGGAAGAGACCAAGAAAAATTCAATTCCATCCGCAAAAAAGCGACACCTTTGCGGATGGAATTGTTAACCGCTGACGCTCTTAACCAACCCTAAAGACCTCGTTTCAAATTCACCTCAAAAAAAATTACATCCGTCCATAACCTGTCCGCTTCTGTTATTCCCGGCCCCCCAACCCACTTTCACTATCATCAGGAGGAACCAGGCTAATAACCGACCAACCCGCCTGTGGCGCCACAACCAGATCAGCTGAGAAAACCCTCAATTTCCCCCTGGGGGTAATGGCAAACATCGGGATAATACGACCGTTATAGCGGTCAAGATATGCCCCATAATCGAACACATCTGTCAATCCGGTTTTCCGTAAGTTCCAATGTTTGCCAAATAATCCAGCCAAACTCGAATAGGTCACATCCCGGTTAAAGAGCAGATGTCCCCTTCGGTGTGAAGAGGCCTTTCTTTCCTCCGTAAGATCGCCTGTTGCCGTAGTCTGCAGAGCAAACACCGAATTATAGCCAAGTTCCATCCGGTAATGCATGCACGCGGCGGTATTTAACGGCCCACGAGCGGAAAGCGCGAGCATATTCCCAATCCCAACCAGGTCTAGACTCCGTTCCGCATGTTCTGAGACCGGTTCACCAAAGTATGTCTCCAATCCTTCCATCCGGGCCTTACTTATTTTGCTCCAACTACTGTCGACCAGCAACGGCCGAAATCCTTCCCGTTTCAAGGCCTTGGCCAAAGCCTGGGCGATATGGTTGGCGCCTATGATCAGCACACCCTTCGGATCCGGTTCGGCAACCCCCAACCAAACCGCAATGGGTCCAGCGGTGGCACTCTGCAAGACCACGGTTCCGATAATGACCAGAAAGGTCAAGGGGACCAAGAGCCCTGCCTGTGAGTAACCGGTCTCTTCAAGCTTTATCGCAAAAAACGCCGAAATTGCAGCGGCCACGATTCCCCGGGGCGCAATCCAAGCCAGAAGATGACGTTCAGGCCAAGACAAACCAGAACCCAGGGACGCCACCATGACACTGAGCGGTCGAGCCAAAAATTGGATGGCCAGAAAAACGAAAATTGCCCGCCAGCCAAGGCTCAGGAACAGATCCGCATCCAGTCGCGCGGCCAAAACAATAAACAGAACAGTGATCAGGAGAACACTCAAACTTTCCTTAAAGTCAAGGATCTCATCAACCGGAACATCCTTCATATTGGCAAGCCAGATCCCCATAACCGTTACCGCTAATAACCCGGACTCATGTTGGAGGTGGTTGGCAAAGGCAAACACCATGAATACCAAGGCAAGGGTGGCAACGTTATGAAGATACTCCGGCAACCAATGGGATCTAAGCACCAGCCCATAGAGATAACCGGCCAGTGATCCCAACAGAAGACCGACACTTAAGAGCATGGCAAAAGAGACCAGGGTGTGACCAAAAGCCCTGCCGTTACTGCCTGCGAGGATAAATTCATACACCAACACGGCTAAGGTTGCGCCGATCGGGTCGATGACGATCCCTTCCCACCGGAGAATATTCGCCACCGAGGCCTTAGGCCGAATAGTCCGAAGCATGGGAACAATCACGGTAGGCCCGGTCACCACTGTAATCGCTCCAAAAAGCAGGGCCAGGCTCCAGGGAAAATCAAGGGCATATCGGGTCACGGTGGCGGTTATCAGCCAGGTGGTGACAACTCCCACGGAAACCAGACTCTGGACCACACCTCTAAGTCTCACAATCTGGTGATACTTAAGGGTCAGGCTGCCTTCAAACAGGATCACCGCCACCGAAAGAGAAATAAACGGGAAGAGCAGATCACCGAACAGAGCGTCACTATCCAGCAGATTGAAAACCGGGCCCGCCAAAATCCCGGCCACCAGGAGGAAAAGGATCGCCGGCATTTTTATCCGCCAGGCCCCCCATTGGCAAAGTACCCCCCCGAAAACGACGGCGGCCAAGACCAGAATCTTATCTGCGATCATGCAGTATTCCTCTTTCCAAGATAAATCTAAAGCCAACCTGCTGCTTCCACCAGGAGCCTATAGGAGAGGCAATCCTACCATATTTTATCAGCGCTTTTGAAGCAAGGCTTCTATTTCCTTACCCCGGTCTTTCCTTCAGTGGCATTATTATAAAAGCGCTGGGTCGGGTAGGCAAAATCAATATCATCGCAGACTGCGAACTCTTTCAAAATATCTTCCCAGATTCCTTGGGTACTGCCGCGCCTTTTTCTGGGTTCGATCAGATACCGAATGGTGAGCAGAATTCCACTGTCCTTCACCGAAGTGTAGACAATCGGGGTCAGCTTGTTAAAAAAAATCATGTACCGCTTGCTCGCCTCTTTCAACCTTTTTTCAGCCGCCTCACTCAAAGAGGCCCCATGTTTTTCGGCGATATCGCCAAGAATTCCCTTGGCCTTTGCCCAGTCACTTTCAAAGGTGACCAACACCGGAATTTCGTTCCAGATATATTCAAAGCCGGTTGAATAGTTGGCAACCACCTCGTTTAAAATCATGGTATTGGGCAAATGAATCACCCGGCCGGTACTCTGGTCGGCATCAACCCAATTCCCGATCTCCATGAGCGAGAACTTAAAGACCCTGATATCGATGACATCGCCGAAATGGGTTCCAACCTGGATCCGATCTCCAACGGAAAACGGTTTTCGCCAAAGGACAAAGGCCCAACCGGCAACATCTCTGACCAACCCTTGAAGGGCGATGGCGATACCGGCAGTAGCCAGACCGAGAAAGGTCGCCACTGATTCCATCCCCCGAAACCAGATCCTGCCGACTAAAAAAGCCCCAATGGCCACTGCGAAATAAATCGAACTTTTTTGCCAGCGATAACGGACATGAACATTTTCCGTCCGGCTCCAGACCAGACGGATAAACCCGAATCGACAGAGCCACAGAAAAAAGACCAGCATGAAGGAAATTATTATCCGGTGCAGTGTTTCAGGAGCCAACCCGGAATAATTCTGCAGCCACATAAGAATCCGATCCATTACCCATCCCTCCCTTTCTGAACCCCAGGTCACTCCCGGAACCTCCGAGCTATGCCCGCGAAGAATTTCATCATACCGTTACGATTCCCCCCCGGCAAGATTGATTCAGACCATTGCCCTGGGGAAATTTGCGAACACCTGATTTGGCTCCTTAGATCACTCCTCTGATTGCCGCCTGCGAATTCAAATGGTATTATTTACATTATTCGCTTTCATCCTTTGGTATTGCATTCATCTTTCAGGACGGCGACCAGACCGTCCCGGACACCTACCCATGAACAGGGCCAACATACTCATAATCACCGCCATCTCTATAATTTTCAGCGGTTTCTGGGCCTTGCTCAACCGACCGGAACCGGAACCTGCCTGGCCGGACCGCATCCAGGGTTTTTCCTTCTCACCCATGCAGATCGGCCAGAGTCCCGTGGAGGGTCTTCTCCCCACCGAAGAAGAAATCGATGCCGACCTGACTTTACTGACCGGGAAGACCCACGCCATCCGAACCTATTCAGTGGAAGGGGTTTTAGGAGAGATCCCCCGGTTGGCCAAACGCCACGAACTCAACGTCACCCTGGGTGCCTGGTTGGGGAGTGATGAAGAACAAAACAAGCTGGAAATTGCCCGATTGCTGGAAGTAGCTCAGGCCAATTATTCCAACGTGGTCCGGGTGATCGTCGGGAATGAAGCGGTGCTCCGCGGCGACCTGAGCGTTGAACAGGTGACCGGCTATCTTGACCAGGTCAGAGAAGAACTTGCCGTCCCGGTGAGCACGGCCGAACCTTGGCATGTCTGGCTTAAACACCAGGAACTGGCCACCCACGCCGATTATATCGCCACCCACATGCTCCCCTACTGGGAGGGGGTCACCCTGGAACGGGCGGTTGATTATGTGGCCGACCATGTTGAATTACTGCGCCAAACCTTCCCCGATAAAAAAGTGGTTATTGCCGAGGTCGGTTGGCCGAGTAATGGCCGGACCCGACACGGGGCGGTGGCCTCCTCGGCTAATGAAGCCATCTTTCTCCGCAGATTTCTGGAACGGGCCCACCGGGAAAAATACATCTATTACGTGATGGAGGCCTTTGACCAACCCTGGAAACAGGTGACCGAAGGTGCCGTGGGAGCCTATTGGGGGGTCTACGACGTGGAACGCCAGCCCAAGTTCGCCTTCGACACCCCCATCATTCGGATCCCTGAGTGGCGGTTGTTGGCCGCAATTTCGGCGGTGATCGCCTTCATTACCTTTGCCCTGCTGCTCACCGACACCAAGACCCTGCGCCTTCGGGGCCGGAGCTTCCTGGCCACCATTGCCTTCGGCGCATCCACCGCCGCCGTCTGGATCGTCTATACCTATACCAGGCAGTATTTGAGCCTGCCCACCGTTCTTACCGGTCTGGTCATGGTGTTCGGGACCATTGGAGTCGTGGTGGTTCTACTCTCCGAGGCCCATGAGTGGGCCGAAGCCACCTGGCTCACCCAGTGGCGCCGGCCCTTCACTCCCCGCAAGGTTCCGTTGGAAGATCTCCCCATGGTCTCTGTGCATGTTCCAGCCTACAACGAACCCCCGGATATGATGATTGATACCCTCAATGCCCTGGCCGCCCTCCAGTACCAGCGCTATGAAGTTATCGTCATCGACAACAACACCAGGGATCCGGAGATCTGGCAACCGGTGGAGAAACATTGCCTCAAGCTGGGAGAACGCTTTCATTTCTACCACATTGCCCCGCTGGCCGGCTTCAAGGCCGGCGCCCTCAACTTCGCCTTAACCAAAACATCTCCCGAGGCGGAGGTGGTGGCGGTGATCGATAGTGACTATCTGGTAACTCCGGACTGGCTGCTGAACATGACTCCCCAGTTTTCAATCCCTGCTCTGGCCATCGCCCAGGCCCCCCAGGACTATCACGACGACGGCGAAAGCCTCTTCAAGGCCATGTGTTATGCCGAATACCAGGGTTTTTTCTACATCGGGATGATGACGCGCAATGAACGCAATGCCATCATTCAACACGGTACCATGACCATGGTTCGCCGTTCGGTGCTGGAAGAAGTTGGGGGGTGGTCGGAGTGGTGTATTACCGAGGACGCCGAATTGGGATTACGAATCTTTGAAAAGGGGTATGAAGCGACCTACATTCCCCAGAGCTACGGCAAGGGTCTAATGCCGGATACCTTCGGAGATTACCGGAAACAGCGATTCCGCTGGGCCTATGGAGCCGTCCAGATCCTCCGCAGCCATGCCGGATTACTCCTGGGATGGAGAAACAGTCGCCTGACCCAGGGCCAGCGCTACCACTTTCTGGCCGGTTGGCTCCCCTGGTTGACCGACAGCCTGAATTTGCTGTTCACCCTGGCCGCCCTGGCCTGGTCCACCGCCATGGCGCTCATGCCGACCAGACTTGATCCGCCGTTGATCATTTTATCGATCATGCCGTTGATCCTCTTCTCCTTCAAAATAGGCAAAATGCTCTACCTCTATCGCACCAGGGTCGGCACCACTGTGGCCCAGACCATGGCTGCAGCCCTGGCAGGCCTATCACTCTCTCACACCATATCCAAGGCAATCCTGCACGGCCTGGTCACCCGAGGCCTGCCTTTTTTCCGCACCCCGAAACAGGTCCGCTCCCACGCCATCCTCCGCGCCCTGGCCGAAAGCAGAGAAGAAGCCCTGATCATGATTTCACTATGGTTGGCCGCGGTAGTAATCGTTTTACGGGAAGGACCGGATTCCGCCGATCTCCTGGTCTGGATCGTGGTCCTCCTGGTCCAATCCATCCCCTATCTTGCGGCCGTGGTGATGGCGCTGATCAGCGGATTTTCCCACACCGGACAAAAGATGATCACCGAGATTACGGTGCCCCCTCCCCAAATCCAGGTCCACCTCGATCAATCGGGGCCAATCACCTGAACCACAAACAGATTAATAAAACAAATCGTCCCCAGAGGAAACCGGCCATGGCCTGTCTCTACAGTGATCAGGTTGGACCTTCCATCTACCGTTCACCTCCCGCATAATCACGAAGGCGGTCTCGCCCCTGATCCACCATACTACATGCAATTCGTCGGTATAACGGATCCCGGATGTCAAGAAAACCCGGGGCAGTGTTCCGGGGCACAAAACCCAAGGGTGCCCCGGGCAATTTGCTTTTTACCAGGATATGGTATAGAGTACCTCATCAAAACAAATCCCCATCATTCCTGTATCAGTTAATCCTGTGCAGTCCGGTTGTACTTAAGCATTTTTGTCGTCACCTCAACCCTGGCAATTATCTTTTACGCGGCACCGGCTGCCTATACGCGAGGTGTCACTATGTTTTATATTGAAGAATCGGCTCCAGGCTTCGAACCAACAATCCCAATCCAATTCACCGAATCAGTCTCAAACAACAACTGGGAAGACTGGCGCTGGCAGCTTCGCCACTCGATCAAAGATATTGAGACCGTCGAACGCCTGCTGGGCATGGAGTTCTCCCCGGCCAAAAGGGCCAAGCTTGAAGAGACCGTGGCCCGATTCCCCATCTCGATCACCCCCTATTATTTCAGCCTGATTGACCGGGATAATTTTGAAAATGATCCGGTCTTCATGCAATCAGTGCCCGACCCGGCCGAGTTGATCATCTCGAGGCATGATCGGTCCGATCCACTTTCAGAAGACAGAGACAGTCCGGTCATCGGTGTTACCCACCGCTACCCGGACCGGGTCCTGTTCCATGTCTCCAACCTCTGCTCCATGTATTGTCGCCACTGCACCCGTAAACGAAAAGTGGGCGATATTGATTCCATTCCCGGCCGTAACTCCCTGCAAGCCGGCATCGAATATATCAAAAACACCCCGGTTATTCGCGATGTCCTCTTGTCCGGCGGCGACCCGTTTATGCTCTCCGACGAGCTCCTTGACTGGCTGTTGGGTGAATTACGGGCCATCGATCATGTGGAGGTGATTCGAATCGGCACCAGAACCCCGGTGGTCCTGCCCCAGAGGATTACCGACAATCTGGCAAAAATCATCGCCAAGCACCATCCTGTCTGGATCAATACCCACTTCAATCATCCCAGAGAGGTCACTGGTCGATCGATTGAGGCCCTGAACAAACTGGCCAATGCCGGGGTGCCCCTGGGGAATCAATCGGTACTGTTGGCCGGGATAAATGATTGCCCGAGGATCTACAAAAATCTGGTCCATAAACTGGTAATGAACCGAGTACGCCCCTACTACCTCTACCAATGTGATCTCTCCGAAGGTCTGAGCCATTTCCGAACCCCGGTCGGCAAGGGGATTGAAATCGTCGAGAGCCTGATCGGCCACACCAGCGGCTTCGCCGTACCAACCTATGTTATCGACGCCCCCGGTGGCGGCGGCAAGATCCCGGTAATGCCAAATTATCTCATCTCCTGGTCAACCAACAAGGTCATCCTGCGAAATTATGAAGGGGTGATTTCGACCTATAAAGAACCGGATTCCTACCAACCTTTCTTCTGCGACCGGAACTGTTCTGATTGCCATCTCACCCTGTCTCTGGATAATGACTGCCATGAAACCAGGGTAATCGGCATATCCCAACTTTTGGCAGACTTCCATAAAACCACCACTTTGATTCCTGAGGACAACCTTCGCATACAAAGGAGAGAAGATGGCTGATCAGATTATTAAAATCGGTCAATCCACCCTCCAACATGGTAAGGAAAACGATCGAGTCTACCTGATGAAATTGATGGACGTTGATATGCCGGATCTCTTGGAAAAAATCGACGCTTTGGCCCGAAGCCACAACTACGGGAAGATTTTCGCCAAGGTTCCAACCCGCTGGCTATCCTGGTTCTGCCAAGCCGGATTTAACTCCGAAGCACTGGTCCCATATTTTTTCGACAGCAATGAGGATTGCCACTTCATGGCTCGATACCATGATCCGCAACGTTCCTTTGAACCGGATCAACAGGAGTTAATCCGGGTGATTACCCTGGCCCGCCAGGCACCTACCCGCAAGAGAACGCAGTTGCCTGAAAACTACACCATCAGGATATGCCAACCGGACGATTCCCCGGAAATGGCCAGACTGCTTGGGTCCGTATTCAAAAGCTACCCGTTTCCAGTGTATGACCCCGCCTATCTTATCCAGACGATGACGAGTGATGTACGATATTTCGGGGCCTATAATACCGATAATCAACTGGCGGCCCTGGCCTCGGCAGAGATGGCCCCAAAAACCTCGAATGTGGAGATGACGGATTTTGCCACAGCCCCGGGCCACCGGAAAAAGGGGCTCTCCCGCTATCTTCTGAGGCGTATGGAGGAAAACATGCGCGAAAGGGGGTTGGCCATAGCCTATACCATTGCCCGCGCCAAATCGGTGGGAATGAACAAGACCTTTGCCTATGGAGATTACAAGTATGGTGGAACCTTGGTTCAGAACACCCAGATCTGCGGCGGACTGGAGAGTATGAATGTTTGGTACAAGCACCTTTCAAAGAAATCCGCCAATAAATCCCAAACCGCTCCGATCCAACCCTGATCTTGCGATACAGCTCCCGGTCAAAGGAGGCATCATAGATGATGGTGCTACGGTGGAGTATATTGGCCTCTTGAAAGCGGGCAAAGGCGAGCAACATTTTCTCACCAGGAGCAGATCGGTGGGCATGATAAGCGAATCAACAATTTAACACGTCAACGCCGGAAACTTTTTTGCGGTTTACTTTGCTAATATAGTTTGCAGAAAGACACTTTTACCACAGACAATCCAAGAAATTAAAAGCCGAGCCATCTAACGATAGCAAGGAGTGGTTTGTGGCGTAAGTAATACGCAATTACACACTGAGAAATAAATAGGCTTTTGTCGGCTTTGAAGAATAAATCCCCCCCCTTACCTAGTTTTCATCCAGAAACGGTCTTTTACGAGAATCTCTGTGTCAAACCGCACAGTTGCTTGTGCGACGTACCCATGTACGCCTCCGCGCAACTGTTTGTTTTCCTGGACCTTCTCGAAAAATCCTCGTTTATGAATTGAAAACAACACGTTTCATCATCCGTAAAGTCTGCGACTTTACGGATGGGAACTACCTAACGAAGGATATAGAATTTTCGACTCTGGGCGCATTCGAACCCTTTGACTCCTTTCAACCTTAGGTCAATGATGGCGGTGTTCGTGCAATATTGGTGATAGCTCTTGTTGATTGGCTCGAAATTACTGATATATCTCGGCCCCAATAGAATAACTCCCTGGGGCACCATCCGGTCGAAAGACTTCATGAATTGCGAGAAGAAACCAATCGGCAGAAAAGTCTCCGACTTTGCCACCTGAATCCGGTCAATAACCACGGCCCCGTGAAGATTTTTCAATCTTTGGATAGAGATTATTCCAGCAGATATTCTTCAATATCATCGACGGTCTCTAACCGATATGGCAATTCTAATGGACTCATTATGCTCAGTCTCCGTAAAATTTCTAACTCGAACCTGAAATTCTCTTGAGAAACAAAGAAGCAATCCCCACACCAACTATCTCAACAACAGCTTAATTTGAATTTGCCCAGAGTATTATAAGGACTTTGGCTAGATTTATTGAAGACTTCTTTTAGAGTCCCATGTAACTCAACCATTATTCAGTTGAGTTACATGAGACAGCGAGTAGGGTTTGCGACTGAGAATCCACGTTCAAGGGGGCACCACACCCTGCCGCAAAGGTTAATATCAGCAAATATCAAGGCGATTTGGTGGTTATGGTGTAGCTCCAGTCCGAAAGCACCTCATCCGATGCGGCCCATAACCCGAGATTGTCGTCATTGGGATCGCCGCTGCCCGTGACCCAGCCGGTGATCTGTGCTGCCTGGGCGAGGACTATTTCAACGGTCGGAGCGTTGGTCTTCCACAACGAGGTGCCGCCGGTTAAGCCCAAGATCGTGCCGTTCACCGAAGGATCGATGATCCAGCCGCTTTCTGGGAGCGGATAGGTTTGCGCCTCGGCAAAGGCTGACTGCGCATCCCAGTTGTTCTCGGAAATGTGCATCGAAGAGAGCATGACCAACTTAAAGGCCTCACCGGGACGACTATCCAGCTCGACAGTTCCATTCGTAGTTACGGAAACCTGGGCGGCAATCGCGTTATCGGCGGGCGGGGACAGGCGAACCTCGCCTTCAATACCTAGGGTGGATATGGTCCCGGAAAAGGTAAGCAGCAGGTCACCGCCATCGGTGTTCCAGGTGGCGGCGACCGCCGTTCCCTGGTTATAGGTTCCACCCGCCCAGAAGGATGGGGGCAGAACCACGGAGGTTCCCCAACCGGAGTCAGGTCCGTAATTCAAAATGTAGAGATTACCGATTACCACTGAGGTGACAGACATGAGAGATTTCCCAACCGTACATCCAGGCGAGATTCTTCTGGAAGAATTTTTGACCCCGCTGGGGATCAGCCAGTACCGGCTCGCCCAAGACATCAGTGTCCCGGCCATGCGGATCAACAAGATTTGCCGGCAAGAGCGAGGCATCAGCGCCGACACCGCCCTGCGCCTGGCCTGTTATTTCGGGACCTCAATTGAGTTCTGGGCTGGCATTCAGTCACACTACGATACCGAAACCGCAAAAATGGCTTTAGGTGACCGACTTGAAAAAGAGGTCAAGGTCCTTGAGCACAAAGCAGCTTAGGGGATTTTGGTTAAATTTCATCGATGGTCAAAAGGCGCTCTTGAGGGGGTAAGAACGGCAACACTGAGATGAGCCAAGCATAAGAGATGACCATGCTTCATTCAACCTTTAACAGCTTGAAATTATAAAAGAATACAAACACGAAGATCAATAAAAGCCAAGAGCGGACTTGACCCCTTTCTTGACCCCTTTCTTTGACCCCTTTCTGACCCCTTTCTGACCCCTTTCTGACCATTTCTCTTTCCATCAAGATTATTGACTTGCACAATCATTTCTTGGTTGTTAGTGTTTAGGTATCAAATCAAGTACCTAATGAGGTGCCAATAATGAACACCATGCCTGCTCAGGAACTCAAGCGTCGGGGAATTGCAGCGGTGGACGATCTGATCGCCGAAGGCGATGTTCATGTGATCAGAAACAACCGACCGCAGTATGTAGTAATGTCGGAAGAGCGTTACCAGGAACTGCTGGCGGATGCCGACGAGGCCTATCTGGCCAGGGTTCGGACCTCGCTGACGGAGGTCAAGACAGGGAAAGTCAGGAAATTTGCTACTGCCGATGAGCTATTGTCGGCCCTTGATGTGATAGATGCCGAGTGATGTACACCCTGACCACGCCGGAAAATTTTCTCCGCCAGGCCCGCAAGTTCCTGCGTAAGCATCCCGATTTAAAACCGCGCTTGACCCAGGTCCTGACCAATTTACAGCACGATCCTTTTCAGGTAGAACTAGGACTACATCCCTTGGCCGGCAAACTGGCCGGGTGTCACGCCGTGCGCTTGAATTACAGTTATCGGATCACCTTAACCCTGTTGATCAGCGAACAGGAAATCATCCTGCTCGATATCGGCAGTCACGATGATGTCTACAGATAATGCCTCATAAGAAAATTTGAGGCACAAAATGCCCACGTAGAATGTCAATAATTCAAGCATGATCCGAATTCGCACGGCGAGTTCTATATACTGTTCCCCGAACACCCTGAGAATAATCTCCGGGCTAGCTTCCTTGTCGGCTCCGCCAATCCTGCATCCTGAATAATCCGAGTTAACTATCGATCCCGGCGCGCTAATTAAAGCGCCGGGAGCAGGGGGGCAGTTGTTTCCTGGTACTGAAGTTTGAAAAATTCTCGAATATTCAACGCTCTGCGGTAAGTCGAGCGGTCCGGCGAGGGCAATTAATACCTACCGAAGATTTAGGCTTGATTGATAAAATATCAAACAGAGAAACGTCCTTTACATTCAACAATTAA
>JAHJAA010000014.1 GCA_018814305.1 Pseudomonadota bacterium
AGGGTTTGAACAACAAGGCAAAAGTGGTCACAAAAAGATCCTATGGTTTTAGGTCATTTGATGTGCTGAAAATCGCCTTGTATCATGCACTTGGCAATTTACCGGAACCAAAATCCACCCACAGATTCTGCTGAGGAGCCCGATTTTTCATTGTCTTCCCGGTAGGCCTTCACCCGCTCCTGCATATCTGGGTGGGCCAAGATCTGGTCAATGGTCATGGTCCTCAGCATGCCCGGAAGGGATTTCATGAGATCAAAATTGCTGATGCGATAGGTGTGGATATATCCCATTCCGGTCCTTGGATCCGAGAGGAAGGCAAGAAGCATCCAGTCCTGGGCGTCCATGATGTCTTCCCTGGTATACTTTGCCGAGTCAGCTTTATCCACGGCGACAAGCATCTCTTCAAACTTTTTAAGCTGAGCCGCCTGCTGGGCATCCTTGGCATAATAGTTATAAATAACCCGGGCGGCACTTGGCTCCATTTCACAGGCACCATTGAACTTTCCAAACAACTGAGCCCGCTGGAGCTCGCTGGAGTGATGATCAAACCACAGGCCACATCCCTCCACAAAAGGAACATTCGCCAGGACATCGTTTGAGGTGATCTCAATCTTGCCATCCTGCAAATCCTTGGGGTGGGTATAGAGATAGTCATCAACAAGGCCCAGTTCTTCCAACAGGGCGGCACAGGCTAAACCGTCAAAATCCGATCGTGTTACAAGTCTCATAAAAATTCCTCCCGTTTTTTATGACAGTCAATATACCAGACTTTTACCGTGTCATGGCCTTTTCGATCAACAAAATCGCTTTTTCAACCCCATCCTCGTGGTCTAGGGCTGCGCCAATTGTTACGGCCTGTTCCCTCATCCGAGATGAAGCAAGCACAACCCTGATCGCCTCCGCCAGTTTCCGTGGGGTAAGCGACCGTCGATGCAGAACTTTTGGGGCGATCCCTCGACGCTGCAGCTCATTCCCCCATAATACCTGATCCACTATATGTTCGACAACAATCGATGGAATTCCAGCGCGGGTAGCTGTCTGGGTGGTTCCCGCCCCCCCATGGTGGACAATGACTGCGCAGAGAGGAAAGATCCGTTGATGGGGGACCTTACTCAGATGATAAATCCGCTCGTTTGAACAAAAATCGCCCGCTCCGGCCAGGCTTGATTGGATAATGGCCCGACAACCGGCCTGTTTGACCGCCTCGACCATGAGCGCCAAGGTCTCCCGCAGTTCTTGCTCCAGGATTGGCATCAAACTGCCGAAGGTCAAGTAGATCGGGGTAGGACCAGCACCAAGAAAGTCACGCAGGGCGCCAGGCACCTCCCATGGTTCCGCCTGCTCAGGCATATTAAAAAAACCGCAGATTTGATGATGTTCACCCCAGTCCGGAGGTCGTGGACACAGGGTGGGGCTCACCGCAATCAGGTTAAGGAGCTTTGATTCCCAGCCTTCCCCCATGATATCAGCCGGCAGAGGCAGACCTTCCTTTTTACGGAGCGGTTCAAAATATGGTTTCAGCCCCCAATTGACGATCAGGTTAACCAACCGCCACCAAATCGGATTGAACCACTGCCCCACATTCGGTAATCCGATGGGTGTTAGAAAGCGAGAGGGAATTCCGCCATGGTTGAGCATGACCGAGATATACGGGGTCGGCGCCTTTTCAGCCGCAGCAATCAGGGTGTGGATGATCCAGTGCCCAATCACCAGATCATTTTCGCTGCAAAGCCGTTGTGACGCACGATACATCTCGTCAATGGCCGGGACATAAAATTCATCCATGATGATCTGCAACTGGCGGAGGGGAATCCGTTCCTTCATCACCCCTCGAGTAAGCTTGGCCAAAACCACCTCACTGAGATCGAAATGGTCATGGGCACGGCGGATCTGAAAACCCATGGTCCCGGCCAGAGCGGAGTAATCCTTATTATCAAAGCTGGTATAGACCAAGGTCACCTGATGCCCGGCAGCGACCAAGCCACCGGCCAGGGCGGCAAAAGGGCGGATATCCCCGTCACTGCCCCAGGTCTGAATCCCAATTTTCATAGGCATCTCCCCAGGCGATACCGCTTGCCTTCATTTAGTTGTTCGGACCAGAGCAGCCATATTCCCCTGCATTGCATAACTTTGATACTTGCGTTGTCCGGGAAGAAGAGTAAATGGCAGAATGGTAATCTGTTGAGGGGGATACTGGCGATCACCTGAGAGGGTGAACCTCACCTGATGGGATCCCGGCGCAAGGGGTACCCGGACCAGGGAAAAACTGCCCGGCAAAGCTTGCCAGCTCCGGGTATCGGCCTCTTCGCTCAATATGGCCAAGACCTGGACTGCGACCACGGCCAATTCATTCCCGTTCTTCCTGATCGTCTGGATAAGCGCTTCTTTCGCGGCCACCCGAGTCGCTTCCTTGGCGATGATCCCGGTGGCCCGATCCTTGAGGGAGTTATGGGCAACTTCGCCCAGATCCGTGGTCAACTGAGTTGCCATTCTCTGCTGCGCTGGATCATCAAAACGAAGAATCGCCGATGGAGGTGCGGAATCGTGATATTGGGGAAAAGATATCCGGGTGTGGGGTGGAATAAAGATATTCCCGGCAAACTTCACCGGAATCCGCCCGGCGTTTAAAAAAATAACCAATTCACTCGCCGGATCTGTCGTGGGTTTTTGAGGCAGCAAATCCGCAATATCTTTGAGTTCATCAAGACGGCCCAAGCGAGACCCCAGACGATATAAATCCCTGGCGATCAAGCGAGGCGTCGGCAGAATCCTCATCAACTTGCGATACTCGATGAAGGCGTCGTTATCTTCCCCGAGATTTTCATAACAGAGGGCGATCAAAGCCCGGCTGAAGTAATCCTTCTTTAAGGCCTCAGGATACAGGTCAAAAACCTTGAGCGCCTGTTTGGCCTCAACCAGGGCTTCATCTTCCCGACTCAAGAGCAGATAATTCATCATCAGGAGGGTATGGACCCAGAGCCGTTCACAATATTCGCCGGGATACTTGGTAATCAGATCGGAAGAGACCACCGCAGCAGTCTGCCGAGATAGACTAATCGTCTCCAGTTCGGCCATCAGCCGGGAGGCCTTCAAAAGTGTGTCAGTGCTGGCCTGGTATTCACCGAGACCATGGAGAAAAACCCCTTTCTCCATATAATAGAGCAACTCATTCCGGCCAGAGGTATCGGCGGCCGGACCAAGGGTGTCGACCGCCTGCTGCAGATTCCCCTGGAAATAGTGCTGCCTGGCCTTGGTCAGCGGAGACACCGCGCAACCGCTGACCAGAAAAAGAAAGCCAAGCAGGACCCATTTCCCCAGGCTATTACCAACCAATGAAGGGTTTCGATGCTTCACGAATAACCTCTGCGCTTCCGGCCCACTCGACCAGGCTGGTTTCCAGATCGGTCAGTTCCAGATGGAGGCTGTAATACTGGAGGCTTTTCTTTTTCAGTCGGATCTGTTTGGGCTGTTTCTTCTCAATGGAGCGGAGGGTCCCGGTCAGCATATATTTGGCCCCAACCTGACGGGCCTTCTCAAGCCTGGTTTCGCTTGCTACCCGGCCGCCGTACTGGTACTGGGTTTCCTTCTCGATATTTTCCCGCTGTTCCTTATTGACAAACCGAACCCGGCGACTCTCAATAAGCTTCTCACGAATATCGTCGGAGATCAGGCTGGTACTGATATGTTCCTCGGTCCGATTCTCAATCCCGTAGACAATGACCACCGGTCGATCGTCGGCTGAAATCAGCGGCGGTTTGGTTAACATAGATTCGACGAGATCATTGACGATTTTCCGTTTATCGGAAAAATGATACCCCTCATCATAGATCACACTTTCATCCGAGGCGATCTCCCGGGTAGTGACACTGCACCCCGTTGAGAGCACCAGCAAAACAGCCAGGATACTACTTGAGATAATTGTCATCGGTCCACGTCGCATGGTCATTCTCCCATTTCCACTATTTTCTAGAGCTCCGGCCTCGCCGGAAAATGAATCATCCATAAAATATCTGACCCCCAACCCAAAAGGCAAGGCCTCATTTTCCGAGACGGCTTCCGTCCGGGTTGTTTTTGGGTGCCGCCGCCCCTTTTTTGCATTTTTATTGCCTGGTTAAATGACGATAACGGATCCGGTGGGGTTGATCCGCTTCATGACCAAGCCGGGCCTTGCGATCGGCCTCATATTCTGAGTAATTGCCATCGAACCAGACCACTTGACTGTTCCCCTCGAAGGCCAGAATATGGGTCGCGATCCGGTCAAGAAACCAGCGATCATGGCTGATCACCACGGCACATCCGCCAAAATTTTCCAGGGCCTCTTCCAAGGCGCGCAGGGTGTTGATATCAAGGTCATTGGTCGGTTCATCAAGGAGAATGACATTGGCCCCATCTTTCAGAACCCGAGCCAGGTGTACTCGATTCCGCTGGCCACCAGAGAGATTGCCCACCTTCTGCTGCTGTTCGGTGCCGGAAAAATTGAAGCGAGACACATAGGCCCGGGAATTGACCTCACGGTTTCCTAAAGTGATGGTCTCCTGGCCATCGGAGATCACCTCCCAGATGGTCTTTTCCGGATCCAGATCACGGCCCTGATCCACATGGGCTAGTTTAACGGTATCGCCGATGGTAAAGGTCCCTGCATCCGATTTTTCCTGACCGGTAATCATCTTAAACAACGTAGACTTCCCGGCGCCGTTGGGACCGATGACTCCGATAATCCCTCCGGGGGGAAGCGAAAAGGTCATATTCTCCACCAACAGCTTATCACCGAACCCCTTACTCACCTTATCGGACTCAATGACCAATTTGCCGAGTCGCGGTCCCGGTGGGACATAGAGCTGCAAATCCCGAATCTTTTCCTGACCGCTCTCTTCCAATAATTTCTCATAGGCGGTGATCCTCGCCTTGCCCTTGGCATGCCGCCCCTTGGGGCTCATCCGAATCCATTCCAGCTCCCGCTGCAAGGTCTTCTGGCGGTCTGACTCCTGCTTTTCTTCCCTGGCCAGCCGTTTCTGTTTCTGGTCCAGCCAGGACGAATAATTTCCTTCCCAGGGAATTCCCTTGCCCCGGTCAAGTTCCAGAATCCAACCGGCCACATTATCCAGGAAATAGCGATCGTGGGTGACGGCGATAACCGTTCCTTCATAGCGCTGCAGATGTTGCTCAAGCCAAGATACGGTTTCGGCATCAAGATGGTTGGTCGGTTCGTCCAAGAGGAGAATATCAGGTTTTTGCAACATCAGACGGCACAGAGCAACCCGTCTCTTTTCACCACCGGACAGGACGTTGATTTTTGTATCCGCCGGGGGACAACGCAGGGCATCCATGGCCATATCCAACCGGGCATCCAGATCCCAGGCGTCCAGGGCATCGAGTTTTTCCTGAACCTTACCCTGTTGGTCGATGAGTTTATTCATCTCATCGTCATCCATGGGCTCCCCGAATTTTTCGTTGATTAGGTTAAACTCATTGAGCAGATCCACCGTCTCCTGCACTCCTTCCTCAACGACCTGACGCACTGTTTTTTCAGGATCAAGGCCAGGTTCCTGCTCAAGCATCCCCACGGTGTACCCCGGCGAGAGATGGATTTCTCCATTGAATTCCTTGTCGACTCCGGCCAGAATCTTAAGGAGTGAACTCTTGCCCGATCCGTTTAATCCGAGAACCCCGATTTTGGCCCCATAAAAATAGGACAGCGAAATATTCTCCAGAACTGGTTTCTTATTGTAGAATTTACTGACTTTAATCATCGAATAGATGATCTTGTTCCCTTCGTTTGCCATAATATTCCCTATTGATATCTATTGATTCCTTGCTGTTTAGAAGCCGATCACGTATACCCCTGATTGCGAAAAGGTTCCCCTGAAGCAGCCAAAACAAACACACACATGTGTTTAACTCATGTTCACCAAACCACCGACCACCCATCCAAAGTCAAAACTGGGCGTAATCTCAAATAGTTTGCATTTTTTCAGAAGAAGAACATAGTACCAAATTAATAATTATCTCTCCCGAGTAAAATACTGCTCCTGCGGAAGAAATCAGGTTAAGCTTCATCTGTGCAAATACAATTTTTTGCATGGAAAGAACCGACTCGACACGGTATTTATCTGAACTACCGTCTTTAATTAATAACATCTCCGTTGATCGAACCATTTGAAAACGGAACTCTTTGCGGCCAAAGAGCAAAGAAAATATCCATAATACCGATGAATCCTCAATAACGTCAGGAACTTTCCGCTAACCGTTTGCGATTATTCATCATTTTTCTTTTGTGTTTCCCTCAAGAAATTTTTATGATAGGTCGACGAACTGCTGGAAAAGACCTCCCCTGTTCGTCGTTAATGAAAACTGGAGAAGCATGATGGATGATATCATCAAACACGAAGAACTGGTTGACCGTTATATTAAAGCGGGAAAAACCGATGCTGCCATTAAATCCCTACTGTTTCTCATCACAAAATACGCCCAGAAGCATGATTTTGAAACAGCTAATTCCCTCCGCGAAAAAATCATTACCATCGACCCCATGGCCCTTACCGATGCAATCAAAGCCCATGAAATTATCGAAGATTCCCGCCGACGCCCGGTGGACAAAGGCCATATGGAGGTCTGGTCCAGGCTCTATGATACCCTGACCATGGACGAAGCCAATATTCTGTTCAATGATATGCAGGAAAGAACCTTCCGCCCCGGAGAAACCATCTTTTCCCAAGGCACCCGAAACACCTATCTCTATTTTATCAACTCCGGTCAAGCCAAGCATCTCTACCTCCAAGACAACCGGGAAATGTTCCTCAAGCGTATATCTACCGGTAATATTGCCGGAGAAGATACCTTTTTTGACGCAACGCTCTGCACTACGTCCCTGTTTGCCATCGATCGGGTCAAGGCCCACTTTCTGGAAGCCGGAATTTTAACGCGCTGGCAGGGAACCGCCCCAGGACTGGAGAAAAAGCTGCGGGCCTTTTGTGAAAAAGAAGAAAAGATCCATGATCTGCTCAAACGAAATGCCATGGACCGCCGGACCCAGCGCAGAGTCCTTCTCCCTGGCAGAATTTTAATTCGATTGGTCAGTAATGAAGGAGAACCCATCGGGCAAACCCTGCGAGGTCATCTCGGGGATGTCTCCGTGGGCGGAATCTCCTTTCAAATCAAGGTCAAGGAACGGGGCCAAGCCCAACTCCTCCTGGGAAGAAAACTCCATGTCCGCTTTAATATGCCCCCCACCATGACCGAAGTAGAACGAATTGGTATTGCTCTGGGGGTCCGATATAAAGCAAATGATGAAACCGAAACGGATGACGATTTCTCGGTCCACATCAAATTTGATGACCTGTTAACCAACAAGGCCTTAAATGATGTTGAACGATTTTTAAAAGTCATGAATCCGTCGTGAAATTATCCTCCTGACGTATTCTTCCTTGAAAATCTCCACAAATTGTTTTTTTATCACATTGTGGTACTTGTGTCTCGGTGCCGCTTTGCCCAATCCTTCATGAATTCCTTTTGCCGAACGAACATAAGGAGATTCCGGTGACCAAAAAAATTACCATTGCCAGCCATAAAGGCGGGGTCGGCAAAACGACCACCGCCCTGAATCTTGGCTTCTCGATGAGCCGTCTCGGCAAAAAAGTATTGGTCGTCGATGCCGACCTGCAGGGAGGAGTCGCGGTCGCCTGTAACCTGGTTGCCAAAACACCCAAGGGCATCATCCATGTATTGCGGGATGATCTTCCTTTGGCGGAGGCCATCTTTCATCTGGACCAGGAAAAACGACTGGCGATTCTCGGAGCTGGAATCGAGATCCCTGAAGATATTGTCTATTTTGAAGAACAGACCAGTCAGGGAAGATTACAGACCTTATTTCAAGGGGATTTCTCCGCTTTTGATTACGTTCTCTTTGATGCCCCAGCCGGAATCGGGGTCATAACCAAGGAGTTGTTGACGGTCAGCGACAGTATGATTCATGTCATCAACTGCCGGGCCAGCACGGTAAAATCCATTGCCAAACTCTTGCGCCTCTTTATCTGGATCCGAAAAACCATCAATGCAGAAATCAAACTTTCCGGAATTCTAATCTCCGGATTTAAGGAAAACGATCCGGTTGAAGAAAAATTCTTACAAATTATCCGGTCCAGACTGCCGGCCAACCTCCTTTTCCATTCCCTGATTCCCTACGATGATGTATTTGAAAAGGCCAGCATCAAAGCAGTGCCGGTGGGGCGTATGGCCCAGGGCCAAAAAGCGACCAAGTCGTATCAATCACTGGCCGAAGAGCTTGTCTCTCGGGAGCAGGAGGCCTCTCTTGCCTCTCTCTCCGATGACATGGGTGGGGTAGACCAGGATCTGGATGATATTCAAACCGCACCCGAGCTTGGTTCCCTTGATATTAAGAATGATAAGATCCACGAGATCCTCGTAGACCTCTGCGATAATGGTGAATGCCATGGTGCCCTGGTTGCCGATGAAATGGGATTCCTTCTGGCGGATTACCACACCCCTCTGGCTGTGGATAGCCTTGCCGCATATAGTTCGGTTCTCGGCGAGGCCTTGGTCAAAGCGGATTCTTTGATCGATATGCCTGAGGCCAACAACCTGGTCCTCGACATGAATGATGCAGACAAAATCGTGCTCCGCTGGTGTTCCATCCTGGGAGAACGCTATTTTCTCATGGCAATCTGCCCCCAGGAAGCCGATGTTCTCGGTGAGATTGAACACGCCGCTGGCAAAATAGTATCAGAACTTTCTGAATAAAAAAGGCAGGTGGTCATTAAATAACGACCACCTGCCATCCTTTCATGTGAACCAGCTCTCCCAGTGGCCTTACAGAACCGGGATCTACTTATTCTTCGATCTTCAAAAGGTAGCAACACATATGATTATCAAGGGTTTTATCAACGATATCACGTGAGACCCCGGTTTCCTCTATCCAGCGGTCGGCAAAGCCCTTCTTACCCGAGCCGGCCTTACAACCCAACTGATAAATCTTGATCTTCTTTCCACCGATCTTAATTTTATCAGCAATGGCGCTCCGCATCGGTTGGTGGACCGAACAAAAAGGACTCACCCCAGCCCCCTCACCCACCCGATACATCTCAGTGACCTTGCTTGGCTTGTTGAATTCCGCCGTGAAATCGGCATACCCATCAGGCAGTTTTTCAAAAACCTGCATATAATTCCCAATCGACGGGGCAAACGGACAGGCCGCCAGCCCAAAGACGAACTCACCTTGGTGACTTGCCTTACCCTCTACCTGGGTGATGGGATTAGTGGAATTCTCAATTGCCGCCAAAAAATCCTCAAAGGTGGCATAATCTGTTTCATGAATGGATTCGGCGGTACTGATCGCGTTTCTGATCAAAGTCCCCTTGGCCGAAGCCGCTCCGCTCATGGTGATCATCACCTTGATCATATCAAGAAAACTGATATGGGCTATATCAAGCATTTTACCATCAGACATAAATGAAGCCTCCTGGATCCTCTCTTTTATATTGCAGCGGTTTCAGCAATTTGTTTAGCGTGTTTCTTAATCTTAAGACGGATCATCCCAAGATTAGCCTCCTTCTCGGCGACAATAACCAGGAAGGCCTCATCCCCGATGGGAGAGAGCATTACCGGACCTCCGGCATATTCGATCATGCTCATGCTCATTTGCCCTTTTTCCAGCTGCCGCCCCATTGACTCGGAGGCCCCGAATCCGCTGGAGGCAATGGCCCCGATCATCTCGGTGTCGATCCCTGAAATGGCGATACTGTCCAGGAGAAAGCCATCCCGCCCGACCAGACAAGCGGTATTCACTCCGGGAATATTGGTGAATTCCGTTAACACATCCTTTAACTCTGCCATATCGTCCTCCTCTGTGACGTTAGCTGTTCCGGTGGCCGATTGATTCGTTCCTCCGGAATTAATATTTTGATCCGCAACTCTGCCGAAACCGGGCGCCAATTGCTCCAATTCCGTTTCCTCTTCCTGATTATTCGCCTCATCACTCCTGCGAGCCCATTCCATCAGGAGTGCTTCCACCGGCTTATTGATCGTTTGGCCAGGCATATCGCTGACATTGAGACTGTCCAGCATGCCTCCCTTAAAATTCAAAATTGAATAAAAGGCCTCCTCGCCTTCCATCTCCTTACAAATGGCATGGATGATCCGGCCGTCCTGAAAATAGATGATTCCGATCTTGTCATCTTCCTTAACCCTCAGGGCCGAGGTAACCCGAGAAAGGCATTTGATCTGGATAACATCGGTCAACCCTACTCCAGCAACTGTTCCTTTAAAGAGGTTATCTTCCTTCAGAGCGTATGCAATCATGTCACGCAACTGGTTAATATCAAAAGGCTTTTCAATAAAGTGCAAACTCCCCCGGAGGATTGCCTCTTTTTTATACTCATTGGAAGGGAAGGCGGTCATGATAATGACCGAAGTGTATGGATACCTATTTTTAATTTCAATCAACAAATCAAGTCCGCTTATCCCGGGCATCTTGATGTCGGTAACCACCAGACTGATGGTGTTATTTTTCAAAACCTCCAAGGCCTCCTCACCTGACGAAGCGGTCAACACAACCACCTTGAGCCGTTCGCTTTTCAGGTTTTTCTGGAGGGACCAGATCATATCTTCCTCATCATCAACGATGAGGATTTTTTTCAATTCATCATTTTTAGACATGTGGTTTTCCGCCTCTCCAGAGGGCTCAGGGAACCTCAACAGTACACACTTCTTTCATCTGGAGAGAGTTACAACATCTGTGCCAGAGCTTCGACAAAGAGAGATTAATGCCGATTTACAACCAAAACTCAGCATGATAAATATATTCTTGAAACAGCAGGGTGATTAGCGAAGGATGATAACAGTTCCGGCTAAGTGGTCAACTTCCGCCCACCTGGCCGGATTCTGACCACTTAGCCATCTTCTCACGAAGGGTCGTTCGGGATATCTTCAAGATGCGGGCGGTAAGGGATTTATTTTGCCCGGAGGCTGCAAGAACCTGGGAGATATGGCGTTTTTCCATCTCTGCCATACTGATCATTGCGGTCTCAGGGGCCATCGGATTCTGCTTTAGGGGCATCTGGAGTCCGACGGATGAAATCCGGTCACCGTGACAATAAATCACTCCCCGCTCAATAAAGTTCTTCAGTTCTCTGACGTTGCCTGGCCAATCGTACTCCTGAAAAGCCTCCTCCGCCTCTGGGGTAAAACCCTTGATCTCTTTCTTGATCTCTTTGGCAAAGAGGTGCAGATAATGGTCGGCCAGGAGCAGGACATCGCGCCCTCGGTTCCGGAGGGGAGGGATTTTAAGATGGATCACATTCAATCGGTAATAAAGATCATCCCTGAATCGCCCGTCCCGGACTTCAGCCGCCACATCAGCATTGGTGGCCGCGACCACCCGGACATTGACCTGGATATCCTTGACCCCGCCCACCCGTCTGAAGGTTGACTCCTCAATCAACCGGAGCAATTTCGGTTGCAGGGTCAAAGGAAGATTGCCGATTTCATCAAGAAACAGAATACCGCCGTCGGCCATCTCCACCAGCCCCTTTTTACTCCCCCGTGCATCGGTGAAGGCCCCCTTTTCGTGACCAAACAGTTCCGACTCGATAATCGTTGGAGACAGGGTCCCGCAATCCACTTTAACAAATATACTGCTCTTTTCAGAGACAGATTGATGAATAGCCCGGGCCACAAGTTCCTTGCCAGTTCCAGTTTCCCCGGTAATCAGCACCGAAGACCGGACCGAAGCCGCGGTATGGATGTCCTCTTTCAATTTCACCATGCCTGGACTATTGCCAATGAGATTGGCACCATGGTGCTCTCGAGAAGCCAGACTGATCTGCCTGGCCGACATTCGACTGCTGATCAAACGATTAAGGATATGACGAAATTCATCGAGATCAAAAGGCTTGAGGATATAATCGACCGCCCCGGACTTCAACGAATTCAACGCCGTTCTGGCATCATTCATGGCGGTCAGCATGACCACTTCAACGTCGGGAGCAATGGAATGAATGGTACTGATCAATTCAATACCGTTGACATCCGGCAATCCGATATCAAGAAAGACCAGGTCGATCACCTGGCCACTCAAAATCTGAATCCCCTCAGCCCCGGTGGCTGCCGTAATGGCGCCATACCCCTCTTTCTTCACCACACCGGCCAGAACTAACCGCATGTCGTCGGAGTCTTCAATAATCAGTACTTTTGCCATGGAGAATGGAACCCCGCTACCTTCGTGCCAAATTCAAGATCAGTTCACCCTGGATGCTTAGTGCTTATAGGAAGAACCCTGCCGTGATCGAAATCTCGGCCCGTCTCAATTATTTCATTCGATGCTGAAAAACATCACAAATGAAGTTCCGGGCCCTGCCTTTCTGGCCAGATAAATCCCCGCGTTATTTTCCTTGAGAATCCGATACACAATAGCCAGACCAAGTCCGGAACCATCATGCTTGGTGGTAAAAAAAGGTTCGAAAATCTTCTCGGCTAATTCTTGGGGAATTCCACAGCCGTTATCCTTAAAGGTAACCAAAACATACTTCCGGAGGTCATCAAGCCCGGTATATTGATCGCTGTTGTAAACACTCCGGTCAAGACCGATATATTCCGTCTTCACCTCGATCTTCCCACTGGTCCCGTTATTTTTAACAGCATCAATGGCGTTCAACATCAGATTGAGGAAGACCTGTTGAATCTGATTGGGATCCACCATAATTTTCGGCAAATCCTTGGCATAATTCTCCTGCAGGGTAATCCCGAACTTAAATAGTCGATTATGCACCAAGGGCTTGATCTCATCAATGATCTTGACCGGCGAGGTCTTTTCCCGCTTGGGTTCCGGCGGTCGGGCATAGGTGAAAAAATCGGTCAGCAGAAGATTGAGGCGATCCACCTGCTTGATGACCCTGGTGATATATTCCTTCTTTTCATCGTTATCATCAAGTTGCTCTCCAATGGCCTGGGACATGGTTCGGATTCCGGCCAAGGGATTTCTCACCTCATGGGCCACTGCCGAGGCGATTTCAGCAATGGTGCTGAACCGGTTCATCTTTTCCATTTCGGCCTGAATCTTTTTAAGTCCGGTCACATCATCAAATGAAATAATGGTCCCGAGCTTATTACCAGAGGCATCTTCCCTGGGAACCGAGACATACTCAATGATTCGAGAACCACCATCTTTGGCCGTAAGCTTCAACTCCCTCCGGGCCGGATTATCAAAATCATCGAGAGCGGTAATCTGAGTGGCTTCAGGACCGAATACATCCACAAGTTTAAGCCCGGCTAACCCTTCTTCCTCTCTTTCTTTACAAAAATTCCCGATGAGGTGGAGTCCAGCCGGATTACATTTTTCAATACAATCATTATGATCAAGAACAAGTAATCCGCTGCTTAGACTGAGAATGACCGATTCATTAAACTTCTTCTCGTCGTCAACCCGACCGATTGTTTCCCGGAGACTGTCCACCAACCGAATCAACCGGGTCTCCATCTTCTTGCGCTCAATAATACCGGCAAGGATATTACTTATGGCCTTAAGGGTATCAGTTTCCAGCATATTCCGCTGATGCCCCTCTTTGATGTAGAGAGCAATAACCCCCAAAACTTTATCCTCAGTGGTGATGGGGACACAGTAATGACCATGGGGACTCATCTTATCAAAGACGAAATCATGACTGGAATCAATACACTCAACAAACTGGATTTCACCGGAAAGAGCAGCCCGTCCGCAGTGGCATTTCCCAAAGGGGACACTGGAACAGGTGTTGATCTGCTGGGCTGAAAAATTCCTGAACGTCTTCAAATTCAAAGACAGAATATTCTGATCGGTCAAGAGAATTGCACCGTTGGGCAAAAGATCGATGGTCGGGATGGCCAGGATCTGATCTAGAATCAGATCCAACTGTTCTTCAAGGGGTAACGCCATCAAGGAGATGGTCAGGATCGAATTCATGATCCGCTGGTTTTGGTAGGATTGGGTCAGCTTTTTTTCACGAAGCCACCGATTGGTAATTTCACGGGCAAAAACGAGGTAGATCATCCCTTTTTGTGATCTAACATAGGAAATCCGAAATTCTACCGGCATCTGCTTGCCGCTTTGATGGATAATACTCCGCTCTTTCAACACCTCAAAGGGTTCACCCTTGCCGGGAGGCAGGATGCCGCTTTTCTCCTCGGAATCACAGGGGAATATCTCACAAAAAGGCATCCCCTCAACCTCCGCGAATCTATATCCGAAAACCTTTTCCGCCGAGGGATTCCAGGTATTGATCTCCATCTGGTCGTTGACCGTGATAATCGCATCAGCCGCATTTTCTATAATCAGTTTATTGGTATCCATGGGGATTCTCGTGGGGTTCGAAAAAATTCATCTGCCACTTGGCCGGGGTTTTATTGGACTCTCCGCCAAGACCCTGAAACAGAGAGGAAGGTATTACCATGTGGTATCCGAATGATATTTGTCTCTAGCCTCTCTTCTGTCAAGGAAATTTCCGGATACCTATTGCCCTAGCTGGTTAATATAAGCATTCATCAGGCCACCGGCCGATTTATGGACATCACCATTGCCTTGGATAGGAAAGATCGATACACTAAGCCTCTGTCAACAAATAACATGGCCAAACAAACAAGCTGAATAGCATAAAGGGCCGTAATGACATGACTATAAATGGCCATGTTGTTTTATGACGGCCCCTTATGGCTACGCACCTTCCCAAATTATCAAGAAAGGACCTTCCCATGCCGAGATTTCAACTGACTGTCCCGATAATCGGAATCCTAAGAGGTATCCCGGCCGATTTTTTTTCTGAATTGATGAAGGCCTCCTTCGGGGCCGGCCTGCAGGCTCTGGAGGTTACCATGAATACCGCTGGCGCCCTCGACATGATTCGAGATGCCCGGCCCCATGTCCCTCCCGGCCGCCTGCTTGGGATGGGAACTATCCGGAATCAGGCCGAGGCCGAAGCAGCTCACGCCGCAGGCGCCATGTTCATGGTCACGCCCAACACCGACCTGCAGGTTATCGCCTACTGCCGGGGCCTGAACATCCCGATAATTGCCGGGGCCTTTACCCCCACCGAGGTATTCCAGGCCTGGCAAGCCGGGGCAGATCTGGTTAAGGTCTTCCCGTGTGGACCAGTGGGCCCCGGGTATATAAAGGAGCTCCTCGGCCCCTTTGACCAACTCCAATTAGTGGCGGTGGGTGGGGTCAATCTTGAAAATCTTGGCTCGTATTTCAAAGCTGGAGCCGTTGGGGTCGGAGTGGGAACCACCCTCTTCGGCAAAGATGCACTGGAACGCCGCAACGGTCCTGCGGTGGCCAAAAATGTCGGGAGTTTTCTCCAACAGCTTGAAGCCGTCCGGGCCGGAACCTTTTGAGGAAAAATCCAGAAATCCACCTTGAGAGGAGGAGTTTTTTCGAACCATTGTCATTGCCAAGTTCGACAAATCAAGGTAAATATGGGCATTTTGGTGAAAATCAATCATCCTGAATTAGGTATCGTCCCATCCTTCTGTGAACTGTAAGTGCCGTGCCGGCCTTGGAAATTTACTGGAGTGAATCGGTGCGAAAATCAGAGCCATTCAGCTAAATGGAGTGAAAAAAGATGTACAGACCGGAAATTAAGGTAATTGACTGCACCGTCAGAGATGGCGGCCTGATGAACAAATGGCAGTTCAGCGACGAGTTTGTCCGCAACGTCTATCACGCGCTATCCAAGGCGGGCGTCGACTATATGGAAATCGGTTATCTCAGCTCGGAATGTATGTTTTCCAGAAAAGAAGTCGGGGCCTGGAAATTCTGTGCCGAAAAAGATCTCCAGAAGATCATTGGAGATTCGGAAAAGAAGATCAAACTTTCAGCCATGGCCGATATCGGCCGGATCGAGTATGACGATATCCCCATGAAATGCGACAGTTCTCTGGACATGATCAGGGTGGCCTGTTACGTCCATCAAGTTGACGCCGCCATTGATCTGGCCCATCATTGTATTGATAAGGGATATGAAGTGACCATCAATCTGATGGCGGTTTCAACCGTTTCCCAGCGCGACCTGGAAGAGGCTCTGCAGGATCTGGCCAAGAGCCGGGTCCCGATTATCTACCTGGTGGACAGCTTCGGCTTTTTCTACTCCGAGCACATCGATGTGCTGGCCAAAAAATATATGGAAAGCTTACCGGGAAAGACCATCGGTATCCACTGCCACAACAACCAGCAACTGGGCTTTGCCAACACCATTTCCGCCATTATCAACGGCATCAACTACCTGGATGCCACCCTCTATGGCATTGGTCGGGGTGCCGGCAACTGTCCCCTGGAACTCTTGATCTCCTTTTTGAAAAATCCCAAATTTAAAGTAAGACCCTTGATTGAGGTTATCGAGAAAGAAATCCTGCCCTGGAGCAAGAAGATCGACTGGGGCTATTTTGTACCCTACATGATCACCGGCACTCTGAATCAGCATCCCCGGACCGCCATTGCCCAGATGGAATCCGACGACCCGGACAAGATTACGGATTTCTACGATCAGGCGATCTCTTTACCAACCTGATCAAACTGTCGCCCGGGCAAAAGGGTAACCCTCATTGAATGCAGAGCATGAATCCTCTCGAACAAAGAGTTGTGGAGTTGGAAACCAGGGTCGCCTTTCAGGACGATACCCTGGAGGCACTGAACGAGGTGATCATTACTCTGCGCGGTGAGCTTGATCAAATGCGTGAAAATCTGGCCCAGGTGACCCGTCGTATCCGCCAGTTGACGAGAGCAGACGACGAGGAAGGCCAGTGATCTCCCGGGAACCAACCCTGACCGTGGGGGCGGACAGCCTGCTCCAGCAGGCCCCCCCCACCCTGCTCTCCCTGATCAAAAAAGAACTGACCTTAGCCAATCCCCAATACCGTGACGCCCAAAAATACGGCCGCTGGATTGGCAAAAAGCTTAAACCTTGGCTCTATTTTTACACCGAAAACAGTAATGGGCTCCGCTTCCCCAGGGGCTATGCCAATCAGGCGGTACTCCTCTGCCGGAAGGTCTTGAACGGCAAAAGTCCCCAAATCATCGACCAGCGTCGGCAACTTCCAGAGCTTGCTCTCTCCTTTCAAGGTGAGCTCCGGCCCTATCAGCAAGAGGCCTTTACCGCCGCCATCCGCCGTGATTTCGGGGTCATCGAGTCCGGTACCGGCTCCGGCAAAACGGTCATCGGCCTGGCGATCATCGCCCACCGACAACAACCGACCCTGATCCTGGTCCACAACAAGGAACTCCTCTATCAGTGGAACACCCAGATCAAGACCTTTCTCGGCATTGACGCGGGATTGATTGGTGACGGGCATCACGAAATTCGACCGGTAACGGTGGCCATTGTCAATTCAGCCCGCAATCATCTCGACGGTCTCCCGGAACATTTCGGCCAGATCTGTGTCGATGAATGTCACCGGGTCCCGGCCTCCCTGTTTACCGAGGTAGTTACTGCCTTTGACTGCCGTTTTGCCCTGGGCCTTTCCGCCACTGCCTTCCGCCGCGATGGACTGACTGATTTGATCCACATCTATCTGGGTGCTTCGGTCTATCGGGTGGAGACCGACCGTCTCCAGAAAAGCGGCGCCGTCCTCAAACCCGAGTTTATCCAGCACTCCACTGATTTTACGTATGGATACCGGGGTAACTATCACCATCTGCTCAAGGCCCTGACCGGTAACGAAGATCGCAACCGGAAAATCGCCCTTGATATTGTCACGGAATCAGCCCGGGAAAAGGGTACGGTCCTGGTGGTGAGTGACCGGGTCGCCCATTGCCAAGCGCTGGCAACTCTCCTGGCCGGGATGGATCCGGCACTCAGGGTAGGGGTTCTTACCGGTCAGCTGCCCTCCGAGGAACGAGGACGGTTGATTGCCGATACCCGGGAGGGACAAATCGATGTGTTGATCTCAACAGTGCAATTAATCGGTGAGGGGTTTGACTGTTCGGGACTCAGGGCGCTCTTTCTGACCACCCCGATTAAATTCACCGGTCGGCTGCTCCAGGTGGTGGGCCGTATTCTCCGCCCCGCCGAAGGGAAAACCCCCCGGGTCCATGACTACCTTGACCCGGTGGGTGTCTTAGGAAAATCAGCCCGAACCCGCAGGCTGACCTTTGAGGACGAACCACTACTGATCCGGGCCCTTGAAACGTAAAGCTAACCGACCGGGAAGTGAGCCAGGTCAAGATCGGAGCAGATAAAAATCCCCTCCATTATCCCTTTTCCACCAGGGCCGGATCGGTGTAAACAAGCTGCAACTCCCGGCTGGCCAGCTGGATCAGATCACCATGGTGAAGCTGAAGCCCCCGCCGGGTCTCCACAACCCCGTTGACCATCACCTCACCAGCCTGGATCCGGGCCTTGGCCTCGCCGCCGTTCTCCACCAGCCCGGCAAATTTCAATAATTGTCCAAGCCGGATAATCTCACCCGTTATTTCTATTGATTCCATGAGAGTTTCCTTTAATGTGTTCCGAACCAGAAATGACTATGCTCAGACAATACCACGGTACGAATACGATCGTCCAAAAGATAGCGCGTACCTCCTTAGAAGAACGAACCAAATAAATTTGATCCCCCGATAAAGAGCAGATGGCCGCTAGCACTCCAAATATGAGCAAAGCTCAACAGCAGATCGGTCGGTTACCCATTGCCCCGATTATTCCTGACCTCCTGGCCACCCTGGCCCTTCACCCACGGGTCATAGTCTCAGCACCGCCCGGTTCCGGTAAAACCACCGGCCTCCCCCTCTGCCTGCTCGACGCGCCATGGCTGGCCGGTCGCCGAATCCTGCTCCTTGAACCCCGGCGCCTGGCCGCCCGAATGGCTGCAAACTGGATGGCATCGCTGCTTGATGAACCCGTGGGACAAACAGTGGGCTATCGGATCCGTCTGGAGAAAAAGATCTCTTCGGCCACCCGAATCGAGGTGGTCACCGAGGGGATCTTAACCAGAATGCTGCAGGATGATCCCTCCCTGGCCCAAATCGGCGCAGTGATCTTTGATGAATTCCATGAACGCTCCATCCATGCCGATCTGGCCCTTGCCCTCTGCCTGGATATGTCCGAAAGTCTCAGGGAAGACTTGAGGATTCTAATCATGTCGGCAACCCTTGAGCTTGACCCTCTGCATCGTCTGCTGGATGAAGCTCCGCTGATTTGCGGGCAGGGAGAAAGTTATCCGGTGGCCCTCCGATACCTCCCCCCCGCCCTGACCCGTCAGCAACCGAATCATCTTTATGATTTCCAGCACACTGTTCGCATAACCACCGCCGCGGTCATTCAGGCCTTTAACGAACAGGGCGGGGACCTGCTGGTTTTTCTTCCAGGCATCGGGGAGATTAAAGCCGTGGCTGATCGCCTGGGGGTCCTCGCCCAGGAACAGAATTGCCTGATCCGCCCACTCTATGGAGATCTGTCCGGGAGCCTCCAGGATGAGGCCATCCGCCCCGGCAGACAACGAAGGATAGTCCTCGCCACCTCCATTGCCGAAACCTCGCTGACCATCGAAGGCATCACCACCGTGGTTGATGCCGGCTATCGGCGAAGTCCACGCTTTGATCCCAATTGTGGCATGACCCGCCTGATCACCGAGCGGGTCTCCCAGGCCGGGGCCAAACAACGAGCCGGGCGGGCCGGGCGATTGGGACCAGGTATCTGTTACCGGTTATGGGCCGAAGCATTCCACCAGACCCTGCCACCCCATAATCGGCCAGAGATACTTGAGGCTGATCTCTGCCGGCTGGCCCTGGAGCTCTGCCAGTGGGGGGTGAAGGATCCCTCCGAGTTGGCCTGGCTGGATCTTCCGCCGGCCGGTCCCTATGCCCAGGCTATCACCCTGCTCCACGACCTCGGGGCGGTTGATGGGAATGGAAGTCTCACCCCCCATGGCCAAAAACTTGCGACCCTGCCCCTTCATCCCCGGCTGGGGCACCTCCTCCTGATCGGGGCTGAACTCGGGCAGCTTGATGCCGCCTGTGATCTGGCCGCTCTCCTTTCCGAACGCGATCCCATTCTCCCCGCCCCCCACGGTGAACGGAGCGCCGATCTGGAATTACGATTCATGGCCCTGGCCGCTTTCCGCCAGGGTCGCCAGGGAGAACTCCGTAGCCTGAATGGTGATCTTTCCTCGTGTCGACGTATCGATCAAGTCAGTAAAAGACTGCACCAACTGGGCAATCAACCCAAAAAACACCCGAACGCTTCATTTGGTCTGGGAAGTTTGCTGGTCTATGCCTATCCCGACCGGGTGGCCAACTGCCGCCCGGACTCACCGGAACGATATCTACTGGCCGGTGGGCGCGGGGCTCGCCTGGCAATCGGTGATCCGCTGGCTGGATTAGCCTTCATTGTCGCCCCAATCATTGATGCGGGACACCGGGAAGGACGGATCTTTCTGGCCGCGGAAATCACCCTGAAGGAACTACGAGACCTCCATCACCAGTTGATTTCAAGCCACTCGAAACTCTACTGGGATGAACGGGATTGTCTGGTCAGTCGGAAAGAAGAACGAATCGGGGCCATAGTTCTCTCGACCACTCCCCAAGCTGTTCTTGAACCGAATTTGATGCTCCAGGCACTCCTCACCCGGATCAGAAAGGAGGGGCTTTCGATTTTGCCCTGGGATCGGAAGGCCCGGAATTTCCAGGCCCGAATCAATTCGCTTCGATGCTGGCAACCCGAGGCTGGCTGGCCGGATCTCTTTGAGGCCACCCTGCTTGAAAACCTGGAAGATTGGCTCGCCCCCTATTTAAATAATCTCCTCTGTCTCTCACAACTCGCGAGTCTTAACCTTTTGGCTATACTCGAGGCAGGGCTGTCCTGGGAACAACGCAACCTGGCCGCACAACTAACCCCTGTCCAAATCACGGTCCCCAGCGGCACCCGCCACCCGCTTGAGTATACTGATGATGGACGATCCCCGATCCTGTCGGTTCGACTCCAGGAGATGTTTGGCCTGGAGGACACCCCGTTGGTCTGCAACCGGATTCCAGTGCTCCTTCATCTGCTGTCCCCGGCCAGCCGACCGGTCCAGGTAACCAGCGATCTCCGCGGCTTCTGGGATACTACCTATCCCCTGGTTAAAAAAGAGCTGCAGGGCCGTTATCCACGCCACCACTGGCCTGGCGATCCGCGAACCGCCCCACCCACGGCCCGGATCAAAAAGAAAAAAAATTGATGGCGTCGCAAAAAGTCCGATCTACTGCGTCGTAGTGTATTTTTGTTCGTTCGGCATACCACATGTATGGCCTCTCTCTCAAAAACACACTCCTTCTTGTATATCAAACTTTTAGCTTAGCCATCTTGAGACTTTTCGAAGTCTGCGCTATCTGCGGGCTTATCAAACTTATGGAGGGAAAAAATGACTGAGGATGCTTCACCAGAGAAAGAGATCATCATCGATACCTTTGTCTGTACCGGATGCCTGGGATGTGTGGAAATTTGCCCGGAGGTTTTTGGGTTCAGGACGGAGGATGAAAAGGCGTATGTGATCAAACCGACAGCGATCGACCTCGACTGTGTCAACGAGATCATTCCCCTCTGTCCGGCCCAATGCATCACGATAGAGAAGATTTGAGCTGGGATCGCGCGTCTGAGATCAGACCGTGCGATCGAGGTATGACCAATGATCAGTTCTGATCACTTTCTTCATCGACGAGATACTCCTTCAACTTCTCAACCAAGGCCTCCGACAATTGCTCTTTATAGAGAAAGGCCCGAGCCTCTTCACCGGTAATCATTGACTTCACCTCAAGGGGGAGGCTGCGAAGGATAGCCATCCGTTCCGGGTCAACCTTATCCTTCTCCAGTTTTACCTGATCCATTTCGACCTCCTGATAGTTCGTTGCTGCCGACCCACCAATAAAAATGCACTTATAGAGGGAAATCCACTATCCCATCACCGAGTATAACCGATGTCTTCGGGCAAACCAGCTTGCCGGGCGGTAGTTACGGCCAGTTCATCACATCGTTCATTCAACGGATTGCCCGAATGGCCCCTGACCCAATTGAAGCCAATATCAAGCTGAGCAATAAGCTCAAGAAGTTCCGCCCAGAGATCGGCGTTCAAAGCCGGTTGTCCATCGGCTTTCCGCCACCCTCGCCGTTGCCAGCCCCTGGCCCAACCCTTGGTGACCCCGTTTACCACATAGCTCGAGTCCGAAAAGAGGCTGATTCTACGGTTCCGAACCGGCAGTTCCCGGAGAGCAGCAATGCACCCCATCAGTTCCATCCGGTTATTGGTCGTTCGCCGAAAACCACCGGTCAACTCCCGGCGGACACCGTCATAAATCATGACCACACCATAACCGCCTGGGCCGGGGTTGTTGATACTGCCACCGTCGGTATAGATGGTGATCTCATCGGGGTGGGGCTCGATGGCTGGGACTGGAGGAGACTGGTCGTTCCCGGTCCCATTCAGGCCGGGAGCCCGCCGTTTAAGTACCGGATTTTTTAGCCAGGCCTCGGCCTCGCCTCTATCGACAAACCCCTTAAACACCGCCCCGGCAAATCCCTTCACCTGGGCCTGGGTCTCGGGCCAGTTGCTATAGATCCCCGGAGTTCGCCCCTTGGCAACCCCATACCAATGATACTTGGCAGCCAAGAATCAACCTCTGCGGCTCGTTTTCATGATCCGGAAAAGGAACATCAAACCGCTCCCTTGCCCAGGCAGCATTTTTTATGCTTTTTCCCGCTACCACAGGGGCAGGGATCATTCCGCCCGATTTTATCAGAGCGGACCGGCAAACGGATGATCTGACCATCCTGGTAAAACCACGTGCCCTCCACCCTTACAAAGCTGGAACGCTCTCGCAGGGAGTAATCGTTCCCCTTGCTGCGATATTTGGCAATAAACTCAACAATCCCCTCTTCATCATCGGCCCCACCCAAGTCGGTCTCCAGGATTTCCAGGCCGGTCCAGGTGATTTCAACCTCATCCTCAAAATCCTCAGGGGTTGGCCGATTGGATTCGTGGCAGGTGGCAATGACGTAGGGGTAATCTTCCCGGGCATAGGCGGTATAACGGGAACGCATCAGGGCTTCGGCAGTCTCAGGCTTGGCCGTTCCATCAAGGTAGGGGGCACAGCACTGTTCAAATTCCTTGGCGGAATTACAGGGGCAGAGGGTCATGGTCGGTTGTCCTTAATTGGTGGTGTCATCAGTGACCGGCAGACCAATCCATCGGTCGGAATCGTGCCGACTATAGTCCATCGGTGCCAGTGGCTGAAATCTTTTTTCCAGGGCATTGTGCCCGTCATGGAACATATGTACATGGTGATCCCCCGACCCCAACCACGGTGACGGGGGATCGACTGTCCATCAGTGAAAAGGAGTTACGCAGCGATGGATTTCATCGCGCCCATATGGGCTCGCAATTCTTCGCCGACCAGCTCGACCACCGTATTGCGGATCGCCTCGTTGACCTGAATCAACTCCCGATTATCCACCCCGGTATCCTTGAGGGACAACCCGCGACCGATCACATCGGTATCAAGCTTCTTCATGAAATCAATCAGCAACGGCACCGCCGAATTGGCAAAAAGGTAGCACCCGTACTCGGCCGTGTCGGAAATGACCACGTTCATTTCATAGAGTTTCTTCCGGGCGATGGTATTGGCAATGAGTGGCACCTCGTGGAGGGACTCATAATAGGCGGACTCTTCTTTGATCCCGGCCGAAACCATGGTGTCAAAGGCCAATTCCACCCCGGCCTTGACCATGGCCACCATCAGGATGCCATGATCAAAATACTCCTGCTCGGTAATGGCCTGGGTGGTATTCGCCGCCTTTTCAAAAGCGGTCTCGGCGGTGGCAGCCCGCCATCCCAAGAGCTTGGCATCATCGTTGGCCCAATCCTTCATCATATTGGAGGAAAAATCACCACTCATGATATCGTCCATGTGCTTCTCGAACAACGGGGTCATGATCTCTTTCATCTCCTCGGCCAGGTAAAAGGCAGTAATCTTGGCCGGATTTGACAAACGGTCCATCATGTTGGTGATTCCACCGTGCTTCAAGGCCTCAGTGATGGTCTCCCAACCGTACTGAATCAGTTTGGAGGCGTACCCGGGCTCCATCCCCTTTTCAACCATCTTGTCAAAACAGAGCAGTGAACCCATCTGCAGAACCCCGCAGAGTATGGTCTGCTCTCCCATCAGATCGGATTTAACTTCGGCGACAAAAGAGGATTGGAGCACCCCGGCCCGGTTGGCCCCGGTCCCACAGGCGTAGGCCTTGGCAATATCCCAGCCGATGTCCTGGGGATCGTTCTCCCGATGGACCGCGATCAGGGTCGGTACGCCGAAACCCCGTTTATACTCCTCCCGAACCTCAGTGCCGGGTGACTTGGGCGCCACCATCACCACGGTCAGGTCCTTCCGAATCTGCATCCCCTCTTCGACGATATTGAACCCATGGGAGTAGGAAAGACAGGCCCCTTTTTTCATGAGCGGCATGACTGCGGTAATCACCCCGGAGTGTTGTTTATCCGGGGTAAGATTGATCAACAGGTCGGCGGTGGGAATCATCTCTTCATAGGTCCCAACGGTAAATCCGTTGCTGGTGGCATTCTGCCATGATTTACGCTGATCCCTGATCGCTTCCGGGCGAAGGGTGTACGAAACATCCAGACCGCTATCCCGCAAATTCAAGCCCTGATGAAGACCCTGGGCGCCGCAACCGACGATCACGATTTTCTTGCCCTTCAAGGCATCAACCCCGTCAAACTCCGAGGCATCCATGAACCGACACTCACCCAATTCCTCAAGCTGCAAACGCAGCGGCAGACTATTGAAATAATTCTGTCCCATGATTTATCTCCTCATTGAAATTTTTTCAAATTCTACGGAAAAACAATTATACCCACCATACGCCACGATAAACATTGCGTAAAGTGAATCATTTCGAATACAGTGTTGCAAAAACAGAAACATGACACTTTTGACCCTGGTCGAACCCAGCCGAGTTATCCGCTCGACCACTTCCACAACTTCAGGCCTTTTTAACATATAACTTTAGGCACTTCTTTTTGGATATCAGAGCCCTGGAACTCTTTCGCCATCTGGCCACAAGCCTTCATTTCGGCCGAACCAGCCAGGCCTTAAATATCTCGCCATCGGCCCTGACCAGGGCAATTCAACGTTTGGAAGAAGGGGCTGGCGCCAAATTATTTTACCGGGATAACCGCACGGTGCGACTCACCCCGGCTGGCGAACGGTTCCGGCAATACACCGAGGACTCCCTGCAACAATGGCGTCTCCTGCAACAGGACCTGGCTGCGGGGGAGACGATTCTGCAGGGAGATATCACCATCTACTGCTCCGTCACTGCGGTCTACGGAATTTTGCCACGAATCCTGGGCCAATTCCGTCTGGCCCATCCCGAGGTCACCATCCATCTCCAGACCGGCGACGCAGCCAGCGCCCTGCATAAACTGCAAAGCGGCGAGGTGGAGGTGGCTATCGCCGCCCTGCCGGAGAAGATGCCCCCCCGGATCCGCTACCAGCGGATGATGGAAACGCCTCTGCTGTTCATCGCCTCGGGTCAGGGGCACGAAATCGTGCCCGAAGCAAACGGGGGTGAGATCGACTGGTCCAGAACCCCTCTGATCATGGCCGAACGTGGAGTGGAACGCCAACGTCTCGACAACTGGTTCAAAAAACGAGGAATCGCCCCCAACATCTATGCCCAGGTGGCGGGCAACGAGGCGATCATCGCCATGGTCAGTCTGGGCTGCGGCATCGGCCTGGTTCCGGCCCTGGTGCTCGAAAAAAGCCCCCTCCGGGAAGAAATCGTCACCCTGAATATCGATCCACCCCTGCCGCCCTTAGCCGTTGGGGTCTGCATCCACGAGAAGAATAGTGAAGGTGCCGTGGTCCAGGCATTTTTTCACACAGCTGAAGATGAGAGCCAGAAGTACGTCTGACACCAACTCAATTGGTTGTCAGACGTACGCATGTCGGGGAATCAAGCTCCAAGGTCAAACCGCTTGATTCCAGCTCCTCCATGGAAATAAGATGATCCGACGACAGTGGTGTGAATCCGGCAAGGGCAGCATGCCGCCATTGCTGATCGTTAAAATTTCCGGTAGTTTCTTTGAGCCAGGTCAAAACCTCGGCTTGAGGCTGCATACCTTCATCCAATCTCAAAATTAAAGAGACAAAACGTCCCTGTTCAATTTTACCGATATCCCGTAAGAGCATCTGCTGTTCTGACGAAGAACTGAAATCATAAAAACGCCGGTTCAGATCACCTCCGGATCGCCCCGCATCGAGGAGATACGCCCCTTTTCGTCCGGGGTTTACAAACCACCCCTCCTTAGAATATTTACCTTCCTGGGCCTGGCCCTTGAACCACACGGCCACCGGTTGGGACTCTTCCTCAGGGATAACAGCACTATATGGCCGCGCCTCCTGACAAATATCACCCTCGGAATTATCCTGGGCTGAAAACTGACGTTGATAGGCAGCGACCGCCGACATCAATAATCGTTTACCACATGGATCAAGGGGTAGCGTCGGCAGAAAGGCCGGATCAATATCTCCACAGCGAACGGGATTGTTTTCCTGAAATCGCCCTCCGATAATATCGCCGTACCTGGTCAGAAAGTTATCCGTTGGATGGCCCGGGGCATAAACCGAGGTCCCGAAAACAAAGGAAGTATCATGATCGATCCCCAGAAAATCCAGCAGTGATGGGGCCAAATCGTAAGCAGCCATGGGGACATTCCGTGGGAAGTCACCACCGGCGACAATGGTCACCAGTCGACGGTCATCGACCATTTCGCCAAACAGCTCGCGCATCTTCGGGGTTGGAAAGACGCCATGGTCGGCGGTTATGACCAGGGTGGTATCTTCATCCAGATAACCGCCGGATTCCAACCGGTCAACAAACGAGCCGAGGAGCGCATCGGTACAGTGGATGGCATCAAGAAATGAATCCGTCCCGGCTGGCCCGGTATAAGGTTCACATTCCCGATAACTGTACCCGGGCAAATGGGTGCCGATGGTCAGCAAGGTCAGATTATAGGGCGGATTTTTACGGAGTTGATCCAATGACAAAAGGGCCTGGTCAAAGAGTTCCGCATCGGATAAGCCCCACTTTCCAGGTCGTTGTGAAAAGCCCTGTTTTTGCCAGTATTCATAGCCCCGGATCTCGTCAAAGCCATGGGCGGACAGAAAATTACCCTTGCCGGCAAATTCCACCGGCGCACCTCCCAGATATATCTGCCGATAACCGGCCTGCTGCAAAACATCCCCCAGGCAGGGCAGTTCGATCATCCGACTCTCGTCGCCCATAAAGGAATTACTCCCCATGGACATATCTGCCAGGGTGCCGCACTGACTGTTAATGATGCCTTCGATGGTGACAAAGCCGGAGGTATAATAGTTCTCCACAAAACCATATCTCTTTTGAAGACGATTGAGGGACGGCGTTAAATCAGGATATTTTGATACCTCGGTAAGTCCGCTATTAAAGGATTCAAGGTACACCAAAATCAAATTCCGGGGGTGCTGAGGCTCTTTGACCTTGATCCCCGATTTTCTTTTAACGGCCGGGTGTATAAGCTGAAGATCGCTAAATCGAGTCAGCATGGCATGATCCATGGTGAGGGGCTGTGATCTTTCAACATAACTTCGATATGCCGAAAACAAAAGGTACTCAGAACTTGCCGAACGGCTGGCATAAAAGACCCCGGCAAATAAAAATACTAAAAGCCAGAGTCCTCCCAAAGGCCGTCGCACCGCTCTGACCAGAACTATTCCAGATCCAACAACGAGCAGCAGCAGCAAACCGACAACCCCACTCAAGAGCACTTTATAATCCTGCCACCCCACCCGGAATGATTCCGGTTCAAAATGGAAGAAGACCTCATCGGTGAAACCGTGACCGGAAAAATCCACTAACAAGGCATGACTCAACCGGACAAAGAGAACAACCGACACCAGGAAGGCAAAAAGTACTACGCCTGATACTCTGGAGCATCGGCCCAGTTCAAGGGCGAATACCGTGAGCAGGCCGGCCAGCGACAGGGCAGATAAAATGACCGCCAGGACATTCACTGCCACGCCTGAACGACTCAATGCCGCGTAGCCGGGGAGAAAAAGGACAACCCCCAGCACCACGACCAAGAGCCATAAGGGTCTATTCATTCCGGTTTTTTTAAAAAACAATTTCACTTTCTCCATGAACTACCATGATCCTTTCGCCTTAAAACTACCAAAAACACGAAACTCTCTCAACGTGATGGGAATCGCGGGCCGACCGCAGGGAACTCCACCCTTTTGTGGCGCAGAAGCCCATATATTGAAGACATAAGCTCTCGGAACGCTAGGAGCCTGTCGGACTTAGAGAATCGTAGCGAAAACTTGAGAAATTGAGACCAGATTTTCATGGATTTGAGGCGAATAGCAGAGGACACCGCTTCGCTGTTATTTAACGAAAAACCATGGGAATATGGGCCGATTTCTCAAATTTACAGTAGATTTATGTCTAAGTCCGACAGGCTCATAGGAAGGTTATTAAGGATTTTGACAAAGAGTAAATACCTGCGCCTGGAAGCTTGACGTAGGCTCTACCTATAATGACCCGACCAAGGAAGTGTCAATAATTAATCAGTTTGGTTGGAGAGAATAGTAAAACGGAGGATAATAAATAGCTCGGTAAAATGAGACGTTAGGGGGAAAAGGGCCGCCACGCGGAGAACACCAAGCGAACCGGGTAGATCTCCAGTTCGCTTGGTGAAAGAAACCCCTACAGATTCTTAACCAGCATCCGCCGAACCACATACTTGGTGTCATGCTGGGCAACTTCCCATTCCTTCTTCTTCATATTGTCCCGATTGATGAAGGCGGGAAAGATGGTGGCGATTTTACCATCGGTCTTGACGATCACTACCATATTCAAGGTCTGACGGTCATACTTTTCCCAACGGTCGTAGGCATTGTTCCACTCCCAACCCACCGACTGTTCCCAGTCTTCCGAGACGATCCGGACCTCGAGAATCTTGTCCTTGGGGTTGTTCTTTTCCCAGGCCTTCTCCATCTGTTTGATCAGGGAGGACCGGCCGCTCCCCTTAAACTGGTCGGCTGGGGCCTTGGTCTCGGCCAGAATCTCTTCTTCCAGGGCCTTGGCGGTCTCCTCGGATTTTTTCCGACTGGTGGCCAGAAGCTTAGTACTTTCCAGCACCGCCGGGGCATCCTTGCCAAGACTCAGCGTCAAACTGGTCAACAGACCTTCCGCCTGGCCCATGGCCTGAGCCACACCGCCGGTGAAAATCTGGGGGTTCTTCCTTTCCTTGGCCTTGGCCATCATCCCGTCGGCCTGGCTGAGCAACTGCTTAATCGCGCCAGGAGTTTGATTGTTAAATTGATCTCGAATCTTCTTGAAGGAGGTAAAATTCTTCTCCAGCCAAATTAGATCGGTATTCAGGGATCTCCCACCGGCGGTCTGAGCCTCGATGAGCGGCGCATATTTTTTCCGAGAGTCGCTGATGAATTTTTCCACTTGATCCGCCTGGCCCAGAAGTTTTTCCGCCTTGGCCGGATTATTCAAGTTAGCCAGTCCGACATTGTTGTACATATGGGCCAGATTATCGGCTTTCTCCATATCATCCTTTAAATCAGGGTAACTGGACTCATTGGTAGCATTCTGATAGGCATCGATCTTGGGCTGGGCAACGGCCTTCAACTCCTCCAGGCCATTTAGAATAGAGGCCCTGGTGTCCATAATCTTTTTATAGTAAGGATGATCCGGCGGCACGCTATTCTTATCCAGATCACTCTGGACGCCGGAGAGGGAGAAGGCCAGATTATAGTCATCCCATTTCTTAATGACCGCAGCCTGGGTCACTTCTTCACGCAATGCCTTGAAGTTGGCCACCCCCTGCTGGACCTTGTTCCATTGGCGATCCACCGCCTGTTTAGCGCCATAGGGCAATTTCGGCACCGCCGGAGCGGTCGCTTGTTCTGCCGGTGGTGGTGCCGCAGCCTTGGCGGCGGCCTGGGCCGCTGCCTGGCTGTTGCCGGCCTCGGCCAGGGTTTGCTGCATTTTGGCAATCCAACTCCGCAGGGCAACCGCCTGGCTGTTGCCCTCGGTGGGAACCTGGTTGGAATCCAGGTCATAGAGCATCCCTTCAAGTTTGGAGGCAACCCACCCTGGATTGGTGCTGAGATCGATTTCACCCTTGGTGATTTTCTGCTCGATATCCAGCCTGTTGCTCTCCTGACGCTTCACCGCCTCACGCTGAGGATAGCCGAGTTTTACCTCAGCGACTGTGGCGGAGGCCGGGGCTGCTGCAACCGGAGCCGAGGCAGGCGCCGCAGCAACAGGTGATGGAGTTGCCGGCGGGGGCACCGCCGCAGGAGGGGGAGGAATGCTTACCGAAGAGAGGGCGCCCCTGGCGGTGGCCACTCTTCCTTTCAACGCCGCCACCTGGCTGTTATCGTCGGGACAGTTGTTCTTATCCAGGTCGGCCAGAATCCCATCGAGCTTCTTCAATAACCACTCGGCATCCTGCCCGGAAGCGCCGGCAGCCATCTTTTTGTCGATATCGTTCATGTTCCATTCCTGGCGCTTGACCGCCTCCCGCTGCCGATAATCCAGCTTGGTCTCCGCCAGAACCGATCCGACAAAACAGAACAAAACCAACCCCATAACCAATAATCCGATGATTCGCTTATCTCTCGCCAACATCAACCGCCCTCCTTTTCATTCAATCTTGATTGCGTCGTCATGACTTCGAGTCATTATCACATGACGATACCCCGCATTCCAAACGGAAAATTTGGTAAGCCTAATTTCACTGGAATGCCAAAGAAAAAAAATCGGAATGAATTCAAAATCGAAGTGCACCTTGGTCAGAAGTTTGCCAGCTCCTTCTCTCCTCGCCAAGATAAGTCTTTTATTAATGCCCTCCCATGGTCCACACCTTATACTCCATTTGATTAGCTTTTTTTAAGTTGACAAAACCAACATTACTGACTAGCTAATGCAGCTGCAATGTCAATCGCATTGTGCCGTCAAAAATGACTCAAAAATTTTTTATGCCAACTGGAATCAAACTTGACTATAACCTTCTCCATAAAAATCTTTGTGAATATATGAAAGTAAATACTTCAAACATATCCCCAGGTTTCCTCACCATTCTCTTCTGTTTTCTGACTTTGATCATGCTCATTCTCCCAAGGTCGGTCCATGCCGCCGACTTGACAGTGGAGAGGGCCATCCAGCGCGACTTGACCCTCAGCCAGTCGGTGGTTCTGGTGATCGATGCCCGGCAAAAGGCAGGGCAGGGGGTGACGACTCAAATCGCTCGGTTAAAGGAACTGGCCGCTGCGATTCGCACCAACCATGAACGTCTCCGGGGGCAATTCGAGGCCCGGGATGAGGTGACCGCCAATATCGGTGAAACCGCAGAGGTCCGGCAGCAGGAGATGGTCGAGAAGTACCTGGCGTATCTGGACGATTACCTCACCACCATCGACCGCCTGCCAGACGATACAGTCCCCCAATTCACTATCGATGACCTCAAATTCCATTTCGATCAGATCCTCCCGGAGCGAACCCTGCCGCTGCTGGGGGCCTTGCCGTACCGCCATCTCCGGTTGCCGGGGAAGTACCCGTTGGTGGAGCCGGTGGTTGTTCCCGGTTATCGCGGCGGCAACCGGACGGTGGCGGCGGCGGATACGGCGGCAAGTCCCGAGGCCCCGATTACCGAGGAAATCGCTACGCTGGCCGAATCACTCCACTGGAGTCCGGTGGAGATCTATGCCTGGGTCAAGAACAACATCAGGAGCGAGTGGTACTGGGGGCTGATGAAGGGAGCGGAGGAGACCCTGCGGCAAAAGAGTGGCAATGATGCCGACCAGGCCTCCTTGCTGGTTGCCCTGCTGCGGGCCGCCGGCTTTCCGGCCCGGTTTGTCCGAGGGGAGATTGAGTTCTTCCCCAATCTCTCCGGGATCAAGGCCCTGACCGGGATCGATGATACCAGGGAGTTGGTTCTCTTCTTCCAGAAGGCCGGGATTCCCTGTGAACCGGTGATTAGGGGCGGGGGAGTCGCCAATATCCGGGTGGATCATATCTGGGTCGAGGCCCAGATCCCCTACGCCAATTATCGGGGAGTGGTGATCGACGGTCAGGGCAAGACCTGGCTGGGGCTCGATACCCACATCAAGATGGGTTCCACGGTAACGACCAATACCCCGCAACCCTTTCCGGAAGCAATCGATCCCGCCGGACTCCGAGACGCCTACTTAGCAACCGATCACGACGGTTCCGTCCTGGACTATCTCCACGAGACCATCACGGCAACCGGGACAGCCTATGATGATCTCCTCCGGCAACAAACCTTCTCCCCGGAGATCCTGGAGATCCTCCCGAACACCATGCAGTTTGAGCAGATCGTGGTCACCGGTGAGTACACCCAACTGCCGGAGGAACTGATCCACCAGGTCCGCTTTACCGCCAATCACAACGAAACTACGATTCTGGACGGCACTCTGCCGCTCTCTACCCTCTCTAATCGTTCCCTGGCCATCACCTACGAACCCGCCACGGTGGATGATCAGGAGATCATCAACTCCTACGGCGGTCTCGCCAACACCCCATCGTATCTGGTCCATCTTCGCCCAGTGTTAACCGTGAACGGCGACCGAACCCTGATCGGCACTGAGGGGCTGCCGGTGGGTGAGAATTTCACCATCACCGTGGAGCTGATCGCCCCGAATAGGACCCAGAAGGTGACCAATAACCTGATAATCGGCAATCTGACGGTGATGGGTCTCAGCACCCAACAGGCGATAACGCCCGAACCTGAAACCTATCCCACCGCCGAGGGTCTGCTCTTCTCCCGGGCCATGGCCCAGATTGATGAGTGGAACAAGAGCGAGCAGGAACTGGCCGAACTCTTCGGTCTCACCATCACCCACCCCATGCCGACCCTGGTCACGGTCAGCAACATGGTGGATGTGATCCACCTCCTGGATATGGTCCACGGCCTCGACTGGCGGGGTGTCGCCTTTGACGCGGACTTTCGGGTGATTGAAGCCGCAGGGAACCCCGAGAACGTATGCCCCTTCATGCAGCTCTCATCCCTGGCAGGATCGGTGTTGGAGCATCGGGTCTTTGAAGAGGGCTTCAACGTGGCCTCGGTCTCCACCGCCCGGGTCCTGGGGCTCTCGAATCAGAACAGCCTCACTCCCTTGGTTCTGGATAAATCAAACTTTGAGTCTGAACTCCCCGGCCTGGCTCTGCCGGAAAATATCTCCGAAGATATCGCCAGCGCGGCCTGGATGGGCCTGCGGGTAATTGTTCCGCCGTTTCAAAGCAACTTCGAAGACTGGTTGGGGTATGGCTATATCAAGGAAGATCCCGTCTCCGGCGAGGCGGGGTATATGCTGGCCGGGATGATTGCCGGGGGGATGACGGCCTTGAATCCGGATCGTTGGCCGGATGAATTTAAAGAACCGGTAAGTCATCCTTTCCAGGGTGAGGTTAATCGTTATCCGGATTCTGCCGTGGAGCTTGTGGTTTTGGCGCCGTCTCTGTCCAACAATGGGTTTGTAGGGAAACCCATGAACCAGCAACTTCAGGTCATGGCTCGAGATAGTGTCGGTCGACCGGTATCAGGGGTAATGGTTTATTTTACCGTCCTGGCAGGGGGTGGGGCCTTGTCCAACGATCATATCCATACGGATTCAAATGGTATCGCCTCGGTTTCCTTTACCCCAGGGCAGCATGTCAGCGATAACCCAACCATCTGGTATGACTCACCCCATAACCGGCTTGTGGGTGAAAATCTGATTGATGCCTCTACTGCCAGTGGTTTACGGATTAACACTCCGATGACAGTCTTCGCCTTTCCCGACATCCCAAAGCATCTCAAGGTGAGTAATGCAGGTCCACCCGGTGAAATCCTCACCTGGAGCGAGACGATCAAAATCAAGGTGGAGGATCAGTACGGCAACTCCGTCAGTAATGTGCCAGTAACCTTTACCATGGGCAATGCCCAACCCTGGTCATCCTGCGACGTGGCTAATGGTGATAACCGTCAGGGGAAACTGGTCTCGATCACCGATCCTTGTCTGAAGAACAATATCCCGGTGTACGGTGAATGTGGGGCTGAAAAACTTGACGAAACCACCTGGGATTTTGGTTCAGCAGCCCAAGTCATTTTAGGGAGTATCCCGGCGGCCGATTATCCTATCACAATTAAAGCCGGAACATTAGCGGAGGAGATCTTCACCGTCACCTCCAAACCTTTCGGCAACTGTTACGGTAACACCCCACCCCAGCATGATCTGGTGTTGAAGGAAATCAGTCTGACCGATCAGTTCGGTAACAATATCAATGCGGCTGGGGTCGGTACCACCATGAAGATTGAGGCCAAGATGTTCATGGTAACCGAACTGGAACGATTTGAAAATCAGTCGATTAATTGTAACCCCGGTTCTGATACCTGCCCCATTCCCTTGGGGACCAGAGAGTATCGGATCGACACCGGATTTGAGACCGCCTCGGTGAGCTTTAATGGCCAGGAGGTGACCACGCATTCGAATGGTCTGTTTAAGCTTGACGCCTTCCAAGTCGGCGATACGTACGGCAAGAAGCCCGTGACCATCACCGGCAACGGCACCAGAAAAGTAAACAGAACGGTTCATGCCTGCGAGACTCCCCCTGCCTGCACCTTTGCCATGGTTGAAGAGACCTTGCCGGAGATCTCCATTACTAAGGAGATTTATGCGGTGGCCATTGATCTCCCACAGGCTGAATACCTTATTCCAATCAATCAGGAAGGCTACACCACCGCCGACACGGTGATCAACTACACTATCCAACCGGCTGAATACACCGCCGGAAACGCCATGGTGACTATTGGGAAGAAAAATCCAGGAGGAAAACCGGACCCGGATCCAATCCGTTATCTCGATGCCGAACGAAACGGAACCGGATTTGTTACCTTAGCCAAAGGTTTTCGGTTTGAGCCAGACACCGATTATGTCGCCTGGGTAATCCTGAATAAGGGATCGGATTCTGTAGAGATCAAAAGCCAGGTGATTGACTTGAAGCCCATCGCCCTTGACCTCCGGGCCGATCTCAATCGGGACGGGAAGATCACCATTGATGATGATCCCCTGGAAATTTTTGGTTTTGGTCTGGTCGTGCCGGTCAACAGCGATGACGACGATGGCGATGGTGTGATCGATTTGGGTGATGATTTTGTTCAAACCGGAGATGGCTCTGAAGACGGCGACAATGATCTGTTCGAAGTGCAACTTACCGTCATGCCCAAGGGGGTAGCTCAGGGCAACGTCACCCTGGAAGTTGTTCAGGGAATGGAGAAGATCAGGATCTGGACAAATCGGAAAAAACTCGCAGGATCACTTGTGTTGGACGGTTTTGTGGATCCAGCTATGGAGACAAAGAGTTGGCAATTAGGTTCAGCGGATTCTCCCTCTCTTGACCAGCTTCCTGAAAAATTCTATATCGAAGGAATCGATGCAAGCCAAAACCTGGAAGATTGTGTGATTCTGACAACGAAATATCAACCGGATCCCGCCCAACCGGCAACAGCGATCGAAGTTGATCGTCTGAGAATCACGGTCCTGCAATCGACCCTTGTCCCGGATTACAATCGTGACGGCATGATCGATAAAGACGATAAGGGAAAAGCCAACGACATCGAACCATGGCGCTTTTGGGTGAATGACGACAATGATAATGCAGCGGATTCGGATGGAATCGCTACGAGTGCTTCCAACGATTTACCAGGCACATACGGTGATCTGGATGACCAACCGGTACCTGGTTCGGTCATAATTGATCCTGGCGGGACAAATGCCGCGCTTGAGCATGTTGTCGGCAACATCCGTGATTACGTTGACTTTTTCCCTCTTCATCTCGATGTCGGTGGTTTGTTGGATATCCTCCCCCCGGATCATGGGTACCGATACATCTTAAAAAATGCCGAATCTGCGGTAGGCGTTGCCGAAGGTATTTCGGGTGCAACGGTCTTACGCGCTGACGATTCGTATGCATATCTACACGATCCCGTGGTTGCAGGAAACCTTGGCAGATTGCCCGTCCGAACAGTGAACCCGGATGGCATGGAGTTGACGGTCTCGTTTCTGCACGCTATCAAGCAAGACAATCAAGCCGGAATCATACTTGTCGAGGGACGAAAAACGTCCAACTCCCCATTAATGCTTGAGGTACAGGACGAAAACGATCAGGTTGTTTTTAAGGCTTCTTTCCCAATGTCAATTCTCCCGGTGGAAGTAATGTATGGGCACAAAGACCTCCGTAGCCTTGCCGGGGCCACAGATGGTGAACCGGACCGGTATGTTGACTTCACCGATACCAATAGTCCGGATTACTACACAAATGCTAAAACCCCATATTGTATGAAGGGTGCTGATAGAAACTTGGTTTGGATGCATGGGTATAATGTCTCATCGGAAGCAGCAAGGGCCACCTATGCTGAAGTATTTAAGCGATTCTTTCATGCCGGGTTGCAGGGGAGGTTCTACGGAGTGAGCTGGTATGGTGATCCTCCTGCCCCACTAACATGGACACAGTTGGGAGCACCCCCGCATTTTCATCAATCGGTGGTTAATGCCTTTGCCACAGCAGGGGCTTACGAGAATTTTATTAAATCAATCCCGGGGAGCACATCAATCCCAAGTACCACAACGATCGCAGCACATAGCTTAGGGAATATGGTTGTCGGTTCGGCAATTCAGGATCATGATCTAATTGATTTTAAAAAATACTTTGCCATTGATGCAGCTGTGGCGCTTGAGGCATATGGAGAACTGAAAGTTAATGATCAAACCGTTGTTGACGAAGGAATGTTAACGGTCGATGATTGGAAAGATTATTGGGATTATTCAACGATTGACTCAAATACTGGCACATCGGTCTACCCGGATAGGAAACTCTTTGCCAGTGAATGGTACAGACTTTTCCCCAGTGACGACAAACGTTCCGAGTTGACCTGGCGTAATCGGTTAGATCAAGTGCCTTCAAACAAGGTTTACAACTTCTATTCGAGCACGGAAGAGGTTTTACGACAATATCCCGGTGATGATATAGCCCATGTTAAAGATTTATGGCAGAAATATCAGAAAACAAATAACACCGCCGGGATCAAGGAATATCTGGCAACTTCAACATGGGTGAAGCAAGAGAAATACAAAGGGCGAAAAAGCTTGTTTGGTTTCGATTATTTCGGTGGTGCAGCCAGCCCATTCTGTGGTTGGAGTTTCAACCGTTACTGGTATTTACCCGATCCGTATAATGACTTTGAAAAGACAATAAAACCTAATCCCGATGAAGCATCCTCCATTGATGAAAATGAGTTGACCGCACATCCTTTCTTTGATCCGCCCATTGATCCCTTCGGAGTGAATTTGACAGCACTGGTTTCTTCTTCGGGTTCGTCTTTCGTTGATAACAATATCGGGGCGACGCCATTGAAAGATTATTACACCTATAATCAGGCTACCCAAAGCATTGTCAAAATCAAAGAGTGGCTGTTGGCTGAAGCCTTCCCGGCCACGACTCTACCCATGGGAGCGAATGAAAATAGTATTTTGCCTTTACCTGTCCAAAATACTGACATGTCGGAAGAGAGTTCACAACAAGACGGGAAATGCTGTAAAACTAGAAATGATTTGTGGCCGAGAAGTGATCCGAATGTTGGCAGGCCATGGTTACACAGTGATTACAAAGATGTACCATATCAGCATGTGTTCAGTTTCTATAAAAATATAAAAGAATTTTGGCTCTTCGCTATTTCAAGTGGGTAACATGAAATCCAGTTTGCCGGCAATAAGGTAGGCCATGTTGATCAGGTTCTTGGTTGTTCGATAACCTCTGGCTCTTCTTTTGACCGCCTGAATAAGGCCGTTGATGGCTTCGAGG
>JAHJAA010000075.1 GCA_018814305.1 Pseudomonadota bacterium
AATATCCACCACCGCTACCGGCAATTGGTCGCTGTCCGAGACGTTGATGGTCAAGGTCGCAGAACTGGTATCGCCGTCCGCATCGGTGATGGTGTAGTTGATGACTTCCGAGAGACCGCCAGGAGGCACTGAGCCCAGGGCCGGTGGCGTGTACGAGTAGGTACCATCAGCATTCAGGGTCAACGAACCACCGGCTGCCGTGACAAACGGATTGCCAAAGGTGATGGCAGTACCGCCCTGGTCCGCTGCTGTCAATGTGGTCGGGGTGTCACCCATGGTGTCATTGCTGGTTACATCACCGATGATCGCCAAAGCGTTCTCTATCGCGGCATCAATGTCATCGACTGCCGATGGCAATGCATCCGGGGGAGGAGGGGGAGGAGGGGGAGGAGGGGGAGGAGGCACAAAAACATCATTATCAAAAATCGAGGTGGTCACGGACCCATTGGTTATGACGAGTTGTTCGTACTCCCCTCCTGTGGCCCCGACAATGCCGACCTCAAACTGTTCGGTCCCTTCGACATTTAAATCATTAATAATGGGAATATCAAAGCTTACACTGGTACTGCCGGCCGGGATGGTTACAGTGGTGTTGACCGGGGTCAGGTCATTTGCATCGGTTGTGAGGTGTCCGGTTGCAACATTGACCTGTAAATCACTGAGAGGAGGGCTGGAAACACTGATGGTGTAGGTGACCATTCCGTCTGCTTCATCGACCGACGAAGGTCCTGTCAAACTGAGAGTTACCTGAGAAATAGTGCCCGTTACAGTGGTGACGACCACGGAGTCATCGATCACCAAATTCTCGAAATTACCGCCAACAACGGTATCGATCCCCCCTTCAACCGTATGGGAATCGATATAGACGGTATCAACCGTCTGCACAGAGACAGTACCGGTGGTACTCCCGGCAGCTATGGTAATCTCTTCCCCACCGACAAGAGTCACGGTTACCTCCGTTCCTGCCGGATGACTCAGCGTCGCAGTATAGATAATAGTGCCACCTTCCTGGACAACCGGGTCAGCGCTTAAACTCAGCGTGACGTCATCAATGGTATCGGTAACCTCAGTGACGAAAGGAGTCTGATCTATTTCCAAATTCTCAAAATTCCCGCCCGAGGTACTGATGATGGCATTGGAGATTGGTCCTGCATCAATGTAAACATCGCCGGTCGGTGCGGCAACAGTAATACTGCCGCTACTGCTCCCCGCCTCAATGGTGATGATCTCTCCGCTGGCCAGAGAAACAGTCATATCGGTTCCCGCCGGATTGCTCAAGGTGGCCGTATAGGTTATTTCTCCGCCCTCGTCGACTGTCTGTTCAGCTGCCAGACTCAGAGTTGTCGTCTGGATAGTATCGATTACTTGGGTCGCAACCGGCATAGAATCGATGGCCAGATCTTCAAAATTGCCGCCTTCAACCGTGGCGATGGAATTGACCACAGGACCGTCGGAGGCATAGACATCATCCGAAGGCAGCGGAACGATAACCTGGCCGGAGGTGTCGCCAGCCAGGATGGTGATGACCTCACCACCGGCCAGCGTCACGGTCACATCGGTCTGGGCGAGGTTGGTCAGGGTCGCGGTATAGGAAATGAGACCACCTTCACCCACCTCCTGCTCGGCGGTGAGGGTGATACCGGTGGTGTCGACAATATCGGTGACTCCAACCACGGCGGGATGCCCGTCAATAACCAGATTCTCAAACTCAGCCCCCTGAACATCAACGATAACATCACTGACCATCGCGCCATTACTCATATACGGGTCGTCGGCGGGCATAGTCACCGTAACACTGCCGCTACTTTCGCCTGCGGGAATCGTAATGATTTCGCCACTGGCCAGGGTAATGGTCAGATCTTCCGGCGCAGGATTATTGATAGTTGCCGTAAAGGTAACCGAGCCACCCTCTTGAGCGTCAGCAGCGGCACTCAAACTGATCGTTGTGGTATCAATGGTATCAACAACATCCGTCGATACTGCAGTATCGATGGCCAGACTCTCATAACCACCACCGGTTGCTTCACTAATCCCGACCGTCAAAGTTTCCCCATCTACTGAAACATCATCGGTGGGAGCGGCAACCGTTACACTCCCGCTGGTTGCCCCGGCCTGAATGATGATTTGCGCGCCGTTATCGAGCACCAGAACCAAATCCGTTCCTTGGGGGGCATGGTTGACCGTGGCGGTATAAGTGATGCTGCCGCCTTCTTCCACCGAAGTTTCAGCACTCAGCAAAACTGTGCCGATCAATGGCGGCTGGTCATCAACCTCGCCGAACCCGTCATCCCTCTCAAAAATTCCGCCTCCAGTCAAATTAAAATCATATCCCGTTGGATCAGAGACCTCCAGCACCCGGAGCAATTGAACAAAACTGTTGCCGTCATTATTGCCGGTCGCACCCGCCGCCGGAGGATCTAAAGCAAGATCGATATCACGGTTCTCAGAGAGCGCCTCAACCACCCGATCGATTGTATCAGCTGCCATAAAACCATCATCCTCCTCTGGCTGGAAGGAGCTGGCAAGCTCTCTAGTCAGGGTGAGACTCTGATCATGGGGTAGATCAAGAAAAGCCCCCTGCCCGAAATCCAACTCAACCCGACTATCCGCTCCGGTAACGATCACCTCCCCCTGAAGGAGGATATCCCCCGGTTGAAGAGGGCGCAATGTCCCATCTTCCAAACGAACAGAGGCATTCCCGATAACGGCAACAACAGTGGCAATAGCGGAGGGAGTAGTCGGCATAGCAAGCATCCTTGGCTGGAGGGCTAGAGAAAATACATGTATGAACTTTTACATTCTATCAAAAAACAATCATGAAACATATTGGACCATGGTCCAATAGAAATGGAGAAAACTTCGCGGGGGGTCAATCAGGATGATTGGCGGGAAAGCAGGAGAATCAACTGTAGGCGGTCACGCACTTCAAGTTTTCGAAAGATGGAACTTAAATGGGCCTTGACTGTTCGTTCGGTAATCCCCAGGACATCGGCAATTTCCTTATTGGAAGCCCCTGACCGCACCTGTTGGGCAACTTCGAGCTCCCGATCCGAGAGGGTTGCCAGAATCGCCGGAGGCGGAAGTTCATGCTCGGCCCCCATTGATCGGGAAAGACTCCCAGCCATGATCTCGATAAGATCCGACCCGACCCAGAGGCCTCCGTTTCTCACAACCAAGGCCACCTTGCGAAAAAGTTCGGGGGTTGACAACACATGACACGAACCGGAAGCACCCCCGGCCAGGAACAAGGCCGTTTTTCGGGACGATGGCATACTGGTCATCACTATTGTCCCAGCGACTCCCGGTGATGTGGTGAAGGAGGTAATTATCTTCGGCAGATCCTCCTGGGGCTGGCAATCGGCATGAAGCCAGATCAGGCTCGGATCTCGAATCAACGACACCAACTCCTCCACCGTCCCTGCCATACGCCCTCCCGGGAAGGCCTGCTGCCATCGCAATAACTGATTGGCGCGGCTCGTGAGACAAAGATGATCAAGATTCATCGTTCTTTTAACGAGTTATATTTTGCCCTGAGGATAGGTTTCAGCAGATACGCCAACATGGTCTTTTTTCCGGTGACAATATCCACCTGGGCCAGCATCCCGGGAATTATCGGCAAATCGTCCCCCAGATTCGGGACAAGGGTTCTAACTCGAATCAAATAATAGGCATTCCCCCGCTCATCGATAATGGTATCGGCACCGATCTGTTCCACTTTCGCTTCAAGACTGCCGTAAATTGCGTAATCATAGGCGCTGAAACGAACCTGGGCCTTCTGGTCAGGCCGGAGAAAGGCGATATCCCTGGGATTAATCCGAACCTCCAGGACCAGGGTTTCATCAAGGGGGACTATTTCAGCGACCTCCCGACCGGGTTGTACCACCCCACCGATTGTATTGACCAACAGCCGTTTGACCGTACCGTGAACCGGAGAACGAACCTCGGTGTGTTTCACCCGATCGGCCAGTCCAAGTTTTTCTTCGGACAACCCGCTCAAGGTTGCCATGGTCTCGGAAAGATCCCGTCGAATACGATTTTCAAAGTTCAACTGAACTTCCTGAATCTTGCGCTCGGCTTCGGTCCGGGATGATTTGATCCGCTCGATCTGGGACAGGACCTGGTCCCGCTGACCACGGGTGTAGATCACATCACGCTCAAGCCGCAGGATCTCCACCTCGGATACCGCACCTGAGTCAACCAGAGGCCTGGTGAAATCGAGTTCCTTTTCCGAAAGCTTCAGTCTTTGTTCCAACTGATCCAGATTCGCCTGGGCCTCATTCAGTTCTTCTTCACGCTGCTGCAGTTGCTGGCGGGCAATGGCCAGTTGAGCCGTCAACTCATCACGACTGGACTCGAATAATCTTTGCTCACGGGTAAGCAGGTCCGGCGCCTCATCCGTAAGCTCTTTCGGTGGAATAAATTCACGCTGTTCGGACAGGGCCTTGAGCCGTTCAGCTCTCGCCAACACCGCAAGATACTGCGATCTGTTTTCCCGTAACGATGCAACGAACCGGGTCGAGTCTATTCGAACCAACAGATCGCCCGGGTCAACCACGGCCCCTTCCTTTACCTTGATCTCCGAGACCACCCCACCATCAAAGGCCTGGATGATTTGAACCTGTCCCGAGGGAATCACCCGGCCTTCCCCCCGGGTAACCTCTTCCAGGTTGGCAAAACCCGACCAGACCACCAGAACCAGGATGATTGCTGTGGCCACATAGAGCAAAGTCCTGGCCCGGAGAGGATCCTGATCGTACCGGGCCCAATCGGCATCCCGCTGCCAGTCTTGGGGAAACCTGGTATCAGCCGGGATTAGCCTTGCCAGCAATCGATCGAAAAAGGAACCCATCAGGAGGCCCTCCCGATTCGACCCTGGCGCAGAGCCTCGATCACTGAATCCTTGGGTCCATCAGCGACGATTTTCCCGCCATCAACAACAATAATTCGCTGGACCAGACTGAGCAACGAGGTCCGGTGGGTGACCAAAACCAGGGTTTTGCCACTGGAGAGTTTTTCAAGTTCCTGCCGAACCAGATCTTCGCTGGAATGATCCATGGAACCAGTAGGCTCATCAAGCAGCAGAATGGGCGGTTTTTTGATCGCCGCCCGGGCCAGGGCCACCCCCTGCCGCTGCCCTCCGGAAAGGGATTCACCCCGTTCTCCGACGATCAGGTCGAAGCCCTGGGGATGGGCGTTAATAAACTCCAACAACCCGCCCACCCGGGCCGCGTCAATCAAATCTCGATCATCGGCATGGGGGGTATTCATCATCAGATTATCCCGCATGGTCCCGAAAAAGAGGGTCACATCTTGGGAAACATAGCCAATGCTTCTGCGTACTTCAGCAGGATCAAGCTGGCGCAGATCAATCCCGTCCAGAAAGATCCCGCCGCCAGTGGGTTGATACAGCCCGAGAATCAATCTGAGCAGAGTCGATTTCCCCGACCCGACCTTCCCAAGAATTGCCACGTGTTCGCCTGGATTGAACTTAAAGGAGATATTGCGTAAGGCCTCGGACTGCTGGCCCGGATAGCTGAAGGCCACCTCTTTGAATTCGATGGCCCCATCAAAACTCAACCGGGTCACGAAGTTTGCATTGTCTGGCCGTTCCACCGGATTATTCAAGATTTCATCGAGTGAATGAAAGGCGGTGGTGGCATGATGATACTGGGTCAAGAGCCCGGCAAGCTGACTGATCGGCGCCATGGCTCGAGATGAGAGCATTGCACAGGCAATAAGCCCCCCCATGGTCAACCGATGGTCGGCAATCAGATAAACACCGATAACGATATTGGCGATATTGATCGTCTGAGTGACCCACAGAGCCATGTTCATGGTCGAGGTTGAGAGCAGCCGCAACTGGTTGGCGATCTGAGCGAGATAGACCACACTCTTTTCCCACTTGCCCTGTAACACTCCTTCACTGCCCATGGTCTTGATCGTCTCGAGCCCCACCAGACTCTCGATCAAAGTCGAGTTTCGCTGGGCTGAGGCCCGATAGGTCAACTCGGAGAGCTCATGCATCTTGGACTGGACCAGCAATGAGCCGATCACCACCAGGATCATCCCCACCAGAATGGGAATAATCAAAGGCCAAGAGATCATGGCAATAACCGCCAGAAAGACTGCGGCGAACGGCAGATCGATCAGGGCGGTAATGGTGGCCGAGGTAATAAAATCACGAACTGTTTCAAATGAGCGAAGATTTGAGGCAAAGGAACCGGTTGAAATAGGCCGATATTCCATCCTGGTGCCAAGGACCCGTTCCATGATAAAGGCCGAAAGTTTCACATCCACCCGCTTACTGGCCAGGTCAAGAAAATAGGCCCGCATGGTACGGAGCAGGACGTCACCAACCAGGATAATCAATACCCCCGAGGCCAACACCCAGAGGGTGTCAATGGCCTGATTGGGCACCACCCGATCATAGACATTTCGGGTAAAGAGCGGGACCGCCAGGGCAAAAAGGCTGAGCAGAAAGGCCGCAATGAGAACATCGCGGTAGAGGGGAAAATTTTCGCCGAGGACACTCCAGAACCAATGCCGCCGCCTTACCTTGCCGACCTCTGGACTGCGGGTATCAAAACGAAACCGCGGCTGAATGTAAATGGCATCGCCGGAATAGCTCTCTTCTAACTCGGCCAAGGGTATTTCCCGACTGGCCTCGCCGAGTTCAGGATAGATAACCCTGACTCTTCCCTTGCCCAGGTCAAGGTCAATCACCAAACAGGCCTGACGGTCGGAGAGGAGGAGAATAACGGGAAAGAGATTACGATTCAGAGAGGCAAGGGGACCATGGACCAGACGGGTCACCAGATTCCCCCGGTGGGCGGCCCGGGCAAACAGGGTAGGAGATAATCGCCCCCCTTCCAGGGGCAACCCGGCCATGGCCGCCTCACGGGTAAGATTGCCCCCATGCAACCGAACCGTAATCAACAAAACCTCCAACAGAGGATCAAGCTGATTATGCCCGTTTCCCGCCATTTCTTCTTGTTGGACTGGAAGAATAATCTGCTTCTCCTCTTTCACCATGACGGTCGGTCCATTTACTTGAAATTAGCAATTATCGCGTTGATTAATACTCACAATAAAAAGTGTACAAGAGGCGGAATCCGGAGGCAAGCTGTAGGTTTGTCCTATGCAAGAAACCTGCAGTTCAATACAACAGGCCGCCCAACGAAGGCAGACAGATACAGAGCAACCTGCCTTTAATGAAATAACAACCAGGGACCCGAGCAACATTCAGGATGGAAAGCTCAATCAAACTCCCAGATGAATGACTCATCAAAATCAGAATTGAGTGACGGCGGCAGGGGATCTTCAGACATCAACGGATATTGATCATTTTCAACACAAACGCTCATTGGATCAAGATCCGTTGGTACCGGCAAAAAGTCTTCCCGACTGGGCAGATCCGCTTGCCTGAGGTCAAGCACCTTCAGCAAACGCCCCATGGCTGCCTGGGTCCGGGCATAGGCGTAGAGTGAATCGTAGGAAGTGCCGACAAAGGAGCGATTCGCCTGAAAATATTCGTTCTCGGTATCGAGGAGATCAAGGAGGGTTCGTTGACCAATATCAAACTGTTTCCGGTAAACCATCCTGACATTGGCAATGGAATTACGGTGCAGATCGAGTTGGGAGAGCTGTCGATCATAGGCCTGAATATCATTATGAGCAATTTCCAAGGTCTGACGGAGGTCACGGCAAATCTTGTTTTTCTGATGACGGACCTGGGTCACTTTACTGGCCGATTGCCGAATAGCAGCGGTATCGGCCCCACCCCTATAGAGATTGGCGCTTAAAACCAATTCAAGGGCACTTTCGTCACTCTGGCCGTCAATACTGCCGCGGTCAGTGCCAAGATCATGACGAGCTCGAAGATCCAGACGGGGCGAACGCACGCTTCTCTGAACATCATACTCCACCCGAATGGCCTGCAGGGCCTCCACCGCAGCATGGAGAGCCGGACTTTCCCGCAATGCCTCCTTAAGCAGGCTCGCAAAGATACCGGAAATCCCCTCCGCCAAATTTTCCGGAGGACTCAGCTCTTCCGGAGGGAGTTCCCCGACAATCCTGAAATAGCGGGAACTGACATCGTGGAGATTCGTTGCCTCGGTCAGGCGATTAGAATCGGCAAGGGCGAGACGACCGGTGACCTGTTCCAGATCAACACCGCGGCCAATCCCAGCCTCGGTCCGCTTTTTGACCTGTTCATAGATGGTGAGGTGTTGCTGGTAATTCTCTTCAGCCAGGCCGGTGAGCCGACGATAACGCAGAACATCAAAAAAGGACCTGGTCGTTTCGAGCGCAATGGATTCAGTTATTTCCAATAGTTCGTAAAAACGAGTCAGCCGATTATAGCCCAGACGTCTGAACTCATTACGGGTGGCGTTCCCGTCATAAATCCTCTGGGACAAGGTCAGCGATATCTCTCCGGGATGCAGTTCTCTGGAAAATGAGTTGGTATCAAGCCACTCCATACCCAATCGAGAGGTCAGGTCGATTCGTGGAAAATATCCCCCTTGAGCGGAACGCTGTTCAAAAGAAGAAGACCTCAAAGCATCAAAGCGTTCCATCACTTCAGGATTAGAACTAACCGCTTTCTGGACCGCCTCAGCCAGGGTAGCCGCTTTGAGATCTGCTACCGAGTTCAATGAGAAAAAACAGAATACACCGATGGTGAAAAACGAAATAAACTTCGTTGAAAAAACGGGATCGAGCAGGGGTTTGACATGGGCCACAAAACACTCTCCGTGTACACAAAATTATTCAAAAAACCATCCTCCCCCCAGAGTCTTGACCAAACTACTTACTGCACTTGATAATAATTTTCAACAACCATTTTCCTAGACCTGAAGAGACTTTGCTCGAAATCATACAAAATCGATCCTGTTTTCACAACTATTGTATATCGTATTTGAACATCCACAGGAAAAAAATGATGGATTTCCCTCCATCCATAGAGTGTTTTTGAGGCTCAGTCATCAAGCTGAGCAACCGTCCCCATCAAGGCAACGTTCACCACCATTTTCCCGGCCAAACAGCTATACTCGGTTACACTTTCAAATTTTCTATCCTTGGTTATGGTATAGATGTCCACAACCGCATTGCCTCCTTCACGCTGGGCCCTGGACTGCAGAGAGATCAAGGCTGAAAGAAAGGCCACATCACAGGCCACCTGGTCGGATTTACCAAGGCCATTACTGCGTTTATTGGCCTCAAATTCACCCAGTTTCTTCTGCAGACCTGGATGTTTTTCTCCCTTCATAAAAAGCTTGATCCCCGGTAATAATTTATCCTTACCCAAAGCACCGTGAATTGCGTTATCCACCGGAAACTGGTGCCATTGGTCTGCGGCCGAGGCTGAACCTGCGCAGAACAGTAAAGAAAAAAGAACGGCCATGAAAATTTTCGCATCTCTATCCATTGTCAACTCTCCGTTTGGTATTTTACTGACGATCCCCGCAATGAAACCACCCAAACACACACCTACGGGAACAAAAGGAAAATCTATAATGAAAACCGAATGATGTCAACTAATCAGACACTTTTCTCAGGATACCAATAAAAAAGGCAGACCAATAGGCCTGCCTCCTTAAAACGTCTGTAGCGCACTCTTGGTTACTTTTCCGACACCCCTATTTTCTTAAGGATAATTCCCATTGGACAGAATTTCGTTAACCCGAACTGAAAGAGGTTGGCACCGACAAAGGCAGTGAACCAAAGCCAGTACTTACTCATAAAGATTGGGCTCCCCTCCACTCCAAGGGCAAGACTCAGTAAAATAAAGGTACCGGCAACTGTATGGATCCAATCTGTAACAATCATTTTCATAATACGTTCCTCAGGATAAAGGCAAAAAAGTTATCGATGGATACGCTTGGATAAAAACGTATCAGAAATTTCGCTGGAAGATCTCGTTATTATTGATATTTATCCGGCCACAGCCCGCTGTCGCCGACTGATCAACATATAATAGAGCACCGGTACCGCCATCCGGCTGATCAGAAGCGACGCGATCTCACCAAACATCAGGGAGATGGCCAGCCCCTGGAAGATGGGATCGGCCAGGATCACCGAGGCGCCGACCACCACCGCAAGAGCCGTCAACAGCATCGGGCGGAAACGGATAGCCCCGGCTTCAACCACAGCCTCGGCCAGCGGCAGGCCATGACTGATCCTCAGTTCGATAAAATCCACCAGGATAATGGAATTCCGAACCACGATCCCGGCCCCGGCCATGAACCCGATCATCGAGGTGGCAGTAAAAAAGGCACCCAGGGCCCAGTGGGCCGGGAGGATCCCGATCAGAGAGAAAGGAATGGCCGCCATCACGACCAGCGGCACCCAATAATCCTTGAACCACCCCACCATCAGCATATAAATCAGAATCATCACCGCGCAGAAAGCCAGTCCGAGATCGCGGAAGACCTCCAGAGTGATATGCCATTCCCCGTCCCACTTGATGGCGGGCTCATTCTCGGTAAAGGGCTGATTGAGGTTATAGACCTCGATTTTGTTTTCATTGGAACCGAACTGTCGGCCGTCAATCTTAGCAAGTTGTTTATTCATGTCCAAAATGGCGTAAACCGGACTCTCGACCGCCCCGGCCACATCGCCGGTCACATAAATCACCGGTTTCAAATTCTTCCGGTAGATCGGCTGCTCCACCGGAACCTCCGAGACCTTTACCAGTTCTCGTAAAGCAACCAGAGGGCCTCCGGGATTCAGCATGGAACGCATCTGAAGATTCAGGATAGAGTCAATCCGGGCCCGTTGCGCCTTGGGCAATTCAAGAATCACCCCAATGGGCTCCTTGTCGTTGGGCTGATGAAAGAGGTCAATGGGCATACCCTTGACGGCCAGGTCAACCGTAGCAGAGATCTCGCCGACCGAAATGCCATTCAAGGCGGCCTTTTCCCGATCCACGGTGATCACGGTCTTGGTCCGCTCCGTCTCCTGATACCAATCCACATCCACCACCCCAGGCGTTCCGGTAAAGACCTCCTTCACCCTGGTGGCCAGCTTAACCCGGGCGGCAGCGGTTGGTCCGTAGATCTCTGCCACCAGGGTCTGCAGCACCGGCGGTCCCGGAGGCACCTCGGCCACGGCGACCTGGGCGCCATATTTCTCGGCAATGGCCGCCACTGCCGGTCTCACCCGCTTGGCAATGTCGTGACTCTGGGCTTCGCGCTCATCCTTGGGCAGCAGATTGATCTGGACATCGGCCACATTGGCCCCCTGCCGCATATAATAATGGCGAACCAACCCATTAAAATTATAGGGCGAAGCGGTTCCGGCATACACCTGATAGTTGACTACCTCGGGCTCCCGACCGACCACCGCCGCCATCTCCCTGGCCACCTGGGCAGTACGCTCAAGGCTCGTCCCTTCCGGCATATTCAGAATGATCTGAAACTCGCTCTTATTGTCAAAGGGCAGCATCTTGACTTTGACCAGCCCCTTATAAACCATACCGCAAGAGCCGAGCAGTAAACTGACAATGACCAGAAAAAAGAGCACCCGCCAGAACACACTCGACAACAGCGGTCCCATAATCCGGTGATAGAGCCGGGTAAAAAAATCATCCGGGGCATGATCCTGATGGGGATCGAACTCAAGTCCCGGCTCGACCTCAATGGCACACTCGGCAGGGGAACAATGTTTGCGCAAAACCCGGATGGCCGCCCAGGGGGTAACGGTGAAAGCGATAACCAACGAAAACATCATCGCCGCCGAAGATCCGATGGGAATCGGCCGCATATACGGTCCCATGAGCCCCCCCACAAAGGCCATGGGCAAAATGGCGGCAATTACCGCCCAGGTGGCGAGGATGGTCGGATTTCCCACCTCGTCCACCGCTTCCACCGCAATGTTCAACAAGGACCTGCGTTCATTGGACGGTAAGCGGAGGTGCCGGACGATGTTTTCCACCACCACAATGGCGTCATCCACCAGGATACCGATGGAAAAAATCAGGGCAAAGAGGGTGATTCGGTTGAGGGTGTACCCATAAAGATAGAAGAGCAAAAGGGTCAAAGCCAGGGTTGAGGGAATGGCCAAAATAACGATGATCGACTCACGCCACCCCAGGAAGAAGAGAATCAACAGGGCCACCCCGAATACCGCAATCCCCATATGAAGGAGCAACTCATTGGACTTCTCGGCGGCGGTCTCGCCATAATCACGGGTTACGCTAACCTCCACATCATCGGGGATCAGGTTGCCCTTCAAGGCATCAATCTTGGCCAGGATGGTATCCACCACATGGACGGCATTAGCCCCAGGTCGCTTGGCAACCGAGAGGGTGACGGCCGGTTCCTCCCCATGCCCCTTGCCCTGCCCAAACAGGACGTAGGTGTCAGGTTCCTGGGGGCCGTCGATGACGGTGGCAACCTCGTCCAGATAGACCGGTTTGCCACGGGAGACCCCCACCACAACTCGACCGATCTCCTTGGCGGAGGATAAGAATTGCCCGGTCTGCAGGGTGATCTCTTGGTTTAATGATTGCAGGGTTCCGGAAATGGTCTGGCGATTGGCCTGCTGGAGACTGGGAATAATATCGGCAGCGGTCAAATGACGGCTGGCCAACCGGCTTGAATCAAAGTGGATCCTCACCTGGCGGACCGCCCCCCCGATCAACTTGGTCTCAGCCACCTCATGGATATTCTTGATGGCGTCATCGACTTGGGCCGCCAACCGACGTAAGGTATAATGGTCATAGGTTTTGCTATGAAAGGTCAAGGCCAGAATCGGCACATCATCGATGGTGTGGGGCTTGACCAAGGGTTGCGAAACCCCGTCAGGAATACGATCAAAATTGGTGGCCAATTTCTGATTCAGGCGCACAATGGCATTTTCCATGCTCTCGCCCACGTAAAACCGGGCAATCAACAGACTCTGACCGGGCATTGAGGTGGAATAGATATATTCGACCCCGGGAATCTCATAGAGCAATTTCTCCATGGGAATGGAAACCCGCTCCTCCACCTCCTTGGCGGTGGCGCCGGGCATGGCGACCATCACATCGATCATCGGCACCTTGATCTGCGGTTCTTCCTCCCGGGGCAGCATAACCACGGCCATGACCCCAAGCAGGAGAGAGGCAACGATCCCGATGGCAGTCAGCTTGGAATCCATAAAATAGGCGGCGAGTCGACCGGCAAAACCTCGGTGGTCGTTGGATTTGGCTTGCTTCATCATTGCACGACCCGAATGGGCTGTCCATCAACAAGCCGGTCATTGCCCTGAATAACAACCTGCTCACCGGCTTCAACTCCGGATAGTATTTCAATCTGATCGCCAAGTCGCTCCCCGGTACGAACCAGACGCAAATGGGCGACATCGTCCTTTACCACCAGCAACTGTTCCATCTGACCATACTGTCTCACCGCCGCCTGGGGAACCATCAAGGTTTTCACCGTGGTACCAGGAATAATCAAGCGGACATACTGTCCCGGCCGAAGTGAGGAGATATCGTCCAGTTGAAGCTTCACGGTGGTGGTCCGCGACTGGGGATCGGCCGAGGGGGCTATTTCGCTCACCATCCCGGTCTTCTCAAATCCGGCTGCATCGACCCGGACCGGCAAACGGTCACCGATCTTGATCCTCATGGCCAGGGCCTCCGGAACCGAGGCCACCACCTGCAGTTTCCGGTTATTTTCCAAAACCAGGAGCGGGGCTCCAGGGGTAGCCAGATCCCCTGCCTGAAAATTCTTGGCAGCAATCACCCCATCATAGGGAGCGGTGATGGTGGTATAGCCAAGCATGGTCTTGGCTTCGTTATAACCAGCTTGGGCCACCCGAAAACCATCTTCCATGGATTTCACCGTCTCCGGGGTCGAGGCCTCCTTGGCCAACAGACGCTGTTCCCTTTCCAGATTCCGACGAACCTGCTCAAGCTGAGCCTCGGCCTGGGCCACCCGGGCATTAATCTCCCCGGCGCTGATCCGAACCAGAACATCGTCAACCTTGACCACCGATCCCACCTCCACCGGCAGGGATTCAATGGTCCCGGTAACTTTGGTGGCAATGGTCACCCGCTGGATAGCTTCGACGGTCCCAGTCGCCTCATTGAGACTCTGGGTGGTCTGGGCCACAACATTGACAATCTTCACCTGGGCCACCGGAAAGGTCACCGGGTGAATCGCCTCTTCTTTCGGTTTGTCCTTGCATCCACCAACGACCAACAACAGACCGGTGAGGAGAATGAGCATCCGATTATTTCTAATCATCTTAATAGGTCCTCTTTTCTTTATTCAATGTTAAAAAAGATGCATTTTCAACGGAAGAACTCCGCTTTCCGGGACTCTACTCCCCGCCAGAGGACTCCCCAGAGAATTGCGCAAGCCCCAGAGCCCGTCGAAGATCGGCGATGGCGATACGTTGAGCGGTTTCAGCCAAGGTGCGTCGCAACAAGGCATCGGTCAAACCATTTTCCACCCCGATCAGATCAGAAGCCAAAATCTCTCCCTCCTTAAAACGGGCGCGATGAATTCTGGCGCTTTCCCTGGCCTGCTCCACGGTTTTTTCGGTAACGGCCAATCGAGTTTCGGCATCCCTTATGGCAAGTTCCGCCTGCTTCACTTCAAGACCGATAGCCAACTCAACTTTTCTCCGCTGCTCACGAACCTTGGCCAGCATGGCCTCGGCACCTCGCAAGGCGGCATCGGTATGGTGACCATCAAATAGCGGCAGATTTAATTGAACTCCGGCCTGCCAAGAGGTCCCGCCCCCTCCTGTCACCGTGCCCTGATCAAGGTCGTATCCGGCATAACCGTCTACCGTTGGATAACGGCCCCCCCGTGCCATATCAACCCTGGCCTCGGCCGCGCGAATCATGGCATCAATACGCTTCAATTCAGGACGCTGATTAATGGTTCTTTCTGCCGGTATTTCCTGGTCTTTACATGATTGGTCATCGATCTGGACCACCCCGTCCGCAAGTCCCAAAAGATTAAGAAAAATCTTCCGCGTTACCTCCAAACCATTTTCAGCCTGACTCACATTTTCCTGAGACCGGGATTGCTGGACTTCCAGATTCAGTAAATCCGTCTTGAGCAAAACCCCTTCACCATACCGGGCCTTGGCAACAGCCAAAGAGGCGTCAATGGCTTCGAGCCCAGTCCGATGGGCCGCAACTCCACCCTCCGCCTGAATAATCAGATTAAAAATCCGGACAGCATTAAAAGCCAACTGATCTTGAACACTCAATAACGCCATTTGAGAAGCGTATTCCTGGGCCTCGGCCGCTTCAATCCCGGCCTGGTCACGACCGCCGTTATACAATCGATAACTGAGTTTGACTGCCACATTGAAGTCATCCGTCCGTCCCGGATCATTAAAATCAATGGAGGGACTGAAGGCACCCTGATTCAGGATATTACCAAAGGAATACATGGGATTATCGGTCTGACCGTATCGTGAAGAAAGCGCCAGATGTGGATAAAAGGCAGCCTTCTGCATGGTAATAGCACTATCTGCCGCATCAATTTTATACTTTGCTATAGTGCTGTCGGGATTGTTGCGCAGGGTAAACAGAACCGCCTCCCTGGCCGTCCAGACCTCGGGAACGGACAAAGACATACCCTCTTCAGCCAATACCGGCTGAATCAAAAAGAATAAAAACACAAGAAACAAGCTTACTCTTAACCCAGCTGTCATTGGATGGTCACCCTGCCGCATGGAATATTAATGAATGAAAACTTTTTACAAGAAGCCACGACAACAACCGCCGCGTTATTAAAATCAGCAAAGATATGCCGATTGACGACTCGAAACACCTCCCCCGGACCATAACCGGTCCCGAGGCCCTCCCAAAACCGATCCCTCCGAGCTAAAGGCAAACTCTTAGGACTGACAGAAAAGCCTGCTCATGGTGGCGATCAACTCCAAAACCCTGGTGTCGGTGATCCGATTAAATATATAGTTGGCCTCCTTCCGAGAGCCGATAATACCCTGATTCCTCAGAATCGATAAATGCTGCGAAACATTCGCATTGGTCGTTTTGACCTTATCGCGAATATCCCCCACCGCCATCTCCTTTTCCTGCAACAGGCAAAGGATTTTAAGCCTGAGCGGGTGAGACATGGTCTTCAACAATGCCGCCACACTTTCCACATGTTCGTCTTTCACAGCAACCCTCGTATGTATTTCAGTTTTTAATTTAATACCAAAACAGAGCCTTGTAAAGTACTCTTTCATTTTTTTCGAACTCGTTCTTTACCCACGGCTTCCCCGGGCTTGGACCTACCCTCAGTTTTACGCCAAAACCTGGGTTCATCCCCTTAAAATCCACGAGCAACGGCTCGGCCCACCAATCCCCCAGCACCAAAGCCAGTACGTTGAGAATAATGAAAATTAAGATGCTTTTGAATTTTACTATTTAACTATCTACTGTTGTAAAAAGCAAAATTTTTTTAGAAAAATCCCGGGGAACAAAAACATGTCAGCATAAAAAAACAATGATGAAATTACAAGGCGTTAACAACAGCAAAAAAAACGGCTAAATCCCCATATCTCGTAGGATACTAAAAGGACTTAATGCATGATCCGACTGATGGAGACGACCTCAACCCGATGGTCCAAGTCGCCCTGAAAAGCGGAGATGGCTTTGAGGGTTTCAGGGTGAGGATGACCGATACCAACGGCCCAACCCTGTTTCTCAGCCACGGAAAGAAGCCCGCGCAATTGGCCGGTTATCGCACTATGAGTACGCTCGTTGTCCAGGAAAACGTCACGACGTGCGGTTTTGATCCCCATCTCCCGGGCCAGGAGATATCCCACGCTATTCCGCGAGGTCATACTGTCCAGAAAAAAAAGGGAATGATCATTTACCAACTCCAGGAAGAACTGCATGGCTTGTCGATTCTCGGTAAAAAGGGAACCCATATGATTATTGATCCCGAGAGCAAGTGGTAACGCCGCCAGATTTGCAGTAAAGCGCTGACGAATAGTATCACGATCCATCTCGACCCGAATGGTGCCAGGACCTGGATCCCAACTTGGATCAGCCGTTTGCATCGGGAAATGAAGCAGAATGTCCCGACCCAACCTCCTGGCTCGGGCAGACTGCGTTCCGGTGAAAGGGCCCGAAGGCAAAAAGGCAAAAGACAGGTTGACCGGTAGGTTAAGAAAATCGTCCCCAATTTTTTTTTGATAGCCCATATCATCAATGACAATGGCCACCAACGGCAGTTCTTCTTCAAAATCTTGAGGGGATTTCTTGGTCGATACGGAGGGAACAGGATCACCCTTCCCTTCAGTTTTCATCAAGGGACGGCGTTTCAAAGAAGAGGACTCGATAATGATCGGCGGGGAATGCCCGGTGCCGGGCTCTTCATAGACCGGTGGCGGACGAAGCTCCTTCCCCCCTCCTCCCGCCATCTCCCGTTGCAGGCCGAAAGGACGAATAAACAGGAGAATAAAAGCGGCGACCCCGGTCACAAGAAGAATCCCCCCAAGGACCAAGAGTGTCAAGAGAGCCTTCTTTTTACTGCGCCGCGGTAATGCCTTTTTAGTTGTTTTTTTTCTGGCCATGAAACTGTGAGGTTACGCAATACCTATAAATCGACCACAATGGCCAATAAAAAATTTCAGGAAAGGCTGGCTCTTGCCATCCCTTCGAGGCCTTTCATACATTTCCTTCATTCGCTTGATGCGAAGCAGTGAACTGGAGATACTGGAATGATCTTATTCAAGACCAGATTCAAAAAAAACTCCAGGGACCGACAGCTACAAAGATTTTCAGTTTATCCCTGGCGGACGATTAGTCAATAGATTTGATCTGACACAGCACTATCCCAAAGCAGCTCAACGTAACAACCGGATACGTCTCAGGTTGCTTCCAGTGCGCAACTCTTTTATAGTGTTTGTTTTATCTATTCCTCAACCATAATGGGTACCCCATGACACTTGTTAAAACCTTTCTGGCCCTCCTTTTATTCTTGTTGTTATTAAGCTCACCTCTCGCTTTAGCTGGTGAAAGTCCATTCGTCAAACTTGACCAAACGGGGAAGGAGCTTCCTGATGAGGCACCGGCATGGATCATGGTCGGTGATACCCCCTCATTTTTTACGATTAACCACATATTCCGCCAAACCAACCAAGACTTCACGTTCTCTAGAAGGGGAAAAAACACTCAAGGCTGAGCACGCCTGATCGATCAGTTCCTGGGCAACCCGACGAGCCCCCAAAAAACCATCCAGGCCCTCCAGTTTGAGCCCCACCTCGCTCAACTGTTCTTCCCTGACCTCACGGCTCCCACTCAACAACCCCAGCAACCAGGGACGATCAACCTCATCTGCCTCCATCAAAGCCAGAATCATCGGGAGGGTCATCTTCCCTTCCAGCCAATCATTACCGACCGCCTTGCCGGTAACCTCGGGATCACCCTGATAATCAAGCAGATCATCGACCACCTGAAAAGCGAGTCCGATCTTCTCTCCGTAAAACCGAATGGCCCGGCGCTGGGCGTTGTTGCCCCCCGCCAGGAAGACTCCGGCTTCTCCGGCTGCGGCAATAAGCGCCCCGGTTTTCCCCTTGATTACTTCAAAATATTGGTCAACGGACAGATCCCTCCTCATGGCGATGTCCGCCTGGAGAAATTCCGCCTCGACCATGGCCTCTGTGGCCCCACCGACCAGAGATACTCCGGTGGCCCCACAGAGCGAACCGGCCACTGACAGAGCCCGGGCATGAAGAAAATCTCCGGCCAGGATGACCGGCCCAGGCCCCCAAATGGTATTGGCTGAAGGTTTACCCCGCCGAATTGTCGCATGGTCAATAATGTCGTCATGGAGCAGGCTTGCTGCATGGAGATATTCAAAAACAATGGCCAGATTAAGAACCTGAACAGGAGATTTGCTCTCACCTGCATCCACTAATCCGTAGCCCAGAACGGTCAACTGAGGGCGAATCCTCTTCCCGCCACTTTCCAGGGCATGGCGCAAAATCTCCTTAAGTACCGGGGATTGCACCCCAGCCAAATTATCCCGCATGGCCTGATCAATATCTTTCGCCGACGCAGCAAAATAGGCGAGTAGGTGCTGATCCAAAATCGTATCTCCTTTGAAAGCCGCTCAAACGATTTAAACGGTTTAAACGGATTGAGTCGTTTAAACCGTTTTTATTCTCCAGAAGGCCGCCACATCCTCCAGGTCCCTGGTGATGGGACACGGCGGCAGGCTGGCCCGAAAATTTTTGCCATACCCCTTACTGAACAGCCGGACATCGAGAATTGCCAGCACCCCTCGATCCTCCGAAGTTCGCATCAATCGCCCCACCCCCTGACGTAAACTCAAGATCGCCTGGGGTACCTGGAAATCAAAAAAAGGATTGCCTCCGTCCTCCCTGATTCGCTCAATTCTGGCCTTGACCACTGGATCACTTGGTACCTCAAAGGGCAGCTTGTCTATAATGACACAACTCAAGGCTTCACCCGGGACATCCACCCCTTCCCAAAAAGAAGCAACGGCCAGCAGAACGGAATCCACCTCCCTGCGGAAGCGGTCAAGCAATGCCGCCCGGGGCGCCTCACCTTGAATCAGCAAGGGGAAGGGCAGACCCTCTTTGCAAAGCCCTTCGTAACAGGCCTGCATGGCCTGCTGGCTGGTAAAAAGAACCAGAGTTCGTCCTCCCGACAGCATAATGAGGTCACGAATTCTCTGCCGCGCCACGTCAGCATAGCCCGGCTGATTGGGCTCAGGAAAACCCTTTTCGGGGATATGACAGAGCGTTCGGTTGGCATAATCAAAAGGGGTCGCCAGACTCAAGGTCTCAATTATTTCAGGCAACCCCAGCCGTTCACGAAAATAATGAAAGTCCCCCGCAACAGTCAAGGTTGCCGAGGTAAAAACGGAGGCCAGCACCTGATTATAGAGATGACGCCGTAATTCCTCGGCCACTGAGATGGGTGAGGCCGAGACGATAACTGTTCGCGACCGTCGCTCCAACCAGTAAATCATAGCCGGGTCTGTGCCGCGACATACCTCGCGAAGAGCGGCCTGCAACTCTCGACAGCGGCGCAGCATCCCCTGCCAGAGATCACTTAACAAGATGAGGGTTTCGACATGTCCAGACAAGGCCTCGAACCGATCTTCAAGCTCGTCAAGATGCTGCCACCAGGCCGGTTGACCTTCGACAACCGCTTCCAGAGGGAACCGGCCCGGAGTTGACGGCACCACCATCAACCACCGGTCGGCCGCTGCCGCCAGGGAACGAGCCAGGGCCATGGTTTTTTCAGAATCCCGTTCCTTCAACTCTGCCTGGGCCATGCTCTCCAGGTCCCGAACCAGATCAAGAATCTGATAATGGCTGACCGAAAGGCCAAAATACCGGGTTGCGGTAGATTCAATATGGTGAGCCTCATCAAAAATCACCGCTTCGTAGCGGGGCAGGACTTCTCCATTCCCGTGACGACGGAGGGCCAGATCCGAAAAAAAGAGATGGTGGTTAACGATCAGAATTTTGGCGCGGGCCGCCTCTTTCCGCAATCGGGTGATAAAGCAGTTTTGCCACTCCGGGCAATGGGACCCAAGACACTGGGAGGTAGAGGCACTGACCAGACTCCACAAACGGGCGTCATCGGCCAGCCAATCAAGCTCGGCCCGATCACCAAACTCGGTCCCGCCAAGCCATTCGCCGATAATAGCCACCCCCTCCCGATCCTCAAATAATCGATGCTGCGGGGTGGCGGCCAGTTGCTGCCACCGATAAAGGCAGAGATAATTCTGCCTACCCTTGACGCAGATGGCGGTCAATCGAGGATCGATATGCTTTTGGATAAAAGGAATTTCCTTATTGAGGATTTGATCCTGCAAGTTCAAGGTTCCGGTGGAGATCACCATTTTCAACCCTGAGATAACCGCAGGGATCAAATACGCCAGGGTCTTTCCGGTTCCTGTCCCGGCCTCGGCCGCAAGCAGGCCAGGGAAACCGGGTTTAAAATCACTCCCCACTAAGGCCCGACAAACTGCCTCTGCCATGTCCTGCTGTCCTTGGCGGAATCGAAACCCCGGCAGAGTTTGAGCCAGTTTCCCATCCGCGACAAAGTAGCGGGCCATGGATTCAACCATGCCGATTTCATCAAATCCAGGTCCACTCATTCTGTTCTATCCATTGCAAATGGCACGGTCAATACGTCCATTTTCCCATCAATTTCTTAATAGCACCCTCACCCCAAGCGGAGGCTTGACACCAGCGATTTTTTAATGCTAGCATGAGGTAGGAGAGGATGTTTCAGCGACGATAACCGGATGACGGCTAATATCGACTCCCCGATAAAAATACCGGGTTACAATAACAATTCCAACTGACCTTTGGAGGAGCCTATGAAAACATTCAAACACATTATGGTCCCTATTGATTTCTCCGAAAATGCCCCGAAAATTCTCCAGTCTGCAGTGGATGTAGCTGAAAAATTCGAAGCTGAATTAACGGTTATTTTCGTCGTTCAAAGTTTTGAAGACTACTCGGGGTTTTTTGTCCCTCACCTGCCCATAGCCCAATTCGAGGCTGAAATATTTGAGGGCGCTGAAAAAAAGATGGCTCTTTTTCTTGAAGAGAACCTGAAAACCGACATCAAACACAGTACGACTATACTCAAAGGTGATGTTGCCGAGGAAATTACCTCTTGGGCCAAGGATCATAATGTGGACATGATCATCATGGGAACCCACGGTTATAAAGGTTTGGAAAAAATCCTTTTCGGCAGCGTGGCTGAATTAGTCGTTAAAACGTCCCCATGTCCCGTGCTGACGGTAAACCCATATCAATAATCCAGTCAATTAGTCGGACCCAATAAAAAACCTAGTCATCGTACCCGAGAGGCGGGAGCCTCCCCGCTTCCCGGGTACAGTGTAGAATCTTTTTTCACGGGATCAAGAGAGCATCCCCAGCAACCGGGGATGCATGCTTGTTACGGACAATACGTCCTCTTCTTGGCCAGTTAGCCGAGCCAGCACCTTGGAAAAAACCGCCCCATCAACGGCATACAACACGATCTGCCCCCCCTCCCCCGCACTTGATGCATTGAGAGTCTCAATCAGATCCCGTAAAGGGGCCGGATCACCGCCCCCACCCTCGCCCCAACGAATCAGTTCTCCCTGTATAGCCTGCCTCATCTCTCTCGTTTTTTCGAGCCACTCAGAGTCGTTTGGTGTGTGGGGCAACCGGACCCGGCAAATTTCTGGTACTGGACTCCCTAATTCGCGCAACTCCTCAAGCACAAGCTCGGCTGTCTCTACCTGATCGGTCAACAAAATCTGCCGGTCCCCAGAATCATGGCAGGCGAACTGAGCCCACGCCTTCAACACCCGTCCGATTTTGAACGGACTGCCCTCGAGGCGCCCCTCCACTTCTTCGCCAGGAAACATCTCATCCGAATCATCATCGTCACCCTTAAGGGCTTGAAAGAGATCCTTTTCCCGGTTGCGGATCACCTCGTAGCCCCGGCGGACCTCAACTTCCTCTTGGCTAAGGATCTCGGACAGTTTGAGGACCATCCTGGCCTGCCACAAGCGTTTCGCTACAACGGAAAGGGCTTCAGCCTTCCCATCGCGACGAAAGGATGAGATCAGATTCCAGACCTGATCATCGTCATGATCACCATGCCCGGAAGCAGAAAGCGAAGAGAGTTGCCCTGAATAGTATTCTCCAGCATGTCCCTTGAGATCCTTAATCATCTGGAGGAATCCCGCCTCTTCATCGTTCATGGGCAAAGGACAGTACAATTCGACCCCGTCAGCTTGTTCCGGGAGATGCATGGCACAGTCCGACTCAGATACCTGATAGAGAACAATCCGGTCAAACAAGGCGAGAAAGCTCCTTACCCCCCGGTCCGAAATGACGGTCAAAGGAAAATACAATCCACTGAGGATGTTCATATTTCAACTCTTCACAAAATAGGCTACGTTATCGTAAAAGATCATCGCCAACGACGCTTAGGAACCGCCCATGACAACCCTACGAGAAAAAATTTCGCTGACCCTGCTAACCGGCCTCTTCATGGTCTGCTCGCTCCGATATTATCCAGACCACCCTCGGCAGACCGCTTTGGTCACCGGCCAGCATCTCTTGACCCTGGCCCCATTTCTAGTCGGCACCGCCCTGATTACCAACGCCCTCTTCCAAAGGCTCTCCGGCGACAAACCATCCCGGGTTAATCTTTTCAGGATCGGTCTGACCCTGGGAATCACCATTGAATTTATCCTGGGGATATACCACTATCTGGCGATCAACAGTTAGTTTGTTTCCATCCGGGAACAGTCTTTTTACCCGCATCACCCTTTTTTATCGGATCACCGAATGACTCGGGTGAAAACCGGAAGGAGACGTTACATTGGGAAGCAGAAATGATTTCTTCCCCAGCAGGGTTCCAGGACTGGTGACGGAATTACATCCGGTTTGCACCCCATCACCAAGAATGGCCCCAAACTTTCTAAGCCCCGTGTCAATTGCCCCGGAAGGGGTTCTCACCTTGACCGCTCCTCCAATAAATCGAAGATTTGCCATTTTGGTACCAGCCCCAAGATTCACCTGATTCCCGAGGATACTGTCTCCCAGATAGGCAAAATGCCCGGCCTTGGCGTCATCTAAAAATATGGTGTGTTTGACTTCGGTCACATGACCGATCACACAGCGGCGACCGAACAGGCAGTTCCCCCGGATATAGGCGCCCTGCCGAATTTCAGAACCATCGCCCACCACGACCGGACCAGTCACCATGGCTCCCGACTCGATCAGCACATCATTTCCAAATGCAAAACGATCTCCAGCCAGAACCACCCCAGCCATGATCACCGAGGCCCCAGACAGGAGTCGTCGCTCGCGCCTAACCGCAGGTCTCCCACCATCATCTGACCAAAGGATTTCACAGGTATCCCCATCGATAAATTCCCCATCATGGACCACAACCACCCGGTCCAAAGGGCAGTTCCGGGGCAACCACCCCGGGATCGTAGGCCAGTTATAATTGGCCAGATAGCTCTTCAACTCCTTCAGTCCTTCCCAGACAGAACCATGATCGGAGAAAAGATGTCGATGTTCATATTGCACCAAATCAAAAAAAGCATTGGCCGAGAGATCGTTCGTCATATATAGTGTCACCAAAAGTAATATTTAAGGTAAAACCCCACAGCTTTACCGCATAATGTTGCAAATCATCAATTTATTCAAGATGAAAGCGTCAAAGGACGTACGGAGAAGCCATTCGTTCCCGGACATTTCGCCCCACCCGTAGCGGACAGATGTCACCTCTAAAAACGACCTCCCTACCCGGGAGGTAATCGGCAATACCTATAACGGCTCAGTAGCATCAGCTCCCGACCAAGTGCAGGTCCTGTCGACCATGTCCTAAAGGTACCATGGAACATGTCACCAGGGGCTGAAAATTCTTACCGATTCGGAACAACAAAACATGCCGACCACCATGGATTTATTGTGTATCATGCTTAGTGTACCTGATCTTCCCCGGAAAACCTCGGCCCTGCCGGTTTCAGTATCCTAATAAATACGGCATCCGCCATTAACGCAATACGATAAGGAGCCCTGCCTGTGAATATCAATGATTCCATTTCCGACGGCATTCCGGAATTCCCGGATCTGGACGAACATGAAATCCCGGAAGTTCTGCCGTTGATGGCAGTTCGGGATGTGGTCATTTTCAATTATATGATCATCCCCCTCTTTGTTGGTCGCCCCAACTCGGTGGGCGCCGTCAACGAAGCCTTGACCAAGGACAAAATGATCATGCTGGCCACCCAGAAAGAGGCCACAACCGATGATCCTACGCCGGAGGATGTCTATGACGTAGGCATGGTCTGTATGATCATGCGGACCCTCAAACTCCCTGACGGACGGCTCAAGGTCTTGGTGCAGGCCATGAGCAAGGCCAGAATAACTAATTACCTCCAGACCGAACCGTTCTTCCAGGTCAATATCGAACTGCTCAACGATGAAGAGGTCCTGGAGCTGACCGTCGAGACCGAGGCCCTGATGCGGACGGTCCGGGAACAGACCGAAAAGATCCTCTCCCTCAAGGGTATCATGTCCTCCGACCTGATGGTCATCCTCAACAACATTGAAGAACCTGGGCGTCTGGCCGACCTGGTGGTGTCAAACCTCCACCTGAAAACCGCCGAATCCCAGTCAGTGCTCGAAATCAGTGATCCCGTCGCCCGACTCAAAAAGGTCTCCGAATATCTCCATAAAGAACTGGAAGTCTCCACGGTTCAGGCCAAAATCCAATCGGAAGCCAAGGAGGAAATGGGCAAAACCCAGCGGGAATACTACCTCCGCGAACAACTCCAGGCCTTGAAAAAAGAATTGGGCGATATCGATGATCGTTCCCAGGAGATTGAAGAACTCAGGGTCAAACTCAGCAAAAAAAGAATGCCGCCGCTCGCCAAGGAAGAGGCCTTCAAACAACTGAAACGGTTGGAAATGATGCATCCCGACGCATCGGAGGCGACCACGGTTCGCACCTATCTCGACTGGATACTCGATATCCCGTGGCGTCAATCTACCCGGGATCGAATTGACCTGGTTGAGGCCAAAAAAGTTCTCGATACTGACCATTACGGCCTTGAAAAAATCAAAGAACGGATTCTGGAATACCTGGCTGTGCGCAAACTGAACAAAACCACCAAGGGCCCGATCCTCTGTTTTGTCGGCCCTCCCGGGGTTGGCAAGACCTCTCTGGGGCAATCCATCGCCCGGGCCATGAATCGCAAATTCCACCGCCTGTCCCTGGGCGGCATGCGGGATGAAGCAGAAATCCGCGGCCACCGTCGGACCTATATCGGCTCCATGCCAGGCCGCATCATCCAGGGGCTTAAAACCGTCGGCGCCAACAATCCGGTCTTTATGATGGATGAAATCGACAAGGTCGGAGCCGATTATCGGGGTGATCCTTCTTCAGCCCTGCTTGAAGTCCTTGACCCTGAACAGAACTTTGAGTTTTCGGATCATTATTTGAACATGCCCTTTGATCTGTCCAAGGTCATGTTCATCACCACTGCCAATATTACCGACACCATTCCCAGTCCGCTCTTGGACCGGATGGAAACCATTGAACTTTCCGGATACATGCTGGAAGAAAAAATGGAGATCGCCAGACGCTATCTCATCCCCCGCCAGACCAAGGAAAATGGGATCAAAGAGAAAGACCTTAAACTGGACGATAAGACCATCGAAAAGATCATCACCCATTACACCCGCGAGGCAGGTCTTCGGAACCTGGAAAGAATGATCGGTAAGGTCTGCCGTAAGATCGCCAGGAGACTGGCCGAGGGCAAGAAAGGCCCCTACAGCATTACCGACCGGACCCTCGGTAAATACCTGGGTCCACCACGCCACATCCCCGAGATGGAACGGGAGATCATCGATCAACCTGGGTTGGCCACAGGACTCGCCTGGACCGAAGCCGGTGGCGAGGTCCTCTATATCGAGGTTTCCATTGTAAAGGGCAAGGGCGGTCTCACCATGACCGGCCAACTGGGCGATGTGATGAAGGAGTCCGCCCAAGCCGCCTTGACCTATTGCCGCTCCCTGACCAAGAAGCTCAAGCTGGATGAGAATTATTTCGAAGAAATTGATATTCACATCCACGTCCCAGCCGGTGCCATCCCCAAGGACGGCCCCTCCGCCGGAATTACCATGGCCACCGCCCTCTATTCAGCCCTGTCAGGCAAGACAGTACAACAGGGCGTGGCCATGACCGGAGAGATCACCCTCCGGGGACGGGTTCTGCCCATCGGTGGTTTAAAGGAAAAGGCCCTGGCCGCCTTACGTGCCAATATTACCAAGGTCATCATCCCGGCCCAGAACCAAAAGGACCTGGAGGAGATCCCCAAAAAGCTTCGCGACCAGATGCAGTTCATCCCGGTGAAGAGTATGTCCCAGGTCCTTCCCCATGTTTTTTAATGTTCCATGAAAATGATTGCAAAACGGATCGGGACGGCGCTCCTACTGGCCGTCTTCATCCTGGCTCCAGGCCTTCTATTCTGGATCATCAATTACGCCTTTCTGTCCCATCCACGAATGGCCGAAAGTTCGACTCCGGTCATCCTTGCATCCGAGTCAAGTTTTCGGACCATTGAAAAAGAACTGGCTGCGGCAGGGGTGATCCTGGCCGATGGGCGCTTCAGGATCCTTGGCCGAATGATGGGAGTGGCCTCCCACCTCAAGGCGGGCGAATACCTCTTCCCGCCCTCGATCTCGCCTTACCGGGTCCTGATTATGGTTAAGGAGGGCGCCACCTACAAACATCAGGTCACCATACCTGAAGGTGCTACCCTCAATCATATCGCCACCCTGTTAGCCGCAGAGAATTTAACCACCATTGAAGAATTTCTGCGCCTGGCCCACGATTCGGCCTTACTGGCCTCTTTAAATATTCATGGACCAAGTCTGGAGGGGTATCTTTTCCCGGATACCTATTTTTTTGAGCGAGGCCCCAAGAGCACGGAAACCATGATTCGCATCATGAGCGACCAGATGCAAAGGGTACTCATCCAGACCGACGCAATAAACGGCCTGCCCCAGTACGGACTCGACAGACACGGAGTCGTCACGCTGGCCTCAATTGTCGAAAAGGAGACCGCCCTGGTCCAGGAACGCTCGTTGATTGCCCGGGTTTTTCTCAACCGGTTGGCTGCAGGGATGAAACTCCAGACCGATCCCACCGTGATTTACGGTCTGGCAAATTTCTCAGGAAATCTCACCAGACAGGATCTGGAATCACCAAGTCCCTACAATACATACCGCATCAGAGGCCTCCCGCCTGGACCCATCTCCTCCCCCGGCCAGCAGGCCATTACGGCAGTGATGCATCCGGCCGAGGAATCATTTTATTATTTTGTTTCAAAAAATGACGGATCGCATTACTTTTCCAGTACGTTATCCGATCACAACCGGGCCGTCTTGCAATACCAAACCAAGACCAACCCGACTAACCTTAAGGTACGAAAACAATGAAAAAACCTTTTACCATCAAAGACCAGCAGGGATTCTCCCTGATCGAAATTATGATTGTCATGGTCATTATCGGCCTCTTGGCCTCACTGGTCGGCCCCAGAATGTTCGGACAACTCGGCAAGGCCAAACAGAAAACCGCCAAAGCCCAGATCGAAATGATCATGGCGTCCCTGGATGCCTATCGGCTCGATGTGGGCACCTATCCCACCCAACAGGAAGGCCTGGAGGCCCTGGTTAACGATCCCGGAGTTGACGATTGGGCCGGCCCGTATATGGCCAAAGGCGTCGTTCCCGTTGATCCCTGGAAGCACCCGTATCTTTACAAGAGCCCTGGAGACCATGGTGATGTCGATGTCTTCGCCCTGGGTGCCGATAGTAAACCAGGTGGATCCGGCGAGGATACGGATGTCAACAGCTGGGATTGACCTCTAATCCGGCTCACCAACGTCATACAACCCTGGGCGGCTTTAGTTTCCATTGCCTGAGCCAAGAAACATCAGCAACGGCAAACCCTGTTGGACCCTCAGCCGGCCCCTTTGCCCCTCATAAAAGTTCCACCCGCCTTTTCACCCAAAAAGCGGCAAGGAATGCTGTCTGTAACGTCAAATAACCAACGCAACCGATCACCCATGACGCCAAGCCACAACCCACCGCATAAATGGAAAATCTTCCTGCTGGTTGCCGTCGGGGTTTTTATGTCCACCTTGGACAGCAGCATGGTCAATATCGCCCTGCCCACTATCCTCAAAGATTTTCATTCCACCTTACCGGCCACCGAATGGATCGTCCTGATCTACCTGTTGACCATTACCGCGACCATGCTTTTCTGGGGTCACCTGGGCGACCGGAATGGCCGAAACAGGGTATATGGAGCCGGCATGCTGGTTTTCGGCCTTGGGTCTCTTTCCTGTACGATCGCTCCGTCACTGCCCTTTCTGGTAACATCCCGCTGCGGTCAGGCCCTGGGAGCAGCGATGCTCATGGCCACCGGTCCGGCGATCATCAGGGATACCTTCCCCAGAGAGCAGTTGGGCCGTACCCTGGGCCTTATTGGGGTTGCCGTTTCCCTGGGATTGATGTCCGGACCGCCCATCGGCGGCTTCCTGGTCCAATATGCTTCATGGCGAACCCTCTTTTTTATCACGGTACCCATCGGACTTGCCGCCGCTGTAGTCAGCCTCAAAATCCTACCCGGATCGAGTAAAGACACCCAAAACGGCACCACAGACTGGCCCGGTGCCCTGCTCTGGGCCTTAGGTCTCAGTCTCGGCTCCATCGTAATGACCCACGGGGGAACCCCCACTGCTCGTCCGCTGCTCTCCTTCGGGATGATGACCATAGCTATCATCTGTCTCATATTGTTCTTCCGTCGGGAAAAAGTCGCCTCCCACCCGATCCTGCCCCCGGATTTACTTCGCGACCGCTTTTTTAGCATGGGTATTCTGAGTGCGGTCCTCTCCTTTGCCACCCTGTTTGCCGCCATCATGCTGACCCCGTTCTTCCTGGACCGAGTCCTCGGGTTACCGGCCTCACGCATGGGCTTGATCATGACAGCCCTTCCCGCCGCGATTATGTTGACGGCTCCAGTTTCCGGCTACCTTTCCGACCGAATCGAGCGACGGATCATCGCTACCCTTGGTATTTTCATCGCCACCGCGGCCATGTTCTCACTCACCAGTCTGGAACCCACTTCAGGCCAGATCGGGATCAGTATCAGATTGGCCATTCTGGGCTGCGGGCAGGCGATGTTTCTATCACCCAACAGTGCGGCGGTCCTCTCTGGAACCAAACCCAACCGGACCGGCACGGCCGCCGCCCTGCTTGCCACCTCACGAAACCTGGGCATGCTTTTAGGCATTGCCCTGGCCGGCCTGGTCTTCAGTCTGGTGTTTAGTCGGCTCACCGGCGGTCTCGACATGCGTGACTTTCAGAGCCAATACACTAACGAATTCATGATTGCGCTGAAGAGCGCCTTCCTGGCTGCCGCTTTGGTCGGAAGCATGGGCACCTTGACCTCCTGGGGTCGAGGGATGGAAACAATACAAGACCACGAGTCACCCCTATAAAATCAACGTCAAAGCAGAGGAACCTGAACATTATGGAAAAAATCATTGCTGTACTGGAAGGAGATGGAATCGGCCCCGAGATTGTTCGGGAGGCCATCAAGACAATTCACGCAGTGGAAGCGAGATTCGGCCATACCTTTACTCTTAAATATGCCCCCTTCGGGGCGGGAGCCTATTTCGCCGAGGGCTCGCCCTTTCCGGATAAAACCAAGGCGGTCTGTGACCGAGCCGATGTTATTATGAAAGGCCCGGTGGGCCTGGCCGTGGAAAGAATGAATGAAATTCCCCAGGAACATCGACCCGAGGTCGGGGCCATTCTACCCCTCAGAAAACGCTACGACACTTACGCCAACTTCCGCCCGGTCCGTCTCCCCAAGGCCCTGTCCGGATTTTCCCCTTTAAAGCCCGAGCTTATTGGTGAAGGCCTCGACATTCTGATGATTCGGGAACTGGTCGGAGGGATCTATTTCGGCAAGAAGACCGAGGGTCCCGCCACCGGCATGAAATACGCCGAAGATGAATGCATCTACACCGATGATCAGGTTCGACGGGTGGCCCTGGTCGCCTTTAATGAGGCAAAAAAACGAAACTGCAAGATGATTAACATCCACAAGGCCAACGTCCTGGCCACCTCTCGCTTCTGGAACGCGGTGGTGGAGGATGTTGCCAAACAATTTCCGGAGGTGCCCTATGAATCCGTCCTGGTCGATAACGCGGCCTACCAACTGGTCATCAAGCCAACCCTGTTTAACGGCGTGGCCCTGCTTGAAAACATGATGGGAGATATCCTTACCGACCAGGCCGGGGGGGTAATTGGATCCCTGGGACTCATGCCCTCCGCCTGTGTCGGTCCGGAAAAAAGTTATGTGGAACCGGCCCATGGTTCGGCCCCGGATATCGCCGGCAAAAATATCGCTAATCCCTACTCAATGATCGGGAGTGTTGCCCTGATGTTCGACAAATGCCTCAACCTCCCCGATGAGGCTGAGGTGGTCTGGAATGCCCTCTTTACCGTCTTTGAGCGGGGCTTCACCACAACCGAACTCAGTTCCGGGTATGCCCCTGAAAAGATTCTTTCAACCAGTGAATTCGGCGATATGGTCGCTGCAATCATCAAAGGGGAAAGAAGGTAATAAACGAGGAGGGAGGAGGCTCAATGGTTCCTCTCTCAGCAAAACGAAGAATCCCTGCCGGATTGATTCTTCCAGGCAGGGATTCGGAATCTTTAATTAAGAGGATTACTTCTCCCCTTCATGATGAAATGACCAGGACCGGACGATCTCCTGAAGCGAAATTCAGGTCCTGATATCGACCAGGGAAATCTTCTGGAGACGGGCCTGCTTTTCAATGGTCTCCTTCATCGTCTGATGGAGATCAATGCCGACCAACTGACACGTCAAAATCACCTCATCAAAGCCAGCCGCATTCAAAATCCCCTTAAGTTCATCAAGATTCTCCAGAAGGAGCCCCCTCACCTCCTCATTAACCACATCGATAGAACCATGGAGTCTCTGGAGACCGACATTTAAGGAGATATGCATATCCCCCAACCTACTCATCTCAAGAAAAAAATCCAAATGATAGCCACCGCCCTCAGCAGTGGCAGATTCCGGTTCCGCATAAAACAGCCACTGCCCCCAGCCCCCGCCATCCATGAAAAAACAGGGGATCAGATAAAATGGCAACTGATCCTGGGCAACGGCTTGACTATTCAGGTTCCGCATCCCCTCCATCAGTTCGGCCAGCTTGGCAAAACCCTCCAAGGCCTTATGGCCCTGCACCGAGGCCGGATCCGCACGATCCAGACTATGGACATCGGCCAGAACATCAACGAGATGGGCAAGTCGACTCAAGGGATTTTTCAAACCAGGCCCCCCATTCCCGACTCGCAGGATTGCCAAAAGGGTCTCAACGACTTTCCCCGGTTGGGCCTCACCGTTGATTGAAACCGACTCCAAGACCGGTGGATTTGGGAACAAAGCCTCGACCCAACCGGGTTCAGGAGAAGCAGAGGGCATTGTCAACGAGGCGACACTCTTGGTCAGGAGAGAACTATTGGACAAAAGAAGCCGCAACAGAGCCCCGGCCGCAGCCTTTTTCCCGGCCAGGACCAACAACGGCTCTGCCCCGGCCTCACGAACCTCGAGCCAGATCGTGCTCCCAGCAGTGAGCCTGGCAAGACTCGTTGCCGTCATGGCTCGTCCCTCTATTTCAAGCAGAACTTTCCCGTCGGGCAATAAATTTTGAACCCTGGCCTGCAGGAGCTGGCCAGGCTTCAGCTGAACATCCGAGATAGTTGCCTGTTGATTTCCAGAAGGGTCGGCAGGGCCGATGATTTTAAATGTGGTCTGGTGAGTTGATGGGAGAATTTTCATCGGGACCTGAAAAGAACGATTATATCCTTCAGCTTTCCATGGGTATACCGGATTGAAAAAAGAAACAAAACCTGAATAAAAAAGCGCAAAATCAGTTGGATTTGAGGCAACTTACAGTGAAGCGAACAGGGGTGCAAAAACCATGGAATTGGGGACCGATGGAATGGCGGTCAAGCCCCTTGGGATTCGATCAGTAACGAAACAGGGAGATTGACCATGGCCTCCATTCCACCTTCGGGACGCCGCTTCATTTCCAGGGTACCGCCATGACTGTTCAAAACATTTTCCACCATGGTCAGCCCCATCCCTGTACCGTAGGTTTTGGTGGTAAAAAATGGATCAAAAGCCTTATCGAAATAATCATCGTTCATCCCGATCCCGGTATCCCGAACAGCCACCAGCAACCAATGGTCCTTGATCGCCACATTGATGTCCAGTCGTCCGCCGTTGGGCATCGCCTCTATCCCGTTTTTCACCAAATGCAGAAACATCTGCCGAATCTGCTTGAGATTGGCCAGTATTTGTACTTTTTCATCCGAAAAATTCAGTCCCCATTCGATCCCCTGACGCACCATATCCTGTTGAACCAGCATCAGGGTACGGCGAAGCATGGCATGAAGAAAAATCGGCTCACGCTGTTCTTCATTCAACTCGGTGAAGGAATAAAGATCGTCAAGAATCTTCTCAAGCCGAGCCGTTTCCTTGGAGATCACATCCAGAAACTTCTTATGCTCGTCACTGTCAATTTTCCGGGTAAGGATTCGGGCCACTCCACCGATGGAGGTTATGGGATTGCGAATCGAATGAACCAGCTGCGCTGCCATCTGCCCTAAAGCTGAGTAACGTTCGGCCTCAACCAGGAGATCCTTATTTTTTTCCAGTTCCTCAGTCAAATCTTCCAATTCGGTGATTTTCATCTGTTGATCGACATAGAGATGGCTGTGCTCAATGGCAAGACTCGCCTGACTGGAAAAAAGCTCCAAAGAATTTATATGATTATCGGTGATGGGCTGCCCAGTGATAGAGTTATCCGCCACAATAACGCCCAGTGAACGACTGGGAGAATACAGGGGAACAACCACAAAAGATTCCTCATTCAAAAGTTGGATGAGATCGGTTGGGACAACCAGTGGGGCCTCGTCGATAGGTTGCCGTCGCTCAATGGACTCAGGCCAACTCCGCCCACCCCCTTCTTCCATTCCAGCACGCCGTTCAAGGGGGAGGGGTACGGAACCATTCTCTTTGGAAACCCGAATACTTCGTCTCTCCTTGGCCGCCTTGATCAAAATATTATTATGATCCTCGACGGAAATTTTCAGGTTGGCGGTGATCCGGTTGACTTCATTGTCCGGCCCCTTGCAGCGCTCCCGGAAACCATGAACCAACTCCATAAAGCTCAGTTGCTTCCCTTGGATATCCGACCAGATCCGACCGGCCTCGTCGCGACACCCGGGTCCAATGGCCAACCGCCCCACCAGATATTTATTGTCATCATCAAACATGGCCAGAAAGGCCCGATTGAACCGAAGTCCCTCTTTCGCGGTAATCCCGACCATAACCGCCTGGAGGATATCATCCAATTCGACGGTACTGAGATAAGCGGTATTCATCTTAATCGAAAGTTGATGGAGAACATGGATCCGGAAATGGGCCTTTTCCAGATCCTCCTGGTACTTACGGTTTTCAAAAATCAGCCGCCGTTTTTCCAGGGTTTTTTTGACAACGAAGAGAATTTCGGAAAATTGGGACGGTTTGGACAGGAAGTCATCAGCCCCTTCCCGAATACAGTCCAGGGCTACTTGCAGATCGGCCATCCCGGTCAGCATGATGATGGCCACATCAGGATAACTTTCGACAAGCTGGGGCAACAGGGTTCGGCCATCGATATCAGGTAAGCCGATATCCAGGAGGATCATTCCGACCCGCTCCTCTTTCAACGCCTGGAGCAGTTCCTGGGCCGATCCGGCCTCACCGACCTGAAGACCTTGGCTTTCGAGGAAAATCCGCAAAGGACCGCGAATAGACGGATCATCATCGACGATCAGAATTTTCTCACCTTCGGATAACAATTGATCCGTGGCAAGAGAGATATGTCTTCGAAGGCCTGAAATTGAATCAACCATAGTACGCTCAATAAAGTGTCTTTATAACTCTATCGATATTAGCAGCCCTTGGCAATAAGGGAACAATAAAAAATCCGTCATTTTTTAACAAAACCATTTTTTGAAACAACAACGCACCCGCCGGGTGGACCGGGAGTGCGTTATTGTGTTTATTGAACATGTAATACGGGGCCTTAACGGCAACTCCCCATCACATGGGGACGATCAACTTATTGCTCTCTTCATTCCATTTTGCCACTAAGTACCAGGCAGCCATGGCAAGAGTAATCAGAATCAACGTACCGCCGTAACCAAGGAAGGTATCTGGCATATAAACGAACTTGCCAAGTTTCCCCCCAAAGACAAGTAAGGTCTCCGCGTCATTCTCTTCAAGATACTCCGCCCAGGCCACCTGGCCTTCCATATCAACACTTTTAAACCAGGCCGTCATCAACGAATTCGAAATCCCAAAAAAAGGCACAACGATCCACAATTTGATCTGCCCCTCACCGACCCTCCAGAGCGTCCCGGTCCCACAACCACCGGCGAACATGGCTCCCAGCGCAAAGATAAATCCGCCGACAACCCCACCCCAGCCAAAGGTGCCTCGAACATAATGAATCGAAGACTGGAGGCCTGCCGCCTTAATCACGGCAATCCCGAAGGCCAGGAGAAGAACACTCAAGGCAACCGACTTGGCCATGGTGCAATTACCGGTCATATGGGGCTCACGAAATCCCTGAATCATGCACCAACGGCCGCGCTGCATCGAATACCCAAGGCCAGCTGCGATCAGAAGCATACCGCTCATTTTGGCAAGATCATCATCGCCAGCATAGACGTAGGCACCATAGACCAGAGCAACCAGGGCAATCACCCCCAAAACAACCTGCACGGCTGAAGGAAGTTCAATGGTCTTGGCACCGCCACTGCCCCAGGAGATGTGTTCCATCTCCCAATACAGATATTTCAACCCGGCGACTGCACCGAGTACCAACCCGACCCACATGGCAAATCCATGGGCGGAAAGGTTCCCGATCGCATTATAAAAACCACCAACATTACAGCCCCCGGCCAGAGCCGCTCCTACCCCCATCAACAAACCCGCCACAACCCCCTTGCACATCTCAAGAACCGGAGGAATACGGAAGGCAAAATTATTGCCGAGGCAGGCGGACAAAAAAGCCCCGCCGACAAAACCTATGCCAATGACCGAACCGCTATTTTTCAAAATATTCGCAGGGGCCTCTCCATCAAAAATCTCGAAGGGGTCAAAACCCATCCCGTAGATAATCCAGTCCCCCCAATTCCTGATTGCCCCTACCGCCCCCCACGGCCTGGACCAGGCAAGCATCAGAACACTCAGAAAAGCGACGATTATTCCTACTGTGTAGGCATCCCACTCATCCTGACACATTCCCTTATACAATTCTTTACATTTCTTCCAGAACACGCTTTCGCTGCTCATACCCTTTCCTCCTGATCCATTTATCTTTTTTCCAGAGTTTCCTGCGATCTCCCCCGGTACTCCCGGGTAAAAAACGTAAAACATTTTAGAGCCAAGGTAAATAATGAATTAGTCTTCATTTACTACCCGTGCGGCCTCCATTTGTCAAGAAAGAAGCCCCTGTAATTCGTTGCAGCCCTGAAAAGCATCACTCAGTAATCATTACCACATTGTGGGATATCAATGCATTATGCCAAGACTGATCTCTGCCATTTATAAACCACTCAACCTAAAACTCGAATCGTCAATGAATTGCCATTCATTTACACCTTGACAGCGCCAGACAATCTTGGTAGAAATTCCTTTTTTGACATCAAATGATGCATTTGAGTCCGGCTCCCCGTTACGGCAATCATTTAACCCCCAGCCGGACTATCGACAGACACTAAATTGAAACAAGGAGGAACTGATGAGCGATTCAAAAACGGCCCCCGACGGAATTACTCCTGACAAGACTCTCGACGCCAAAGGACTGAGCTGCCCGATGCCTTTGCTCCGTACCAAAAAAGAGATCGACAAAATCCAATCCGGCCAGGTTTTGGAAGTTCTCGGCACCGACCCCGGCTCCCGAAATGACCTCCCCGGTTGGTGTGAGAGAAGCGGGCATGAATTTCTTGGTGAAAAAGAAGACGCAGGATTTATCCGCTTCTACATCAAAAAAGGTTAATTTCGAACGGACTGGCCTTACCCTTGTCCGGCATCACGGCGCCCCAATAAATTCTCGGGGCGCCACTACTTTTTTGGAGGAAAAAAATGGCTAAGAGTCTAGGGATATTTGTCACCAACCCCGACAACTTCCGGCACGTCATGGGCATTACCAAGGCGGCCAAGGCAAAAGGTTCAAAGGTTAAAGTTTTCTTTACCTGGACTGCAACCCACAATGCAAAACTCCCTGAGTTTTCCGACCTGTGTGAACTGGCCGACGACGTCTCCATCTGTGTCGACAGTTACCAGAAGATGGGCTATAACCGGGAAGATATTCCCAAAGGATTGGAGCCGAAGAAAATGGCCACCCAGGCCCAGCACGGCGCCATCATCGAAGATTACGACTGCTACCTGAGCTTATAAGGGGGGAACCATGGAATACAAAAAAGTCTGTCTGATGTATCGACATAAGGATTATGCCATCGACGGGATGCGTTCCGCTCTCGGTCTCGCCGTAGAAAACATGTACGCCTTCGGTGTTGTTATGGATACCGAAATCGCGGCCCTGGATGAAAACCAGCAGGAATCCATTGAAATGCTGCGCGACATGGAAGGTGAAATTTTCACCACTGTTCCGGCCAATGCCGAGAATAACGGACTGGAAATGCTTACCATTGAAGAACTTGGCGAAAAACTTCGCGAAATGACCAACATTATTCCTTACGGTCTTAAATAAGTCGATATCCTTACAATTTTAGAGTTCTTACCTACGTTTGAAAAGGAGTCTTGTCATGAAAATCTTAAACGTATACCGATCCAAGCCCGACGATACGACGAAAAAACTCGTCGAGATCGTTACCCGGGACCGTGAGTCCGATAGCTTTGATTTAAACACCGACACACCTGACTATGACGCTTTGGTTGATAAAATTTTCGATGCGGACCAGACCATTTGCTGGTGGTAATCAGAAAAGAGCAGACCTCGTCATCTTCTGTTTTTAAAAAAAAGGCCCCTCCCGTATAAATCGGGAAGGGCCTTTTTTTCGCATACAATAATAAGAAAAGAAGAGCAGATACCAGGTGCTGTTTGCTTAATCCTTTCTAGAAATTTCCAGCCCCGCGCCCTTGCCCAAAACCTAACACGACACTACGCCCTCGTGGTTCGTCTTGCGAAGAACCGCACTGTCTCGATAATGAACGGACCCGACTCTCCAAGCAGCACTGCTAGGCGCTGATCATCTCCTCGACCAACATCCGATCTACAACTTCCAACAGGTATTGCCGCTGAACCGCTGTTGCATAACTGATACAGGAACAATGGAGGTTGGTGTGGCTCCGAACCAACAGTTCAAAAGCCACCCTGCTTTCACCCAATTCAACTCCCATAAAAAACGGCCCGCACGCAGCATGTCCGCTCTGGGCCTCTCCTTCCAGTTCGACCGGCAGGGGCAACCAGTAACTCCCCTCAAGGGCACCTGACTGAAGGTTCCTCCGGAAGTAACTCTCAATATTGTCCCGTTCTTCCCGGGTCAGGTCATCAATAACTAACTGTCGCATTGGCTCCCTTACTCTCCGGCCAGTTTTTTCCGCAGCTCATCCATCTTTCCGTCAAAACTCTTCACATACTGCCCAAGGACATCTTCCGACTCAATCACGTACGGGGTGATCATCACCAACAGTTCGGTTTTTTCCTTCTGGTCCTTCTGATACTTAAAGAGCCAACCGAGAATCGGAATATCCTTGAGGATTGGAATGCCACTATCCACCTTATTGATATTATTTTCGATCAACCCTCCCATAAAGACTGTCTGGCCATCCCGAACCGCCAGTTTGGTCTTGAGTTCTCTGGTGGAAATTTTGGGGGAACTGATTCCGGAAAGATTGTTCTCAACAGCAGTACTGACCTGCTGATTGATATCAAGAATGATGATCCCATCATAGTTGATCTTCGGAGTCACACTGAGAATAACCCCGGTATCACGATATTGGACGGTCCTGGTATCCGATCCTCCGGTGGAACTATTGATGGTTTCGGTGGTAACGATGGGCACTTGGTCACCGACATTGACCGTGGCCGTCTCGTTATTCAAGACCATGATCTGAGGTGAAGAAAGGATGGAGACATCATTATCACTGGCAATGGCATTCATAATCCCGATGGCGTCACCCGCGTTGTTCAAAACGCTGTAGGTAAATCCGACCGCCGCCGAGCTTAATGATTGCGGCACCGGATCGCTACCGATCTGTGAGGAATTACTGATATAGTTGCCATTATACTGACTCCCACCTATTTTGAGCCGCCCTTTATCCTGCAAGGCCCATTCAATACCCAACTCCCAGGAATCGGACAGCTGTACTTCCGCCACCATGACCTCAATTAAAACCTGGCGGGGCATGTTATCAAGGCGCTCCAGCAACTTGATTAATCGGGCATTATCCGCTGGCAAGGCCCGTAACAAAATGATATTCCGACTATCATCAGCGATCAGAACCGGTTCCCCTGCAAAACGCAGTCCACTGCTCGGTTCGATATTCTGGGTCTGAACCCCACCGGTGGCGGGTGGAGTGGTATGGAGATCCGCCGGCGTGGTCGGCTGGGCTACCCCACCCAATGAGGCCCTGGTCATGGCCGTCACCGCTTTGCTCTCCGGGGCGGTGATAGTCTTGGCCGCCTTCTTCTTGGAATCACCCGATCCTTTTTCACCAATCAGCTCATTGACCAATGAAGTGAGCTCTGAGGCCACTGAGTTCCTGACATTATAAATATAGATATTATCCCGCCCCTCACTGGGCACCTTATCCAATTCGGCAACCCAATCGGTGGCACTTTCAAGCAATTCCTGGTTGGAGCTAATCAGCAGTATGGAATTAACCCGCTCCAGAGCGACGACGGTGACCCCTTCATATCCTTTCTTATTCACCTGTAGCGAAGTCAATATTTCCGTCAGCTCATCGCGCAGGTCGAATAAAGGTGCCTTATCCACCCGGACCAGACGGACCTTCAGAGACGTCAGCGGGGATTGATCGATGCGGGACAGGATCATCAGGGCATCAATCACCCGACTCTCATAGTCACAAACAAAAATGGTGTTCAGACTTTCAAGGCTCTCGACTACCCCCTGGGGGGAAAGATAGGGCTTGATCAATTTGATTGCCTCAGCCGCCTGGATATGCTGAACCGGCACCACCTGGATCACCACTTGCGGAGAATCTTTCAGACTATCGGCCTGACCAGGGCCCATCACCCTTTCTGCCAAAGGCTTGGCAGAGGGGAATATATACCTGTAATCGCCTTCATCCCTTATATCCAAGCCATTGATATTTAAAATCTTCTTAAAAACAACATAGAGTTGATCAATGGGTATCTTCTTACCAGAGCGGATATTCACAACCCCTTTCACCTGGGGATCAATGATGTAGCTGATATTGAGAAGCTCGGTGATAATATGAATCACTTCATAGATATCGGCATTATCGAAGTTCAACAGAACCCCTTCTCCTGCTTTTGAGGCAGGTACAGCCAAAAGATTTTTCTCGGTAAGAATATCTTTGAGATATGGGTTGCCGCCATCAACCGTGGTCGTCAAGTCTTTTACCGGTGGGCTCGACATGGTTTCACCGAAATCACCGCCCTCAGTGGACTCTCCAGTATCCTTGGTCAAAGCCAGCGGCAATTGCTCCGGCTTCACCACACCCTTACGAATCTCGGGCAGATTAAACCCGTTGGCGCTGGTCTCGCTTCCACCACCGGTGGTGGAACACCCGCCAAGGGCGATCAGAGATGCGATGAGCACCATTCCGGTAAGTACTTGTCTCAATTTCATGAATCACCTTCCAGACATATTTTTGATCCTGGAGACGCAACCCGGCTCCAGAGCATCAGAATGATTGAATTTCAAATTCATTACAGGCGACCTTAAATAATGGCCTTTTGGTCCGATCTCTGCGTTATACGAAAAACTTTATATCGGAATATCAATTATATGCCTCCGGGTAAAATTTTCACGCATGCCTTGATCTCGAACAAAAAATCTCATAATTCAAGATACCCTACAGTTAACATTACGCTTCATCCCCTAAACAATGCGACAAAACGATACGACGGTCAACGTTTGCCAGTTGGAGCTGGAGGCATCGGCACCATAAAAGACGGGTCTCTTCTCAGGAGCCGTTGCGAGCGTCGTTGAGCTGGTGGGGGTGAAGGAGGTTGCACCGGAACGGCTATCGGTTGCTGAGGAGTTGACGGCATCGCCTGAGGTTGAGGAGTTGCGGTAACGGACGTAACAATTTCACGATTTTTTTCCGTATCATGAAGAAATTTTTCAAAACTCTGTCCATCACGACCAAAGACAATTCGATCCGCTTCAATCAATTCCACGACAAACCCCTTGAATCGGGAGTCAGGATATAATTGCCTGAACTGAATATTTTTCGGCGAAGACTTCTTGGCTGAGGTAGCCCGATTTTTCATATCCGCAGCCTTCTCTGCTGAGAAGGCAATGAGAGCGACCCGGTTGTCCCCAACAAACAAAGAACCCTGATATTCCACATCATCAAGACTTTCACTGCTGACAGCGGCGACTTCCTCAGTGCCCCCTTTGGCGAATTCATCAAAATCACTGTCCTCAAGAACCCGATCCTCAATGAAGAGATAGCCGGTATAGAGATCAGGTAACATCTCCGGGGCCTTGGGATACATCACCAGAGGCGCCTGCAAAACACTTGCATCATTACCTCCGGCTGTTTTTTCAACAACCGGGAAATCGGCCCCATTTCCATGCTCCCGCAATTCAATCCCAGCATAACGGACCATAAAAAAAGGAAGGATAGTGAGAACTATAGCGGCAACAACTCTGATCATGGCTTTTCACCCGTTGCTTTATCAGCCACAATCGCCTTTCCGGACTGGGTCAAGAGATAATATCCCTTCAAATCAAGGGCAATCTTCAAGCCCGCCTTCTTGTATGGTTTCAGATTCAGCGATTCAACCAGAAAAAATTTCGAAGACCCATAGAGAAGATCAATAAAACCCAGGAATTGATCCATGGTCCCGGTCAACCTCATCTTAATGGTAATTTCCAGCAGGTCTTCATCAGCAACCCCTTCCCGATTCCGATCTGAGGATTGCATCATGGGCCGAATTGATTCAGATTCAAGTCCGGAGCGAGTCACCAATCCCTGAATTTCAATCTGCATAATCGAGGCAACATTTTCTTCAGACGGTCCTCTAAAAAAATAATGCTCAACCTGCTTTCGACGGACGAGCAGATCATTCAATCGAGTCTTCAAACCATCACCCAGGGCAATGGTCTTGCGATATTGGGAAATTCGTGCCTGTTTCCCTTCCACATCAGCTTGGCCAGCCTGATACGAGGCCAACATCCAACGCCCAACGTTTAATAATAACAACAGCAACGCAATGACGATCAGTAAAGAACGACCTTGGAATCTCCCGAAATATCTCATTAGAATCCGGTTCATTGCAGACTGATCTCCACCTGAAAATAGGTCCGGTCTTTTCTCCGGCTGGTCGATTTTAATTTGGTTGTTCCGAGTTCCTGTAAATTTTCGGTCATCACCCCAATATCATCAGTATACCCAAAGATACTGACCACCCTGTCTTCTGAATTCAACTGAAAATTATCAAGAAAGGAATTTTCCGGCAGAACATTGGTCAGGGACTCCAAAAATCTGATAATGTCCGGATTACCAGCCAGGTCCTGACTCGCATCTAAAAATGATTCGACTTTCGCCACATCATCTTTGTAGTTTTTTACCAAACGAACCTGGGGCATCAAGCGGGTAATCTCACGGTCCGCCTCAAGAATGAGCTTGTTTTGGGTATAGAAGAGCAGCCCGGCAAGAGCAATAAGCCCGCAAAGATTAAGAACCGCGAGAAAAACCAACACCCCCTTAAAGTAATCAGGCCGGCGATACATGGCAGGGAGAAGATTAAAATCCCGGAGAACCGGTTCCCCGGCCAAGAGGAGTTGAACCGGTCGGAAACCGCCCCCCTCTGGAGGCGCACCATGAAACAAATTTTCCGTCCCACAAAGCTCAACCAACTGGTCATGATTCGCCTCGGTTCGGCTGACCAGAGTCTCTTGCAAGCGATACCCCTGAAAGATACGAATTCGAGTCAACTTCCCTGGCAAAATCAGGGCCCAGCGCAGGCCTTTCCATTTCTTCGTAACATATCGCTGGGACTCGGGATACAGACCTTTAATCTCGAATCCCGCTTCCACCAGCTCCTCGATAACAACCGAGGCCGCCGAGGCCCGGGCTGAAAAAACGATGACCTGATAGCCTTCTTCAGCCCGATCAGCCGTATGGTCGTAGAGGATATCTTCGCCCGAAAAGGGTGAGAGCAGCCCGATCTGAAATCCCACGGCCTCACTAATATCAGGAGTTTTAAGTGGAAGAACCAACGAGGCCACGTGAACCTGGTCCTCGGAAAAAAAGAGGCTGACCGAGTTACTCCCAATTCCGTGTTGCCGGCAGAAGAGAGCGAGTCGTTCCCCGATATCGATATCGGTCCCGACCACCTCTTCAGTATGGGTGTCCCGGGAATGGCTGAAGAAAAACCCATTCGTTCGGATGACAATTTCAAGACTACTTTTCATATCAAACTTTCCTTCCAGGAAAGATATTGCATGGTATTGCCGAGTCGACCCAATCGCACCTGGATTCTGGTCCCATGGAGCTTGACGGTTTCCCCGTCCGGATCGGTTTCATCCTCTTCTGCCTTGGCACCAGGATACCCAGTAGCGATGATGGTAAAATAGGGATTGCGAGCATCGTTGTATATAAAATACTTGCTCAACTCATCACCCCTGGTTGGCCCGAAAATCATGGTCACATGTGAAGCATCCAGATTGATGACGGCCTCTCTGGTCGCGTGGTAGTCACCAATAATCTCCGGATCACCACCAGCCAGGAATTTCAACATACCCGGAGTCAGACTATTGATATTGATCTGTTTTTGACCACTGAGGGCAGTAAAATATTCATACGGATCGATCCGATCACGCAGGACTTCGGTTCCTCTGATCATAAAAAACTCAGCCGGATCCTCTATTCTCCCATTACGGGGGCCATACGACAAACCCTGTTCTTCGTAATATTCCTGCTCGGCACCGTTAATCCGATAGAGGTCGTCCCCGTCACGCCAGTCCAGAATGGAATCGCTGATAATTGAAACTTGATTGTCATCCAGCCCAAGATGTACCAATAACTTTTCCAGAAGCTCCATGGATTCGGAGTTCAGATTGATTTTGCCGGATTCATTGACCATATAGTACTCCATTTTGCCTTTGGGCAAAACAGTTTCATAGGGCCATCCCAGCAAAAATGACAGACCAAATTCCGGCGGAGAGGTCCCTGCCGGTTCATCAATCAGGCGAAAAATGGCCAGACTCACCCCGCCTTCAGCCAAAAACCGTCCCAGGGTCCGCTCCCGTCGGTTTGAGGTCATCTGGAGTTCCGTTCTGACCTGCATAATCAGCTGTGAAGCCAGAAAACTGACCAGCAGTAAAACCACGACCACAATCAGCAAGGCAAAACCCCGCTTCCCTGCCATGGGCGATCGACTCTGTCTCATCGTTTCTCGAGGACCAGGGTCGTCAGAGCCGAATCCAACTCCCCCTTGACCAGAAGGATTTGAAAGGTCTCGCCCTCAAGGTAGAGTTCACCATCGATGTGCTCTCCTCCATCATTTAATCGTTGGGCTAATAACAATTTTTCCAGCGTCAGAGTGTCGGTAAAAAGGTCCGACCCTTTCGTCGCCGCCCGCTCGATATTACGTAGCGATACGGAAAAATTCTGGAGGACCACCAGATACGCCATGCCCAGAATGGTTACCGCAATCAGGATTTCCAAAATGGTAAATCCACCCTGGGTGATCTTCGTCCGATTTTGATTTTTCTGCCGTTTCATCACACTTTTTCCAGCAGGTCTCCTAACCCAGATAGACTGGAAAGCACATAAAAGCCATGGATAAGGACCTTAGCTAGTTTTTATCCAGAAACGGTCTTTTTCGAGAATCTCTGTGTCAAACCGCACAGTTGCTTGTGCGGCGTACCCATGTACGCCTCCGCGCAACTGTTTGTTTTCCTGGACCTTCTCGAAAAATCCTCGTTTCTGAATTGAAAACAACACGTTTCATCATCCGTAAAGTCTGCGACTTTACGGATGGGAACTAGTGTTTAATTGCGAAAGTTCTTTATTGTATTACGCAACTGGCTGCCGCGCACTTCTCGTTTTTTCCACTTGAACGGGGTTGGGTTCTCGTTGTGCCGCTCGGTAAATGCTTTGATCGCTGCAATCAGGCTACCTTTG
>JAHJAA010000015.1 GCA_018814305.1 Pseudomonadota bacterium
GAATCAATATCAGTTTATTGGAGATTTCAACGTCCTCCGCAGCCCGTTCACGAATCCTGCCTGCGGCCCTACTGAGTGCTGACAAATCACGACGGACAAGATTACCCAGATCAGTTAATGAATGATCTTCTTCCTGTACTAGATAGGCAACGATTGCCCGTGCCATCGCCGCCGGTTGTTTTTTCCCAGGTTCCGAAAGTAATTCAGGATTTATTCCATAGACCAAACACACAGTGTCAATTATTTGTTTCAACGAATATCGAGAAGATCTTTGCTCTTCAGCCAAGGCAAGGGCACTTTCGCTAAAGGTTTCATCGCCTAAAATCCTCCCCTCAAAAATCCCGGTATGAAACTCCTGTCGGCGCGCTTCGAAGATTCCTGACTGTACAAAATCATGATAAAGTTTCTGTGCTTTTTCCGGGCGGGCGGCAAATTGACTCAGGACAAACTGTGTCATCAGCCAAGGAATAGTGTTTTTGCCAAGGTATGCTTGGTGACTGCTCCATCGATATACATCAGGATTCTTCACCAACCCGGCCCTAACCGGATTACAGTGAATGTATCTAACCAATTCCAAAAGATAGCTGTCACCATCTATGAGCAAGGACTTATAGCGTCCCTGAAACAAATGTCCGATTCTTTTCTTTTTCGTATTAATGTAGCGGGTATAGCGAAAACTCAGATTTTGAATAATGCGGGAAAGCGGGATTGTTCCTACTTCGATAATCAAATGGACATGATTACTCATCAGGCAATATGCATGTATACGATGACGGTACCGCTCAACCCCTTCTTGCATAAGAAGACAAAAACGGCTGCGATCAGCCGTGGAATAAAATATATTCTGTCCGCCATTGCCACGTAGCATGACATGATAAAATGCGCCAGGGTAATGTATCCGTGGTTTCCTTGCCATGATTAACAACTCAACATCAAGAATGTCTAAATGTCAAGCCTGACCCCATCCTAGAATGTCAAAATGTCAAGCCTGACCCCATCCTTGTGACCCCATCCTTGAGTGTTGGGTGATTTGGACTATCGGTGATGCTAAACCAGCCCCTCCCCCAAGATACATAACCTCATAGGTCATGTCCGAGTGATCCTTGAAATGGTCGGTTGAAGCGAGAACACCAGACCATTGGCTCTCTGATGGCCCACCAGTGGGGGCAAAGCCTGGAATTAGTTTTTCCGGTTTTGAGAGCTTGTACAAACCAATATCATCCAAAATCAGATAGTCAGAAATCGTCTGCCCGAAACAAAGCATTGGTGTGAAAATAATAAACAATATGACTAATCGTATTAACTGCTTCATCTTTAGAGTCTCCTCCTAATTTGAAGGGTATTGTTTCTCAAGAATGTTTTTTACAAATTCAGGCAGCATCCAGTTTCCTGAACAGTCGGAAGTTGAACAGACATCGCTGACTATGCTTTCGATTTCCGTCCCGTTCCCTGACGGGTAAGACACAATAAACGGAACAAAAGAATCCGAAGGGTTCATGCTCCCATGCCAACTTTTACAGGCAACTCCAGAGGTATATCTATCACCAACATCGTCCGTTATAATATCTTTCATAACCAATACAATATCCCCGCTACGATCAAAGTCGTTCAAACCGTTCAATCTTGTGATTGCATCAATATATTCTGGTTTGCTTCCAAAATATGTAGAGATTGGTTCCTTCCGGCGATCATCCCGGCCAGCATGTACCCCGCCTCGCCGGTCTCGGGATCTTCTTTGATATAGCCGTAGCCCAGCCAGTCTTTTGAATATTACGGCAGGTTTATGGAGCCGGTTTTATTGTTTGCCCACCAGGCTTTGTATTCGGCGAGTTTGTCTTTCATCCCTTGAAGGTTCTGATTTGATATGAGGGTATACAGACTCTCTTTTTCAAGGTCGGCATTGATGCCGAAATTTTTCTCACGGTAGTTCAGGAACACCTCTATACTTCGATTTACCTCTCGCAGAGTTTCGGCGACATCGGAGTTTCCCGCCTCTTGCCAGGCAAACCACTTGTCCCCTAGCCAGAGACGCCGTTCCATTTCGTCTTTGATCCACTGTTCGTCGTGGGCTCTATTTAGAGCCAGTGTGGCGGGAATGGTGGATGGGAATTTCTGGAGATAAGCCTGAACAATTTCAAGGGGCTCAGGTTTGGCAGGACCGAAGTTGTTATATTCTATATTTACCAAAACAGCATTGCTTAACCAGCTATATCCAACCTCCCCTCCCCCATAAAAAAAGATGATATTATTATTGATTGTTCTCAATCTTGACGCTTCGGACAATACCGCTTCAAGTTGATCTGAATCCCTATATCCATCTTCCACCTCATGCAACAACCACTGATCGGAATCTCCTCCGGTGTGTTGGGTGACTTGAATGTTAATACTTATGATTTTCTGCCGAGCTTCATCTATTGGAAGCCCACGAATTTGGTCAATGTTGGAATACTTCCCAGAACATACATTGTCCAAGTGATCAGTGAAATGTCCTGTCGGACCAACTATTCCTGAACCATTTCCGAGGTTGGATGAATTAGGGCGATAATTATAGATGCCAATATCATTTTCAATCAAACAGTCACTGGGGTTGCTGAAAGCGTTTGCATGAGTTGAACTCAAGCTCAAAAATATTCCTGTAAAGGCAATTATCCATCTACTGTAATAAGTCACTATTCCACCCTTAATTATATTGATTTTGAGTAGAGAGAGGGACAGATACAGCCTTGGCGCTACGGGAGATTAATACTGCCGGATTTATTCGTTGCCCACCATGATTTATATTCAGCGAGTTTGTCTTTCATGCCTTGAAGGTTCTGATTTGATATGAGGGTATACAGACTCTCTTTTTCAAGGTCGGCATTGATACCGAAATATTTCTCACGGTAGTTCAGGAACACCTCTATATTTCGATTTACCTCTCGCAGAGTTTCGGCGACATCGGAGTTTCCCGCCTCTTGCCAGGCAAACCATTTGTCGCCCAGCCAGAGACGCCGTTCCATTTCGTCTTTGATCCACTGTTCGTCATGGGCTTGATCAATTGCAATGGCTGATATAGTGGAAGGAAATTTATTTAAATATGCAATGACAACCTCTAGCGGTTCAGGTTTTTGCTTATAAAGGTCGACATATTCTATATTTACCACCAAATTGTCGCTTATCCATCGGTATGTTCCTCCTCCTAATCCGCTATAAAAAAAATTATGATTATCTATCGCTCTGAACCTCGAAGGTGTCATGTATTCTTCAACATCTCCTCTTCTGAATCCTCTTTCAACCTCATGCAATAACCACTGATCGGAATCTCCTCCGGTGTGTTGGGTGACTTGAACACTTATTGCAACTTGAAGCGGTTGATTATAGTAATCAGTTTTATATGTAATATCAGAATGATCTTCAGAAAAATGCGACGTACCAGCTATTATCCCCGAATGATTCCCTTGAGTATAACCAGTGATAGTTTTCATTTCGTCTGTATAGAAATCTTTCATCTGTGTTACAAATTTGTACCCAGATATATTGCTTAATATCAGATAGTCCTCAACAGTCAACGCCAAAGAGTTGCCACTCATCATCCATAGTTGGATAACTACCAATATTACTAGCTGGATAATTCTTTTCATGCCTTCCTCCCTAGTTGTTGTACTGTTTTCCAATTACATTTTTAACAATATCCGGCAACTTCCAGTTTCCTTCACACCCACTAATCACCGAACAATCGGTGGCGTTCTCAATCAATGATTCCAATTCATTTCTATTCCCAGCAGTGTATCTGGGGTCAGGCTTGACTTCTTGACATTTGATGTAATTTTTTTCGAATCAATATCAGTTTATTGGAGATTTCAACGTCCTCCGCAGCCCGTTCACGAATCCTGCCTGCGGCCCTACTGAGTGCTGACAAATCACGACGGACAAGATTACCCAGATCAGTTAATGAATGATCTTCTTCCTGTACTA
>JAHJAA010000076.1 GCA_018814305.1 Pseudomonadota bacterium
AGGGTTTGAACAACAAGGCAAAAGTGGTCACAAAAAGATCCTATGGTTTTAGGTCATTTGATGTGCTGAAAATCGCCTTGTATCATGCACTTGGCAATTTACCGGAACCAAAATCCACCCACAGATTCTGCTGAGGAGCCGTTTTTTCAAGTGTAAGAACTCAAAAAAACCGGGGGTTTTTTTATAGGCGACCAAAATATCCACATCACTGTCCGGTCCGGCAGTTCCCCGGACGACAGAGCCAAAAACCGCCAGATATTCAACATTGAATCTATTATAGATCTCCTGCTGGTGATCCCGAATAACCGAAAAAACCTGTTCTTTCTTCGTGATCATATTACCACCTCAACAAACGAAGCTATGAACGAACAGCAAATACAGGGGACGTTCCCCCAACTTCGTCATTCGATCCTTGCGATTCCTTCCATATCCTTTACCAACTGGCACTGACCGTCCCAGTGCCGCCGGAGGGCGTTCCGCCGCCACCTCCCCCGCCACCACCGCCGGCAGCGGCGCCGATCGCCCCAATGGCCAGGAGCCCCAACCCCCACTTCCACCAACTGGAGCCACCTTCCTCCTTGGCCGATTCTGGAACCACCGCCTCGGGCGGTAGTTCGGTGACCAGGGATTTTTCAATGGTCTCAAATTCGGTATCGATATCGGCCATGGCCCGAGGGACAGTGACGGTGACCAGCACCAGCCAGCAGAGTATGAGTGTAAGAACTTTTTTCATGGTTTTTCCTTGTTGTATTTTGCTTTTACATCCTTCACCAGATCGTTTTCACCTGGGAGTACTTCCTGATCTTACCGTCACGACTGACGAGTCCGGCGCCCAGGGTCAAGGCGGTGGCGACGATGATGCGATCCGCCGGATCCTGATGAAAATCGCCGGGCAGGGAGACGGAACGCAGGGCGATGGTGTTGTCGACCGGAACAAAGGTGATAAAGGGTAACGATTCGCTTTTCCGAATCCAGTCCCGCCAGTCAATGGTGAGTTCGAGCCGTCCACGATCGACCAGCATGGCGATCTCCCAGGCACTGATGGAAGAGATATGGACTTCCCCCCCAGCGACTGCTTTCTCTATTACCCCTGCAGCTTTCGGCGAAAGCAACTCAGGATTACTGAGCCACCAGAGCCAGACATGGGTATCGAGGACGATCATCGCAGGGCTTCCCACTCCGTATCCCCCACCGGCTCGGTGGGGTCATCGTAGCGCACCACGGTATGACGCAACTCCTTAACCACATCCTCTGGGACATCCTGAAAGGGAATAATCTTCAGCACCGGTTTAGCATGATCGGTAATAATCAACTCCCGTCCGGTTTCCTGGACCTGGCGGAAATACTTCAGAGCCTGGGGCTTAAATTTTGACTTTGAAACAGACTTTTCCATGGTACTCTCTCCATAACTGTGGCGCTTTATCACAACGGCAACGATTATGTGACCATGGTACAATGACCACACCCATTCTGTCAATCAAACCCAATCCAGCTTACTTCTTCGAATCCACCAGCACCATTCCCATATCCCCGACGATCTCCGGGGTCTGGTTCCGCTTATAGAGCCGATAGGCATAGTCATTGACGCTGTCCACATCCAGCAGACTGGTCTTGATATCCCCCAGGGTCAAAGGTCGGCCCTGTTCCACGGTATCCTTGATGCCCTTGAGCAAGAAGTAGGTGAAGAGACCATGGCGTTTTTCCCGATACCAGGAGCTGATCTGGTCGCCAGAGGAACTGGTGATGATCGCCGCATTGGGCAGGGCCAGGACCGGCAGTTTGGGACGGATGCCGATGGAACTGGCGTCGGAAACCAACGGTGCCCCGGTATTGGACATCCCAGAAAAGCAGGCGTCAAAGACCAGGGCCAGACTCTTGATTTCCTTTTCGCGGCCGATCCGGGTCAGGTTTTCGTAAAGCAGATCCAGGGAATAGCCGGTGAACTTGATGGCCGAGGGATCAGCCCCGGCGGGTAAGAGAAAAACCCGGCCAGTATTGGTGTCCGGGGCACCGTGCCCGGAGTAGAAGAGGAAAACATCCGATTTTCCTTTGCGAAGACGGGAATACAATTCGCCCCGGTGATCGCCGGTATCACCGAAGACCTTTAAAAAATCGGTCTTGCTGGCGTTCTGGAGGAAGATGATATTGTGCTCGGCAAAACCCAGGGTGTCGATCAGATACTGCCGGATCACCGAGGCGTCCCGGATGGCGAATTCCACCTGGGGTACCTGGCGATTATCATAATCCCGGTTCCCGATGACCACCGCCACCGCATCGGGTTTGACCTGGCCGGTTTTGGGCGGGAAATCCACCTCCACTGAAAGCCCGGGGGCAGCGGTGGGCAGGGAGGCGGCGTTGAGGGGGAGATTGGCCGCCACCATGATCTCCTTGGGTGCCTTTTTTTCCGGCCGGTTAAAGGCCAGGTCAAGGGGACGATCCACATTGAATTGAGCCCGCTCTTCGGTGAGAGAAACCGAAACCGGGATTCCGATGGCCCGCTTCGAGGTATAAATCGAAAAGGCGATATCCTTATAGGCCCCTGCGGGCAGTGTGCCGAGGTCGTACTCCGTTCGAGTATCTCCAGCCAGAAAAACGTCTTCCCCGATCATCACCCGGGCCTTGACATTCCGGGCATCTCCGAGTCCGATATTCTGGATCCGGGCGGTGATCTCGACGATCTCCATAGGCTCGATCTGACCGTTTTCCGACTGATCGGCGATGCCGATATCCGCCACCTTGAGCAGGGGTGGGTCAAAGGCCTTGGTGGCCATAGCGATGATCATCGGATCGGGATCAAACCCGTTTTTCTCAACGGCATTGATCCGGATGATCAGTTTATCGGTGGGCAGACTTGTCTCTTCGGTGGTGATGGAAAAATCAAGGGTCCGGCTCTCACCGGGGGGAATGGCCTCAATGGTCATCGCCTGCGCCAACTTCAACCCGGGCAGAGGCGACTCGATCACTGGCGTAACGGTGAGCTTTTGACCGCCCCCCTTACCGGAGTTGGTCACGGTTACCCGAAGACTTCCGGCTTCACCTGCCTCCAGAACCCCATTTGAATTATAATCGGTCAGGTTGACCTGCATGGCAAGAATAGCCGGATACTTGGAGATCTGGGCCTTGACCAGGGTATCCTGGAACTTGGCATTCCCCGGCTCAAGGGCCACAGCTCTGCGGGCTAATTGCAGGGCCCGGGCCTGATCTCCGTTGGAATCGGTCATGATCAGATAGGCCAGGGCGTTTAAGGCCTTGCCGTGGTCAGGATCTTTTTTGAGGGTCTTCTCAAGCTGGCTCTGGGCCTCGCTGTAGCGCCCACGCTTATACTGAACCATGGCCAGATTGAAACTGAGCGCCGCACTTTGCGGACAGAGCATCACGGCCTTTTCCAACCGAATTTCTGCTGCAACGGGGTTTTTGGCCACCAGATTCGAGGCCTCCCGGGCCAGTGATGCCGCCTTGTTGCAGTCGGCCGCCTGGGTGGTTCCGGTCATCATCAAAATGACCAGGGCAAGAAAAACTGGAGCCAATACCTTCCTGATTAAAATAAGATCCGCCATGATTTCTCTTTCTCCCTTCTTCTTTATAGAGTGAAGGTCAATATTTAATCAACCTGTCGCTCAAAAGCAATAATCGTCTCCCCTATAACGCCTCTGATAATTTAACCGATAGTAGCGCTATCACCTGCTTTCTCCGACCAATCCCCACCCCACCTGTCTCTCACATTCCCGGCTGCAGCCGCCAGTAGGTCAGACCATTGGCCTGCATGGGCTGGAGTTTCCGCAGACTCGGAGCGACCCCTTTGATGGCGCTGACGATATCCTCCACCACCCGCTGTTTGGTGGCGTAATAGGAGTGAAATTCCGGAACCGACCAGGGAGTGACTTCAACTCCGGTGGCGTCGATCACCGCAATTCCAGCCAGTGGGGTCACCGGCAGGCCCAGTCGTTTGGCGCTGTTGAGCGAGGTGGAAAAATTGAGGGCCGCATCGTTATCCGAGGTATAGATCGTCCAACTCCTGGCCAAGCCAACCACATTCGCCGCCACCTGCTCCCGGAACAACCCGGCATCAAAATCCGGGGCAGCGAGGATTACGTTTTCGAAAAGCGGCTTGCCCTGCTTACCCCGGCGAGCCGCCATCATGTTCAGGGCGCCGATCAGCCCCTGATTGCCCATGCTGTGGGCCACCAGATGAACCCGTTTCGGCCCGATCTTGTCGAGAACATCTTCGAGAAATTGTTCAATATGAAGAACGCTCCAGGAGGCATCTTCCCGGTCGGACATATAGGCATAAAGCTTACCATCGGAAGGCCAGGAAAACATGAGCGGCAACCCGGTGAACCCGAAGTCATAGGCGATCTGGGCGGTCCGCTTGGCGGCGGCAGCAAATTTCACATTAAAGCCATGCACAAAGACCACCGAATCATCACTCCAGCCCTGCTCTTTGGCCTTTTGGTGAACTCTTTCCTGCAGTTGGCTGAAAAAGGCCTTCCCGGGAATGGGGGTTACCTCGCGGAGGATGATATGCTTTTCGGCATCTTCCAGAAACTTCAAACCCAGAAACGCCGATTCCGTGGCCCCATGGCGATGGTTGGCAGGGATGGTGACCAGACACCGGCCATAGGAGATGAGCCCGTCCCGAGCCCGGTCGCCTCCGTAGTATTCATCGGGATCGCTCAGACCGGTGGCCTGCCGGTTGGTGGCATAGAAAACCTCCTGTTCGTAAACACTCTCTTTTTCTTTAGTGCCTTTGGCTCCGTCGGGTTGAGCCACTGCAGCCTCCGCGGTTCCGGCAGCGGGGGTAAAAGAGAGGACATTACCGGCCAATGGAGCAGTATCGGCATAATCGGCCAGTTGCCCCACCGTATTGATTCCAGGATCGTCGGGGATGGCGATATTCATTTTTTCACAGATCAGGGCCAGCAAATCAAAGACTCCCTGATGATCGAGGCCGAGATCCCGGTAAAAATCGGTGGCCGAATTCACCTGAGAAGAAGGAAGCCCGGTCTCCCCTATGACCATCGTCCTCACCTCGGCAAGTCTGGCATGCGTTTCCACCGACTCACCGCTCCCATCAAGAGGGGAGGCAGAGACCGACCCACAGCCGATCCGTTCGATCTGGATCAGATCGTTGTTATAACGGTCCGTCAGCAGGCATTGTTCAGGATCAGCCCCATCGAGAAGAATAAGATGAACCATAATACCCTTCGCAGAAAGCCGGGCCAACTCGGCCAGGATCTCCCGTTCGGGATTATTCCCACCCCGTAGGGCGATGGTCAAGGCATCCGTCTTGTTTTCGGCCAGGGCCATAAGCTGGGGATCATTTTCAGATGCTGGCAACTCCTCACCCGGGGGCTCGAGCTGTTTCAAGATCAGGGGTTTAATCATTGGTCGGGCGTTGCCACTTCCGGAGAGGATTATGATCCGGCTCTCCCAAGGGTGGCCCCCTTGTTCAATCACAGCGGCGGCTGCAACCAGGGCTTCCCGAAGATTACCAACTTGACCGCCGAAGGCCATCCCGGCCAGGGATTCATTGATTGTGGTCACCGAGCCACCCAAAGGAACCACAACCTCGGCCCTTTCGGCAAAACCCAGCAACCCGAGCCGATCTTCCTCGGTCACCATCCGAGGATCCGCCAGAATTTCGGAGATGCGTTCCCGGGCCAGTTCCATGAGGGTCGTGGAACCATTTCCACACATACGACCCATCGCCACCGACCGATCCACTCCCAAAACCAGATCTCCGGCCTGCGCTGGAACGATGACGGTAAACACCCCGAAAACCACACCAAAAAGAACCATCAGCCTTCTGTCCATAACACTCTCCGCAAGGGAAAAAAGCGATGGGGGCAACGTCACCGCGCCCCCATCAAAAATCATCGATCAGTAACCTGCCATAATTTGAGGCACTTTATATTTCAGGCACTTCTGGCGTAATTAATCAACCACGCCCTGGTCCTGCATCTGCTTCCAGAACTCAGCCGCCTTCTGGGCCTGGGCCTTGGCCTGGTCATCGGCTGCCTCCCGGGCCTGTTTCTCCGCCTCCTTGGCCTTGCCTTTCGCCATATCCTTCAGGGTTTCGTCAGCGGCGGTGGTCGGCATCTGGGCCAGGGCAAAGACCTGATACCCCAGGCCGGTTTCGGTCTGCCATTTCTCCATATACCAGGTCTTCACCTTGACCCGGCTGGCCATATTGGCGGCCAGTTGTTTTTCGTAATCCTTGGTGGACTGGGTGGGATCAATCACGGTGCTGTCCAAACCAAACGACACACTAAGCGACTCAAACTTGTTCTTGACCAGGGTCCCCATCCACTTGACCACCGCATCCAGGGCATTCCGCCGGGCATCCTCCCGAGCACCCTGCTCGGTGGCAAACCGCTTGGAAACCCCCACGAAACTCATCACGCCGTCCTCGGTATCGGGCTCTTCCATGGTCCATGCCGGCCGCTCGGCAGAAGAGCTGTAGATCAATTTTTCCCGTACTCCATCATCGGGGATGGCAACACTGTCACCACTCCCGGCACAACCACCCAAAGCCAGGGCCAACACCAGACCTGCAACAGCCAGCATTTTATTCATTTGCTTCCTCCTGTTGGTTTTAATAAAACTCGATTCCAAAAAAGACCCGTTTCAGTATCACACAATCCGCCCTTAATCACGCCCGGCCACGGTGGTAATCACTGTCTCGGCCTCACCGTAGTGATTGCCAGGTTTGCCGCCGTGGGCCCGGACCACATCAGTCACTGAATCCAGGGTGAGATTCAACACCACAAGTCCGGTGGGCAGCACTTCGCCCGGCAACACCGGAAAAGGGGTGGCCGAAGCAAAGGCCCGTAAATATTCAACCCCGAAAGGGGCCTGAATCACAAATTCAAAACGATCATTTGGTCCTGGAACTCCCATCAGATTCCCCCGCCGGAAAAATCCGTTGCCGGAATATTGATTAGGCAGGATCTGAATAAGATTATGGACGGCATCCTCATAGATCAGCAGGAGATAGGCATCTCGGTCGGTACTGACAAAAAAGGTAACCACCTCCCCTTCCTGGTAGGTCCGTCCGTCCCCGAGATGAGAGGTAACTTCAAGCTTGATATCCCCTTGAAAGCTGGTCAAAGGCCGACTCTCCCGAACTGCCTGGGGATAGAGGTCCAGGCCAGGAGAATATTGGGTGATAACGGCAGTGGCAGCCTCAATCAGGCGATCGGACCCTGCGGCCTTGAGCTTCATTGCCGCCCAGACCTCGTTATTATTCTGAACCGTATAGGTCACCTCCAGGCCGGCCTCGGCCCCGTCGATTGCCGCCTGCATGGCGGCAGAACCCAGATTCGTCGGCTCTTGGTCCTCAACCGTAGAATCATTTTCCCGCAACCCGATTCCCCGAACCCGCCGGACCGTTTCTGAAACGGTGCGAACATCTCGGGATTGTGGTTCAATCACGGCCAGTCCCTCGATCGAGGTTAACTGCTGCCGGATAATCTGCTGGAGCGCGCGCCCGAAACCGGTGGGGAGTCTGGTTTCCCCATAAGTGACCGGAGCAAAGACCACCGACCTTACCGGCAGATCCTGCAGGGCGGGACCATCAAAAATAGTATGAACCGCTGCTCGCGCCGCCCCGGCCATATCTTCTTCGGCAGTAAGCAGTGACAACCGATTATCAAGCATAGCCAAGGCCTGGCACATCTCCTTACCCAAGAGCGACAAAGGCCCGCTTTCTGCATCCACCGACACCCGATAGCGACCTGCAGGGACCTCTCCGACCAGGAATTCCGCCCGTCCGGTTGGACCGCAGGTAGTCCGGGCGACAATCCTGCCGGTTTCGTCGGTAAGCAACAGGGGAAGACCACTCACCGGTTGTAATTTCTTCTCGGATCGAAGCCAGACCCAGACCCGAACCTTACCGCTGCCTCCCTCGAGGGTCACGGTCTGGGTGCTGAACCGTCCGGTATCAATAAATAACCGAGAACGAATGACACCGATCTCTCCAATCAGTCCCTTCTGGGCCTGTTCCAGCTTGCCGGCCCGTGCTTTAAAATGAGAGTCACCATCCTTGAACCGCTGAATCTCACCATAGAGATAATTCCAATCCTGCTGAATCCGATTGGAGGCAGGAATAATATTCCCCGCTTCAACCTCCATTCGGGCAAGGCGCAAGGTTTCGCGGACCCGGTCAAGATTTATCTGCAGGGCCTCCTCGGCCCGCCTCTCGGCCTTGGCCAGTTGGTCACGCCGCCAGGCCTGGACCCGATCGATTTCATCCACCGGCACTGTGACCAGAACCCAATACTTCCAGGCCATCCCCACGTCCCGTTCCTGACGGTTAACCCTGTAGGTTTCCGAGTACCAATGTTTTGGCTTTATCCGACTGACCTGGGCGTCGGTGGTCTGGGTCGACTGGGTGATGCTGCCCACGGTGGCATCAAGTATTTCACTCTCCCGACCATACAGGGCACGAATTACCTCATCCACCACCGCGACATCAACCCCGGTATATTTGGCGTATTCTTCCCGGGCATAGCGCAGGGCATCACTTCGGGCCTCCTGCTCGGAAGCATGATAATTGGACAAGCCGACCAGATAATGGAGTTCTCCCTGGTCGTCGGGCTCCTGCATTATCCAGGCAGGCCGCTGTTCTTCACTTCTGGTATCGCGAATATAGACGGGACGGATCTGATTTTCAACTTGGGGAATACCATTGTTGACCATGGTTCCGGCAGGAGGAGACGCGCATGACACGAGGAGGAAACAACACAACAGGAGACCAGCAACACCCGACAGTGGGGCGACCGAAAAACGGGGGCGCATCCTTGCCTGGGAAAAAGGCATTTGTAACCTCCATAGCGACACAAATCGATAGAATGGTCCGAGATCACGCTCGAACCAGTTGATGCTATCTTGTTATAAAAAAAAGAGAATGGTAATGTTATATCAAACAATGGAAGAATCGCAAACGGCTAAATTCAGTAAAGTGAGCGATTCTTACCCCATTATGAAAACATCCTATATTTTAAAGAGCAATAAACCCTCTTCAATTCAGGAGTTTCAACATGCCTCGTCTTCCATTTCTCTTTCCGGCCCTGTTGCTGTTCTGCGCTGTCAACTTCACCTCCACCCCAGTCATAGGAAACGAGCGGACCAACCGCCCCATGGATCCCGACCTCCAAGAGTTCATGCTGGATCAGCAGAAGGAACTTGAGGACTTTGACCAGGAGATCGACCAGGAGTATCAGACCTTCATTGATGAAAACGATCGGGACTTTGCGGTTTTTTTGAAAGAGGCCTGGGAAGAATTCGATTCTGAAGAGCCGGTCAAGGTCATCAAGCAGCCGAAACCGGATATCGTCCCACAACTTGTTACGCCGCCGGTGGGAACCGACAAACAACCAACCCCGGAGCCGATTCGAATCGTTGTCAATACCCCTCCGGTCGAAACGAAGCCGGCCACCATAAGACCGGTCAGCCAGGAGCCGGCGCCCCCGACCCCGGCCCCTCCGAAACCGGTCAGCATTCCACAACCGGAAGCCTCCGTACTTACTCCAAGCCAAGTTCCCATCCCCGCGGCCCCAGTGATTCCCGCCGCACCGGGACCTGACCCGACGGCATCAGGAAGTCCGCTCAGCTTTGACTATTTCGGCACGGAGATGCATCTCCGTTTTGATCCCCGGTTGAGCCGGGGCATCACTCCTCCAATCAACAATGACTCAATCAGCCGCTACTGGGAGGCCATCGCGGGCACTGCCTTTAAACCGTATATTGAGCAAACCCTCCGCTACCGGGACACCCTCCGGTTAAATGACTGGGGGTATCTGTTGCTTTTGGACAAGTCCGCAGCCGAAATCCTTGACGACCCCAGCCCAAACAATCGAGCTCTGTTCACCTGGTTCATGATGACCAAGGCAGGATACGACTGCAAGGTGGGCTTCAGAGATGATACGATCACCACTCTGATGCCCGCCCAGAGCCAACTATACGGTCTGTTCTATTTCACCATCAAGAATAAAAAATACTATTCCGTCAACCTGGGTCCCCAGGGCGACAAGATCGGCAAAATTTACACCTACCGGGCATCCTATCCCGGAGCCGAAACCAACCTCGATTTCGCCCTACCCTCCTACCCGTCTCTAAAAAACGACCCGGCTATTCGCAAACTTTCCTTTGATTACCAGGGCAAGGAATACTCCATAAAGGCAAACTACAATAAAAACAGCATCCCCTACTTTCAGTACTATCCCCAGAACGAGGTCGGGGTCTATGCCGATGCCCAGGTTCCCGATCTGGTCAAAGGCTCACTCCTGGCCGAATTAAAACCCCTTATTCAGGACCGACCGGAGGCAGAGGCAGTGAATCTGCTTTTGCGCTTTACCCAGACCGCCTTCAATTACCAAACCGATGACGACCAATTCCACCGGGAAAAATTTCTCTTTCCGGAAGAGACCCTCTTCTACCCCTATTCGGATTGCGAGGACCGCTCAATCCTCTTTTCCTATCTGGTGAGAAATCTTCTGGGCCTTGATGTGGTCCTTTTGAACTACCCAAATCATATTGCCACCGCGGTCCGTCTCAAAGAAAACCATGACGGGGATCAAATTATTGTCAACGGCAAACCATATACGATCTGCGACCCTACTTACATCAATGCGGAACTGGGCCATGCCATGCCCCAATTCCGAGAGGTTACGCCAAAGGTTATTACCCTGTGAGGCTTCAGAAAACCCCTTAACAAATAAAGGGGAAACAAGAGATTCAAATCTTTTTATACTTTCTTGGAGAGAATTTGATGCCCCCATTCAATCGCCCCATTGTTACATTGCTGACGATTATCCTTCTGCTTGCCACCTTCCCCGGCATCAGCTCTGCAGGCAACCGCAAACTGATGAGTATCAACGCCGCCAAAGTTCTGGCAACCAGGGCCCTCGCCGAGACCGTCCAAGGACTGACCGTGGTCTCCGATGAGTCGGTAACCGATCTTGCGGCAGGCCTCCCGGAGATCACGGTTGCAGCTGGAACTGAAGCCAACCTGAAAGGTATCCGATATGAAGAAATATCCTATGATCAGGACCGCGATATCGCCAAAGTCACCGCCTCACTGATCATGGACTCCGTAAAAAGCGCCTCAGGGGAGATCATCCCCATGGGCGGACAGAAAATCAGTCGAGTCGCCTTTGCCACCACCACCCCGGACAGCGCCGGTCCCCTTGAGGCCCTCCGGGCGGCCGAACTCGATGCCTACCGCAAACTGGGTCAGGAGGTCGCAGGACTCACCCTGGAGAGCAGAACCGTCATCGGGCATCGCACCATGCAATCGGATTCGGTTAAAAGCCGGACCAGGGCACTGCTCTATCTGGCCCAAGTCATTGATTACTCCTGGGACAGCGATGGCAACGCCCATGTCCGGATGGCCATGGACCTTAAATCCGCTTCGGTTCTGCTTGGTGAAAAAGTCATGGCTGAGGAAACGGTGGTGGAGGTTGAAGGTGAAGCCTCCCAAATGGATGAAATCATCGCAACCGCCCCATCTCCTGGGCCCCAGGCGCTCCCCTTATCACCCGCGCCCCAGACTCTCCCTCCGACCATTGTCCGGGACCAACCGAGTTCTCTGAGAATCCGATCCGGCATGAGCAGTGCCATAAAGTCCCCAACCCCCTTCTCTCTGCCGGGCACCACAACTCAAAACTCTGCCGGGATTGCGGTGATTATCGGTAATCGTGATTACGCCAAAGTCGGCAAGGAGGTCCCGAATATCGATTATGCCCTCCGCGATGCCGAGGCAATCACCACATATGTGACCCGCACCCTGGGGTTTCGGGAAGGCAACATCATTCGGCTTAACAATGCCACCCAGGCGGATCTGGTGGCCACCTTTGGCTCGGAGTCCAACCCCCATGGGAAATTGATGGATTGGGTAAAACCGGGTGAGTCAGAGGTCTTCATTTACTATTCCGGTCATGGCGCCCCGAGTCTTACCAGCGGTAAAGGGTATCTCCTCCCGGTTGACGCCGACCCGGCCAAAGTGGATCTAAACGGTTACGCCCTGGATCTGCTCTACAGCAACCTGGACAAAGTAAGGGCCAAGACCATGACCGTGGTCATTGATGCCTGCTTTTCCGGGACCTCCGCCGGCGGGGCGTTGGTCAAAAATGCCTCATCCCTGTCGTTACGTACCGTGGCCAGCAAGGCACCGGCATCAACCACCATCCTTACCGCCGCAGCCACTACTGAGGTCGCCTCCTGGGATACCGAACTTGGCCATGGTCTGTTTACCCGCTATTTTCTGGAAGGGATCAGCGGCAAGGCCGACCAGGGCAGCTTCGGGAATAACGATCATCGGGTAACCCTGGCCGAGCTCAGCCATTATCTACAAGAAGAGGTCGCCTACAATGCCAGAAAACTCTATGGTCGGGAGCAGCACCCCCAGATCAATGGCGACGACGGCAAGGTCCTCTCGAATCTGAGCGAGTGACAGGTCGATATCTCCTTATCGATGAAGCCAAATGGCACCACCTTCGATGAGTCTGATATCCAAAAAACCGTTCCCCTCTTTGTTTTGCTTCAAAAATCACCGTGAAGAGGAAGGTACTCTGCGAAATTGTTGAGAAATCCAACTTGACAAAGAAATCCTCCCCGTGAAATGATAAAGAATAACCTAATATTATAAACCTCTTGCGGAGAATACCAGATGCAGGACGTAAATCCGAACCTCATTACGTGCATTGTGGAAAGGGGCAAAGCGGACGAAGTTGTTGAGGCTGCCATTGCAGCCGGGGCGGACGGTGCGACCATGTACTATGGCCGGGGAACCGGAGTCCGTCAGAAACTGGGATTTTCCGGGTTGTTCATTAAGCCGGAAAAGGAAATTATTCTTATTGTCACTCGGACCGAACAGACTGAGGCAGTATTTAATGCCGTGGTCAAAGCAGCCAACCTGGAACAGAAAGGCAAAGGGTTCGCCTTTCTCCATAAAATCGACCGGGCGGTCGGATTTCTATAATCAATCACCTGTGAGCCATGGCTTCGGCCCGGAGTGAACCATGCTAAAGATGCTCTTAGTTGCTTTTCTAATTCTACTCGGGAATAACCTTTTCGATATCATTGGGAATGCAGAACTCAGCACCCTGATCCAGACGACCATCGGCGATCATAATACGCTGATCATGGCCTATGGCCTGGTCATCATTCTTGGCGTCACCTGCATGACGTATGTTCTTGCAGCCTTCCAGCTTCACTCCCTGCTCTTTCTCTGGACTCAACTCTTTCTCATCCTGAGCCAACTGTCGGTTTGCCTACTGGTGCTAGGCTCTTTTTTCTGCTGGTTCAGTTTATCGATCAATCCCTGGATGGAGCTTGGCGCAGTTGCTACTCTGCCCATGATCAGCCTGGCCGGAGCGAGTTTTGCCATGCGAATTTTCGATTTCAACCACCCGATTCTTCGCTCACTTTATAATTTTTTTCTCCTGCAGATCATCCCATTTTTACTGCTCATGATTTACCAAGGGTACTTCGCGGACATCGGCCCGGAATAAAAAACGGTCCCACTGCCGTTTCCCCCTTTCCCTATTCAAGCAGCAGGACCGTCCAAAGGAGGATGTTTCCTTGCCTCTAGAGGAAACACGGCAACGTCCCAAGGCAAGATCATACAAATTCATAATTCATGTATTCCCCAAAGATATCTTGCATTTACCGTCACACATGATATTCTATCGAAAATAATTCCCATTAAAATTGAGGTGAACTTATGTGTATGGCGGTTTTTAAAAAATGTGAATGCGGTGCCCAAACGGTTCAGTTTCATCTGCGAGACAACCTGCTACAACAAGATGTCATATCGCGGCTTTATTGCCCATCCTGCCCCGGAGGCGAATCCTTTAATCAGGCGGCTATGATCAATGATAATGGTTGGATCATTGAGTATGACATGATCCTGGCCGTCGATGCCATCTCACGGAACAAACTCGTTTCGCCTGAGATGGTAACCCCGGAATACATCTTTGACCTGGGCTACTGCACCTGGCTGGAAACCTACCCAGGTGAAAAGACAGATATCCACGACGAACGTGAGGCCATTCTCAAGCTCCGGGAAACCAACCAGCAGATGTATTTAAAAGAAATCATGGCCTGGAATATCAAGCGCCTGGAGGAATTAAAAACCAAGGGCTGGCGTAAAGCAGTCTTCGCCTAGTGTCCTGTCAAGGATGAAAGGTCGCAATATATCTTCGTCATTTTTTGTGGTGCAAGGTGCGAGCTGAGGAGTCTAGAGCTTTTGTGCTCCTCAACTCGTTATATTGCAGGTGCGAAAAATTGCGTGACAGATGCGACGGTCCAGAGTTGACGTAACATTTAGGCTTCCTGAAGCATCTCTCCTTCTTGTCATTTCCCTAATGGGGCCGGGCCGCAAAGGCCCGTCCCACCTGCGACAAAATGCCACATTGTTCGTTTCCCATGCTGTGCTAAATTACCCCCGATAGCACTTTGTGGCAGTTTATCCATCGGCCTCTTCAGCCTATCCCAATATAGAAGCCTTGCATCACAGGCTGCGGGCCATCATCCAACTACCGGGGGTTTCCCCAAGGAGCACAGCATGACGAAAAACCATGAGGAATTGGACCAAAACGGCCTGGCCCGTCGGCAGGTAATAATCGGCACCGGTGCCATGGCCGCCGGTGTCGCCCTTTCCCATTTCGGCGGAATGCTCAGATCAGCCGAGGCCAAGGGAGGCCCCACCGAAAAATGGCCCTGGCCCTATGAGAAACTTGATCCGGCCAAGACCGCTGAAATTGCCTACAATGAATGGTATCGAGTGTTCTGTGGCTGTGCGGTGATCAACAGCGTCTTCAGTCAATTAAGTGAAAAAATCGGAGAACCCTACAGGTCGTTCCCATCGGACGCCTTTGTTTTTCTGGAGGGTGGCCAGGTGGGCTGGGGGACGATTTGCGGATCACCGGCCGGGGCCAACATCGTCGCCAACTTGATCATCGGTCCCCGAATCGCCGGTGCCTCGGAAGGTCACCATATCGCCTCCGACATCATGCAATGGTATTCGGAAACTGCCCTGCCAACCTTTACCCCCAAGACCCCGAAGAATTCCACCAAGATCATCACCACCACCAGTGATTCTCCGCTGTGCCATATCTCGGTGGGAAAATGGATGAAGGCAGCCGACTTCGAACTAAAGAGTCCGGAACGGAAAGACCGTTGCGCCCGGGTAGCTGCAAGCACTGCCTATCGGGTGGTTGAACTTTTGAACGACTGGAAAGACGGCAATTTTGAATCCACCTCCGATTTTACCTGCGCCAAGGAATTCGGCATCACCGGCCAATACAACTGCAATGAATGTCATGGGGAGAAAGTCCCCGAGCCCCCTGCCCCAAAGAAGTCCTGAACTGATACAAATCAGCCCTCTTAAGGAGGCCACGACTGATGTCGTGGCCTCCTTTTTTTATTATCGAAGGATCACCAGGATCACTTTTCCTGAAAAAAGTCCTCAAGGCGAACAAAAATCTGGTGGTCCGCACCATGGAGCCCGACCTCCCGGACATCCTCTAATTTACGAAGCTGCTTGACGATTTGATCAAGCCGGCCATCATCATCCACCCTTAGCCAAATCCGGCTCTCCAGGCCATCACCCACCGGCAGACAGAGAATGCCGTCCATATTGTACACCCGGCGTGAGAAAAGTCCGCAGACGTGGGACATCACCCCGGGATGATTATTAACGGTCAACTCCAGAATCTGATGTTTGCGGCCTTGACCGTTACTCTCCATTGCATTTTTATTATTCACCATGATACTCACCTCCAATCATTTCTCGATTGGCGCCGCCCGGCGCCACCATGGGATAGACGTCTTCATCTCTGGCAATCGGCAGATGGATCAGGCACGGTCCCGGCTCGGCCAGAGCCCGAGCCAGTTCTCCGGCCGGATCTTCTGCCGCGCCAAGGTCAAAGGTCTTCAACCCGAAACCACGGGCAATGGTTATAAAATCAACCTGATGACTATATTCAGAGGCAAAATAGCGTTTCCCGAAGAACAGATCCTGCTGCTGACGCACCAGCCCCAGCGAGGTATTATTCAAGACGATCACCTTGAGATTAACCGCTTGTTCCATGGCTGTGGCCAACTCTTGCAGATTCATCATCAGACTGCCATCACCGCTGAAGCAGACCACTGTCTCATCCGGACAGGCCAAAGCCGCACCAATAGCGGCCGGCAAGCCAAAACCCATGGTACCAAGACCACCTGAAGTCAACAACTGCCGAGGTCGAGCAAATGGATAGGCCTGGGCCACCCACATCTGATGTTTACCCACATCGGTGGCAATGATCGCCCGCTCCCCTACCAATCGGGAAACCTCACCAATCAGACCGTACGGGCGAAGAATATCGTCAGCTCCAGGAATAACCATGGGATGCATCTTTTTCAAGGTCTTGATCCGGGCGAGCCATTCGGTTCTCGGTTGAGGATCGATCAAGGGCAAGAGTTCAGTGAGTATATCCAACACATCACCAACCAGACCCACCAGAGCGATTTTTAACTTATCGATCTCGCTGGGATCGATATCGATATGGACAATCCCTGCTTCAGGGCAGAATTCCGCCAGTCTCCCTGTAGCTCGATCATCAAATCTGGCTCCAACGGCAATCAAAAGATCACATTCCTCCAAGGCCAGATTGGTATAGCGAGCCGCATGCATCCCCAGCATACCCAGAGCAAGTGAATGATCGGCCCGGACGGAGCCGAGCCCCATTAGAGTCATGGTCACCGGAATCGAACTTTTCTCTGCCAGGGACCTGGCCACGTCAGAGCCACCGGAGTGGATCACCCCTCCGCCCAGATAGAGGATCGGTCGTTTCGCTTGATTGATCAAATCCGCGACCCGCTGGAGACCGGACACCTCTGAACGCAGTGGAACAGAGGGAAGCACCTCGGGCCATTGCTCAAAGGTCACCTCCTGCAACTGAACATCCTTGGGCACATCAATGACCACTGGACCAGGCCGCCCCGAGGTCGCTATCCGAAAGGCCTCTGGAATAACCGTCAGCAGTTCCGCTGCGCTCCGCACCAGATAATTATGCTTGGTAATGGGAATGGTCATGCCATAGGTATCCACCTCCTGGAAGGCATCGGTGCCGATCATCGCGGACGGCACCTGACCGGTAATACAGATAACCGGAATGGAATCGAGCTTGGCATCGGCGATGGCGGTCAGGATATTGGTGGCACCGGGCCCCGAAGTAGCAAAACAAACTGCCGCTTTTCCGGTTGACCGGGCCATTCCCTGGGCCATGAACCCGGCCCCCTGTTCATGCCGGGCCAGAACATGGTGAATCATTTCGCTCCGTGACAGAGCATCATAGAGCGGCAGGTTGGACCCTCCAGGAATACCGGCAATGATCGTGATGCCATGCCGCTCCAGGAGTCCGATAATAATTTCCGCACCATTTATTGTGGGCATTGTCTTCTCCTTCTTGTTTTTGTGAGTCAAAATACCGACCGTACCGGAAAGGCAAAAAAAAACCCGCCGGCATCGCGCCGGCGGGTTTTTTGAAACTTTGATTCAGTAAAAATCCCCTTAAGGCGCGCCTCTCTGGACCAAACGTACTACAACACCTACCAGTACGACTGGACAAAGAGTTAAAAACGCCATCGGGAAAATCACTGTATGCATCGAAATAAAATTCCTTGAAGGAAGTGAGGGGTCAGGCGTGAGGAGTAAGGGGTAAAAACGCCACAACACACCAATCAAACCAATCAAACCAATCAAACCAATTTTTACTAACAATCCGCCCAAAGTCAATTCTTTTTAGCGGCAGTCCTGGACCCCTTGGGACTTTTCACCCCGCGAGCGGTTGGTTAAGATCCCGACCTTAAATTCCAACAGGTCCACATATCCTCGCCCTTTACAATCATAATGCCACCGCTCGACTTTGTCACATCCTTCGGCGCTAATAATTTCCTGAAAAGCAGGGGTTCCGCATTTTTTAAGAACGGAATAGGAAGTATCGCCAATATCCACTTTTCCACCATTACAGTAAAACACCTCCAACACCTTACCATGGGCGATCGAAGAAAACACCAACAGCCCCAGAACAAATATCCAGATATAATTTTTCATATCCCTTCAACACCCTCAGCTGTGGATTGACCTAACGGAACGCAAATCCCAAGGATCAGTGAATCACCCAAACAATTTAGCCAATGCCATCCTAAATAATTTCCATTATCTGAGGAGCCCCAAAAATTCTCGAAAACTAAAGACGACTATATATGGTTTTGGCGAGACCAATTACCCTAGCCTGATGCTGGGTGGTTTTTATTGCGCCATGATAACCCTCATTTTCAACCAGAACGGTCATGTCGTCCTTGAAAAAAACGACCCCGGTGGTTGATCCGTTGTTGATACTGGCGATAAAGGCCCGACCTTTCTTTCCGAGTTCAGGGACTTCAACCAGATCGGAGATTCCGCGACCCGACGCAAACAACCGCTCAATAACTTCCAGGTACTCTTCTCCCGGCGAAAACTGAATCGTCAGCAATGATTCGACCCGTTCCGCACCAGGATGGGGTGAATACCCAAAAATGATGGCCACGACTCCATCCTTCAAGGTAACTGTTTTTTCATACTTTACTCCGGCATCCCAAAGAACTTTTTGGGTATCACTCATGTCAACGACTGCCCCCAACCGCTCCTGATCAAGACTCCGCCCGCAACCCAGCAACAAAAAAACTGTGAGAATGAGTGAAAAATATTTCATGCAATTTCTCCTGGAAAAGAACTAAAAAACACCTGCCGTAATAATTTCTTTTTCTTTCCAGTTGAGAATAGAGTTCTTCCTCGGTATGTCCAACTGCGATCATCGGCTGTTCATTCAAAAGAAGCAACGCGGAGGATCCTGATTAAATACTATCAACAAGATATTCGCGCAGCCAAGCATTAAGTCAGCCTATCCACGGAGAAGACAACCATATTTCACCTCGGCAGGGAGATGTATCCACCTGCGTTCATCAGAAACAACACGTTTGATCATCCTTTAGCCTGCAACTTTCCGGATGGAAACTATTTACCTGCTATTGCCAGGGCCTGGTCAAGGTCGGAGATAATGTCATCGATATGCTCCAAGCCAACGGAAAGCCGCACAAAATCGATGGGAGCACCCGCCGCTGCCTGCTCTTCCGGGGTCAACTGGGAATGGGTGGTGGAGGCCGGATGAATCGCCAGACTCTTAGCATCGCCGATATTCGCCAGGTGACTGAACAGTTTAAGATTATTGATAAATGCCTTGCCAGCCTCAAGTCCACCTTTGATCCCGAAGCCGACCAGGGCACCAAAACCGTGCTGCAGATATTTCTTGGCCAGGGCATGGGTCGGATGATCGGCAAGCCCCGGATAGACCACCCAACTCACCTTGTCATGCATCTTGAGATGTTTGGCAACCGCCATGGCGTTGCTGCAATGCCGCTCCATCCGCAGAGGTAAGGTTTCCAGCCCCTGGATAATTTGGAAGCTGTTGAACGGGGAGATGCAGGCCCCCATGTCACGGAGGAGAATGGTCCGAGCCCTGATGATATAGGCGGCATTGCTGACCGCCTGACTCCAGACCACCCCGCCGTAGGAGGGATCGGGATCGGTGAACATGGGAAACTTGCCCGAGGACGGCCAATCGAATTTGCCGCTATCGACAATAATCCCACCAATGCTGGTCCCATGGCCGCCGATGAACTTGGTCAACGAATGAACTAAAATGTCGGCCCCGTAATCAAAAGGGCGACACATGAACGGGGTTGATACGGTGTTATCGACAATCAACGGAATCTTGGCATCATGGGTTATTTTCGCAATCTTCTCGATATCCGGGGTGTCCAGTCGAGGGTTGCCGATGGTCTCGATGAAGACACACTTAGTCTGGTCATTGATTGCCGCAGCATAGGCTTCAAGATTCCCGGCCTCGACAAAGGTGGTATTGATCCCATACTGGGGCAGGGTATGCAGGAACAGGTTATAGGTTCCTCCATAGAGGCTGGAGGAAGAGACAATACTATCGCCTGGCCTGCAGATATTGAGCAAAGCGTAAGTAATCGCCGATGAGCCGGAACTGGTGGCCAAAGCGCCAACCCCACCTTCAAGATACATGAGCCGTTTTTCCAGGATATCGGTGGTCGGGTTCATGATCCGGGTGTAGATATTACCAGTGGCCTCGGGCGAAAAATCGCCAGGCCGCAGTCCATCCAGATCCAAATTTAAGCGCGGTGCCCAGACCTCCGGTTTCAACGAGAAAAGCTGGGCCGCATCATCGGTATCATTAAACAGGTAACTGGTGGTCTGGTAGATGGGTACAGCCCGGCTGCGGGTAGTGGGATCAGGGGTGTGACCGGCGTGCAAGACAAGCGTTTCTGGCTTCCAGGACATGGGTAACCTCCATTTCAAATTGGGGAGATATATAACTTATGATTTTACTGTAGCAGAAAAAAATCGTTTCATCTCATGAGGAAATACCGGAGACCAACAAAATTCCCAGATCGACGCTTTTGAAGTGGGTGATGTTTCCCATTTATGGTTGACTAAGGGTCTCGTCAACCATGTAAATCTTCATATTACCCAACAGTGGAGCGGGTTGCTCCGACTTGACTTCCTTGGTTCCTGGCAAATCTAATTATACAATATCTCCGCCCCGCCCCGGACCGCAACCCCAAATCTTCACTTCAGGCTTCACCCCTTGCTCTTTTCATCTTTCTTCTTTAACCTACCCATATGCCGAAGAGTACTTGCACCCCCATCGAAGTCTATAAGATTCTGCCCCAAACCAATTGCGGGAGATGCCTCCTCCCCTCCTGCCTGGCCTTTGCAGCAGCAATTGTGGCCGGCACCAAAAAACTCAAAGAATGCCCGGGGCTCGATCAAAGAATCGCTGATGATTTTTCAGCTCGATATCAGGAAACAGGGCCCAAGGAGATCCTGCAGGCGAAATTTATCGACAAACTACAAGAAAAGATGGCAGCAACCGATCTTGCCTCCGTTGCACCCCTGATCGGAGCCATCGTCAAAGGCGATACCATCACAATCAATTCCCTGGGCAAGGACTTCACCCTGAACCACCAGGGAACCATGACCTCAGAATGTCATATCATCCCCTGGATCCTGGCCCCGATTCTCTCCTACATCACCCACAAAACCCATGCCGACATTACCGGCAACTGGATATCTTTTCGGGAGATAAAGGGAGGAATTGAATGGCAGGGACTCTTTACCAGCCGGTGCGAAGAACCACTGCGAAAACTGGCTGATGACCACCCGGACCTGCTGACGGACTTAATTGCTCTGTTTATGGGAAAAACCATTAATTGGTACGAGGCCGATATTGCCCTGATCCTTTACCCCCTACCCAAGATCCCCATCCTCATCTGCTTCCAGGCCCCGGACAGTGACCTGCAATCAAGACTCACCATCTTTTTTGATGCCTGCTGCAGTACCAATCTCCATATCAAATCCCTCTTCACCCTCTGCTCGGGACTGGTCCAGATGTTTACCAAGATTGCCGAGCATCACCGTTGATCGGGAGTTGATCAATCCATCCATACAAAAAGAAACCGGGTTGTCCTTGAACTGATCATGGGAACGCGAATAAAGGCTCATTGAATTCATACAAAAAGGCGCGTATCTGCTCTTCTCAACTCGAATAAGGAGTCAAATATTGTGTAAAGCTTACCAACCAACTCCCATAATCATTCTTCATATATCCCTTTTTTATGAAGTAATGCCCTGGGACTCAAAATATTTCACTATGGCTGCCTTGCCTTCTTCTTTGGCTTTCCCATAGGGGGTCAAGCTATCTTTGCCGGAGACATCTGTTCGAGCACCATGCCCACGTAAAATTTTTATGGCCTCTAAATTATCTGCCCAAACCGCATCATGCAATGGCGTATAGCCGTTATGCGGCCCCACCGCATTTACATCGAAATTATGCTCAATGAGCAATGTGATGATCCGCAGATTGTTTTGGAACATTGCGGCATGTAAGGCGGTACCACCGGAAGAATCACGCGCATCTGGATCCGGGTGTGTTTTTAGAATACGTTCAACTTCGGCAATATTCCCGTTATATGCTGCTTTATGTATTTCATCTCGATTTCCCATATTTTTTCTCCTTTCATTCTATCCTGCCAACCTACACCAGCGGCCCACTCAAACGTGCTCGTCAGTGTTACCGCGTTTCTTCCCAACGAGGAAACAATTGTTCAGCCAAATTTTTTCCATATTCAGCAAAACCCTACCCCTATTATTTCGAAAAATGAAAAAAAAAGCAGAACCGTGATGGTTCCGCTTTTTCCAGTGGGATGAGCCTCTTTTTTAAAGATACGTTGCGTTAATGCCGCCGTCTTTTATTTTAATGTTAGACTCTCCCTCGTTGATTAAATCGTATCACCATCACCCACCCATGTAAAGCCATCAAATAAAAAAAAGCAAAAAAAATCGCCAGCACCATGCCCCCTGCAACTGCCCTAAAATTGAAAAAGTTTCTCTCGTTTAAACAACATGTTAACGATCAAAAAAAGGGGAGAACGAACCTGTTCTGGCGCATCCGATCGAGGGATGATTTTTTTTACAATGACCAAGTTATCCCTGCGATGCGTAATACGATAAACAACGTTCAAAACTTCCCCACAAAAAATATCTTGATCTGACAACCTATTTACCTCCATAATGTGAGATCGATATATTTACATCATCATTACTTTTGGAGGAATGCTATGAAAATGATGGAAGTTAAAGACAAGGCGAAAATGATGGGAGTAAAATCCGGCAAGATGAAAAAATCAGAACTGATTAAAGCCATCCAGGTGGCAGAAGGCTATCATGCTTGTTTTGGTTCGGGCACCGAACAATGTCCTCAGATGGAATGCTCCTGGAGGGAGGATTGCCTCACTAATTAAGGATCAAGCAGAGTGAGAAGAAACGGAATTATTGGCCATGCTGTGGGTAAAAAAATCTGATCCGGTTTTTTCTTCAAATCATTCGGGAAATTAAGGTACGCAGAAATTCAGAGTTCCAAGGGGACTTATAATCTGAGGGGTGGCCCATATCTCTCCCTTTGTTTCCACTTTTTAAAAAGGAAAGGTTAAATGAAGAAAACCTGGTGTTTATCACTCGTACTCGGTTTAGCCCTGGCTGGGAACACCTTTGCGAGTGAGCAAAAGCCTGACACCCCTAAAGAGGACAATCGTTGTGTCGGATCGGGTCCACAGGCCCCTCGAGATATTGACAACATGGCTGGAACAAATCCTGTGTTCTTATCTGACGCCCCAGCAATTTCAGAGATGAATCTGTGTAATGTTCACTTCCATCGAAACGCAGAACATAAAGCTGCGGCATATTCAACGTATGTGGAAGATGGAAGCAACTCTGGTTGGGCATGTCAGGAGCCGGCTGTCGGTCACATCGGCAAGGATCATGTTGAATACAACGGCTGCCAAGGCATTTCCGAAGGAGATACCATTGAGGTTCACTGGGTATATACAACCTGCGACACAAAATCAGCAGGGGTGAAGCCAATTGGGGCAGGATTAGAGGCATGCATGACCACAACATGCTCGAATCCGGAATTAAGAGTTGCAGCACAAGTTTTTGTTCTGCAAAAGAACAGTGAACTGAAATTTTCCGATGCCCCACAGAAGCATAACGATCCAATCGTCACCTATTCAGGGTCTACAACTGGTACCAGTTTCAGTAATAACCACTGCTCACCTTTTCAGGTAACTTGGGACGTTAAAACTACATGTGAAACCCTTGATATTGATAATTTCAGCATCTGGTGCAGCAATAACAAATACAATGACAACCATGCTCATGGTGTCAGAGAACTCGTTATATCAGAAAAGCTCCTGAGTATTATTTCTAAGTAGGATCATAGCATAAATTCGGCTCGGAACGTATTAATCGCCCGAGCCGAATTTAATCTCTTTAATTTCAATACTTTCGACATCCACCAAATCAAGACAAAAAAAGAGGGTCCCAAGCTTTTGGCTTGATTCCCTATATCAAAACTGGCGTCCCCAAAGGTACTTACCCTGTATCCGACCTGCCTATTACGCCTCACCAAACATCAAGATAGCTGTGAGTTTTTCCAGAGCCCGCGCGCTAAAAGCCAAGCCCGACAAGGACTCCGCGCTTCTTCGCGTCCCTCAACAATGCAATTGTTATCGGTTAACCTTTTTTCCATTATTCCCACGGATTAAGTAGTGCTGCTCCACTCTCTTTCATGTCAGAAGTATTGCGGGTTACTACTGTTAGGTGATGAGCAATTCCTGAAGCGGCAATAAGAGAATCTATGGCGGGCATTGGTTTGCCAACTCGTTCCGTCATACCTTGAATTTTCCCCCATATCATCGCAGTTTGTAGGTCAACATCGATGATTCTTGTCCAAAATCTTTCTTTGAGATCATTCTCTACCCAATTATGCAGTTCTTCCTTTCTTCTCGATTCATCGAGCTTTTCAATACCTTTGTGAAGTTCGCCAATTGTCAGGACACTGATAAAAAAATTACTCTCGTCTTCTTTTTTTATCCATCTGGTTACTTTTATGGATGGTTTTGGTCGTATGATTTCTGAAATGACGCAGGTATCCAATAGGTATTTCATAATTCGATATCCCTTGAAGAGCTCTTGTCTCTGGTGAGGTCAAGGTTTATGTCCGACAAGGGGGATTTTTTAAAGAAAGATACTAAGTCAGACTTTGGCTTATTGAGCTTTTGGTAGTCTTCAATAGCAATAATTACGACAGATTCTTTACCATGTTTTGTGACAACCTGGGGGCCATCATGGTGGGCCTTATCTACCAAATTACTAAATTTGTTTTTTGCATCCTGAAGTTGCCATACATTTCCCATAAACACACCTCCTGCTCCATTAATCTTTGGCTAGTCTGTCTAGATTATAGCCAAGAGGAAAGCGTGTGTCAAGAGTAGAGCCGTTTTCAGAAGGTATCGAGACAGAACTGCCAGTCACCCGACAGCCCCCTCACAGATTCCTCGTGCGGTTTTCCCGCACAATGCCCCTAAGTATTGTTCACATCGTTCAACAGCTGCTGGCTGTCGTGGCTATCCTCCCCAGGGAGGTTTGCTTGCCTTGCCCAGCTCTTCTTGGTCGGGACAAGTTTCCTTTGAGGAGCACACAATACCGTCACTCCCTTCCCTTTGTGATCGACCCTGCCGTCTCAGAGTACTCTGTAATCTGACTCTCTTCGCATTGTTATACCCATCGTGCCAGTCTTCTTTCGGTTGATCTGTCCTACCCCCAATCGGTAAATCGGAGGCGGAAGGGTCTCCCAAGCTACTGATACTTCTCCGGCATTTCCCACCAATTCCCACCAATTATCCTTTTTCTCATTTTATTTGTCTCTCGATACCTGGGTTAAAAAGCCATCAAGAAAAGGCACAAAAAAAGGGAATCAAGCTAATTGCTTGATTCCCTATATGTAAAACTGGCGTCCCCAACGAGATTTGAACTCGTGTTGCCGGCGTGAAAGGCCGGTGTCCTGGACCTGGCTAGACGATGGGGACGCAGAGCGAAAACACGTCGATTCAGCTGGTGGGTCGTGTTGGATTCGAACCAACGACTCTCTGCTTAAAAGGCAGATACTCTACCGACTGAGTTAACGACCCGCCTTGGAAAGATGCCTTTTTACAATAATCGCAACAGGCTGTCAAGTTTCCACTTGCCATATTACATGTTTTTTTCGGAAGAATAAAAACAAAGTTCTTTGAAACCACGAAATCTTTGTTTCCACGAGCGAAGAATCCCGGGGGCGTCGACAAGGTCCCCGGAATTTCCTTGTTCTCCTTGGGTAGGTTTGCTATATCTTGGTAGCGTTATGCCGATCCGAACAAAAGCTTTATCCGGACACGGCTTCAGGCGGCGGACCATCCTCAACTAAGTCTGACCGCCTCAACTTTTCTGATGGAAATAGACACCATGGGACTCATCTCCAACGCGGCCAGTCTGGTCCGCTACAGTGTGCAAGGCGAGCTGCCGGAAAACTTCTGGGAGTTTGCCGCCGAACGAATCGCCAAACACTCCTTTCGCGATATCGATGACAACTATGAAGAACGCTCGGTGGGCTGGGTTTCAGTCCGCAATATGTTTGACAGCGACCTTCTCTACGAAAGCTACGCGGTGAGCGATTATCTGGTGCTTGCCCTGCGCATCGACGAACGCAAGGTGGCCCCGGCCGCCCTGAAAAAGTTCACCATGAAGGAAGAGGAACGGATCAAACGGGAACGACAGATCCCCAAACTTAGCCGGGATCATCGCCTGGAGATCAAAGAGGCCATCCACACCATGCTTATAAAAAAAGCGGTGCCGATGTCGGCGGTGTTTGATCTGGCCTGGAACCTGGCTGAAAACACCGTACTGTTTTTTTCTACCAACCAGAAGGCCCAGGCAGTTTTGGAAGACTTTTTCAAGGAAACCTTCGACCTCCACCTGATGCAGCAAATTCCTTATATCACAGCCGGCATGCTTCTTGACCCCGCCGAGGCTGACCAACTTGCCGGGATCCCCCCGGAAATTCTTATCTAAAGGGCCACCATGGATCTCGTCGACCTGATTACCGAAAAACGATTCCTGGGCCAGGAGTTCCTCACCTGGCTCTGGTATAAGAGTGAAGAACGCGGCGGCACTATTTATCTGGACCGGAGCGCCACAGATATTGAGCTGATCCTTGAAAAACATATCCTCCTGGAATCCGGCGAGGGTGAATCATATGAAAAAATGATCTGCCAGGGATTACAGACCGAACTCCAGGAGGCCCGGACCGGTCTGGCCATGGGCAAAAAAATTGAACAGGCCCGGATCATGATGATCCGCGATGACCACGAATACCGGTTCACCCTGAAGGGGAGCCTGCTCACCTTCAGCAGCATCCGACTGCCCAAGACCATGGCCGGCTCGGAAGAGGGCGATGATGTCGATGCCGTGGCCGGGATGCTGCTTGACCGGATCGGCCTCTATGAAATTATGCTCCGGACCGTGGATGAACTTTTCCGGATGTTTCTCAAAAAAAGAATCGGGTCGGACTGGCCCGCCGAACTCGCTTCCTTGACCCGTTGGATCAAGAAAGGTGAGGCATAAACGGAGTCTTTCCCATGGAATTTGAAACAGTTATCGGCCTTGAAATCCATGCCCAGCTGAAAACAAATACCAAGATCTTCTGCGGCTGCTCAACGGAATTCGGCAAGCCGCCCAACACCAACACCTGCCCGGTCTGTTTGGGAATGCCAGGAGTCCTGCCGGTGCTGAACCGCACGGTGGTGGAATACGCCATCCGAATGGGCCTGGCCACCAACTGCGAGATCAACCGGACCAATCAGTTCGCCCGGAAGAATTACTTCTACCCCGACCTGCCCAAGGGTTACCAGATCTCCCAGTTCGAGCTCCCGATCTGTGAGCATGGCTGGGTTGAGATTACCGTCGACGACACAATCAAACGCATCGGGCTGACCAGGATCCACATGGAAGAAGACGCCGGCAAGCTGATCCATGACGATCACGAACCGGTAAGTTATGTGGACTTAAACCGAACCGGCACCCCCTTAATCGAAATCGTCAGTGAACCGGATCTGCGCTCCCCGGAGGAGGCGGCGGCCTACCTGCGAAAACTCCACGCCATCGTCCGCTATCTGGATATCTGTGACGGCAATATGCAGGAAGGCAGCTTCCGCTGCGACGCCAACATCTCTTTACGCCCCAAAGGTCAAGAAGCGTTCGGCACTCGCACCGAGCTTAAAAACATGAACTCCTTCCGCAATGTCCAGAAGGCCCTGGAGTATGAGGTCCGGCGGCAGCGCGATATCCTGTTGGACGGCGGCAAAGTGGTCCAGCAGACCCTGTTATGGGATCCGGATACCAACCGCACCAATGCCATGCGCTCCAAGGAAGAGGCCCACGACTACCGGTATTTTCCCGACCCTGACCTGGTGCCCATCGTGATCTCAGAAGAGTGGATTAATGAAATTACCGTCTCCCTGCCCGAGTTGCCCCATCAACGAAAATCCCGGTTGATCGAAACCCTGGGCCTGTCGGAAGATGATGCGGGCATTATCACCGGAGATCGGGAATTGGCCGACTACTTCGAAACCGCCCTCGTCCGCTATGATAACGGCAAAAAACTGGCCAACTGGATCATGACCGAATTGCTCAGGGAACTGAAAGAACGAGACCAGGAGATCAGCCAGTGCCAAGTCACCCCGGATGGCCTAGCCGAACTCCTGACCATGGTCGACAAGGGCACAATCAGCGGCAAAATCGCCAAGACCGTGTTCCAGGAGATGATGGTCTCGGGCAAGGACGCCGGAACCGTAGTCAAGGAGAAAAACCTGGTCCAGATGAGTGACGAAGGGGATCTTTTAAAGATGATCGATGAAATCATCTCGGCCAATCCCGACCAGGTTACCGAATACCGGGGCGGCAAGACCAAGCTCATGGGCTTCTTTGTCGGCCAGTTGATGCAGAAGACCAAGGGCCGGGCCAATCCTCAACTGGCCAACCAACTGCTGGCCAAGGCCCTGGACAACAAATAGCCCCTCGACCGACTTTGCGGAGTATACCCATACCGGACCATGAATCAGGAAGAGTGGCAAAAACGGGGCGAAGGCCACCGATCACGACTCCGTGATAAGTTCTTTGAACGGGGCATCGCTTCGCTCAGTGATGCCGAAGTATTGGAAATGCTGCTGACCTTGGGCACCCCTCGCAAGGACTGCAAGCAACCCGCCCGAGCCGCCCTGGAAAAATTCGGTTCCCTGGCTAAGGTCCTGGATGCGCCCCGAGATGAACTCCTCACGATCAAAGGAATTGGCCCCCTCAATTCCTTTTCCGTAAGCTTTATCCAGGCGGTAGCCCGCCGCTATCTCCAGGATCGGCTCCCCGAAAGGCCCCATCTCCATTCATCTAAAGAGGTGGCCGACTACCTGATCCACTCCATGCGCAGCCTCAACAAGGAAGTCCTCACCGTAATCATGCTCGATGCCAGCCATGGCATCATCGATTCCAAGATCGTAGCCGAGGGGACCTTGACCAGCAATACCATCTATCCCCGGGAGCTGGTCAAACTGGCCCTGGACAATCACGCCGCCGCCATGATCATTGCCCATAATCATCCCTCCGGCGCCCTTCACCCATCAGCAGCCGATCTTGACCTGACCCGGCATCTTTTTCAGGCCTGCAATTTGATGGGAATTAATCTGCTCGATCACCTGATCATCGGCAACGACCAGACCCCATACAGCTTTGCCGACCATGGCCTGATGGCCGATATCAGGCGCGAACTTCAAACTGGTGAACCAGGATGAGATCAGGGCAGATCCTTCGATGTTTCGGCACGAAGAGTGAATCATGAGTGCTCGTCCCGAGGCCGGACTCTATCTCCACATCCCTTTTTGCCGCTCAAAATGTGATTACTGCGCCTTTGTCTCCTACCCCCTGGGCAGGCACGACCTCACCGACTATTGCACCGCGCTGGCCAAAGAAATCAAGAAGGTCTCAACTCTTGACTGGAGCCGCAATCACCGTTTTTCCACCATCTTTATCGGTGGCGGCACCCCCACCATTGTTGAGGCCGCATCCTTGGTCCACCTGCTTGACCTCCTGCGCAGCCATTTTTGGGTGGACGACCAGGCCGAGATAACGGTTGAAACCAACCCCAACACCGTTCACTCTGAAGCACTCAGCCACTTACGAGAGGGCGGAGTGAACCGGCTGAGTATCGGCGTTCAGACCTTTGATGATGCGATCCTCACCCGGATCGGCCGGACCCATACCGCAGCCCAGGCGATCACCGCGGCCACCCAGGCCCGCGAATCCGGTTTTGAAAATATCAATCTGGACCTGATCTTTGGGCTACCCGGCCAGACTCTTAGCGACTGGCAAGCAACCCTGACCCAAGCCATCAATCTCGCCCCTGATCACCTCTCGATCTACCAACTCAGCCTGGACCAGGGCAGCCGTTTCAGCGAACTTGCCGACCAGGGAGCCCTGACCCTCCCTGACGAAGAAGAAGAGGCAGAGATGTTTGAGTTTACCAACCTGGTCCTGCCGCCAAACGGTTTTGAACGCTATGAAATCTCCAATTACTCCCGACTAGGCCGACAATGCCGCCACAATCTCAATTACTGGGATAACGGCTCCTATCTCGGCTTCGGGGCCGGGTCAGTCTCCTGCCTCTCAGGCCTGCGTCTCCAGACAACCCCGAATCCCGACCGATATACCAAATGTATAACCCAAGACCTGCCACCATATATCGAGGCGGAATCCTTGGCCCCGGAAGCCCGCTTCCGGGAAACAGTGATCATGGGTCTCAGGCTCATCACGGGGATCGACGGAAACCTTCTAAGGGAACGTTTCGGCCTGGATCTTCGCGAATACTATGGTACTATCCTGGAAAATTTGATCCATCAAGATCTGCTTCGGTTCGACCATAACCGATTGTATTTGACCGAGAGGGCCTTACCGATTGCCAATCAAGTCCTGGCGGAACTGGTATAAATTCGATATGTTGTTCCTCTTAGGTAAGAAATATTCAGAATATCCGGATAGAACCACTTCACATAGAGACCTTTGACGAGTTATCCCGCCATGGCCAAAGAAAAAAAAGTATATCGTTGCCTGAAATGCCAAGCCGAATTCAGTCGCTGGCACGGGCAATGCCCTGACTGCGGAGAATGGAATACCCTTGAAGAGGGAGAGCCATCAAGGACAGCGTCACCTAGCCGTTCCCTGGGTTTTGCCGGAGCCCGTTCGGAAGTCCTGACCATGGCCCAGGTCAAGACCGTCAGTTCGCCCCGTTTCTCCTCGACCCTCGGCGAATTTGATCGAGTCCTGGGCGGCGGCGTGGTGCCGGGCTCCGTGGTCCTGGTGGGTGGTGATCCCGGGGTAGGAAAATCAACTATTCTTCTCCAGATCGGCTGCCAGTTGGCTGCATCCATGAAGGTCCTCTACGTCACCGGCGAAGAGTCTCCCCAACAGATCGTCATGCGGGCCACGCGTCTCAATCTTCCCGAACAACAGCTGCTGCTACTGGCCGAAACCCGGGTGGAGGAAATTCTGGCGGCGGCGGAACGGGAGAAGCCGGCCGTGCTGATCATCGATTCCATCCAGACCATGCAGACCGCCGAGGCCAACTCCGCCCCGGGCAGTGTCACCCAGGTGCGGGAATCCGCCGCCCTGCTCACCACCTTTGCCAAATATTCGGGTACCGCCGTTTTCCTGGTGGGTCATGTTACCAAGAGCGGTGAATTGGCCGGACCACGTGTACTGGAGCATATAATTGATGTGGTCTGCTATATCGAGGGCGGCACCGACAGTCGCTACCGGATCATTCGCGCGGTGAAAAACCGCTTCGGGGCAGTCAATGAACTGGGGGTCTTCGGAATGACCGACCGGGGTTTAAAAGAAGTCAAAAATCCCTCCGCCATCTTCCTTTCCCGTCAGGATGAAGAGATGCCCGGTAGCGCGGTCACGGTCCTCTGGGAAGGCAGCCGCCCTTTACTGGTAGAAATCCAGGCCCTGGCCGACACCAGCTATTCGGAGAATCCCCGTCGAGTCACCCTGGGACTTGACGGCAACCGGTTGGCCATGCTGCTGGCCGTGCTCCATCGCCATGGCCGGATCACCACCTATGACAAGGATGTTTTTGTCAACGTGGTCGGCGGAATCAAGGTTATGGAAACCAGCGCCGACCTGGCTTTAATTATGGCCGTAGTCTCAAGCCTCCAGGGTCGCCCCCTGCCCCGAGACCTGGCCGTATTCGGTGAGATTGGCCTGGCCGGTGAAATCCGCCCGGTTCCCGGTGGCCAGGAGCGTCTCCGGGAAGCGGCCAAACACGGCTTCACCCAGGCAATAATCCCCCAAGCCAACACCCCCAAAATACCAATCAAGGGGCTGGTGATTAACTCAGTCAGTCGACTCTCCCAGGCCCTTGACGTTCTTTCATAAGAAAAGGCTGATCTGGTACAAAAATTAACACCAAATCTTTGGTTTTTTCATTAAGTACAATTTTTTGTATCAATTCTCCCCGATTGTTTTTCCTATAAAACAACCGGAAGCCCTAGAAAACAATGAAGCAATCAAATAAAATAACAACTTGGCACACCCATTGCAATTATAACCAATCAAATAAAGCGAAATAATACATTTCTCTTTCCCCCTTGAAACCGGCCAGCTTCCCCCCTGGCCGGTTTTTTTATGTCATTCACAGTATTGACATGGGTAAGCTGACATGGTACATGGACATATTCTTACCCTGGGAGGAATGGCCGAGTGGTTGAAGGCGGCGGTCTTGAAAACCGTTGAACGAAAGTTCCGTGGGTTCGAATCCTACTTCCTCCGCCATAATACGATTTTCAGTACTGGAGAGATGACCGAGCTGGCCGAAGGTGCTCGCCTGCTAAGCGAGTGTAGGGTCAAAAGCCTTACCGAGGGTTCGAATCCCTCTCTCTCCGCCATATGTTTGTCCGGCATTGCCCGGCACAGCCGCTAAAGCCCCGATTCCTCGGGGCTTTTCTGTTTCAATCTTCGCTGGCAGTCCGATTTCCTTTTTATGCCAACAAACGGGACACACTTCTTCAGGCAAGAAAATGGGACGGAAAATCGACATAGGGAATTTAATGTGGGTTCGGAGGGATGACCAGGGTAAACGACTGGAATCATCAAATCAAAGAGCGACTTCCACACGATTACGTCCAGATTCTTTAGCCTGGTATAACAATGCGTCCGCTTGTTCAATGATATCCTGGGGTGATCCATCATTTGAACAACGCACTGAAACAACACCTAAGCTGGCAGTAACCAAATCTTCTACACGTGATGACTTATGAGGGATAGTAAGATCCATAATGCCACAGCGAATTTTCTCTGCGACAGCAATCGCACCGTCAAGGTCTGTTTCGGGTAGAATACAGACAAATTCTTCGCCTCCATAACGGGCTGCAAGGTCAGAAGGACGGTGAGTGAAATCAGCTAATATCTTGGAAATTTTTTGTAGGCACTTGTCTCCTGCAATATGACCGTAGGAGTCGTTATAAGCCTTAAAGCAATCAATATCTAAAAGGATTAAAGCAAGATTCTTCCCTGAACGCGAATGCCTGCTGTATTCCTTAAGCAGAGACTCGTCGAAAAACCTCCTATTTGCCAACCCTGTCAATCCGTCAGTAGTACTTAAAATTTCCAGTCGGTGGTTTGTCTCTTGAAGCTTGGCCTCAGCCTGTCTTTTATCGGTTATATCCTGTATTACGCCATCAATATAGAGTATTTCCCCTGATTTTCGCTTCCTTGCATTCAGCGAGAATGAGGCTATAAAACGGGTTCCCCCTTTTTTTCCGAGCCAAAAATCATATTCGGTAATAGAAGTATTTTTTTTAAGAAAATCGAGGATATTCTGCCATTCGGTGGCATCAACAAAAAAATTTATGATGGACAATTTTTTCGCGATTTTCTCAGGCGCAAATCCCAGTAGAGAAGACATAGCCTGGTTCATATGGATAATCTCACCAGACTCTTTTAATCTGACAATTCCTACATCCAGACGATTTACAAGGTCACTATATTGGGATTCAAGTGCTTCTTTTTGACTTACACGATAGAAAGTATATGCTCCAAGAATCAAGCTGATGATTAACAGAACAACAGCAATTCCCGAAGTGTTTATAACCCCAATAAAATCAAGGTTTGTTGTTAGTGGCTTCGCAAACTTTGGACATTAAGAATGAGGCACAAAAATCAATAACACTTTGTTTTCACGGTTATAATTTATTTTAAAGCGGCG
>JAHJAA010000016.1 GCA_018814305.1 Pseudomonadota bacterium
CTTGGCGATATTCGGCCGATCGGCTATTTGAAATTGTTTTTAGCGTGCTGGCTTCTTCCGTAGTCAGGATAATATTTGGGGCTTGTCTTGGCATGCCCCAAATATACATAAATAAATTAATTATTGCAATTAAACACTAGTGTGCATTTTTCCCCCTGAAGCGTAAATATAGCAGGTTGGCCAATCCCCCCTGTGATGATCGTGCCAAATCCATTTTTGATAGATCAGGATAAACTATACCACTCTGTGGAAAAGGCGACAAAACAAATACTACCATGTGGGCAAATGTTTTTGACGGATCCGCTTCCCTGGATAAAATGTTCTTTCTCTGGCCTGTTATGAAAAGGCTCAATGTCTTATTATTGTTGTCTGCCATTCTTTCAGGATCGGCTTCTGCCATGGCAACTGAATGTTTTGGTCCAGTAGTGTCGATCGAGCAGGTTTTACCGGGACTGACCGATGAACTTGGTCTAGTGCGGCTTGACGAGGCCATTGGTTTTAGTCTTGCTGGCATGGAAAAAATTTCAGCGAATCGGAAATTCCAGCTTTGCGGACGTGGGTATTCCAGTACCGAACTGATTAAGCAGTTACGGGCTTTCCGGGAAATTCTTTGGGGGCCGGGAACATCCCTGACGAAGATGGAGCGGCTCAGAGAGGAGTTTGAGGTCTGTGGTGCCTCCGGCATCAGCGGTGATGGAACGGTTTTTTTGACCGGATATTTCGAGCCCTTGGTGGAAGGAAGCCTGGTCAGGGAAGCCCCGTTCCTCTATCCCCTCTATCAGGTTCCAGTGGATTTGGTCCGTCGTGATGGAGTTATTGGCCGGTTGGTTGAGGGGGGACTAGTTCCATATTGGACCCGGGCAGAAATTGAGGAGCAAGGGGTGCTTGCTGGAACCGAACTGGTTTATCTTGATGATCCGGTCGAGGCCTTTATTTTGCAGGTTCAGGGCTCGGGGCGAGTGCGCCTTAGGGACGGGACGATTCGGCGGATTCAATTCGGAGCAAAGAACGGTCATCCCTACCGGAGTATAGGAAAGTACTTGGTGGATCAAGGTTCAATGACCCTGGAGGAAGTGACCTTGCCTTCTTTAATAACCTATTTAAATAATAATAAAGCTCAGCAGGATATAATCATGCGGTTCAATGAGTCCTTTGTTTTCTTTCTCTGGGGGGAGGATGAAATCAGCGGGCCCTTGGGCAGCCTGGGGGTACCCCTGACTCCCGGGCGTTCGGTGGCCCTTGACAATGAGTGCTATCCTCCTGGAATTCCGGCAATTCTCAGCTGGAGAGGGCCAAAATCATCCGATGTATCTGAGAAATCGTTTCCGGTGACAAGGTTTGTGGTCCATCAGGACAGCGGATCCGCCATTGTCGGGTCGGGACGTTTGGACCTGTTCTGGGGCGGGGGGCAAGATGCCCGCGATAATGCCGGGAGGATGAAGGAAACAGGAAGGCTCTATTTCCTGGTTGAAAAATCGAAAAAATAAATTGGGATACTGTTACCAAGCAATTCATGAAACAACGCCATGTTTTTTGCCTGGCTAAGTTATTTGTATGTAGAATCTACCTTGAGGAGCTTCCCCGAGAGTGATAATATTCTTTCATCGCTCAAGAAGAATCTGGATCCAACTTGAAGGAAGGAGAGACTTATGCAACAACCGGATATCGATTACTGGATTGGCACCATGCTCCATACCTATGATCATGTTTCCGATCTGAATGTGACTGCCGGAAAACCCTTGCAGGTTGAGTCCGCCGGAATCATGGAGCGGGTTGAAGTTCAACCGGAAGTGAATGAGTTGACCCCGTTCCAGGCTGAGATTTTTGCTCTGAACATATTAAACGGTGATCGCCGCTTATTGAATGATTTGGTCAACCGGGGATCCTGTGACCTCTCGTATCGGCTCGGTCTTGATGTGCGGTTCAGGGTCAATGTCTTTTCAGGACGGAGAAATCTTTCCACGGTTCTGCGTAAGCTTGAGACGACCATTCCCACTATCGAGCGACTCAATCTGCCTGAGACCTTACATCGGATCTGCAATGAAAAAAACGGGATGGTCCTGGTCACGGGGGCAACCGGCACCGGTAAGTCAACAACCCTGGCGGCAATCCTGGATGAAGTCAACCAGCAGAAGGCCATCCATGTTATCACTCTGGAAGATCCCATTGAGTATGCCCATGAACATAAAAAAGCAACGTTCAATCAACGGGAATTGGGCAGTGACTTTGATACTTTTTCCGATGGATTGCGGGCGGCCTTGCGCCAGGCGCCCAAGGTTATTCTGGTTGGCGAAATGCGCGATCGAGAAACCATGGAAATTGGCTTGACCGCTGCGGAAACCGGACATGTGGTCATGAGTACTCTGCACACGGTGGACGCGGGGCAGACCATCAACCGTATCCTCGGTATGTTTGAACTTGAGGAACAGGCCCAGGTGCGAAACCGTCTGGCGGATACCGTCCGGTGGATCGTCTGCCAGAGACTCTTACCCAAGATCGGTGGTGGCCGAGTGGCGGCTATTGAGATTCTTTGCATGAACCTCAGGATCAAGGAGTTGATTATGAATGGTGAGAGCGAAGAAAAAAACTTTTATGATATTCTTACCGATGGTGCTCCGGTTGGCATGATGACCTTTGATCAGCATATTCTTACCTTGTACAGTGGGGGACTGATCACTGAGGACACTGCCCTGGCGTATAGTTCCCGGCGAAGCGTCGTTGCCCGTGGTCTCGATCAGTTGAAGTCGGCGCGGGGTGAATCGACCACCAATATCAAGGGATTGGCCATGGAGCAGGGTGGCAAGGGCCCTCGATCAGGCTACTGATTCGAAGGTGGACAAGAGGCCACCCTTCTGCGTTTTGGTTGCTTTTGATACCTTGAAAACGTATTCAATGAATTGTCATAGTCGATGAGTTAGAAAAAGTGCATATGGCTTTTCCCTTGGCGAGCCATGGTCATAAGGAGAATACTGATGATTACCCATTGCCCCCATTGCCGGAAGGAATTGCGTTTTTCCGAAACCCAGCATACCAAAATTGCTTCGGCCCTCAAGACTATTCAGTCCGGGACCTTGAAGCTGCGTTGCCCCTTGTGCAATAAATCCATCGAATTATTGTCGGATGGCTCTTTGGCTGATTGGCGTCAGGAAAACGTGACCGCGCAGCCGGATACCCGGGCCTCCAATCTGCCGGAACCACCTCCTCCGCCAGATGTTGAATGGTTAACCGCAGAGACGTTTGAGGATGAAGCCCGGATTCAGGATATTCCCAAAGCACTCATTTTGATTGATCCGGGTAAGGTTCGGGATGCGGTGGCCGGGGCCTTGGTGGAATCATTCTTCCAGCCGATCAATGCTGGTACGGTCAGTGAGGGTCTGTCCTTGATCCGAGGGGCCATGTATACAATGGTGGTCTTACACAGCGGTTTTGACGGGGTATCTTTGCGGGATTCGGAATTCCATAAGTATATGTGCCGGATGCCGATGACCAAGAGGCGTTATCTCATTTATGTTCTGGTGGGGCCGGGGTTTCACTCCCTGTACTCCCTTGATGCCTTGTCCAATAGCGCCAACTTGGTGATCAATGATAATGATGTGCGTTTTTTCAAGAACTTCTATAAAAGAGCTCGTACTGAGTATGATGATCTGTTTGGCCCTTATATAGAAGCACTCAAGAGTCATGGAATCAGGTGAAATTTTCCTTTCGGGATCGACATGACGATTTCAGTGAAGGTTATTGAAAACTTTTCCGCTTTTTTTCAAGATTGAGATCCAGATATTTTAATTGGTTGATGGTTTCGGTTAACTTGCTTCTCTCGGTCTCTAACTCGGTAATGGTCGCTTTGAGTTGGGTGATTTCCCCGGAGAGTTCTTTGCTTTGTTGATGCAATCGATCGATTTCTCGTTGGTTTTTTTTGTTCGTCTGTTGTAACTCCAGTCGTTCCCGATCAAGTCCCTGCTGGACTTCGAGCAGTTTTTCCCGAGTACCAAGAACGTCCTTCACCACTCCCCGCCAAACTTCGCTTTCAAAGCGAGCCGGTCCTTCGGGGGTCAGTTCTCTGAAAAGCTCAAGTTCAGTCGCGGCTTTTTGGTAATCCTGCCGCGGATTTAGGGCGCTGCTATAAAGCAGGGACAACCGCCGATGGACTTCCGCATTTTTCCCATCGGGAGGATTTTCGGCCAGGAGTTGGTTGACCGCCTGGTCATAATCCTCAGCGGCAAGACTGTGCGGGGCAAAGGATTGATGGGATTCCTTGGAGCCCATCTGTTTCGGGAGGCATCCCGGACCGATGGTGGCGAGGATCAGAAGGGGAATGAGTATACTCTTCATTGGGTTCATTACATTTCCTTGGTTCGAAAAGAGATGAGCTTGCCGCCTTCATTCGGTTCTGCGGCAGGTTCAGTTTGGCGCTGATCGGTTATATAAGTGCTGCCCTTGATGGATTTGGCATGTTCCTTGAGCTCGGCAGCAATTTCTCCTACTTGAATATGATTTTGAAGATTCCGTTGTTGATTGGTCACCACGGCAATGGAAATGGAGGCGAGAGGAAAGGCTATACTCTGACCTTGGCGATTTACGCCGAGGATTGTGCCCCTTTCCCGATCGGTGCTATTGTAAAAATCCGGAACCGCTGAGTCAAATCGCTCTATTACCTTGTTGCAGATTGCCTCATGAACGTCAGGGGTAGTGATCACCGCAAAATCATCGCCACCGATATGGCCGACAAAATTCTCCGGAGTGCCGAGTTCGGTAACCACTTCTTCAATAATGGTGGCACATTTCTGGATCATGGCGTTTCCCTTACTGTACCCATACGCGTCATTATACGATTTGAAGTTATCCAGATCCATCAGGCAGAAAGCCAGGGGTTGACCGGACTCGATTTTTTTCTTAAGGATGTTTTCAATTGCCACTCCTCCAGGTAAGCGGGTTAAGGGACTTGCATCGAGATACATTTCTTCAAGTTTCTTGAGTCGGGTCGCCATCATCACAAAGGCATCGGCCAGATCGCCAAGTTCGTCTTTGTTTTTGATATCTGGGCGGTAGTCGAAACGTCCTTGGGCAATCATCTCTGTGGCATACTGGAGTTTACGGACGGCTTTAACAATATTGTTGGTGACCAGTGCTGCCGCGGTGACGGAGAGGATTAATCCGATGATGCAGAGATTCAAGGCGACCTTGAAGGCAATATTGCCGATGGAGGCGGTGATCCCGGTTTTTTCATTCTGATCCCGAATCGCCTCATCGTTGATCTGCTTGAGAAGATCCATGAGTACAACTTGCTTTTCCCGGAGAGTTTGATCAAAAAGAGTGGCTTGCTCAGGATCATCTTCAGTCGTTTTGATTCCAGCCAGGAGCAACCCGGCATAGCTGTTGTAGGCTTCCTCCAGGGATTCAAGGGGGAAATGCCGTTCCAATGGTAAGCTTTTCAAAAGGTCCAGTCGTTTAAAAAAATCGGTTCCTTTGTCACTGTATATTTTGAGCATTTCCTGGTCTTTCAACAGGATAAATCGTCTGACGAATGATTCTTGGACAAGAATGATCTCTTTCATCTCCTCGGCAGCGTTACTGGCCGGGATATCTACGGCGAGAATTGACTCGTTCAGGCTGTTGAGATGATTCAAGTTGGTCAGGGCGAAAAGGGAGATAATTCCCAGGAGAATGAGCAGCGGGACAAAACCCATGAGCATCTTATAGGCGATATTCAGTCGGAGAAAATGCGCCACCACGGATTTTGAAAGCTTGTGTGTCGGTGAATCATAGAATCGGTGCATGTTCGTGGGGAGGTCCTCCTGTGGTCATGCTGAAAAGAAATGCTGATTTTCGCCCCCCAGTGTTGTTTGGGGAGTGATCTTGGTGCGTCTGTCGGGTAATCAGCTTGCTCATTTAATTCTGGCGTTATCAAGGAAGACGATTACCCCGCCATTGCGCCCTCCTTTGAAATTGTTGAGGGCTCCGGAAAATTTGATTATTTGGCCTTTCTTCAGGTTTGCTGCAGCGGAATCGTAATCGTTATAGATGGTAAGAACGATATTGTATCCTTTGACGGTTGGGCGGTCGGTATTCGCGACCATGATCCTCACCTTGTTTCGACCACCAGTCACATCGGTGACCTCCCCCTTCCAAGAGACCTCGGTGCCCCGAAGGCTTTTTATGTACTCTTTGACGTGGTATTTGGTCTGGGCTTTCAGGTCCAGGTTGTCGATCACCTCACCGAAGGTCAGGGTGTGGGAGGCCGTTGAATTGACCGTGAAAAATAACAGGGGTAGGCATAATAGAATCGTCAAAATGAAACGGAATTGAATCATGTTCGTTCTCTCGGCTGATATGCGCTAGCGAGGTAAGTGCCAGTAAGAAAAAGGGAGCAAAATAAATTGAGATACTAATATTTTTTACCAGGGTTTATGGGATATTTCAAATTTTTAACTTAATTGAACTGCTAAAAGCGGTTCCCGCATTTTTATTGAACTCTTGAATGGGAAATGAGGGGGGGGATCTTGCGGGGCCAGAATCTAAGGCTCCTGATGTTGTTTTTTTTAAAAAAAGTCATAACGACTTGTCCAGTTTTTTTCCTGGAGTTTCCGGGCGGGGAATATCGCTTCCTGCTGGGATAAAAGTCTGTTCAAGATTTTTTAGATCACGGGTATAGAGGGCCGCCTTAACCGATCGCTCGGCTATTCTTCTAATCCTGGCAATCAGATCCAGGTAGCGAACCATATGACTTACCGGCATATCACCGTTACTGGCAAGCCGGAGGAGTTTGCCTTTTAGAGAGCGATACGAATCCTGCAGTTCTTCCAAGTCCTTGGTGCATGATTCGGGGCATGATTTTTCCTGACCGGCAATGCTTTCCTTGAGGAGCTGCACAGCATTTTTTTTATAGTTCATAAAGAGTTCGGCGCTAGGACTGTCGGCCAGGGCAGGGATGCCGGACTGGAGTCCGGCAATATCCACGGCCAGTTCGGCAACATCAATGTAATAGCTTGAAATCCGGATGGCATTGGGAAGTTGCTGGTCCAGTTCGGCGGGGATATGGCTGCGCTGGGTTCGGCTGCAGAACTCAACGGTTGCCGCGACCAGTTTTTCGATAACGGTGAAATCCGACTGGAGCCGGGGGCCGGCAACCGAATCCGTACTCAGGGCTCCTTGGGCCATTCTTTGGGCGATGGCGGCAATTCGTTTGAGTTCCATGGCCAGGGCGTGAACGGCGAGCACCGGCACCGTCACACTGGTTGCATCCAAGTAACGTGGGATGGCCTCATCTTCCTCCACTGTTCGAAAACGGGAGTTTAGAAATCTAACCAGAGGTCTGGTCAGGGGCACAAAGAGGATAATTCCAAGGACATTGAAGGAGGTATGAAAGAGGGCCAGGGTGGTGGTTGTTGAATGACGCGGGTCAAAAAAATCAGCGGAAAGTTCGATCCCTTTGATCATCAGCGGGAGGGTGCAAAAGGCGATCAGGCCTGTGCCGAGGTTGAAAATGACATGGGCGGCGGCCAGTCTCTTGGCATTGGCGGTTGCCCCGAGAGCGGTGATAATCGCGGTTGGAGTGGTCCCCACATTGGCGCCGATGATGACAGCGGCGGCCTCATTTATTGAGATAATTCCACCAGCGGCAGCAGTGAGGATAAGGGCAATAGAGGCGCTTGAGGATTGCATCAGCAGAGTCAATAGGAAGCCGATCCCGATGAAGATAAAGGTGGTGCCGATGCCTCCGTCGGAAAAGGCGGCGATGTTGATTTGAGATTCGATGCCGGCAAATGATCCCTTGAGGATATCGATGCCGACAAAAAAGAGACCGAATCCGGCCAAAACATCTCCCAGGGCACCCCGTCGGCCCTGGTGGTCGAAGATCTTGACGAATATTCCCACCCCGATGGCCGGTAGGGCAAAGGTGGAAATGTGAAACTGAAAACCGATCAGCGAGACCAGCCAGCCGGTGACGGTGGTCCCGAGATTACTCCCATAGATCAGGGTGACCGCATGGGAGATGTCCATCAGCCCGGCATTGACGAAACCGATGGTGGCAACAGTTACCGCGCTGGAGGACTGGACCAGGGAGGTGATTGCCGTTCCGGTCAGGATTCCTCGCATGGGGGTCGCGGTGGAGCGTGACAGGATATCGGTCAAGGCGCGACCTGCCGCATACTTGAGGCCTTCGGTCATCAGTCGCATGCCGAGGATGAAAAAGCCCAGACCTCCGACCAGGTTGCCGATCAGGGTAAGATTCATCCTGTGGCCCAATTTCCGTGGCCGTTATTTCGGCTTGGATGCAGATGCATCATGAACCACCTGGGTGTTAATTATCATGAGGATTTTTTCTCTGAGCTCCTCGGGGTCGAAAGGTTTTGAAAGGTAGCCGTTCATGCCAGCGGTCAGGCAGCGTTCCTGATACCCGCCAATGGCATGGGCGGTCAGGGCGAGAATCGGCAGATGGACAGCTGATCCGGCTTCCCGGCTGCGGATGATTCGGGTCGTTTCGAACCCGTCCATTTCAGGCATTTCCAGGTCCAATAAAAGGAGGTCATAGGTGTTTTGGGTCAGTTCGGTAAGGACCTCTCGTCCACTGGTAACCTCGGTTGTCTCCCAACCGAACTGGTGCAATATTTCAACAACCAGGATTCGATTGATGGACTCATCATCGGCGAGGAGGATGCGTAGATTCAGGTCGGAGTGAGGGGGATGGATCTGAGGGTGAGCCGTAACCTGATCGTCATGGCCCGTTGAAGAGGCCATGGTGACGGTGAAATGAAAGGTAGACCCGGTTGGATTTCCCTGCTCGTCGACCATTCTCTCAACCCAAATATTCCCCTTCATCAGTTTTACCAGTTCCGCACTGATTGTGAGGCCGAGGCCGGTACCTCCGTAGTGGCGGGCATGGGTGCCGTCGGCCTGGGTGAAGGCCTCAAAAATTTGGTGTATCTGTTGTTCGTCAAGGCCGATGCCGGTGTCCGTAACGGTAAAGTGGAGGGTCAGTTGATCGTGATGACGAGTCTCCTCGAAGATCTTCAGGACGACTTCTCCTGCCTTGGTGAATTTAATGGCGTTATCCACCAGATTGATAAGGACTTGGGTGAGGCGGGCCGGATCGCCGGTCAACCCGGGCATGGTTGTCGGGATGTCCCAGCGCAGACTGAGGCCCTTTCCCCTGGCCTTGAGAGAGAGGAGTTCCAGGGGCGGGGTCAGGGTTTCACCGAGGAGAAAGGTGGTTTCTTCAAGTTGAACCTTGCCGGCTTCGATCCTCGAAAAATCGAGAATTTCATTAATGATCTTGAGTAAACGATCGGCCGAGTCCTTAATGAGTTCCAGATACCGTCGTCGGTTGGGTTGGACCTCCATGTTGAGCAGCATATTGGTAAAGCCGATGACGCCGTTCATGGGGGTTCTGATTTCATGGCTCATGGCGGCCAGGAACCGGCTCTTGGCCTGATTGGCATAGATTGCCGCTTCCTTAGCCAGGCGCATCTCTTCGTTCTTCTTTCGTTCCGAGATATCAGTAATGATCCCTTCCATATGGACAATCGTACCGTGGGGATCAAGAATCGCCGCGATGTTGACGGTGACCGGGATGATGCCCCCATCCTTATGGTACATCTCCGTTTCAAAATTTTTCACCACCCCTTCATGGAAGAGCTGTTCCCGTAAGGTCGCGCGTTGGGCCGGATCAACATAGACCTGGTCAAGATCAAGATCCGCTTCAAGAACCTCTTGTGGAGAGGAATAACCGAACATCGAGGCCAGGGCCGGATTGACCATGGTTAATTTTCCTTCCGGGGTTATACGGATAATGCCCTCGGTGGCATGCTCGAAAATCGAACGGTAGCGACTCTGGGCCTCAAAGGCCTTGCCGCTCATGATATTGATCCGATCCGCCAGGGCTAAGGCCAGCAGGATCACGGTCAGGGCGGAACCGATTTGGGGCTCGTAGAAATAGACGGCATCATTACTCAGGAAACCAAAGGCCCTGAGCACCAAGATGATGATACCCAGGCAGAACATCGACCAGGCCGCCATAAAATAGCGGGCCGGTCGATACCCTCTGGCCAGGCAGAGGCTGCCGGTGAGAATAATGGAACAGATCGACACCAGGGCTAAAATGGCCGCAACCTTGATGGCAAAAGCATAGGAGGTGGCGAATGGTATCAGACAGGCACTTAAGCTCAAAGCGGCAACCAGCAAAAGAATCCGGTCGAGGAGAGGGGTGCTTTGCTCGGTTTCAAGGAACTTTCGGGTGAACAGGGTCGTCCCGACACAGGAAAGGCAGATGAAGATCGGTAGGGAATGGCTGTTCCACCAGACCTGGGTAGGCCACAGATATTCATAGGCAGTACCGTTCATGATGAGTTGGAAAATGCCGAAATTAACGATGAACAGCAGGTGGTAAAAATAACTGATGTCGCGGAGAGATATGAGGAGAAGGAGACTGTAGATGGCTATTACCAGAATAATTCCGTAATAGATGCCCTGAAATAACAGTTCATTCTGGTCGGCCTTGATAAAGGCCCGGGCCGACCAGATGGTCATGGGCAGCGACATGGTCGACTGGGAGCGGATTTTTAAGTATATCGGTGGGCCTGACAGGGCGGTCTGGGAAAGTGAGACCAGCAGGTGCCGGTTTTTGATTTCCCTGGCCTGAAAGGGCAGGGAAGTGCCGATTTGTTTCATCAAATACCCGCCTGATCCGTCGGGCAGGTAGACTTCAACTGTATTCAGCAGGGGATAGTTCAGTTGTAGAAGCCATTCCTGATCAGGGTCGAACTGGTTGCCGGGGGTGAATCGGGCCCAAAAAACCGATGAAGTAAAGCCCCAATTGGGCTTCTTGGTCGTATTGGTGGTGAAACGGTTTTCCGAAGCCGGGGCGGTAATATCGGCAAAGTTTAAATCACCGGAAGGGTCCTCAAGAAGATCAAGGTGGAGATCCAGTTCATAGGATTCGGTGTTTGGCTGGAATAAAACAGATGGAGCCACGGCCCGGGCTGGAGAGCAGGGAGCTAGGAACACGAATATAACGAACAGCCATCCCAACAGCGTTGGAACTCCTCCACGGCACCGGGCACCTTGTCCGGGAGGTCCTGCTTGGCAAGAGGAATAAACGAGCCGTTTCCCGGGCTGGGAGTTCATGGATGTTCCTCGGTAAAAATCAGATAACCCTGGCGGTTGCCCGGCGCAGGGAGAGCAGTTCATTGTAATCCGTGTGAGGGGACTATGACTTTACTATAAATACATGCCATTTGCCGAACAATTCGGCAAGCTTTTGTGGGGATTTTGTTAGGAAGTTTTCATCGAATTCAAAAAGGAGCGGAACCAGATGAAGGGACAATCAGGTTGAGCAGAGGCGGGAGATCACCCTGAGCAGATCATCAAGCTCAAAGGGTTTGGACAGGTAATCATCCATCCCAGCGGAGAGGCATTTTTCACGGTAACCCTGGATGGCATGGGCGGTCAGGGCGACAATCGGTAAATGGCCGCCACCTTCCTTTTCTCGAGCCCGGATCAGGGTGGTGGTCTCATAACCGTCCATTTCAGGCATTTCAATATCCATGATGATCAAATCAAATCGCTCATGGTCCAAAAGGGCTAGAGCTTCCGGACCGTTGACCGCCTCAGTAACCTTCCATCCCTGTTGGGTGAGGAGTTCCCGGGCCAGGATTCGATTGATCGGTTCGTCGTCAACCAACAGGATCCGAAGATTTTTAAGGGGCACAGGGCGGCCTTCTGCCTTGGCTATCATGGCTCTTTCAGGAGGGGCAGAGGCAACCCGCTTGAGGCGAAGCTCAAAATGAAACACCGATCCTCTTGTGTCTTGGTCTGTTGGGCTTTCGAGCCGGATCTGGCCCCCCATCTTTGCAGCAAGCTCCTTGCTGATGGCAAGCCCTAAGCCGGTTCCTCCAAATTGACGGGAGTGGGAACTGTCGGCCTGGGAAAAGGATTTGAAAATTGATTCCTGCTGGTCTTTTGGAATACCGATTCCGGTGTCCTCTACGGTAAAGATCAGTTGTACGGAATCTTCGGCGATTTCAGAGGCGGTGACCTTGAGGGTGACCAGGCCCTCCCTGGTGAATTTGATCCCGTTGTCCAGAAGGTTCATGATGACTTGAGGAAGTCGAACAGGGTCGCCGATTAACTGATCGGGGATAGAATCATCAATGTGCCATGAAAACTCCAGGCCCTTGTCACTAGCCTTCATCTTAAGAATCTGCAAGGGGTTTTCCAGGGATTCTCGAAGACTGAACGGGATGGATTCAAGATCCATTTTGCCGGCCTCAATCTTGGCAAAGTCAAGAATGTCGTTGATGATTGCCAGCAATCGGTCGGAAGAGGTTTTGATTAATTTGAGGAATTTTCGGTGCTGGGTTGAAAGATCCATATTGAGCAGCATGCCGGTGAGTCCGATAACCCCATTGAGCGGAGTTCTGATCTCATGGCTCATGGTGGTTAAAAAGGCTGTTTTCGAGCGATTTTCAGCTTCGGCTCGCTCCTTGGCGAGGAGGAGGTCTTCGGCCCTTTTTCGTTGGGTGATGTCATTGAGAATACCCTCGAGATATTTGAGTCGGCCGGTGGTGACATCTTTGACGCCACGGGCATGCATCGAGGCGTCAAAGACCTGGCCGTCTGCGCGTTTGAGGCGGACTTCAAAGTTGGTGACGGTTTCCTGACGGGCCAGGATAATCCGCAATTCCTCCCTTTGGTGGGGATTGGCGTAACAATGGTTGGTGAGATCAGTATAGGTGGCCATCAGTTCCATCGGGGTGGAAAAGCCGAGCATGGAGGCCAGGGCCTGGTTTGCCATCAAGATCCGGCCCTCCGGCGAGGAGCGGAAGATCCCCTCGGTGGCGTTGTCAAAGATCGCCTGATACTGTTCCTGCATGGCGACCTTTTCGGCTTTCATAATATTAATCCGGTCGGCCAGGGCCAGAGCCAGCATGATCATGGTCAGTGCCGATCCTATCTGGGGACCGGAAAGGGTGATGAAGTTCGTCGGCAGGACTCCGAAGGCCCTGAGGGCGTTGATGATAACGCCTAGAAAGAACATTGACCAGGCCACCATGAAATAGCGGGCGGGGCGGTAGCGTTTACGGAGGCAGATGATCCCGCAGATGACATTGGTGGAAATGGTCAGGATGGCCAGTAGTGAGGTTAGCCGGATGGCCAGGGCATAATAACCGGCAAAGGAAACCAGGGCCCCGAGCCCACTCAGCAGGCAGAAAGTGATAATGACCTTGTCACATCTTGGGGCCGATTGCTTGGTGTTCAGGAAATATTTAGTAAAGAGACCGACCCCGATGGTGGCCAGACCGACCGAGGCCGGCAAGGAATAATTATTCCACCAGATTTGGTTTGGCCAGAGATACTCATAGGCGGTCCCGTTCATGATGATCTGGAAATGGCCGAAGCATATGATGAAGATGAGGTAGATCAGATAGTTCAGATCGCGGAGGGAAATGAGCATCAGGAAACTGTAGATAATCATAACGATCAGGAAACCGGAATACATCCCCAGGGAAAACTGGTTGTTGTGGTCGCTTGCGGTATATGCCTTTTCTGAAAGAATGCGCAGCGGTAGATTCATGGTCGATTCGCTTTCCACCCGGATGTAGATAGGGCGCCCATCTAGAAGTTTCGATGATAACCGGAAGATGAAATTTCGATTTCTAATCTCTCGGGCCGAGAAAGGCAGATGGTCGCCGGCTTTTTTTACCTGGAAACCGTTTTCTTGAGGCAGGTAAAGCTCTATTGAGTCTAAAAGAGGATAGGCCAACTCCAGGAACCAATGGTCGCTGCCACTCATGTCCCCGTTCAAAGAAAAGCGAAACCAATAGGCCGATTGGGTAAAGCCGAAATTAGGGGTTGATACCCGGTTGGGTTGAAAGTCCGCGGAATATTCCGGTTGAGAGACTTGGTCGATGGTCAGGGTGGTGCTGGGGTCTTCTAAAATATCCAGATGGGGGCCGAGTATGTAATTGTCCTGCTGGGGGGTGATGATAACAGGGGGAGCGGACGCTGTAACCGAAGCAGGGGTGATAAAGCCGGTGGCCAGGAGAAGAAACAATCCCACCGCAAGGGAGAGGTCTCGCCATCTCTCGTTTCTTTTGGCTTTATCGGATTGGTTATTCATAGATGTAACGATTTTTTCCACTTTTTTTTGCTTTATAAAGGTTCTGGTCAGCTCTCCGGAGAAGTTCGGCGAGTTTTTCTCCTTTTTGGAATTCAGCGATTCCCAGGCTGAGGGTCTTGTAAACCGTTTCATCCGGATTGGGTTGGAATGGTTCTGCCGCCATGGCCGCCCTCACCCGTTCGGCCACGGTTTCAGCGTTTTGCCCCGGGGTTTCGGGGAGAATGATGGTGAATTCCTCACCTCCGTAGCGGCAGGGAGTGTCGCAAGATCGGATGGAGCCGGCGACGATTTCTCCCAGTCGTGACAAGACCAGATCGCCCTGATCGTGCCCGTAGGTGTCGTTATGAATTTTGAAATTGTCAATATCCATCATGATGAGCGATAAGTTCATGCCGTAACGGTCGGCGCGATCGATTTCAATGGAAAGGGTGTTGTTGAAATGGCGTTTGTTGAAGAGACCGGTCAGTTCGTCGACCAGACTCATGGTCCGATATTTTTCCCGACTTTGTTCCAATTCCCGCTTGATCCGGACCCGTTCGGTAATATCCAGGATATAGACCACCGCTCCGATCAACTCACCCCCCGGTCCCTTATAGGGGGTCGCCGTTATATTGTAGTGACGGATGGAGCCGTCTTTTCTTTTTTTCTCCGTTTCGAATTCCACATGGGGTTCGCCCTTGATTACCTTGAGAATCGAACAGTTGTCCGTGCCACAGTGGTGGTTGGGAAAGAGGTCGCTGCAGGTGAAGGTCCTGGCAGTTTCCCGGTCTATTTCGGCCAGTTGGAGGAAGCCGTCATTAAAGCGGATGATGTTCATGTTCTTGCCGATTAAAACAATCCCGCCGGTAACCGCCTTGAAGATCATGTTCAATTCGATGAAGGCCATTTCCGCCTCCATGGCGGTCTGGTTGGACATGGCAAAGGCCTGCTCGATCTGGTCCTGGAGTTCCTCCATCTCCTGCTGCTGATGCTGGATGGTCTCACTCTGGCAGATGGTCTTGCTCGTTGAGGTCTGTTGGCATTTGGTGAGGGAGTGTAAGGCCGCCCGCAGAGCCGTGGGGGAAAAAGACGTTTCCAAAAGGAAGTCGTAGCCTTCGGCCATGGTGCTTTCAACTTCCGGGGGGGTGGTCGGGTCGAACAGCCCGATAACTATTAACGAGTCTGGCTTTTTGGGAATTATTTTACGGATGAGAGTACTGCCCCGGTCGGGGAGATCCAGGCTGATGACAAGCAGTTGCGGGAGGGTTTTTTCCAGGATTTCCCAAGCTTCGCCTGAAGAGGTAACGCCCATGGCGGTAAAATTACAGGCTTCGACCAGAGGGATCAGTCGTTCAAGATCCGGAGTGGAGGGGCTGATAACGAGAGCTCTGTAATCCTGATTCAAAGAGATACCTGCAAGATACATGGTTGGTTGCTGCCCGAAGCTAGTCTTCCCACTGACCTCAGTGTCACCGAGAAATTTTTTTGAGGTTCACTTCTTACGGATTATCAGCACAGTAAAGGTAAATAATGCTCAGTCTTGAAGCAACAGCCCTTTTTGGGATAGCCAATACTCCATAGTAGCGAAATTTCCCTTTGATTGAAAAGGGAAAATATTTAGAATCATTGGTTTTGATTATTTGTTGTGGGTAAAAATTACAAGTTGCCGGAGATGGCCGGAGAAGGGGAGAGGGATTGCTCGGATATCCGTGAGTTGGTAAGAACCCGGTTGGGCTCCCTTCTGCCAGGCAGCAAGATCTTCTTCAGCCCGCGCCCCTTTCATGCAGATTACGACCCCGGTAGCTGTGGAAAAGGGGGCGGTCAAGGTCAGGAAGTCGCTGATCGAAGACACCGCTCTTCCTGTTATGCAGGGGATATTCTGCCGCAAAGGAGCAAGGTCAGGGTGGTTTTCATCAAGTCTGGCTTCAACAATTCGGATGCCCTCGAGGTGCAACGTTCTGACCATATGACGGAGAAAGGTGGCCCGTTTTTCCCGGGGTTCCACCAAAATCACCGGAAGGTCCGGGTGGGCGCATTTGACCGCAAGACCAGGGAAACCGGCCCCACTGCCCACGTCCATGAGTCCCGGAGCTGGGTAATTACAATAAGGGAGGATGGTTAGAGAGTCGAGAAAATGGGTTTCAATAAGGGTATCCTCGGACCCTTTGCCGATCAGGTTGATCCGGCGGTTCCACTTGATAAGTTCTGCGGCATAGCGAAGCAGCCGGTCCACGGCCTGATCGGTAAGGACCACCCCAAGCCGTCCCGCACCCTCACGTAAAAGAGTTTCATTGTTGTTCATGGTATTGGCCTATGAATGCATGACCCGTCAGACCCTGAAGAAAATAGGGAAGTGATCACAGGCGCCGGAGATTTGTGCGCTTGCCGCGTTCCGCTATAGCCCGCTATGCGAAATGCGACAAGCGCGCGAAGATGCGGGGCCTGTGGTCACTTCCCAGAGCGGATGGCGGCGGAGCGGGCATGCGCCGTAAGCCCTTCAAGATTGGCCAGCCGCTGAATATGTTCACTATCCTCAAGAAGGGCCTGGCGGGAATAGGAGATGATGCTTGATTTTTTGATAAAGGTTTCAACCCCGAGGGCCGAGGAGAACCGTGCGGTTCCCATGGTCGGCAATACATGGTTGGGGCCGGCCAGATAGTCGCCGGTGGACTCGGGAACATAGCTGCCCAGAAAAATGGCCCCGGCGTGTCGAACCTGACTCAGCCATTCAAAGGGATCGAGAATCATCAGTTCCAGATGTTCCGGGGCAATGGTATTGGCCATGGTCATGGCCTCCTCCAACGAATCGGCGATCAGGATGATGCCGCGTTCCTTAAGTGATTTCTCGGCAATATCTTTTCGGCTGAGTTCTTTCAACTGACTGATTAAATGGGTGTTGGTCTGGTCCGCAAGGGTAGGTTTCGTGGTGATCAAGATTGAGATCGCCAGGGGATCATGTTCGGCCTGGGCCAGCATATCTGCAGCGATATAGGCTGGGTTGGCGGTGGCGTCGGCGATGATTAACACTTCACTGGGTCCGGCCACCATATCGATTCTGACCCGTCCGTTGACCTGTTGTTTGGCCTCAGCCACATACTGATTGCCGGGGCCGACAATCACATCAACCGGGGCCACGCTCTTGGTGCCGTAGGCCAGGGCCCCGATAGCCCAGGCACTGCCGGCCTTATAGATCTCGTTAATGCCGATCCGGGAGGCGGCCACCAGAAGGGCGGGGTGGACCCGACCCTGGCGATTGGGCGGGGTCATCATCACCCGGCGCTTGACCCCGGCTATTCCTGCCGGGATTCCGTTCATCAGGACGGAGGAAACCAGGGGGGTAAGTCCACCCTGGCCCCCTGGGACGTATAGACCGGCCGAATCCACCGGGTTGACCACCCGCCCGGTAATCATCCCGTTGGCATGGGTCTTGATCCATGATTGTTCTCGCTCTTCTTCATGGAAAATGCGAATGCGTTCGATGGCCCGATCGAGGGTATCCAGAAGGGCATCATCAACTTCCTTGACGGCTTCCTCCATTTCCTGTTCGGTGACCCGCAGTTGGTCAATGGTGATATCGGGGGCGTCAAAGCGTCGGATATATTCGATGAGGGCCTCGTCCCCCCGGGATCGGATGTCCGCGAGGATTTGGGCAACGGTATCCCGGCAGCTGGTGTCGTTGGCCTGGAACCGGTTGCCGAGCTGGGCCAGCAATCGGTGGCCCTCCGGTGAAGAGGTGTGGACTGGAGTGATCATTATTTTTTGTTCCTTATGGCAATGAATTCTCTGACAGGCCTCAAGAATAATTTATTTTCCCCGAATGTAAACAGATAAGAGGGGGGCGATGCTCCGGGGGCTGGGGGATTATCCAGGAAATATGTCGTGGGGAATCCTTGGCGACAGTAACATCACGTTTACATGCCCGGTAATTTGAGTATATTTACAAAATTGAGACCATTTTGGGTTTTATCAACATCAGTTCAGGTCTCTAGTTTTGTCCAATGATTGCATGGAACTTAGGGGCTCGGAAAATACTGATAGACCATAACGCATCCCGCCTTCGGGCCATCTTGGGTAGCGCCTCAATCGCAAAATCCTCGCCGTAGCGCTGCTACGCCTGTGGTTTTACTCAATCGGCGCAACCCAACCTGACCCAAATTCGGGCGCGATCCAGGTACATCAATATTTTCCAAGTCCCTTAAATCAATATCTTCAAGAGGACTTCGTCCCATGGCCATCTCCCCTGCTCCTTCCTTAAACGCGCTCATCGAAGCCAGTTGTGAGACCTTTGCCGATCGTCCCGCCTTGGGTTTTGCCTTCCAGAAATCGTTGACCTATAAGGAGATGCAGCAGGAGATCCTCAAGGTTGCAGTCGGTTTACGTAAGGCGGGGATTGGGCAGGATGCCCGGGTGGCGATTTTGGCGGAAAGTTCACCCCGTTGGAGTATCGCCTATTTTGGGGTTGTCTGGATCGGGGCGGTGGTCATTCCCATCCTGCCCGATTTTACCGAGTCTGATGTCCTTCACATCCTGAGGGATGCCGGGGCCGAGGCGATTTTTACCACAGGGAAACAACTGGAAAAATTGACCGAGCTCACCGGGGAGATCGCCCAGCGGGTAATTACCCTTGATGATGCCGATGGTCCCGATGAGATCATTAAGACCATAACCTTTACTGGTTTTGTTGAGGGGCATGGGGATGAAACGCCTTTGTTGGTTGAGTTCGATTCTGATCATCCGGCCAGTATCATCTATACTTCCGGAACCTCCGGCCATTCCAAGGCGGTGGTGCTTTCCCATGGCAATCTTGCCGCCAATGTCGAGTCGGCCCGGGGACTGGTAGAGATCAAACCGGATTGGACTTTTCTCTCGGTTCTGCCCATATCGCACACCTATGAATTTACTGTGGGGTTGCTTCTGCCCCTGAGGCAAGGGGCTCGGGTGGTCTACTGTGACAAACGACCGACCCCGTTGGTTCTGGAAAAGATCTGTGCCGCTGAACACCCGACGGTGATGTGTGTCGTGCCGATGATCATGGAAAAGATCTATAAGAAAAAAATTCTGCCGACCTTGAAGAAGAGTAAGGTTTTACAGATTCTCCTGGGCTTGCCTTTTCTCCGCGCCCTGGTTCTGACCAAGATCGGCCGGAAACTCAAAGGTTTTTTCGGTGGTCAGCTGGAGCTGATGGCCATTGGCGGTGCTGCCCTGAATATCGAGGTCGAGCGATTCCTCAAGGAGTCCAACTTTCCCTACCTGGTGGGTTATGGACTGACCGAGACCTCACCTTTGCTGGCCGGTGGCCCGGCCGGTGATCCGACCATCGCTCTTGGTTCCTGTGGCAAACCGGTCCCCGGTGTTTCGATCAAGATCGTTGATCCCAACCCGATCAGTGGGGTCGGGGCAATATATGGGAAGGGACCTAACGTCATGAAGGGATACTTCAATAATCATAATCTTACCGCAGAAACCATCGATCATGAAGGATGGCTGGCAACCGGCGATCTGGGCCGGTTTGATGAGCTGGGCAATCTCCATATCACCGGTCGCTCCAAGAGTCTCATCGTTTTGTCCCATGGCGAGAATATTTATCCCGAGACTCTGGAGGAAAAGTTCAATAGTTCGATTTATGTTTCTGAATCTCTGGTTACCGAGTCGAAAGATCAGCTTACTGCCACCATTGTTCCGGATTATGAGGCGATCGATCTAGAGACTACCGATAAGAGTGAAGAAGAGAAGCTTGCCCATATTCATGCTCTGCTGAAGGAGATCAAAATCTCAGTGAATCTCCAGCTTCCAACTTATTCTCAGATTCATCATGTGGTTGAGCGTCAGGAACCATTCATCAAGACTGCCACTCAGAAGATTAAACGTTATCTTTACACGGCTTCATCGTAAGTCGTGGGAGTCTCTCGGTGAATTTCCATATCAGCAGTGTGGAATTGTTGACTGTTGTGCTGGTTTTGATCGGCACGATTTTCATGAGCTGGTCAATATTTGCTGGACTGCGTTTGAAATCCCAGGTCTCTTCCGAGCTCCGGACGCGCTGGCGTATGCTCATCGGAATGATGGGCTTTTTTGTTTTTGGATATCTGCTCTTTGCCGTGGTGCTGGTCACCGGGGTGGCATTTCCCATCGAGGTCTTGGTTGGCTCTATCATGCTGGCCGGGGCCATCTTCGTTTTCGGGGTGATGGTTCTGACTCATTTTACGGTTTCTTCCCTGAATGTGAGTCGGCAGGGAGTTCAGCTCAGTAATGAACAACTGCAAATAAGTAACGACCTGCTGGCAGTGGAGATAGATGAGCGGGAGATGACCCGACGGGCTCTCCAGGAGGCCAAGCGCTATCTTGAGAATATCCTGGATAATATCAGCCCACTCTGTATTACCAATCTTTCCCATGACATTCTTGATGCCAATAAGGCTTACTATGAAATTTTTGGCGCCCGGCCGGCAGCTGGTCCTTTCAAGTGTTATGAATCTCGGCCTGGTTCGACCTGTCATAGCGCCAGATGCCCCATGGAAAGAATCCTGGCCGGTGAAAGTGAGGTGAACTGCGAATCCGTTAAAAGAGGTTATTTAGGTCGGGACCGGTTTTATATGATAACGGCTCGGCCCTTTCGGGATGAATTCGGGAAACTTTCCGGGATTATCGAAAGTTTTCAGGAAGTGACCTTGTTGAAGCAGGCCGAATCTGCGCTGGCCGAGGAAAAGGAGCGTCTTCAGGTGACGTTGGAGAGTATCGCTGATGGGGTTATTACCACCAATATCGGGGGGCGGGTAGTTCTGATCAATAAAACGGCCCAAAGATTGGTCGGTCTCAGTCAGGTCCAGGCTGAAGGCTTGTTTGTCGCCGAAATTATGACCCTTCTCGATGGCCAGGATCGGCGCCGGGTGCTTTCTCCGGTCTCCCGAATTCTTGATTCCGAGATCAGCGCCGAGGTTATGGCCCATGCCCTGCTTTTGACCAGTGATCAATGGGAACGGCAGATCAGTTACAGCGCCTCACCGATCTATAGTGTCAGGCGGGAAATCATCGGGGTGGTTCTGGTGTTTCAGGATATCACTGAAAAGGTCAAGGTTGAAGCTGAGATGGTCAAGGTCCAGCGCCTGGAATCAATCGGGGTGCTGGCTGGTGGTATCGCCCATGATTTTAATAATATCCTGACCGCTGTGATGAATAATCTGGCTCTTGCCCGCCTGGCCGAAGGTAATTGGCCAAGGGTTACCGCCCGTCTTGAGGCTACTGAGAAGGCGCTCTTGCGGGCTCGGGAGCTGACCAGCCAATTTCTGACCTTTGCCAAGGGGGGCGCTCCCATAAAAAAGGTGATCTCCATGGTCGATCTGGTCCGGGACTCGGTTGAATTTGCCTTAGGCGGATCCAATGTCAGGTATGAGTTGACCATGGCTGATGAACTCTTTTTGGTGGAAGTCGATCCAGGACAGATCCATCAGGTAATCAACAACCTGGTGATGAATGCCGACCAGGCCATGCCCAATGGTGGCCGACTGTATATCGGTATGGAGAATCATCTGATCGAGGAAAAGGAAAAAAGTATTCTGGCCCCGGGCCGCTATTTGAAAATTGTTTTTCACGATGAAGGGAAGGGGATTGACGAGGGTGACCTCCCCCTGGTGTTTGATCCCTATTTTTCCACTAAACCGGGGGGCTCGGGATTGGGATTGGCCACGGTATATTCGATTATTGCCAGGCATGGTGGGCATGTCTTTGTTGAATCGGATGGGGAAAGTGGTTCCACTTTTATCTTTTATCTACCCGCCAGTGATACTACGGTGCTATCGAACCCTGCTTTGCCGGTATCGTCGGAAACTGCGGGGGATAGGCCCGCTGCCCCTGTAAATGCAAGGATTTTAGTTATGGATGATCAAGCTGAAATCCGTGAGGTCTTGACTGATTTGCTTGCCTTTGTGGGATTTCAAGTGGTTGCTGTCTCAAATGGCGAAGAGGCGGTCAGGGTGTATCGGATGGAACTGGAGAATGGCACCCCTTTCACCGGGGTGATCATGGATTTGACTATTCCCGGCGGCATGGGGGGCGAGGAGGCGATCCGGTTATTAAAACAGCTTGATCCCGAAATTCGGGCAATTGTTTCCAGTGGTTACTCCACTGACCCGGTAATGGCAGAGTATGAGCGGTACGGATTTGTGGGTCGGGTCGTGAAACCGTATCAACCGGACGAGTTGATCAGGATCCTCAGGGAGAAGTGCAGAACACAGCAGTAGGGATTAGGATTAATAGATCAAACCATTACGGATGCTGAACCTGAATCTAGAAACGATGGGTTGAAAGGGCCGTTCTAGTCATGGGGAGGACCCGAAGGGATGAATCTGGCCTCCTGGTGAAGGAGAACACTGGATAGTAAGGACCCCCATAAAAAAGGGGAGCCGGTCAGCAATCCGTTGATTGCCGACCGGCCAGTAGGAGGAAAGATAAAAAACCACCGGGGGAAGTAGGATTTTTTATCCTTTAGAAAATCATATCATGAAAGGCTGTTGCTTTGTCAAATTAATATTTAAATTATTATA
>JAHJAA010000017.1 GCA_018814305.1 Pseudomonadota bacterium
CCTAGCTTGGTCTGGCGTGCCGCCAAAAGTCCACCTTTTTAACCCGACCGGACTCCCTTGTCAAGTCTTTTTAAATCCTCATCAGACTTAATCTCCTTAACAACATCCCCCCGTTCGGGAGCGCCAAATATAGCCCGTTCCGCAGCATTGTCAACGTTTTCTTCGGACCATTCGAGCTTTTTATGTCCTGTACTTTTTATCTCTTTGACTTATCGCCTCTCCCATACCACAAGGAATGCAAATATGATATATCTACTGACGGCCATAGCCTCTTGAGCCCCTTTTGCTTTTTAAAAATTCATCACCACCCGAAAGAATTGAAGATCTCCTTTTACCATTACATATAATCAACAAATCTTATGCATTTCCCCTTTTTTATTGACGGATTGAACTATTACAGTTTTAATGTCGTGATTTTTTTCAAATGATTACCAATCTGGCCCAAACAATATAACATATCGTTTATTTTAGGTTTTTTTAGTCATTATCCAACTTCCGGTATCCTTAATACAACATACTGTCAACATCAACTACAGCAAAAGCATACAAGACTGACCGCCTTGAGTATCCTGATTGGTCGCAGAATTCGGTATCCATTCAAGTTCCATTATACTATCATATTATGCTCAAACCGCATACTGCGGAAAAACTTATAAAAAAGACAGAGAGACCTCATGAAAGCACTTCTCGCCTTGGAAGACGGTACGGTTTTCGAAGGACAATCATTCACCGGCCCAGGTGAAGTATTCGGCGAATTCGTCTTTAACACCGGGATGTCTGGCTACCAGGAAGTCCTTACCGATCCTTCATATAAAGGCCAAATCATCACCATGACCTACCCGCTCATCGGCAACTATGGGGTAAACGATGAAGATATGGAATCTTTCCAGATTCACCCCGAAGGATTCATTATCAAGGAATACAACGCCATCCCCAGTAACTTCCGCTCCACCGGGACCTTAGCCGACTTTCTCATAAAATATGGCATCCTAGGAATTGAAGGTGTCGACACCAGGGCATTGACTCGCCATATTCGGGTGGCTGGTGCCATGAAGGGCGTCATTTCCACCATTGACCTCAACCGAGACTCTTTGATCACCAAGGCCAAATCATCGCCCGGTCTGCTGGGTCGGGATCTGGTCAAGGAGGTCACCTGCGACACTCCTTATGGATGGGCGGGGAATACCGCAATTACTGGTGACAACTTCTCCACTGCGGCTCCCGGGAATTACAAGGTTGTCGTCATTGACTATGGTTTGAAATTCAACCAGGCAAGGTTGCTTGCCGAGCGGGGCTGCCGGGTTCAGATCGTTCCAGCCGGGACTTCTGCTCAAACAATTTTAGCCATGAACCCTGACGGGATTTTTCTTTCGAACGGTCCAGGCGATCCCGCTGGTGTCGCCGGAGTGGTTGAGACAGTTCGTGAACTTCTCGGAAAAAAACCAATATTTGGCATCTGTCTCGGTCATCAGATTCTTGGGTTGGCCTATGGCGGATCGACCTATAAATTAAAATTTGGTCACCGGGGTGCCAATCAACCGGTCAAGGATCTGACCACCGGAAAAATTGAGATCACTTCACAGAACCATGGTTTTTGTGTTGATATAGACAGTCTTGACAAAGACCATGTAGAAGTAACCCACGTAAACCTTAACGATAAGAGTGTTGAGGGTATGCGCCATAAACTGCATCCCGCCTTTTCAGTCCAATATCATCCGGAAAATGCGCCAGGCCCCCATGATTCGGTATATCTTTTCGACCGTTTCATCGAGATGATGAACAAATAGGAACAATGAGATAACCCATGCCCAAACGAACAGATATAAAGAAAATCCTTATTATCGGCTCCGGTCCGATCATAATCAGCCAGGCCTGTGAGTTTGACTATTCAGGAACCCAGGCGGTCAAGGCCCTCAAGGAAGAAGGATATGAAGTTGTCCTGATCAACTCCAATCCGGCTACCATTATGACCGATCCTGAAATAGCCGATCGAACTTACATTGAGCCGATCACTCCCGAGATGATCGCCAAGATCATTGAGCAGGAACGCCCCGACGCCCTTTTGCCCACCCTTGGTGGCCAAACTGCCCTCAATACCGCCATCCAAGTGGCGGAAATGGGTATTCTTGAAAAATACGGGGTTGAGATGCTCGCCGCCAACGTGGAGGTGATCAACAAGGCAGAGAGCCGTGAACCGTTCCGGGCGGCCATGAAAAAAATCGGGCTGAATGTCCCGGAGAGCTCCATTGTCCACACCTTAGAAGAAGCCCGTGCGGCAATCGATGTCATAGGTTTCCCAATCATCGTCCGACCAAGTTTCACCCTGGGCGGCACCGGAGGCGGGGTGGCCTATAACAGCCAGGAACTCGAAGCCCTCTGCACCGCCGGCCTTGATCTTTCTTTGAACACCGAGGTCATGTTGGAACGGAGTCTTTTGGGCTGGAAAGAATATGAACTTGAAGTCATGCGGGATCGGAATGATAATGTGGTAATCATCTGTTCCATCGAAAACATGGATGCCATGGGAGTCCATACCGGTGACTCCATTACAGTCGCCCCCATCCAGACCCTCTCCGACCGTGAGTATCAGATCATGCGGGACGCCTCCATCGCCATCATCCGTGAAATCGGAGTTGAAACCGGCGGCTCCAATGTCCAGTTCGCGGTAAACCCAGTGGACGGAGAGATGATGGTCATTGAGATGAATCCCCGAGTTTCCAGAAGCTCGGCTCTAGCCTCAAAAGCCACTGGCTTTCCTATCGCCAAAATCGCCGCCAAACTTGCAGTCGGCTATACCCTGGATGAAATCCCCAACGATATTACTCGGGAAACATATGCCTCCTTTGAACCGACCATTGATTATTGTGTGGTTAAAATCCCCCGCTGGACCTTTGAAAAATTTCCCGAAGCCAAGGATGTTCTTACCACTTCCATGAAGTCGGTCGGCGAAACTATGGCCATCGGCCGGACCTTCAAAGAGGCTTTTCAAAAAGGACTTCGTTCCCTGGAAATTGGGATCATGGGCTTTGGAGCCGATGCCAAATTTAATTTCAACAAGATGGATCAACTTGACCTGGAAAACGCACTGCGTACCCCTAGCTCAAAAAGGGTCTTCCATATATATGAAGGGTTACGGAGGGGAATGAGTGTCGAAGATATCTACAGTCTCTCTTTTATAGATCCGTGGTTCCTTAACAATCTGAAGCAGATTGTTGCAATGGAAGAGAATATCAGGGAAAAAGGTTTTTCCGGATTGGATCGGGATTTCCTATTTACAGCCAAACAGTATGGATACTCCGACACACAACTAGCGTACTTAACCGGTACCAACGAGTCCGACATCAGGGAACTGCGTGAAAATCTTCAGGTCAAGGCAGTTTACAAGTTGGTTGACACCTGTGCTGCGGAGTTCGAGGCCTACACACCTTATTATTATTCGACCTACGAGCAGGAAGACGAATCACGCCCCACTGAAAGCAGAAAGGTGATGATCCTTGGAGGTGGCCCCAACAGAATCGGACAGGGCATTGAATTTGATTATTGCTGTGTTCATGCGGCCTTCGCCCTTAAAGAAATGGGAATCGAATCGATCATGGTCAACTCTAACCCGGAAACGGTAAGCACTGACTATGACACCTCTGATCGCCTGTATTTTGAGCCACTGACCAAGGAAGACGTCCTCAATATCATTGAAAATGAAAAACCGGAAGGGGTTATCGTTCAGTTTGGTGGACAGACTCCATTGAATCTGGCAGTCCCCCTGGCCGAAGCCGGGGTCCCCATTTTAGGGACCTCACCTGACTCCATTGACCGGGCTGAAGACCGTAAACGATTCCAGCAGTTTCTCCAAAAACTGAATTTGATCCAACCGGATAACGATACGGCCCGAACCTCTGAAGAGGCCTTGGCCATCGCTGCCAAGATCGGTTATCCGGTGGTGGTGAGGCCCTCATACGTTCTGGGCGGCAGGGCCATGCGAATCATATATAATGAAAAAGATCTTCGTGGCTATATGACCACGGTGATTAATGTTTCCCCCGAACGCCCTATTCTCATCGACAAATTTCTGAAAGATGCTGTGGAAGTAGATGTTGATGCAATCTGCGACGGAGAAACAACCGTAATCGGCGGGATAATGGAACACATTGAAGAGGCTGGAATCCACTCCGGTGACTCGGCCTGCGTACTGCCTCCCCATACCCTTTCAACCGAGCTTCTGGAAAGGATCAAGGAGGCTACCCAGGCCATGGCCCTGGAACTCAAGGTCAAGGGCCTGATGAACATCCAGTTCGCGGTCAAGGAAAATATCCTCTACGTTCTTGAAGTAAATCCCCGGGCGTCAAGGACCATCCCCTTTGTCAGTAAAGCCACCGGGGTTCCCTTGGCCAAGCTGGCCACCAGAGTCATGATGGGAGAGAAACTTACCGACCTGGGTCTGACGACGGAGGTCAAGGTAACCCATCATGCGGTAAAGGAAGCGGTCTTCCCCTTTAATCGATTTGACAACGTCGACACCCTCCTTGGGCCGGAAATGAAATCAACCGGTGAAGTCATGGGGCTAGATGACTCAGTGGGTCTGGCCTTTGCCAAATCCCAGTTAGCCGCCGGCCAGAAGATTCCCGAATGCGGCAATGTCTTTATCAGTGTCCGTCACCCAGACAAGAACCTCATTATCCCTGTGGCACGTCAGTTGGTCGAACTTGGTTTCAAGATCCTGGCGACGGCCGGGACAGCTGGTTTTCTCATTAAAGACGGAGTTGAATGCACCCAGGTCAATAAGATATCCGAAGGCCGCCCCCATATTCGTGATAAAATTCAAGATCACGGCGTCCAATGGATTATCAACACCTCCATGGGCACCAGAACCACTGAAGACTCTTACATTATACGCAGAGCTGCTTTAGACTTCCACCTGCCATATACCACAACAATTGCAGGAGCAAAGGCCATGACCGAAGCCATCGCAGCCACCAGAAAGGCCTCCCTAAATGTAAAACCGGTTCAGGATTACTTCATCAAATCATGAAAAAAGGTTCATCCGTTTTTTAGTTTCTTGCTGGACTTTCCCTCTGGCAAAGCTTAATAATTGAATACTACGGACGAACCTACCGATTTGCTCTTGGACTCAATAGGTCTATCGCGTGGAGCTTGACTATGTTGTTTTTTTTTAAAATTGCCCTTATTTATATTGGGCTTACGCACCATCGATCAACATATTTCCATTATGACAATTGTCCCGGGAGGACTCCTTGAATACCTTTTACAAAAACCTGTCTATGTGGCTGGTAATCGGCCTGACCATGATTCTGTTGTTCAACCTGTTCAACAAGCAGCAAAGTCCCACAACTGAAATAAGTTACAGCGAGTTCATGACCAGTGTTGAATCAGGAGGCGTCTCCAATGTTTCAATTGAAGGAAACGTCATTAGCGGGACGAATCAATCTGGCGGAATATTCAAGTCCATCGCCCCTCTGTCCGATTCTGAGTTGATTCCCGTCCTCCGAAAAAACGGGGTCAATATAAAAGTTAAGCCTCAGGAAGATACCCCTTGGTATCTCACCTTGCTCATCTCCTGGTTCCCCATGCTCCTCCTGATTGGAGTCTGGATTTTTTTTATGCGCCAGATGCAGGTTGGTGGCGGCAAAGCCATGTCTTTTGGCAAGAGCCGAGCCCGCTTAATGAACCGGGAAGAAATTAAGGTGACCTTTGAAGATGTGGCTGGTATTGAAGAAGCCAAGGAAGAGTTGTCCGAGATTATTGATTTCCTGAAAGACCCGAAGAAGTTCACAAAACTGGGGGGCAGAATCCCCAAAGGGGTCCTGCTGGCTGGGGCTCCTGGTACTGGCAAAACCCTCCTGGCCAAAGCCATTGCCGGCGAAGCCAATGTTCCATTTTTTTCAATCAGTGGCTCTGATTTCGTGGAGATGTTTGTAGGGGTTGGGGCCTCCCGGGTTAGGGATCTTTTTATCCAAGGGAAAAAGAATGCCCCTTGTATCATCTTTATTGATGAAATTGATGCAGTTGGACGTCACCGTGGGGCTGGTCTCGGCGGCGGTCACGACGAACGGGAACAGACCTTGAATCAACTTCTGGTCGAAATGGATGGGTTCGAAGCCAATGAAGGCGTTATTATTGTTTCCGCAACCAATCGCCCAGATGTACTTGATCCAGCCCTTCTCCGTCCGGGTCGATTTGACCGACAGGTGATTGTTCCGATTCCAGATGTCAAAGGTCGGGAAAAAATTCTGGAAGTCCATGGCAAAAAGGTTCCTCTTGAAAGTGATGTTCAATGGGGGGTTATCGCCCGCGGGACCCCGGGTTTTTCAGGTGCCGATTTGGAAAATATGGTAAACGAGGCCGCTCTCCTTGCCGCCCGATCCGCGGCTGAAAAAGTATCCATGGAGCACCTGGAAAAGGCAAAAGACAAGGTCATGATGGGGGCAGAACGACGCAGTATGATCATCACTGTCAAAGAAAAAGGGATTACCGCCTATCATGAGGCGGGACATGCCCTGGTTACTCGACTGCTGCCGGACACCGACCCGCTGCACAAGGTCACCATCGTACCCCGTGGTCAGGCCCTTGGCCTAACCCAATCCCTGCCAATCGACGAAAAGCATACCTACCCCAAGACTTATTTGCTCAATAACATTCGCATTCTATTGGGTGGAAGGGTCGCCGAACAATTGATCTTTAACGAACTGACCACTGGCTCTGGAAATGATATTGAAAGAGCCACCGACCTCGCCCGCAAAATGGTCTGCGAGTGGGGAATGAGCGAAAAAATGGGGCCCCTGACTTTTGGCAAAAAAGAAGAGCAGATTTTTTTGGGAAGGGAAATTTCACAACATCGAGACTACAGTGAAACTACAGCTGTGGAAATCGACCAGGAAGTGAAAAAAATGGTTATTGAGGCCAATGACCATGTGGTCCGACTACTCTCGGATAACATCGATGCCTTAAAATCTTTAGCTGAGGCCTTATTGGAAAAAGAGACCTTGGGCCCCGAAGATATTGATCAGGCCCTGGCTAATACCACTGCCGCCCCAAACCATCCGGTCGAACCAATTGACAAATCAATTGACGAAACAACTGTTGAACCAGTAGTCGAACCTACTGAAGAACCAACCGTTGAACCTCTGACGGATTGATCCAGGGCGACAATCCCATGTCCGCCGCTCCATCAACTGCCGGTGACTCATTTGCCCTGAGTGCTTTGCCGCAGTTGATGGGAATCCTTAATGTCACGCCTGATTCTTTCTCGGATGGCGGCAAATTCACCTCCGAACACGACATTCTCTCACAGACGGAAAAACTCATTCGTGATGGAGCCGATATTCTTGATATCGGCGGAGAGTCAACTCGCCCCTTTGCCCCTCAGATATCTGTTGATGAAGAAATCAGCAGAGTCATTCCGGCAATCACTGCTATAAGAAGAGTCTTTCCCGATATCCCTATCTCCATTGATACAACCAAGGCTGAAGTTGCCCGACGGGCCTTGGCTGCTGGGGCCACCATCGTCAATGATATCAGCGCCCTCCGCTTTGATCCATCCATGTCTAAAGTGGTCCTTACTGCCGGGTCACCGGTGATCCTCATGCATATGCAAGGATCACCCGGCAACATGCAAAACAATCCCATTTACGATGATGTCATCAGAGATATTAAGACATTTCTTTCCGCCCGGATCAACCAGGCGGTCTCCCTAGGCATTGATCGAAAAAAGATCATTATCGACCCAGGAATTGGATTCGGCAAAACCCTCGAACACAATCTGGTCATACTCAACCGGTTGAACGAATTTCAAGATCTTGGTTGCCGCCTTTTAGTCGGTCACTCCCGCAAGTCCTTTATTGGCAAAATTCTTGGCTCCGACGTCACCGATCGGGATGTTCCCACAGCTGTCATCTCAGCTCTCTGCGCCATGAAGGGGGTGGACATCATCAGAGTCCACGATATCGAGACAACGGCTCAAGCCATAAAGCTTGCCATGGCCATCAAAACCACAGGGGGAAATATATCAGCATAGAATCTCCGCCTCTTCTTATTATTAAGAAGAATCCTCTGTTGGTACCCACCACCAACACAGAGTCCCCTTAGCCGAATCATATTTGACACCATTAAATCGGATCGCGTCTTTCCCTATGCTAGTTTCCATCCAGAAACGAGGATTTTGGGTCGAGAACAAGACGCGAGGGCGACGAAAAAGCGGAGCGTACTTGAGTACGTGAGCATTTTTCGGCAACTGAGCAACGCAGCTACCGGGCAAAAAGACCGTTTCTGGATGGGAACTATGCTAAATCCCCCAGCCCATTGTACCGTTCACTGATTTACTATACGATAGTATTTACCTGACGAATCTTTCATCTTCAACCATTTCACCCCAGAGGATTTTTCTTGGAGAATCGTCTTCAACGATATCGTGAATACAACCGCGAACGTAAAATTAAAGCCATTGCCTTTAATTCCTCCAAGGCCGATTTTCTCTTTAAGATCGTTCCATTACTGCTTCACAGCAATTACCCGGATCTTCCCGGGTTCATTGATAATACTGCTTGTCCTTGCGGGATTTATCATCTGGAACCGAGAAAGCTGGTTGATTCCGACCTCTTTCGGAAATATTTCCCGCACTCCTCTGCCCTCCACGAGAATACCCGCAACCCCTTTTCCCGGCACCCGATGATCCACTCCCTTAAAACAATCGGGAGCATCGGCACCATCGCTCAGACTGAAAAATCGGATTGCGATTACTGGTTAAGTATTCGAGAATCTGAACTAGGCCCCGATGGATTCACCTTACTTTACGAAAAATGTCAAAAAATCGAAGACTGGGCAGATAGCAAGGGCCATGAGCTCCATTTCTTTCTGATGGATATAGATCAAACACGCAAGAATACTTTTCAGTCTCTGGCTGATAAGGAATCAGCCGGCACTGCCCTCAAGATCCTCCTCAAGGACGAATTGTTTCGGACCCATATCCTCGTAGCGGGGAAAATGCTCTTGTGGTGGTTGATCCCACCCGGTTTAACCAGGGAAGGGTATCGAATCTATGTTGCCACTCTGCTCAAAACCAGGAACTTCAATCCGGAACTGTTTATCGACCTTGGATATATGACGGATATCCCCCAAGCTGAGATATTCGGGGCCTGTCTTTGGCAGATGAATAAGGCATTGGACAGCCCCTTCAAATCGATTATTAAATTTGCCTACCTTGAAATGCTGATGACCGACCGGGAACAACTGCTTCCGCTGTTCTCAGACCACTTAAAAACAATGGTCACTTTCCCGGAAGAACGATCAGTTTCTTCAGTCAACCTTCGAATTGCCTCAATTGATCCCTATCTCCTCATGGCGAGAGAAATTGTCGCTTTTTACCTTAGAAACCACAATGATGAGCAAAGAGCAGACTTGATCAGGGAATGTTTGTTTATGAAAACCTTGGAGGGAATGGCTTCACAGAAAAAATACGGCGATTCAGAAATTAGATTGAACCAGACCAAGGAATTCATGCGTTCATGGCAACTGCTCCCCGCAAACCCAAAGTATTTCTCCAGTTTTCTTGAATGGAAATTCAAAGATCTCGTTGATTTCGGGGAGACAGCTCACCAATACCTCATCGATACATACCGCCGCTTACGATCAACCTTCGCATCTTTCCATGGCAACCTGACCATTTCCGAAAAGGACATTTCTATTCTCGGACGAAAACTTTTCACTTTTTATGAAAAAAGACCGAACAAGATCGATTTCATCCGCAGCCTCTCCCGTGAGGCCATGGCCCAACAGAACATTACGTTTCAAGTTGAAATAGTGAATGGTAATTCGGTCCATTCAGCTCTGCAGGGCGGCAAAGAAAGGGAGAAGAACGTATCTACTTCCGACATTTTGATCGGACGCAATTCAAACCCCATTAAATTGATGACCTGGCTGATCATCAATGGCATTCTCACTCCAAACACCCGGATAGAACTCTCCAAACACTCACTGGCTCTTAACCTCCATGACCTCCAAGACTTAGCCGATAAAATAATAGGGTCCTTCCCACCGGTTAACTTCGGGAGAATTTCCGGTGAACATCTGTTGCAGGAAGAAGAGGTAAAGCAGGCTCTGGTGATTGTTAATTTTGAAAAAGCGAAGGATGTTTCAGAGAAAAATCTGCCAACTGCTATCATTACGTTTACCAGTTATGGTGAATATTTTTTCCAAACCATGACGACTCTGAGTCAATTAAAACAGGAATTGCAGCTTCTTTTAACCAGACATCTGGTCAGCCGATGGAACAATAACCTGGAGTACTTCATCCCTCCCCAGCCAAGCTCACACCAGATTCGAAAACTGCTTTTCTCCTGATTATTGCTAGGGAATACAAACCATACATACGACATAATTTTGTGGCTACTCATTCTTCACTATCCAACAAATAGTAACCCCGCGATATTTCCACATTTATAGTATTGATCTTCTAACTCGTTTCGAGTAATTTATCTGTTTAACCGCTCTTCTGCGGACCGCCGTATTTCTTCTTAAACCGTAAATCACATATAGTTTTTTATAAATCACTAACTGCTACGAAAGGAGAAACCCATGTCCCGAAAAATGGTAACCATTGACGGTAACCAGGCCTGTACTCATGTGGCGTATGCCACCAGTGAGGTCATCACCATTTACCCGATCACGCCTTCATCACCGATGGCGGCCGAGGCTGACACCAAGGCCACGGCTAAACAAGAAAACATCTGGGGTTCCATTCCGGTGGTAACCCAAATGCAGTCCGAAGGAGGTGTCGCCGGCTCTCTGCACGGTTCGCTGACCACCGGCGCCTTGTGCACCACCTTCACCGCCTCCCAGGGCCTGATGCTGATGCTCCCCAACATGTTCAAGATTGCCGGGGAGTTGACCCCAACGGTCTTTCATGTCACTGCCCGGTCCTTAGCCTATCAGGGGCTCTCCATTTTCGGCGACCACAGCGATGTCATGGCCGCCCGCCAAACCGGCTGGGCCATGCTATGCTCTCAGAACGTCCAGGAATGTCAGGATATGGCCCTGATCTCCACGCAAGCAGCCCTGCAAAGCCGCATTCCCTGTATGCATTTTTTCGATGGATTCCGGACCTCCCATGAGATCCAGAAGATCGAGCAACTCACCTTCGATGATATGTCCAAGATGATTGACGAGAAACTGGTTACGGCCCACCGGCAGCGGGGCCTTTCACCGGACCACCCAATGATGCGCGGCACCGCCCAAAATCCGGACGTCTACTTCACCGGCCGCGAAACAGTCAACAAATACTACAATGCCTGTCCAGCCATCTATCAAAAGACCATGGACAAGTTCGCCAAACTGACCGGACGCCAGTATCATTTGTTTGATTATATTGGCTCTCCTAACGCTGAAGAAATTGTCATCATGATGGGTTCCGGCGCTGAAACCGTTGCAGCCACAGTCGAGCACCTGATCAAGAATAAGAAGAAGGTCGGTCTGGTTATCGTCCGCCTCTTCCGTCCCTTTGATTCTGCTGCTCTGGTCGATGCCCTGCCTAAGAACGTTAAAAAAATCACTGTTCTTGACCGCACCAAAGAACCCGGCAGCGCCGGTGAACCACTCTACCTTGACATCCGCACCGCTGTTGGTGAGGCCGTTGAGGCAGGTACTCTTAAAAAGACCCCGATCATCTTGAGTGGCCGTTATGGACTGGGCTCAGCTGAGTTCACCCCGGCTATGGTCAAGGCAGTCTACGACAACATGGCTGCCAAGAAAGGCAAGAACCACTTCTGTGTCGGCCCCGATGACGACATCACCCGATCCAGCCTCAAGTATGATCCCTCCTTCAACATAGAGGGTAAGGACGTGGTCCGGGCCATGTTCTACGGCCTGGGTGCGGACGGCACCGTTGGTGCCAACAAGAATACCATTAAGATCATTGGCACTGAAACTCCCAACAGCGCCCAAGGCTATTTTGTCTATGACTCCAAGAAGTCCGGCTCCATCACCACTAGCCACCTGCGCTTTGGAAAGAACAAGATCGTTGCCCCATACCTGATCAGCAAGGCCAACTTCATAGCCTGTCATAATTTCACCTTTCTGGACAAATACGATATGGTCGGAAACCTTGAAGAAGGCGGTATTTTCCTCCTAACCACCACCTTCAACAAGGATGAAGTATGGAAACAACTTCCGTCAGTAGTTCAGAAAGACTTGATTGCCAAGAAGGCTAAATTCTACATCATCGACGCCATCCATTTAGCTGAGGCCTTAGGTTTGGGAGCAAGGATCAATATGATCATGCAGACCGCCTTCTTCCTGATCTCCGGCATACTCTCACAAGATGAGGCAATTACGGCCATCAAGGGTGCCATCAAAAAGACCTACGGTAAAAAGGGCGATAAGGTTGTAGAGATGAACTACGGAGCGGTTGACGCCGCAGTGACCAACATTGTCGAGGTCAAACTACCCAAGACAGCTGGCGGCCATGCCAAACCCCCGGTGGTACCGAACGATGCCCCGGCCTTTGTCAAGGAAGTTACCGCCAAGATGATTGAAGGTAAGGGCGACCAGATCAAAGTCTCCCAGATGCCCGATGACGGAACCTGGCCCACTGGGACCACCCAATACGAAAAGCGTAATATTGCCGTTCATGTACCCGAATGGTTGCCTGAGAACTGCATCCAGTGCGCGCGTTGTTCGCTGGTTTGCCCCCATGCCGCCATCCGGATGAAAATCGTTAAAACTGCCGATCTTAAGAAAATCCCCAAGACCTTCAAGACCGTTGATGCAGTCGGTGCTCAGTTCAAGGGAAGAAAGGCTGCCATCCAGGTTTTCACCGAGGATTGCTGCGGTTGTACCCTCTGTGTCGACACCTGTCCTGCCAAGACCAAGGCCCTGCAGATGATCGACAACTCCGAAGCGCTTCGCGTTCAAGAGATCCCCAACGTTAAGTACTTCCTAGGCCTACCGGAAGTACCGAACAGCGATATCGACCCATCCACCGTCAAGGGCAGCCAGCTCAAGCAACCCCTGATGGAGTTCTCCGGCGCTTGTTCCGGCTGTGGCGAAACCCCGTACATCAAACTGGCTACCCAAATGTTCGGTGACCGAATGATGATCGCCAACGCCACAGGTTGTTCTTCGATCTATGGTGGGAACCTCCCCACTACCCCTTACACCAAAAGGGCTGACGGACGTGGACCTTCATGGGCCAACTCGCTGTTCGAGGATAATGCCGAATTTGGTCTGGGTATGCGTTATTCGGTCAATAAAATGGCCGCCCAAGCCGCCGAATTATTGGAAAAGGCCGTGGCCGAAAAACTGATAACCAAGAAGGTGGCCACCGACCTCACCACTGCCCCCCAAAAGAGCCAGGACGAGATCGAGGCCCAACGTGACCGGGTTGACAAACTCAAGAAGTCTCTTGCCAAGAGCAAGGCTAAAACCGCAACTCGTTTGATACCGGTTGCCGATTATCTGGTCAAAAAGTCGGTGTGGATCATCGGCGGCGATGGCTGGGCCTATGACATCGGTTACGGCGGTCTGGATCATGTGTTGGCCTCCGGAGAGAATGTCAACGTCTTGATCCTTGATACCGAGGTATACTCCAACACCGGGGGCCAGATGTCCAAATCAACACCGCGCGCCGCCACCGCCCAGTTCGCCGCCGGTGGCAAGAAGATGCCCAAGAAGGATATCGGGATGATCTTCTCCACCTACGGCAACGTCTACGTAGCCAAGGTAGCCATGGGAGCCAACCCAATGCAGGTCGCTAAAGCCTTTGCCGAGGCCGAGGCCTATGATGGGCCGTCGCTGATCATCGCATACTCGCATTGCATCAACCACGGGATCAATATGGCCAAGGGTTTCGACCAGCAAAAGAAGGCGGTCGAGTGCGGTCACTGGCCCCTTTATCGTTACAATCCGGAGTTGGAAGCGGAAGGCAAAAATCCTTTGCACATTGACTCCAAGGCACCGGCAATCCCATTTGCCGAATATGCCATGAACGAGAACCGCTATCGGATGTTGAAGATGATGAATCCGGAACATGCCGATGAGTTAATGGCCTTGTCCCAGAAGGACGTGGAAAAGGGGTGGAAGTTCCTGGAAGGCCGTTTTAAGTCCTTGGAACCTGAAACCACACCGGCCAAAGCACCAGCCAAAACACCGGCGAAGAGCAAGAAAAAATAAGCGCCCGATGCAGTGCTGACTTTCGGTGAGTCCCGGGTTTGATCCCGGGCTCGCCTCAGAAACCAAAAGGGTTTATGAGCTTTGGCCCATAAACCCTTTTTTATTGCTTGATAGGTATCGTATCGGACGGATCAATGAAATTCATGGAATGAAGTTAAAAAACCATCAATCTTGAGGTGACGCAATGAAAGTCTTGATCGTCTATTACTCGATGTATGGTCATATCGCTAAGATGGCCCAGGCGATTGCGGAAGGAGCTCGATCTATTGAGGGGGCTGAGGTAAATGTAAGAAGAGTCCCGGAGACCTTGTCCAAAGAAGTTTTAGACAAGATGGGCGCCACCGAGGCGCAAAAGAATCAAATCAAGATACCGGTCGGTAACATTAATGATCTTGCTGAAGCCGATGCTATCATCTTCGGCACCCCGACCCGTTTCGGGAATATGTGTGGCCAGATGCGTCAATTTCTTGATTCAACAGGTGGCCTCTGGATGAACGGGTCATTGGTTGGCAAAGCGGGCAGCGTCTTCACAAGCTCTAATACCCAGCATGGCGGGCAGGAGTCCACCATTTTGAGTTTCCATATCACTCTCCTTCATCAAGGCATGGTAGTGGTCGGTCTCCCCTATTCTTTTAAGGGCCAAATGATCGGCACTGAGATCTCCGGGTGCTCCCCCTACGGTGCATCAACCGTGGCAGACCCCGATGGCAGCAGAACCCCCAGTGACAACGAATTGGATGGAGCACGTTACCAAGGAGCCCACGTCGCAGGTATTGCTAAAAAGCTTTCTTCATAAACAACGGACCCTGAGCTCATATAAAAAAAAAGGCGGCCTCTGTCGAGGCCGCCTTTTTTTACCTATTCTATGACAACTAAGTAAAACTTACTCGGCAGAACCGTCTCTTGCCAACTTTCAACAAAACCTGCCCAACGGTTTTAAGCTCATAATCCTGATCTGTTACTTTCTCGCCATCAACGGTAACCGCATTTTGGCTAATCATCCTTCGTGCCTCGCCGGTTCCTTTCACCAAATCAACCTCAACCAGGAGTTTAGGGAGCCAGATCATGGGACCTTCCACCGGATATTTAATTTCTTGAATATCATCGGGCAAATCATGATTTCGAAAAACATTGTCAAAATTCTCTTCTGCTGCTGAAGCGGCATCTGTACCATGAAAACGACCAGTAATTTCCCTGGCCAATTGTTGCTTCACCGCCTTAGGATGCATCCGCCCCTCGGTCATTTCAGTGGCGAGAGACTCTATTTCTGCTGCAGAAAGATCACTGAGCAATTCATAATAACGAAACATCAACGCATCGGATACCGATAGAATTTTACCGTAAATATCGTTGGCCGATTCAGTTATCCCAATGTAATTTCCTAGGGATTTACTCATTTTATTGATGCCGTCTAATCCCTCCAACAGGGGCATGGTCAAAACAGTTTGTGGCTCCTGTCCCCACACCTTCTGCAAGGTCCGTCCCATCAATACATTGAATAATTGATCAGTCCCCCCCAACTCCACATCCGCATGAAGAGCAACGGAGTCGTAACCTTGAATCAGGGGATAAAGAAATTCATGGATGGAGATGGGACGATTATTTTCAAAACGCTCCTTAAAATCCTCCCTTTCCAGCATTCTAGCCACGGTCAACTGGGAGGCCAGCTTGATAAAGTCAAACGAGGTCATTTTTTCCAACCAATGGGAATTAAAAACAACCTCGGTCTTTTCCGGGTCAAGTATCTTAAAAATTTGCTCTTTATAGGTCTCCGCATTCCGTTTTACATCCTCAACAGTCAACGGTTTGCGGGTCTCTGACTTACCAGTGGGATCACCGATCATACCGGTAAAATCACCAATCAGAAACTTAATATCATGACCGAGATCCTGGAAATGCTTGAGTTTTTGAATCAACACCGTATGACCAAGATGCAGGTCTGGGGCCGTCGGATCAAATCCAGCTTTAATTTTCAGGGGGATACCGGTAGCGGCAGAGCGTTTCAGTTTCTCAGCCAACCCTTCCTCGGAAATCACATCGACCGCTCCCCGAACAAGGATAGCGATCTGTTCATCAATGGTCATCATTTTGCGTACTCAACAGCTCGAGTTTCCCGAATAACTGTTACCCGAATTTGTCCAGGGTAGGTCAAATCCTTTTCGATCTTTTTCGCAATATCACCACTTAAAACCACACTCTCGGTATCAGAAATTTCAGAACTGTTCACCACAATTCGAATTTCCCGGCCGGCTTGAATGGCAAAGGCTTTATCAACTCCACTAAAAGACGTGGCTATATTTTCAAGATCCTCCAAACGTTTTACATATGACTCAAGCATTTCCTTCCGTGCCCCGGGACGAGCCCCAGACAGAGCATCGGCGGACTGGACGATAACATCAAGAATACCGTCAGGAGGGATATCCTCATGGTGGGCAGCAATGGCATGGACAATTTCCGGTGATTCACCATATTTTTTAGCAAGGTCACGGCCGATGGCGGCATGGGTCCCTTCAATTTCATGGTCAACCGCCTTCCCTATGTCATGGAGGAGTCCTGCACGTTTAGCGAGTTTCACATTAACTCCGAGCTCTGATGCAATCACCCCGGCAAGAAATGCGACCTCAAGTGAATGTTGTAAGACATTTTGTCCATAGCTGGTTCGGTATCGAAGTCGGCCCAACAGTTTAATTATTTCTATATTGACACCATGGGCCCCAACATCGAAAGTCGCCTGCTCACCGGCTTCACGCATGGAGACCTCAAGTTCCTCGGTGACCTTGATAACAATTTCCTCAATCCTGGCCGGATGAATCCTGCCATCGGTAATCAGCCGCTCCAAGGACTGCCGGGCCACCTCCCGTCGAACCGGATTAAATCCGGAAAGAATGACTGCTTCCGGGGTATCATCGATAATGATATCAATACCCGTAGCGGCCTCAATGGCTCTGATGTTACGACCCTCTCGACCGATGATCCGCCCCTTCATCTCTTCATTGGGTAGCGGGACGACGGAGACGGTCTTTTCAGCCACATAATCTCCGGCATAACGGGCGATGGCCAGGGCTATAATATTTTTAGCCTTCTTATCGGCCTCCATCTTGGTTTCATTCTCAATCCGAACCAAAGCCTTGGCCGCTTCCATCTTGGCTTCACTTTCTATGGACTCGGTAAGTAGACGCTTGGCCTCTTCCCTCGAAATACCGGAAATCTTTTCCAGTTTCAGCCGCTGTTCATCAATAACCTCTGAGAGTTCCTTCTTCTTCTGGAGAACACGATTTTCCTGTTTTACCGCGTGCTGTTCCCTTTTTAACAGTTCCATCTCTCGCTTATCAAGAAGATCGATTTTCCGTTCAATCTGATCAAGCTTCTGACCGAACCTCTTTTCTTCTTCAATGAGATCGGTCTTACGATGACGGATCTCATTCTCGGCCTCTACCTTAGCCTTATACGCATCATCCTTAATCTGAATAGATGCCTCTTTTTTTATCTGTTCAACCTCGGCAAGAGCGCCCTCTATCAATTTACGGCCTTGCTCCTCAACACTATTTTGCCTTTTCTCTACAAGATTCTTTCTGAGAATAAACCCGATTATTAAACCGACCGCCGATGCAACCAGTATTGATGCAACAACAAACGACGTACTCATTGAGACGTCCTCCCTCAAAGATTTATTAAAACAGTTAAGCGGTCATCAACATTGATGGACCGTTAACAGATTGCCATATTGAACCAGGACATTATTTAATCCCAGTACTACTTTCGCTTTAGCGGGAAACCCGAGACGGTCTCAATGGCCAAAACGACAAATAGTAAAAAGAACCGACACAGCGGTCCTTTTTACGACTATCCCGTAATCGAACAACACCCAGAGAATAATTTTCAGTAAAAAAAAACCATGAGATCTCCGTTTAGAACTCTTACGGAACCTCAAAAGGATCTTCTTGAATAATACCAACGGTACGAAAGGGGAAATGTTCCCAGGGAAGGGAATAAGACACTTCAAGACATGACGGAAATAATAGCTTTATAGAAAGAAGGCTTTAGGAATTCAGCCTCCACTATTCCTTTAAACAACCGCCGAATCCGACGAGACAAAGCAGAAAGATCTTTACCAGTTGTATATAAATAGGCGAAGACCCACCTTGCTTATTTCACTACAAATACCGGATTTATTACTCTCTCAACCGAGTTCTGCAAGTGGTTGAGTTCATTCATGTCTGAATACCCTGGGGGAAAAAACCAACTACCACCCTTACGTTAAGCTGGAACCATCGCCCTCCTTTCCAAGCTTTTATATATATAAAATCCCAATGACAAAAAATTGCCGTGGATTATTAAACCGATAAATCCCCCACCAAGCCGTGTAAATAGGTTGTTAATACCGAACCTAACTATGTAGGTGGGCGTTACCCATAGCTTCATCTGGAATCTTGCAGAGCAAGTTTCCATCTTAAAGACCAGTGGAGTCACCCTTTTAAATAATGTTGGCTCGAAAACAACCTATTCATCACCAACAAGGCAGGGGAGATTTTGTATCATATCGTAATCAATCAAATTCCTCAATTTTTTTAATTATATTCAAACCCAAGGAATCGATTTTATTACGATACGCTTCGAAATCCCTCTTCAGCTTTACATAACGACCGGCCATATTGAGGGTAGCAAGAATCACCGATTTCCCGGATGGGATAACGTTGGTTGCCGGACTGGTTTCCTCAAGATGTTTTTTCACCAAGGCAAGGATTTCCCGAACGTCTTCCTCTGGAGCGTCAGTATAGAGCGGATACTCTTGCCCGAACACTTCAAATTTAACCAGTCTCGCCAAAGTCTTTCTCCACAAAACCTAAAAGAGCGTTTTTTCCTCAATTCCGGTTACCTGCTGTCCGACGTCACTTTTCTTTTTAGAACTCACCAGCTCCCATCGATCAATGGAATCAATCAAGCCGGATACTTTTTGCTGGACCTTACTCCTTTCTCCTTGCAAACTATCGACAACTCGACGCAACTCCTCGTTTTCATTCCTTTTTTCTTCAACCATCATTTCAAGTTTTGTTTTTTCATGGTGAAGTTCGTCAAGAGCCGCTATTAATTTTTCAACAGCACCTTCCAATCTGACCAAATCGTCTATCTGTTCCATCAGTATTCACCCACGTTTAATTAAAGATATATCAACAAAGACCGAATATTCGACCAATGGGCCATCAAACCTCAATGATTCAAAATAGCCCTTGGAGCATTAGACCTCAGTCAGATCGCAAAACTGATTATTACAGGATATCATTCTCGTTATGAATGAGGTTTGAACGTACCATCGTGTGGCCCTCAATTGTATCATGTTCCAAAAGGCAGAAAGGACCAATTATGGAGTGTGACCCAATTGAGCACCCCCTGATAATACAGTTTGCTTCAATACGACAATTTTGACCGATCGATGTACCATGGGACAGGATAACATTCCCGCCGATCACTGTATCAGCACCAACCTCCACATCATCACTTATCCGAATCGTTTCCGGCTCAAGAAGAGTCACGCCGCTTTGCATCAGTTCAAGATTTCTTTTATCTCGAAGCGCTGAGGAGGCGAGGGCAAGTTCGTGCCGAGAGTTTACCCCCATGACTTCACAAAAATCAGTACACTCATAACGGTTAACAATATGCCCTTCGTTCCGGGCAACCGCAACCAAATCCGTTAAATAGTATTCGCCCTGGGCATTATCACGACCAATTTCAAGAAGCCCGGACAACAAAAACCGACTATCCACACAGTATATTCCAGTGTTTATTTCACAAACGGTCAATTCATCGTTCTTGGCATCCTTATGCTCGACAATCCGACGAACTGAACCGTTATCATCACGAATAATCCGTCCGTAGTTGGTAGGATCACTCACAAATGAGGTCATAACCGTCAATACAGCAGAAGATGATTCATGGGCACACACCAGCTCCTGCAAGGTTTCTGAGGTGATCAACGGTGTATCACCACAGAGGATCAACACATTGCCGACATGATTAGAGAGTGCGTTTTGGGCGGAAAGGACCGCATGGGCAGTACCTAACTGGCTCGATTGAATGGCGAACTCGACCTCATACTCATTCAGTGATTGCCTTAATTCATCCGCCTGATAACCGACAACAACAATTATTCTATCGACCGTTAATGATCCAATGGCATTTAAAACGTGATGGATCATTGGTCGAAAAAAAACTTCATGAAGGACCTTGGGGTGGGCTGATTTCATTCTGGTGCCCTTGCCAGCAGCAAGAACAACGGCCAATATCTTCTTGGGGCTCATAAAATGAGAATACTCCACGAATAGGGATGAAAAGATTCCAACGGAAACATCACACGGTTATTCGCAAATGCTACCCCTGTCAAGAAGAAACCTAAAACAACACCACAACGACATTATTGTTTTCATAGGTGCCTCTTGCCAAATGACCTCCTAGCAAGATCAGGAGAAAAATATCCAGTGCAGAGACGATTTAACAATGAAGACATCACACAGGATATTTTTAACCGAGTAGAGCAGATGTTTATTTTATAAGAGGCTCAAAGATATCCAAATAGAGGCACCCAGTATTTAATGTTGACATCAACCACTTGGCAACATTAAATATTAAAAATCAATTGATGAAACAAAAATCTACTTAAGTTTTCCCTTTAATTATTAAACTCCCCTCACCCAAATACTTTAAAAAACTTCCCTATGATATATTTCTTGACATAGACTCGATAGAGACGTAATCAAGGATTGTACCACGATGTAGTACTTTTGTTAAGCGAGTTGCATGGCAGGATTGAGATATCCAAATTTTAATCACCGGAGAAGGACATGAACAAGAAACTGGCAAAAATGGCTTTATCCCTGACTGTTGCTCTTGGAGCAACTTTACTTCTGGGCGCAACACCCAGCGCATCAGCAGATGATAACGGTGTTGCAATCGAAGCAAAGTTCGGACCTACCTTTAATGCGATTGCGTATATCGCCGGGCATGGCGGCCATCTTGCCATAATCGACCTCAGAACATTGCGGGCACCGGATAATCTCGATAAAGATCGAATTGTTTTGACTGAAGCCGGTTCGGAGATGGAAGGCATCATCGCCGGGATGAGTTTCGAGGAGATTAAAAAGTCTGGTGGCAGCCATGGCCAGGCACTGGTCAAGGAAGGTGATAAAAAATATCTGGTCGCCGGGACATTGGCCGGAGAAGTTTATAAGGTCGATGTAGCCACCGGAGAAAAAGAAGGCCCCTTCAAAGTCGGACAAAAATTCTGCGGAGCCATTACCGGCCCTGATGGGAACATTTACTTTGAAGACATGGCAGACGGCTACGTCTACGTCTGGGATTCACAAAAATTGAAGACCGTGGACAAAATGCCCGTCGGAATGGCGGTCTGCGGTATCCAGTGGACCAAGAACCTTGACAAAGCGTACATCTCAGACATGCCCACCGGAATCGTCTATGTCTACGACTGGAAAACCAAGAAAAAAATCAAAGAGATTAAAAGCCCCGATATGACCTTTATCCATCAGATCAGAATGACTCCCGATGGCAAGGAACTCTGGGTCAGCGCACCCAATGAATTTGATCCCGGTTTGAAGCCAGGTACCCGCCGCAGTCAGGTTGTCATTATCGACACCGCAACCGATACAATCTCCAAAAGAATTACCCTCCCGGACGGTATCCGTCCCCATGACTTTGCCTTCACCGATGACGGCACCTATGCCTTCCTTTCCTCTCGGACCTATGGCGATGACAGTCTCTTAAATATCATGGAAAGGAAGGATTTCAAGATAGTTAATCAGATCTCAGCATGTGCCGCCTGTCACAAGAAGAATGAAGTGGAAGTTGAAATGGACAATGGTTCACCGCTATTGTGTGGGATAGAAATTGACTGGAATCCTCCCCCAATCAAGTAATAATCCTCAGAGGATCTGGACATTTGCACCGTGGGGCCGGGGAATTTATCCTTGGCCCCACCTTTTTGGGGATATATGATGGCAGAACCAGCACCGATTGCTGGAAACAGGTCTTGACATTCCCAACCAACAGTCCCTTAGTATCATCAGTGAATACGAAGACGATAAGGTCATTTATACTGGATCTAAGACTCTGACCGTCAACCTCGAGATTTTGCGGGAAACATGAAGAAATTTGCCCTTTACAAGCTAGCCATCTCAAATCTGCGGCGGAAAATGGTTCGATCCATCCTGCTGCTGCTCCTCGCAACTATCGTCTCCGGAACCTTATTGGGGGCAACAATATTTATTACCGGGATGAAAAACGCCCTGAATATAGGGACATATCGTCTTGGAGCCGATGTCCTGGTGGTTCCCTCCGAGAATGAGGCACAAGCCCGTTCCGCCCTGCTCGCCGGGAAACCAACCAGCTTTTATATGAATAGCTCGGTGCTGGAGAAGATCAAAGAGGTCGAAGGTGTAGAAATCGCCTCCCCTCAATTGTTTATTGAACCTTCGTCCTTCACTTGCTGTTACAGTGTCGATCTCTTTTTGATCGCCATTGACCCGGTCACTGATTTCACCGTCCGACCCTGGCTTAAAAACAACCAGCACCAATCGCTTCAAGGAAATCAGATTATCGCCGGACGCTCCCTACCGATCATGACTGAGTCAGTTATCCCATTTTTCGGAACCCTTTTCACAGTAGTCGGAACCATGGAACCGACAGGAATGAATTTCTTTGATCAATCGATTTTCATGACCATGGATGCGGCCTATGCAATGGCAGAAAACTCCATTACTAAATCCATGCAACCCCTCAAATTAGAAAAAGGGATAATTTCGGCTGTTATGGTCAAAACCGATGGCGTCATCAATCCCGACCGGGTAGCCACCAGGATCATGTATGCTCTAGATGGAGTCAAGGCCATCGCTTCAGATGAGGTCATCAGTACGGTTCGCAAACAACTCTCCGGCCTGCTAACCGGGATTATGACGGTGAGCATGGTCCTCTGGGCAATGGCCCTATTTATGATCGGATTCGCCTTTTATATGATTGTCAACGAACGCCAACGAGAACTTGGCATGCTTCGCGCTATGGGGGCCAAGAGACAGCACATCTTTTTATTGATCGTTTTCGAAGCGGTTATCATTACTTTTAGTGGCGGTCTTGCCGGGTTAGGAGTCGGCTTTGGGATGTTATTTGCCCTCCAGGAAAAAATCCAACAAAGCCTTCAACTCCCTTACATTCTGCCTCCACCGGCGGTGGTTCGCGAACTCGTTGCCGCCTCACTGATTTTCTCAATTTGTACCGGGCTCCTGTCCTCGCTTATACCAGCATCCCTGGCCAGTCGCTTGGAACCGTACGAGGCCATTCGTAAAGGTGAATAAAAATCGTATTCCATCACCCCGGAAAAACCAATGAAGAATATCGCTCTGTACTATACCGCCATTGCAATCCTCCTCTGCGGATTAAGCACCCTTAGCGCCACCGGATGCAATCGCCGGGACACGACAAAAAAACCAGTGGCTGAAACCACCGAGGCGGCCATCAACGAGTACTCCCATGAAAGTCTCTTGGGGGAAGTGTTGCAACAGATTCAAGATAGTCCCAAAAACAGCCAGGCCTATTATCATCTCGCCGATCTCTACGAGCGGCAGGGACGATATCAACAGGCAATTGAAGCATATCAACAGGTAATCCGTTTAGATCCGGACAAAGAGTACACCTACTTTAAGCTTGGCACGGCCTACAGCAGACTGGATCAACCTGAAAAAGCGGTGGATGTTTTACTTGAAGCAGCCAAACGTCTGCCCAACAACCCGATTGTCATGAATAATCTGGCCATCGTTTATGGCAAACTCGGTAAACTTGACGAGGAGGTCGTTGCCTTACAGAAGGCCCTTGAACTCAGGCCCAAATATGCCTCGGCCCGCTTCAATCTGGCAATAACCCTCATAAAGAAAAATGATCTGGACGGAGCCCGGGCGCAGTATGAAGTTCTCAACAAGATAGACCGGACCATGGCTCAAGAACTCAAAAAACGCATCGACCGGGTTCAATAGTTTTCCCCACAGGGAAAAACCTTAACAAAGAAGTCCAGTGAAAGCTACCTCCAGGTTCCTGGTGGTGGAACCTCACTTGCGATTTCATAGAGGTTGTTATGATTCAGACAATAAATCTCTGCAAATCATACCGGATCAGCGGACAAGTTATCAAAGCGGCAGACCGAGTGAATATCTCCATTAGCACAGGGGAACTGGTTGCCATTATCGGTCACTCGGGCAGCGGAAAAACAACACTGCTTAGCCTCCTGGGCGGCTTAACCAAACCCGACTCCGGGCAGGTCTTGATCGAAGACCTTAACTTATGGTCCATGAACGATTCTCGCCTCGCCCAACTCCGCAATAAACGATTCGGTTTTATTTATCAGTTTGCCAGTCTGATCCCGACCTTGACTGCCCTGGAAAATCTCTACCTGCCAACAGCGTTCGGTAAAGGATATGATGATCTAAAAAACCGGGCTATGGACCTCCTCCAAAAGGTGGGTATGAACGACAAGGCCGATTTCTATCCCTCACAACTATCCGGCGGGCAACAACGGCGAGTATCCATAGCAAGGGCTTTTATCAATAATCCGGAAATCATCCTGGCCGATGAACCAACCGGCGACCTTGATGAAGAAACCGAAGCGGAGATCATCGATCTTTTCAAGACCATGAATCAAGAGCGGGGAACAACCTTTATTATCGTCACCCACAATAAAAGCATCGCCCAACAAGCCCAAAGAAACTTCTCCATGAGAGATGGTGATCTGCAGGAAAACTGATCTTTAGGCAGAATCTTCGACCCAACATTCTGAAAAAGGACCGTATGCCCCTGACTGTTTTAACCGTATACCTCATCTGGGAGCAAAAGATCTCATCCTGACCACGAGTAAACGCAATAAATAAGTTAGGGATGATCCAGAAAACGATCCGCTGCTCCACGGAACTCTCATTCCTGTTATTTCCATGCTTCAAACAATTTCACGCCGCTCCGATTGAATTACCATCGTTGGTTAGTTGCTCCTCAATCCTCAGGAGTTGATTGTATTTGGCCAAACGATCAGTGCGGCTGGCCGATCCGGTTTTTATCAATCCGGCACCGGTCGCCACAGCCAGGTCGGCGATAAAAGCATCACTCGTTTCTCCAGACCGATGACTGATGATACAGCGTAATCCTGCATCATAGGCAATCGCCATGGTCTCCAGGGTTTCCGTCAAGGTCCCGATCTGGTTGACTTTGATCAAGACGGCATTTGCCTGTTTCTTGATAATCCCTTCCTTAAGAATATTAGGATTGGTCACGAAAAGGTCATCACCGATGATCAAAATTCGATTGCCGAGCTTTTGGGTAAGCCGCGGCCAACCTTCGCCATCCTGCTCGGCTAGACCATCCTCGATGGAAAACAGGGGATATCGCTCAACGAGATCGGTATAATAATCGATCATCTGATTGGTTGAGAACTCCCGGCCCTCCATATGATAGTGCCCATTCCGGTAAAATTCTGAGCTCGCCGCATCAAGAGCCAGGAATATATCCCGACCTGGTTGATAGTGTGCCTCTTCGATTGCCTGGAGGATCAATTGGATTGCCTGATCATGGGAATCAAGAGAGGGAGCAAAGCCACCTTCATCCCCTACATTGGTGGAAAGGTTGCGACCAGCCAAGACCTTTTTCAAACGATGAAAGACCTCGACCCCAGCCCGCAAATTTTCCGAAAATGAGGCCTGAAGCTGTGGAACAATCATGAACTCCTGGATATCGAGATTATTGGCGGCATGCTGGCCACCATTGATGATATTCATCATCGGGAAAGGTAATACCAGAAGTCCTGCCTTATTCGGAGCAGACAACACTTCATGGAGATAACGATACAGCGGCAGTCCGGTGCCCAAGGCCCCAACCCGACAGGCAGCCAGGCTCACCGCAAGGATTGCGTTGGCGCCGAGACTGCTCTTATCTTCAGTCCCGTCGAGGGCACACATGGCGTGATCAAGATCGGACTGGTGAGTGGGATCCATCCCAATGAGATGAGGGGCTATCTTTTCTTTAACCGAGGCCACAGCCCTGCGAACGGATTTTCCGTTATAATAGTTTGGATCACCGTCGCGTAACTCAAGGGCCTCACGCGTTCCAGTGGAAGCACCGGAGGGAACCGCAGCGCGACCAAGATGTCCCCCATCGGTAATAACATCCGCTTCAACCGTTGGGTTGCCCCGGGAATCCAGAATCTGCCGGGCCTTCACTGCGATAATTTTTGCCATGGGAATCTCCTGTATCCTTCGGAAGGGAATAATGTTGGGAACGGACCATCATTACTTATTAACAAATTAGTTATAGTAAGGACAAGCATAGACCCCTGCTGAGCCAATAAAAAAAGCCGGAGGGTATTTCCCCCCCGGCTTATAACAAACCTAAAAAATATTCAGATGATTTCACATACCGACTATCGCTGTAAACCAACTTTTAAACAAGGCAATGGGGCCACCACTGCTGGCCATGGCACTAAAGAGGCAGGCAACAGCCCAAATCCCGACCAGCCCTGAAACAACACCCATGGTGATCAAGCTTCCCCTTGAAACAGCGTCCGAATCAGTGCGGGATGAAACTTCAACACGGTTTCTATTATCGGTTCTATCTTTAACGCCATCCATTGTTCTTCCCCTTTTTTGGTTTCTCAACTATTTTTGCGGCCAAACATCAACTGTTCTTTACATCTAGCCAAAATCGTGCCAATAAAAACAAACTTGACAATTCAAACAGTTAGCAAACAAACCTCCCGAGTACCATGCCAATCTGACCGCCCGATTTGCCAAAATGACATGGATTGATGAAGAAGCTTTGCCTAAAGTTAAAAACGGTTATGAAAAAAATTTTGGTCCTACGGAAAAACAAAAGGGAAGTGGTCGAGAGAGGGTAATACTATCGCCTTTTGACTCCATCGTCTCAGAAAAACACCCGGTATTCCAAGAGGATACTGCGGGGGGTGTCTGTAAACTGGCTCCCATTCTCTCCAATGCTTGAGCTGGTATTCAGCGGGAGGAAAATGGTCGCAGTAAGATCTACCTCGTCGGCTAGAGAATATAGTAAATTTGCCGCCACCAGCCCTGAATGATCAGAAAGGTTTATCAAAGTCAAGAGGGTAGCGTTCAACAGCGGAGTGATCTCATACCCCAGGCCGATCCCACCATGATGCCGACCGGAATAACCTGATTCGACCGGATCATTATTTGAAAACACTTTGCTCATCAGATACTCTGTACGCCAATTCAAGCGGGAAGTGACTTGCCTATCAAGACCGAAGACAACATTCAGTTGAGCCGGGTATCCGTCCATGCCTGAGTCGATATAATTCCCTTCACTCCGTAGACCGTAATGACCGGCAATCTCACCCTGGAACCCCCATCCCAACAGATACCGGTCATGAACTTTTCCCCCAAGAAACGTCATTTGAAATCCGCCTGTTTCAAAGGAATAACGACCCAGCATACTCGTCTGTGACCAGTCTGGAGTCTGGCTCCAACCGGTGGAGCTGGCCGGGTCTGCTTCGTAGGCCAGTACTCCGATCAGGTCCACTTGAGATAAGGGATTTAACCGAAGATTCAACCGAACTCCGTCGACCCCGGGCTTATACATCCGAAAAAAAGTCTGGGGCTGAAAAGGGGCAAATAGATCGTTTGGAGAATAATAAAAGGTGGTGGCCAGGTTAATCGGCTGCCGCCCCGCCGTGAAATCAAAACGACCAGATGACAACTGGCAGGTAAACGAATCGATCAAGAGCACACTCCGAGAATCTCCTCCCTCATCAACACTCCCGGCAAAGAGGCTGCTCCGCTCCACATCCCAAAGGTTTTTACCGGCGGTACTTGTCACAGGGGCAAGGCTGTACGAAGATTCAAGAAGATTGATGGAAAAGCGAAAAGATTCATTGCCCGCTCGGACCAATACCCTAAAATCTTCCGCCCAGGCGATTTGATCTCTTTTATGATATGATCCGGTGTCTGGATACACCAGATATCCAGTTCCGATCTTGAAAAAAACCTGTAGATCATCAAACCTTATAGGATCGCTTGCGTTCACCGAAAATGGCCAAGCCAATCCCCACATTACAACCACGAGTCCGGCGACCATCAAAGCAGGAAGGCCGGTTTTCAATGCTTTCACCGCCGAACCTCATCTCCGGTGAGTTGTCCATCGGTAAGCCGAATCAGACGATGGGCTCGATCCATAACCCGTTGATCATGGGTTGAAAAAAGAAACGTAATCCGTTTTTCATCATTGAGCTTTTCCATCAATCCAAGCAGACCGTCGGCCGTGGTGGTATCAACATTGGCAGTTGGTTCATCGGCGAGAACCACTGCTGGTTCGGGACAAATGGCCCGGGCTATGGCCACCCGCTGCTGCTGCCCACCAGACAACTCGTCTGGGCGGCGATTAGCCAACCCGGCAAGCCCAACCTCATCTAAAATTGTCATGGTTCGATCATAACGTTCTTTGGCAGGCACTCCTTGCAAAGCCAGGACAAATTCGGCATTTTCATAGGCAGTCAGCACCGGAACCAAATTATAGGCCTGAAACACAAACCCGATCCGATCCCGCCGCAATCGTGACAACTGAGTTCGATTCAACAAGGCCAGATCATTTCCCTCCAACAGGATAGTTCCCTGGGAAGGTTCATCAAGGGCGCCGATCAGATTCAGGACAGTAGTCTTGCCGGATCCGGAAGGCCCGCAGAGGGCAGAAAATTCGCCCAGGGCCAAACCCAGGGTCAAATCCTGCACTGCATGGACCTGGACCTTCCCCTGCTGATAAATTTTAGTTACGTTCCGTAATTGAATCAAGTTTTCCATTGCTTCCTCAAATACCCCTGATACTGGCCAAGGGGGGCACCCTCCCGGCTTTGATCGCGGGGAAAATTCCGGCCAGCAGGGTCAGAATGAAGACCCCGGCCAGGATTCCTATCACACTTTCTTTGAAGAGCCGGAACTTCATCACCGGATCAACCAACACTCCGCTCGTACTGTAATCCTGGCCAATCTGGCTGCTGAAGTCTATCCCGGTTCCTGCCATATAGATATACCATGGGGTGGTGATCACCGCCCCGAGAAAAAGCCCGAGCAGACCAATCATCAGCGACTCAACCATCACCATGATCACTACCTGCACCGGTGACATCCCCAAAGCCATCATCATTCCGAATTCCCTGGTCCGTTCCATCACACTCATCAACAAGGTATTGAGAATTCCTGCAGCAATCAGCAAACCAACCAGAAACTGCATCAGATAGTTACCTGCCCGATCGATGGCGATCAAACCAGCCAAATCAGCTTGGGTCTCAGCCCAGGTTAAAATCTCGTAACCCGTTTGTTGAAGGCTTCCGATCAATTTCTGACGAACCAGGTCGGCCCCTCGCTGGTCCCAAATAAGAACCGAAATCAGCGAGGCATCTCCAGCATCATAACCGAGCAGTCGTCGGAGACGATTAATGGGCAAAAGCACCACCGAACTATCCACCATATCCTCACCGGTCTGGAAGATTCCACTGACCCGGCTCATCCCACTGACCAGGTCACCCTTCCGGTCGGTGAGAGTATAAATTAATTTCTTGCCCAGTCGAAGATTGAGTTTTTCCGCCATTTTCGCCCCGATCAACGCCCCGGTTGATTCAGAATCAGCCGGTAATATCCCCTGGATGATGGACCGGATGAACAAGTTATGTTCAGGTCGTTCCTGTAAAGGATGAACACCGATCACCTGACCACCGATACTCTTAACCCCGGCGGCAAACATGGCCTGCCCCGCTATCCGGACATAGGCATTTTCCACCTCATGGTTGCTAAGGACCTGCCGCCGAAGCTCTTCAGCGGCAACCAGTCGACGGGTTAAAGTTGGAGTATCGTTATAACCCTTGGCGGCAATGGTCACATGGCCAAATCCCATGGTGGCGCTGCTGTTAATCATGTTGGTATAGGTGTAGTCCCCGGAGGCAGTGAAGGTAACTGAAAGCAGAACCCCAAAAGCCACTGAAAAGGCAGTAATAAGGGTTCGTCGACGGTTGCGGAGCAGATTCCGCCAGGCGATGAATACGATTCTCATAAAACCCATGGCGTCACCGATGATGGATTGCAGCAAGAGGTTTCAATAAGGCAGCCTTGGTCGCCGGATAGATGATCGACAACATGGCCACAACCATCAACACCACTATGGGATCGACCACAGCCTTAACCGAAACCCGGCAATACCAAAGAGGGTCAAGGGCTATCCCGGCAATTGAAGCAGAGGAAGACGCTAGGCCGGTGAGATCAAGGGGATGGGTTTCAAAATAGAGTGACAAAGGAATCCCGGCGGCCAGGGCAATGATCGAGGCAAAAACAACCTGCAGAAAACTCTCAATTGCAATCAGGCTGAAGATCTGCCAGGGCGGTACCCCCAGGGCCTTAACCACCCCGAACTCATGGATCCGCTCAAATACCCCCATCAACATCCCGTTCAAGGTAAGAATCCCCACCGCTGAGTAGGTGATAACCAACATCAACAACAGGGAGTAACGGGACATATCAATAACCCTGGCCACCACCGGTTGCAACTCCCGCCAGTTTTTAACCTCTAAATCCGGCACCAGATTCTGAATTTGCTGAGTATGATCGGCCAGACTGTAAGTATCATCGGGAGAACGAATAGCGATTTCATGGACTCCATCGGGCAAAACCATCAACTTTCGAAAAACCTCATCCAGGAAAAAGACTCCAGACCGATCGATGGATTCATTGATCGATTTCAAAACACCTCGAACCCGATACAGTTCGTTGGCCATTGAGCCGTCACCGGCCTGGGAAACCACCACCAATTCATCCCCTACTACAAGCCCCAGGGCCTTGGCCAACCGCCGGCCTACAACCACCCCCTCGGGATCATCGCCATTGAGCCATTTTCCTGCCAAAAGATGCCGATGAATTTCTGTGACCAAACGCTCACGATCCGGATCAATACCACGCAGCATAATACCGACAGAAGAGGCATGGGCGGCAGCCAGTCCAACGCCGAAGAGTCGAGGTGCGGCCTGGTATCCGTTGGCCTGAAGGCGGTTCAGCACTTCCACTTCTTGGGTGATCATCGTGTAGAGATCAGGATCATCACGATATTCTGGAGCATGGACCTGAAACTGCCCACTCTCCATCACCGTAGCGTTCTGCTCAGTGGTATGGAGGAGTCCTTCCATCAAGGCGGCGTAAAAAATCATGATAAAACCGGCAAACCCCATGGCGCCAATCATGATAAAACTCCGCTGCCGACTGCGCCAGAGACTTCTGAACGCCCAGGTAAAAATATTCAAACTAAAACCCCGTTGTTTGAAAGAGATACGAATAGGGAGTGAGTTGTCGGTAGAGATTCTTTCGGGCCTGCTTTACCCCTCTCCTCTCTCCTCTCTCCTCTCTCCTCTCTCCTCTCACATCATTAAACCAACAAAACCAGTCCAACCAAGGCAACCAGTTTCACTGCCGTCTCAGTTGCTGCAGCGAAAAAAACGATTCCGGGACCAAAACACCGAACCGAATGTCTTCGTAAATCAATTCGGTATATTCATCGGGTTCTTCAGTAGGCACCACCCGAAGACGCGCGGGGAGGGTCCTCCCACCCATTTCAACAAAATCACTAAATGTTACGGTCCGAACCAAGGAGAGATCTTCGTCGTAGTATAAGGAAACCAGAGGCAGATATGATTCAGCCAAAACGGTGATCACTACCCGTCCCCAGACCACCGGAGCTTCAGGCTTGGGTTCCAGAATAAATTCCAGAATGGAACGACCTTCCCGATCTCCTTCGAAACCAAGTCTCGGGATGTAATCATCAGCCATCCTCGACTCTTTGACCAGATCATCATTAGTGAAATGACTCCCCATCCACGATCCCATCATCATCCCCGAGGTCAACCGAATGGTGCGGTCGGTTTTCGGAAGGTAGGTGTAAATCACATTCCCTGATTTGAGGGTCGCAGTTCCCTTTTCTTTTTGTGGAGAGACAATCCTCACCAATGAATAATTCTTTCCCAGGGTCCAGTTCTGCATGGTAACTGTCCTCCGGTAATTGGCGGTCACAACCCGCATGGTTACCGTGCTCTCTGACGAATCAGCCCGCCAAAGATCATCAATCAGGTCAAGAATCAAACGAGCCCTGACCTCATCATCAGTGGTGGTGGCAAAAGACATCGAAGCCCAAGTCAGGGACAGAACCACCATAAGGAAAAGCAGGAAGGCAACATGATTCAATTTTAAATTCATGATCGCTCCAAGGAGACGATAAATAGTCTTAACTCCATTCTGATTATATCCTACCAAATTCAATTAAAGAAAGGATAGGTCGAATACTCGTTCAGGATCCCCCAAAAAAAAAGCCGCCCCGGAGAGTATCCGGGGCGGCTTAAATTCTTCAATCCTACTGTATTAATATATCATGATCATTGGGGCTCATCATGGCAGAGATCACACTCCTGCTTAATAACCTTGCCACTGCTGTCCTCGTGCTCTTCATCATGGCAGCGGAAGCATCCGAATGTAGTATCAGCGAATTGATAATTGCCGTAATCTTCTGAACGGTGGCCCAAATGTCCCTGGTAGGTTCCCCAGACAACTCTGGTTTCGGGCCAGCAGTTGGCAAGATACCCTTCGGCCAGATACCGTCCGGTCTTTTCAATATCAGCCCGATACTGCTCAACATCATCCCCATGGCGTTTGTACTGAAGCTCCATGAGAACACTGCCGATTTTTGCATCAGCCTCTTCCCGAGTGGCGTAGTCGCCGGTGATTGCGGTGAGGGAATCTTCCCTGATCCCTGGGATGTCACGGCTGATAACTCTGCTCAACAGACCAAAGTCGACCACCTGCTCAGGCATATCATAGATATGGGTCGGACGGTTATGGCAATCGATGCAGTCCATAACCCGCCATTCACCAGCCTCTCCCTCCGGAATTTCCGCTCCAGTCTTGACGAATTCGTCACGACTGCCATCGGGACGCTTAACCTGAACCTTGACAATATCAGTACGAGCGGCATCAGTGGCCAGATATCGAACCTCTACATCCTTGGACACATGCCAATGAATACCCTCAAACTTATCATTCTCTGGATTACGTCCACCGATATGGAGTGCAATTTCCGTGACCGCAGGTTCTGCAAGATCATCATTATAAAAATGTTTAAAGATCTTTACTTTCTTACCATGGAATTTATCAGGCCAATGGCAGTGTTCGCAGGTATCTCGAGCCGGGCGAAGGTGTTCAACCGGGGCGGGGATCGGCTTGGAGTAGCTGTCGGTCAACACGGCGGCAACCTGACGGAGTCCGGAAATCTTGGCCCGAACAAACCATTGGGCGCCGGGGCCGATATGGCATTCCACACAGGCCACATTGGAATGGGCTGACCTCTGATAGACGGTGTATTCAGGAGCCATAACCTGATGGCAGACCTGACCGCAAAAGTATGGAGAATCGGTGAAATGATATCCTTCGTAACCAATAATACCGAGAACGCAGACATTGATGACCGTCAAAACAATAAATACAATCATGAACTTCCGATGTCGATGGTCGCTCAGATTGATGTGCAGATGTTCACGGGGGATCCCAAATCTATGCCACTGACGTCGGCGGAGAAAACCAGCGATGGGGATCAGCAAAAGGCCGGTAACCATACCCCCGGGAAGGATCATATAGGTGAAAATATTGGCGTAGGGATTTTCAATCAACCCCAGCATATCGAAGATCACCCCAATAACCATCAAGGTAATACTGACCGTGGTCAGAGTCACTCCCATAAGTCCCAAAGGTGAACGCCACATTCCCCTAATAATGTATCCCCAGGGTCCCTTGCCTAATTTCTCATCGGCCAGGTTTACGTTTTCCGTCCGATTGTTGTCACTGTCAGCCATTACAACCACTCCTTATCAAATATTAACCCTAACAATTGAAACTTCGGGACGAGACCTACCTCGACCGAAAAAAAGAAGAAATTCTATACTATTTTTCTTTTTCGGCAACAACTTCTTCAACTTCTTTCATTGCCCTGACAAATATTTCACACTGATCACACCGGTTGCGATCCTTTCGACACATATCGCCGGCACGCTGCCAGCAAGGGGCGACCCGGTCGACAAAGGCGGTACATTGTCCTCGAATTTCTTCAGGACAATTTTTGATTTCCCAGCAGGGAGTGAGTTCCAATAATTTTTTCACCCCGGGAATACTGATTCCCTCTTCATGAATAAGTTTGCGTAAACACTTGACCCAGTCAATATCATCATCTGAAAAAAAACGTTTATTCCCCTGCCGGGCAGGTTTGAGGAGTTTTTCTTCTTCATAGATTCGTAATGTCCGGGGATGAACATCGAGAAGTTTTGCAGCAACACTAATCGGATAAATCGGCTTACCATGTCTCTCTGTCATACTCATGTTGTATCACTTTGAAATAACTAACTATTTAAGAAATAAACCCAATAAAATTGAGCTCGCTAATATAACACATTGTGTCATAATTCAAATAAAAAAAACCTGGCTGTTTTGAATAAACATCGCAATAAACCAAGCACGTCAATTCCGTTTCTGCCAACGACCCATGACAATTGAACCAATTGCAGCTACGCACCCGAAAGAAAGAACACTCAGAACCAAAGGAAGCCCATGTCCCTTAAAAAGATCCAGAATAAAAGAGTTAATCCCCCCAACAACCCCAAAAAGTACTGCTATCCCGATATATTCAGAATTACGGAGACGACCTCCCAAAACGAGCATAATTATCGCGGCACAGTTTATAATAATTGAATGGCCGCATTTTATTGCATTTTCAGGATCAGTGAGGAGGTTGGTCAGAACAAGATCAAGGGCCATGGTGGTTACAAAATAGAGTCCGACAAGACCACAGAGAAAGAGAGCCAGAGATGAAAAATCTTTCCCGTCAATTTTCTTAAAAAAACTTCCGTCAGGTGGCGGATTTTTACGGCACCAAAGATATTGGATCATACTGAAAATCGACAGGGATATTGCTGCGGGGAAGGCGGCAATAGTTGCCTCGGGAGCAACAGAAAAGATCTTTGCCGAAAGACCAATGATAACAATAATTATCTGATAGAGATATGAGATAAAGCGGAGTGATCCGCTCCGACATCGACCGGAAAGAACCAGAAGCCCGTAAGCAACCGGAGACCAGACCATAACTGCCCAACCAAGTCCACCGGTAAGATCAGTAAGCCCCAGGGTCAGCATCAGAGCACCAGCAGCAAAGGCCCCACCGATACCGGCCCAACGGTCAGACGCTCCACGGGTCGCCAGATGCCATCCCAGCAGGAATTGAACCATGGCAAGAATAATAGCCGCCAATCCAAAAATCCGATTCATTTCCCAGGCATTGACCACCACCACCCGTCCAGCCAGGAAAATCAGGGCCATGGTTGCACTGGGCAGCAGAACATCAAAGGGGATAATAATTTCTTTCCCCAGATATTTTCGCAGGGTATGAACAAACGACAGAAGGCCCAATAAGGCCAATGACGGCAGAAACCACGGCAGCATAAGATCGGAAGGAAGTTGTTGGCCCCGCAACAATGGCATCACGATCTTAAATGACCAGAAGAACCAGAAAAGGAGAATAAATCCGGCAACAGGCCATTTCAATCCGGTCGTGACCTTCCACTCTGATGCGGCGATGGCTACAGCCATCGCCATCAATAACAACATGGCACCTGCCGGAAAAATCAACCGGGGGAAGTTAAAAATAAAGACGGAAAGCCCGACCCCGATTACGACAATGGTTAAAAAACGAGCTGCTTTAGCACGGAGACTAATTAAGCTGCACACTCCCAACGCGGTGAACAGAAGCCCATAGGCCAAATGGTATGAAATGGTATTGAATCTTTGAGTGCCTTCAATAACAATACTGAGGAGTAACAAATAGCCGGAAACGGAAAAAATCGGGGCTAAAACCTTTTGACGGGCATACAACCATCCGCCAACTCCTATTAAAGCGATGACATAGAATAAGCCGAGATATGTACCTGTCCTCAAATCTATCGACCCATTATCGGTTACCGTCCTCAACAGTAGTGCAAAAACCAGGATAAAACTCACCGTGGCCAGCTTTTGCAGCAAGGCTCCCTTGGCTACCCAGGCACCTATCCCAATATCACCGTCATTATTACCTTGTGCACTGATGGAGATATCAGCAGTATTTTTGGTGATATTACCCAGTGGTGCTTCACTTTTTTCCAAGCGCGCAACCCGATTTAACAAATCATCAAATTTACGCTGTAAGACAATCAAATCATGAGAGATTCTATCCATTTCAGCCAATTGTCTTTCTACAAGTCCCATTCGCACCACCTTTGGGTAAAAACTACTCAACAAGACAAAATTACACTAATATATGGAAGATTACCGGAACCCTAAACCCTCGGCAGACGTTAAGGCTTGATCTTCCCAAAAGCATTACCACCCATCCTGAAATTAAAAACATTCCGGGTCAAAACCACGGATACTTCTACTCACAAATGCTACAACTAAGGATCGAAGGGTTGGATAAAATGCTAAACCAGTGTTTTTTTGAGGATACCTTATACATCAAGCATCTCGACCCACCGAGTCACTATTAATTTTGCACTTTATTTCTCGACCGACCTAAATATGCACTTGCCCCGAATACCACATTGTGGTAGAAAATAGCATTATGAAAATCCACTGTCAACACGAAATCACCTACCCTTTACCGGAATATTCTTTCTCCGGTCCTTAAAAGTTATTTTACTTAATTGTAGTTGTTTAATCTGAAGAGTTCTCGTACTGGAGGTTACCTGAATGAAAAATCATGTTTTACGCCCTTTATGGGTGGTGTTGGGAGCAATAGCCTTGCTCCTCCTGGTTAGATATTTCATGGTCCCGGCAGACTTCGGGGTCCATGGAGAGAGTTTCAAACTGTCCTTTCATCGACTGAGTAATGTTGATGATTGGCGGAATTTCACCGTGAAGTACAAAGGCAACACCCTGTGTATTGAGTGTCATGAAGAAAATGTCGAGGCCCACGCCAACTCAGCCCACGCCATTATTCAGTGTGAAAACTGTCACGGCCCTGCAGAGAACCACCCCGACAATCCGGAAAGTCTAGCCTTAGACACCAGCCGGGAGCTTTGTCTTCGATGCCACGCCGACCTCCCTTACCCGTCGTCGACCGCCAGAAACCAGATCCCCCCAATTGACCCAAATAAACACAATCCCGGCTCGGCTTGCGTTCAATGCCATAATCCCCACAATCCGGAACTGGAGGTAGGTTGATGAGTTGCTCACGAAGAAAATTTCTCAAATCCACCCTAAAGGGGACCCTGGCAGCATCCGTTCCCCTTTCGGCCTTCCGTTTTCTTAGCCCGGCGGAAAGCAGGGCCGCTACAGAAAGCACTGGAACCCCTGGAACCCGCTGGGGTTTTATAGTCGACACCAACAAATGTGTCGGATGTGGTTTTTGCGTCAAGGCCTGCAAAAAAGAAAATGAAGTGCCCTATGATGCCCCCGTCACCCGCACCTGGGTTGAACGATACGTTGTAACCCGTGACGGCAAGGACTATATCGACTCTCCCATGGGTGGTCGCGATGGATTTACCGACCCCAAGATTCGTGGTGAGGAGATCCCGCCGGAGGAAATCACCAAGGCCTTTTTCGTTCCAAAACTCTGCAACCAATGCGAAAATCCGCCCTGTGTCCAGGTCTGTCCGGTTGGTGCCACCTACCAAACCGGTGACGGGGTCGTATTAGTTGATCGGTCCTGGTGTATTGGTTGTGGATATTGCATCATGGCCTGTCCTTACGGCGTGCGCTTTTTCCATCCCGTATACAGGGTGGCGGAAAAATGCACCTTCTGCTATCACCGAATCAGTAAGGGCATGAAAACGGCCTGTGTCGATGCCTGCCCTTTCGGAGCAAGACAAATCGGCAATCTTCTTGATCCAGAAGATCCCGTTGCCCAAATCGTCCAAACCCAACGGGTAGCGGTTTTGAAAGATGAATATGGCACCAAGCCTCAGGTCTTTTATATCGGCCTGGATAAAAACGTGAGGTAAAAAAATGACACCAGAACTCTTTGTCCACGGCCTGGAATGGACTGAAAAATCTCTCTATGTCTATCCCAATGAATTTATCTACTGGAGCATCCAGATCGTTATGTATCCTTACATGACGGGTCTGGTGGCCGGTGCCTTTGTTCTCTCATCCCTCTATCATGTTTTCGGTCAGCAAGATCTGAAAGATATGGCCCGGTTTTCCCTGGTCTTTTCGCTCTGCCTCTTGCCCGTCGCCATGATGCCACTTCAATTCCACCTGCAACAACCCCTCCGGGGTATTGAAGTCATGTTTACCCCCCACTTCACCTCCGCCATCGCCGCCTTCGGCATCGTTTTTTCCACCTACGCCGTTATCGTTATGAGCGAAATATGGTTTGTCTATCGAACGTATTTTGTCGAACAAATCGGCGAGTTAAAAAACGACACCTCCGCGGCTGGTTCGATCAAACGTTGGATCTATATCATCCTTGCTCTGGGGGCCAGCGATCTCAGCGACAAGGCTGTGGCCAAAGACAAGAAAGCCGTCAAGATTCTCGCCGGGATCGGTATTCCCGTTGCCGGTTTTCTCCACGGATATGCAGGTTTTATTTTCGGTTCGGTTAAGGCAAATGCCCTGTGGATGAGTCCATTGATGCCGGTTATCTTTATCATGTCGGCAGTGGTCTCTGGTATTGCACTCTGTATGCTGACCTATATCATTATTATGGAATGGAAAAAGTTCCAAGCCGTTCTGGCCCGAGGCAAAGGCGATGAAACCGTCCTGCTCCTCCGCGGGGTCGAAATGGATGTCATGACCAAGACCGCCCGTTATCTGATTATGTTTCTGGTCGCCGCCATTTCTCTTGAGATGCTCGATCTCATCTTCCGGGGATATACGGCCATGAAATCATGGGATATCCTTCGCTCCGTCATGTTCCATGAAGATTTCGTGAAAATTTTTGTTCTGCAATACGGTCTTGGCAACTTGGTTCCCTTCATCATGCTGCTCATTCCTGGACTCACGATACGCCGAACTGTAATCGCTCTCTGCCTCGTTCTTTTCGGGGTTTTCATGATGCGGTGGAACGTGGTTATCGGCGGTCAGGCCTTTTCCCTGTCTTTTGCTGGATTCATGCATTATCACCTGCCGATCATTCCCCACAACCTTGAGACCTTCAAGGAAGGCCTTTTCGGCGCCTTGACCGTAGCAGCAACTCCGTTTGTTCTGTTCTGGGGAATAAATAAACTCCTCCCATCTCTGGACTTGAAACATTAACCAATAACAGGAATTCTCTTTTCCCATCCAGCAAAGAGATCCCCCTGGCCAATAAAAAAGCGGCTCGCAGTGAATGCGAGCCGCTTTTTTTGTGGATATTTTTTCTACGCCATCTACCGATCAGGTACTAATCTCATTTTTGATCAATCCTATCCATAATACCAGGATACAATTTCCGAGCGCAATCCGGGCAAATCCCGTGACTGAATTCGGCCTGGGACCGACTACTGATATACTCCTCAATCCTGTTCCAATACCCTTTATCATCCTTGATCCGCTTGCACGAGGCACATATCGGCAAAAGACCGTGCAGAGTATCAATACAGGCCAAGGCTTCCTCCAGTTCCATATTCCGTTTTTCCAATTCCTTATTCAGGATCATGATTCTATTCATATCTTCAAACCGGGCCACAGCAATATAAATTGCCCTTTCCAAATCATTCCGCTTGGGTGGTTTTACCAGATAGGCTGCTACCCCAACCATGCTGGCCTTTCGGATTAGTTCCTTGGATTCGTATGAGGTCAATATCACGACCGGGGTGGGGCATCTCTTTCTGATTAACCGGGCGGCCTCCAGACCATCCGTATCAGGCATCATAATATCCATCAACACCACGTCAGGTTTCAAAGCACAGACCATATCAATGCCGGTCATTCCGTCACGAGCACACCCAACAACCTCGAACCCGCCACCATTTAATGTTTGCCTGATTGTACCTGTAACCACAGGATTATCATCCACAATGACCACTCGTAGAGTTTCATTTCTCATTTCAGTCATTCCCGGCATAAGCATTAATCTCTCACAAAATTGTCGCTTACGTAAAAGTCACGCACCTGACATTTATCACCGAACTACGAATGGGGTCCGGTCGACTAAAGTATATAGATTTTTCGAATGTTAAAAAGCCCAACCGAGACCTTTTAAAAAGCCCTATCGGTAAATCCATGTCATCATATAATGTTCAGAGATGTCAAGCCAAAATACCCGAAAAACTATCAAATAATATCCATCAGGTGCAACGCAAAAAACTGACAAGAAGGGACATCGCCCGAAGAGAAACCCTTCGAGAAATGCTAGGGGATATTAATACCTTATGAGTACTTTTGGGTGTTTCAGACAAGGCTCTATATAAACAGTTTGCGTTAACAGCCTAGCACCTACGATCAAGGTACTTAATTTGCTTTCCATCATATCTGGGTTCAAAAGTAATTCACAGTTCAGATAACCCACACCGCGTCATCCGTATTCATGCTCCCACTTATGTTTGGAAAGTGTGCAACAAAGGGGAAATGCGCAATAAAAGCCCTACCAATAAACCAATGAACCAATGAACCAATGAACCAATGAACATCAATAATACTTTTTATCCTTAGTTTCATGGTTACCCATGTTCTTGTTGACAACAAACCAATTGCCGCTCTGTCGATCAAAGGCATAGGTTAACTCATATAGAAAATACATCCCGGTCGTACTTTTCTTTTCATACGACCGTGCCATAATTGAAAAGAGCAGTCGCGATGGATCATTACCGACAAGAACAATCTCCGGATTTAAGAATACCGTAGAATTATCAAGGCTAAAGGCCTTGCGAAGAATGCCCTTATAGCGTTCTTCCAACTCATCTTTTTTACCATTGATAAAAATCCTCTCTTTAACCTCTCCAATCATTTTATCCGCTTCATTTTGGAAGACAGCAAAATCTTCATCTTCGGCATAGGGTGACGTTTTGATCAATTCAATCACTTTAGCAAAACTACCTCCAGCCTTAGCCAGATCATCAACTTTTCTCTGTTGTTCGGCTTGGGCAAAGGTCTTTTGGACGGTTCCAAGGGTGATCATCTTCACAGCCTGAGTCTTATTTTTTGCAGCTTGCGCCATTCCATCCAGATCAGTCACCCCAAACTCGGAGGCCATTACAAATGCCTTCTGGTAGGAATCGACCGCTTTCGACCACTGTGAAGCGACAAAAGCCTGATCAGCGAGCTGAAGAAGAGCAGACACCCGTGCCTTGGAAATGGATTTTTCTAGAATAGCGGCAAGCCCTGACGGTGGAGGTGATAATACTTGAGTGTAGTTCAGAGCATCCTGATAGAACAAGACCGCTTGGTCATAATTCCCTTCTTTAAACAAACGATCTCCGGCGGCCATCTTTTGCTCAAGGACGGCCATCCTTGTGGTATGTTCAACTTTTGCCAAAGATTTGGCAATAGAACCCACTCCATCAAGACCACCCACTTTCAACATAGAGTCAGCCTGGGCCAGCAATTCCAAGGCACCGGTCAAATCACCTTTATCTTTTCGCTCCTGTCCCTGTGAGATCAATTCTTTAACAATCCCAGCCTGACCCTTTTTCTTGGAGGCTTTCACTGAGATCATGGACTCGGCAAAATAGGCCTGATCATGATTACTGATCAAACTTTCTACTTCTTCATATTTTCGAACAGCGTCACTGAATCGACCAGCCCCTAAAAGCTGATCAGCCTCTTCGATCATTTTCTTAGATTGAACAACTCCTTCAACCGATTCTTTCGGGACATATTGACCATCTACCAGCAGATTTCCACTTGCCCCCTGTACGACTTGTTCAGAACTGCGAACCTTATCAATCTTGGCTAACAGTTGAAGCTTGTCCTCGCGGGAAAAAATTCTCACTCCAGCCAGTTTATCAACGATACGGTCACACTCAGCCAAAGCTTCCTGGTACTTATGTTGAGCCAGATACATTTCGACTTGCTGCCACTGATTATTGGCTGCGTTATAAACAAAAAACTCGAAGACACTATAGGCCAATATCATAACAATACCGAGCCCGACAGCGGCAACAATCTTAACCAGATTCTTCTTGAAAGCTGCTTTCCTGCGCAAGACATCCTTCTTTTTACGAATGGAAACTTCCAACTTCCCAACATTCTCATCATGGGGATAAACTTCTTTAAAGGTGTCGAGAAGCTCTCGGGCTTTGGCAAGATCTTCCTTAATCAGCGCCGCCTCAATTCCAAACAGATATGCCTCGTATTGATCCTTGGAACTCTTCAATGCAGCAATATCTTCCCGAAGGCCCGGATAGTCGGGAATAAGTCTACTGGCCTCTTCCAGCATATTGAGAGCACCACTGTTTCCAGTTTTTGGAAGACTCCTGGCCTCTTCAATGAGTTTGGTAACTCGGGAGTTTCTTTCGGCAAGATCCTTTCCCAAGACCATCCTGGTCGTCACATCATAATTCTCAGGGAGGTCCTGGATCAACTGATGGGCACGATGAACCCTACCCTCCTGGTAGAGGTTGTTGATTTGCCCGAAAACTTCATCAAGTTTTTCAATGGCATCTTCTCGAAGAAAAATCTCATTATCAAGTTCAGGATAGTCAGGAGCGATATCCAGAGCCTGACGTAACATGCCCAAGGCCTTCTGCAGGCTTGTACCGGTGAGTTCTTTTGCCTCAGAAACGAGTTGCACTGCCTTTTCATGCTGGTTCATGATCTGCCTTAAAAGAAGGAACTTCGGGGTAAGAATCTAATAAACACTCTTGAATTGACCATCGAATCATCTCTCTTGAAATGTCGATTCCATGGCGGAATTTAGGATAGCCACAATTTATATTTGCGCATATTTGCCTAAATATAACTACATTAATCCATTATTTTAAACAAATTCAAGAAGTTGTCAATATTATCCTGAATAGTCACAGGGTGTTAAATAGTTTCGGATGGAAACTATTTAACACCCTTATCACCATACAACAAATTCATGATTGCCGGATCTTTCTCATGATCGGCTAGAACCACATGACAGAGATCACAACCATTGGGAATAACCCGTCCCGCCTCTGTACGATGATTCCCCTCATGACACCGGAAACAGCCCCCACCCTGCCGGTGCCCAAGGGTGCTCCCATAGGTTCCCCAATCGACATTCATTTCAGGGAAAACATTTTCCGAATAGGCCCGACCAATACCGGCAATGGCCCTGGATAATTGCTCCCACTGGAGCTGATATACCCGTGGTTCATTATCCCGATACCATGATTCAATTCGAACGGCGATGGCCTTCAGCGCCTCGGTCTGTGAGGAATATTCCAGACGAAGAGCTTCAACCGCTTGCCTTTTAATAAATGGCAGCTCGGACGAAATCAGTCCCTCGATCATTTTTTGGTCAATGGCCTCCTCCGGGGCCAGAAAGATGTGGGTAGGTCGATTATGACAATCAAGGCAGTCCATCAAGCGGAAGTCCTCAGAGGCCGGACCCTTCGGTGAAGTGTAATCACCAGTTGAAGAGAAAATAATTTCACTCCCGTCATGGTCGATCAATTTCACTTTCGTTATGGAATCGCCATCATCTGAACTCTGAAAATAAACATGATGATTAGGAGAGACATGCCAATGGATTCCCTGGGCAGCACCGGTACGATACCCTCCACTACCGACTTTCATCAAGAGCACCGTCCGGACCACGGTATTCTTTTCATCGGGCAGATATGAATCCTTCAGATATAATTTTGCGCCATGAAACATTTCCGGGCGGTGGCATTTTTCACAGACATTTCGATTGGGTCGCAATGATTTAATAGGCGTTTTCAAAGGACGATCAAAGCTGTTAAAAAGGGTAGAAAAAATCTGTTTTATACCCGACACCTTGGCCTTGGTGAACAGACCTGCATTTTCATCAATGTGGCATTCGACACAGGATACCCTGGAATGGGGAGAATTTTGATGGGTGATATATTCCGGTTCCATCACCACGTGACAAAATTGGCCGCAAAAGCTAACCGTTTCCGTGTATTTGTAGCCGGAAACAGAAACAACCAGAACAACCAGGGTGGTCAATGCCATAAGAAAAGAGGAGAGATAGATCAATTTACGAACCCTGGTAAATCGGCCCGGCATGCTCAATTGATCTTTGATATACTCCAAGGTAAAGAGACCAATTGCCTCCTTGTCCTTAAAAAAAAGAACCCCGATCACGGCGGTGGCCAAACCGGCCATGAAGATCGGTCCCATGACCATATAAATCAAAAAACCAAAATAGGGGTTTTCGGCCCCGCCCTTCATATCGAGAATGGCTGAAATAACCAAAACAGGTAAAACCACTCCGGAGATGACCGACCCAGCCATGGCTACCCGACTGCTGGCCAGGGTTTTGATCAGATCTTTAATAAGCGTTGAAGAGGTGTCTAACACCTGCTTTCTCATAGACTACTCCAAAGCGTTATAGAGCCTAATAATTTGAAAGGTAGAAGAAACAACGGGACATGCCCTTACAGGGAGCATTCCTCTGCCCCGCTCACATCTTCACCGGCCTTCTTCCTGACGGCACAATTATAAATAATATCAAGTTCTTCACGGTCCAGGGTCTCAGCCTCCAGCAGAATCTGACTCAACTGCTCTAAAAACTGCTTTTCCTTTTGGAGCAGAAGAACCGCATCACTATAACAGTCCTCCACCAATTTCTTGATTTCTTCATCAAGGAGGCGAGCCGTCTGCTCACTGTAATTCCGAATCACCGCAGGTCCGCCTAAGAAGCTATCCTGCCCTTGTACAAAGGCCAGAGGACCTACCACATCACTCATCCCCCAGGCACAGACCATGTTGGTGGCGATCCCGATGGCCTGCTGGAGATCCCCCTCGGCCCCGGTAGTTCGTTGCATCATCAGAATTTCCTCCGCCGCTCTCCCCCCCATCAAAATAGTAATTCGGCTGCGGAGGTACTCCCTGCTATAGGCATGCCGATCCTGAAGGGGAAGCTGTTGAGTATGCCCCATGGCTCTCCCCCTGGGGATGATGGTGATCTTGTGGAGAGGATCAGCCTCTGGGATAAATTTGGCAACGATGGCGTGACCCGCTTCATGGACAGCCATGGTCCTTTTATCCTTCTGACTAATGACCAGACCCTTGCGCTCCACGCCCATGAGAATCCGGTCCTTGGCCATATCAAAATCGCCCTGATTAATGGAGTTTTTATCGGTACGTCCAGCGATGAGCGCCGCTTCATTAACCAGACTGCACAACTCGGCACCGGTAAATCCAGGAGTACTCCGAGCCACTTCCTGAAGGTCAACACTGGCATCCAGAGGGACATTCCGGGTGTGGACTTTGAGAATCTTCTGCCTCCCCTTGATGTCGGGTGGAAGGATATTGATTATCCGGTCAAAACGTCCCGGTCGGAGCAAAGCAGGATCGAGAATATCCGGTCTGTTGGTGGCAGCCAACACGATGATGTTATCGTCCGAACCAAAGCCATCCATCTCGACCAAAAGGGCGTTTAAGGTCTGCCCTCGCTCTTCCTGACCGCCGGCACTCCCTGAACCTCCACGATGACCACCCACCGCGTCGATTTCGTCGATGAAGATAATGCAGGGTTTATTTTTCTTCGCCTCCTTGAACAGTTCACGAACCCGAGAGGCTCCTACCCCAACAAACATTTCCACAAAATCGGAACCGCTGATGCTGAAAAAAGGAACCCCCGCCTCACCGGCAATTGCCCTGGCCAACAAGGTCTTCCCCGTTCCAGGTGGTCCCTGGAACAATACGCCTTTGGGAATTACCGCACCCAACCGATTATATTTACGGGGATTCTGCATGAAATCCACCAGTTCCAAAAGTTCCCCCTTGGCCTCTGGTATCCCGGTTACATCGCGGAAGGTAACCTGACGTCCGGATTTGGCAAAGGAGGCCTTATCCCGGGCAAAATCTGAAACTTCTCCGGCGGTTTGCCGACGGATCATCATGAACCAGACCAATAGGACAAGCGCCACTGGAATCAGCAGATTCAGAAGATTCCAAAAGGCGGAACGCCCCTCATTCCGGCCATAAATTTTGACCTTTTTTTCAAGGAGAAGCGGAAGAATCTGCTGGACATCAGGTACATAGGTAGCAAATTCACGATGGTAGGTATCGGTGTAGGCAAGCTCCCCTCCCTGAAATTTTACTTCAACCACCTCGCCGTTTTGAACCGCCGTCAAAAAATCCCAATAGGCCATATCCGGCTGGCTCTCTTCCAGTTGCCAGAAGATGTACCCTGAACCACCGACCAGAGCCAGTAATCCCAGAACAAATATCACTCTTATAAAGTTTGCCATATGTACTGTTCTCTCTTCCTGAAGGTATCCCTAGTGTTACAAAACCGGCCACCAGGATAATAACTGTCCAGCTACAGCACCTGGGTTGTGTCCCATTGTCACTTCGAGCTGGATATTTACCCAGGATCATTTTTCCATCACTTTTTAGCAGTGTATTCAATCCTGCGAGAAGCTTCAACTAGAAGCGTGATTATTGCAAACCATGGAGGTAATTGAAAGTTCCACCACCATCGCCGGACCTGCCGATCTTTACCTTATGAAAAAAATCATCAATGAACCGACTGCTCAACCGGATATAGCTGAAGTCAATTATCATAACGGAAATTCCCAGGCTGGGTAATTCAGCCGCTGAAGAGAGCAGCGAAAACGGTCGACTCGGCATGGCCAGGGTATAATCCCAGCGTTGCTTAAGGACAAAAGATTCCCCCTTCGGACTCTGGAATGCCCGGTCAAACTGGAGGGGAGCACCGGTATAACGAGCGGTAAATAGCGGTGGAAAGCCATAGACGACTAATCCCTTGCGAACGGATGGGCAGGTACCGGACAATGAGGCAATATTCTCCCGATCGGTTTCGATGGAGAGCACGGCCAATTCTATCCCCAACTCATTAAGCCCCTGGAGTCCGCAGCGGTTTAATATATTCAGCTGATAGTCGGAGAAAAGACGGACCTTCTTACCTGTAAAAAACCCGAACTGTCCCGAATGACCGATCTGCCATTCACGGTATCCTTTATTGATCAACTCGGTAATAGTGCGCCGATAAAAATCAATTTTCTCACCATTAATCAGAGGAGGAAGTGCCCACACGACCCGGTCAAACAAAGGACCGTTTTTTTTCATCCGGGCAAATCCTCTCCAGGATTCCTCCGAGAGAATTACCACGACCTTTGCCGGGAGGGCGGGGAAGTGCTGGAGGAGAATCCGGTGATCATCTGATTTCACCCACCATTCCAAAGGAAAGAGTGATTTCCCTTGACGCCCCGACCTGACTCCAGGAGATACTGGCCCGCCTCGAGAAGCCCCCCCCTTGGCAGGAAGCAAGGACAAAATCTTACCAGCGCGAGCCGTCAGGGAAATTTTCTTGACCCTGGCCGCAAATTTTTCCGGGCGAATTTTACTTACTGAGTCACGTCCCCGGCGGGTGGACAGATCTACCTTATAGATACTGTCACCGGGATCAGCCAGGCCAGGAAGTTCGATCGACACGGTTTTACCTGATTCAGCTCGTAAAACCCCTTGCCGGCCGAGCCGAATTGCTTTCAAGGCAAATCCTTGCCGTTCGCCAGATTTTTCCTGATGGAGCCGAACCCGATCACCCTCATTGATTGTCCCCTTCAGGGTAATAGTTGCCCACCCGGCACGGACGGCCTGAACCTTCCCCAGAAAAATCCCGATATTCCCGGAATGATGAGAGGTTATCAAATCGACGGGAGCTCTTCCCGGGAAAAACCCCCGGGTTGGTTTACGGCCCATGGCATCATCAAGTAAACCACGAGCCTCGGCCAATATGGCAGGATCATTCCGCTCATTATCCAGCATCAGCCGATAGGCTTTGACCACAGCCCCCACATAATGGGCACTTCGCATTCGCCCTTCAATCTTCAGAGAAACAATCCCGGCCAGCCGAAGTTGATCGATCAAATCAATTGACTGCAAATCGTTCATAGAAAACAAATACCCGGCCCCACTCCCCTTCCCCCGACCTTGCCAGGTATATCGACGTCGGCAGGGCTGGACGCAACGTCCTCGCAAACCACTGCGCCCTCCTTGGAAGCTGCTGAACTGGCAGAGTCCGGAATAACTGAAACACATGGCACCGTGCCCGAACACCTCAAGTTCAACCGAGGTCTCCCGGGCAATGGCTTTAATCTCATCCAGGGTCAATTCACGGGGTAAAACCACCCGCGAAAAACCCAACTCGGCCAGCTGTTGCACAACCATCGTGTTATGCGCCGCAGTCAGAGTGCTGGCGTGAATCCGCAGGGTTGGAAAATGCTTTCGCAGAATATAAGCAAGCCCCAGATCCTGGATAATCAGAGCATCCGGGTGCAGGGTCTCCAGCAGAACCAACTGTTTAACCACATCATCAATTTCTCCCTCCTTTACCAGACTGTTCATGGCAAGATAGAGTTTCACCCCTGAGCCATGGGCAAAATCGATCATAGCTGCAATCTCAGACGGAGAAAAATGACGGGCCGGTTCCCGGGCATTAAAGTGTGGGGCACCGATATAGACTGCATCGGCACCATTATCGACAGCAGCCTCAAACGCTTCCAAAGTACCGGCCGGCGCCAATAATTCCATTTTTGCCGGAAGACGCTGGGAACCTCGCTCTCGACCCGGGCTGATACTTCCCTTCTTGAGTGTCTTTGTCTTCATTCCATCACCAGCAAACCCGACACCATTTTTTGCCACAAGGAAGACCTTCTTCGACCAGAGGTTTTACGACGAAAGCGGAAAAAATGAATCAAAAGCAGTCCGGCGGTAAATCCACCAACATGGGCCCACCAGGCCACCCCGCCATGGGTGCCGACCTGATCGCCCAGCAATGACACCGACCCCCTCAGAAGCTGCAGGGCCAACCACAAACCGAGAAAAACAAAGGCCGGGATTTCAATAAAATAAAAAAAGATAAACAGGGGAATCAAGGTCAAAATCCTCGCCCGTGGATACAAAAAGATATAGGCCCCAAGGACTCCTGAAATCGCACCACTGGCGCCAATCATTGGGACCGGTGAGGCAGGTGTGGCCATGGCCTGGGCCGTGACCGAACATACCCCACAAAGAAGATAAAACACAAGGTAGCGTAGATGTCCCATACTGTCTTCAACATTGTCGCCAAAGATCCAGAGCATCCACATATTCGACAAGAGATGCAACAAGCCACCATGGAGGAACATGGAAGAGAAAACAGGAAAAAATCGCCCTGGGCCAAGAGGATCCAGGGTTTGCACAGCAACAAAGCGAGCTGGGACGAACCCGTACTGGAAGAGAAATCCGTCCAACCCAGGTCCCAGTTGAACCTCATAAAAAAAGCAGAGACAGTTGACCAGAATCAACCAGATGTTCACAGCCGGAAAGATTCGGGCTGGAATATTATCTTTGAGAGGAAACATGGGATTTTGGGAAAAGAGGGTCTCATCCGCTCAGGACAAGTTCCTCTTTTCAAGATCCTCCCATGGATGTGGGAGTGGTAAAATAAAATAAAAGTTATTCCCTTCTTCCGTGGTTTCGCAACCGACCACACCACCGTGGATTTCAATAACCTGCTTGATAAAAGAAAGGCCATGGCCGCTACCGGACTTATCTCCACAGTTTGATCCGCGCCGCCCATCCTGGAAAATAAGTCCAAGTTCCTCAGAGGCGATATGGGGCCCGGTTGTGAAGACATTGAATTTGATCCCATCCCGCCCTGGGCCAAAAAAATTACCCATAAAGGTGCGGCCAAAGGCCATGACCTTCCGAGGCCTTCCCTCACGGGTCAAGATCACCTCGGTGTACTTGACCGCATTTGAAAAAAGGTTGGCATAAACCTGGGAAAGCAGTCCGATATCAACACTTAAAGGAACGGTCTCTTCATCCATATCCCCAGGGAATTCGACGGTTATGCCGTTTCGGCTCATGCGATTAAGATAATTTTCCAACTGCGGGAGGATGATTTCATCTTCAACTTGGCAGGGACGAGCCTTTAACACCAGATGGCCCTGTTTAAAATGTTCCCGACGGAGCAGACTCTCCAGAAAAAGGGAGGTGGTGGCATGATGATCGAGCAAATGACGGTGGTTATCGGCCATCTGTCGGTGCAAATCAGCGAGGCGCTCCCGCGTAGTTTCACACTCCGTTCCACCACCAGAGGCGGTCAACTCACCAAGGATCTCATCAAGAGCTTTAATGTTTTTCCGCATCCCGTTAAATAAATGCAAAAAATACATATTCGGAATGATCACGTTATGCTCAATGTCCACCACCAAACTATTAATAAATTTCAGATGGCGAATATTCTGCTGCACAAGTCTGCGATTGTGGAGTTTGTAGGCGATCCGATTGGCATACTTATTAAAAAAGAAAAGATCGCTGGCCAAAAGGGCTTCAGAGGGGAAAATCTCAAGAACTCCCATCTTGCGGATTTCCAGAGATTCTCCGACCAGGCCTTCGGATGACTGGGCCTTGCGAGTGATGGGGACAAACCATGACCCATTTAAGGAGTGCGGTTCATCGGTTAATCGAACATGGGAAGGAGCTGGAGGATGGAGACTGTCATACCCCTCTACCGAGTCACAAACCATCATTAATTCATGGCCGGAATCTTCTTCGCCCAAGAGATAAAGACGGACATCAACCCCGAGAAAAACCTTGGGAGCTACGACACTGATCCGGTAAAAATCCGGTAGTGAAAGAAATTCCTGGGAGAGGTCGAAGAAGGTCTTTAAAAGATCATTCTGTTTACGGGTAAAATCATAGGATTGATAATCCTGCTTTTTCTCAAGGATTCGCTGGTACAAGCGATTGAGGTCAGGAGTGGGAGTCGATTCGATCTGACCATTAGGCATAAAATTCACCCTCCACAAAGAACCCTAAACCGGAAAAAGTCACTGGCGATATCACTTTAAAGGGGAGGAATCAAGCACGACCTCATCGACCCCGGAATGCTCCCGCAACAAAACATCAATCCTCTCGTTCCCCTCGACACTCAGATGCATCCCGACGAAATCGGGCTGGATCGGCAATTCCCTGCCGCCCCGATCAATGAGAACCGCCAGCTGGATAGACCGAGGGCGGCCGAAATCCATAATGGCGTCCATCGCCGCCCGAATGGTCCGACCGGTAAAGAGGACATCGTCCACCACCACCAGGGTACAGTTTTCAACGGAAAACCCGAGATCGGTCATCTTGACCACAGGACTCTGGGTGGCAAGGCTCCAATCGTCACGGTACAGTGAGATATCAAGGGTCCCCAGGGGAATCTGTACCGACTCACGTTCCTCAATCATCCCCCGCAAACGCTGGGCCAAAAAAACCCCACCGGTATGAATCCCGACAATAGCCAGATTTTCAAGATCACGGTTTCGCTCAACGATCTGTAAGGCGACTCGAGACAAGGACCGATCGATATCCTCGGCTAACATCACTCTCTGCTGGTCTTGTTTCAAAGACTTTCTCCACGGTTGATTTTATTCCAAAATGAATCCACTCCTCGGTGGTGAACGAGATTGATCGCCTCAGGATAGGCTTCACATTCGGCAGCAAAAACCCTGGATGCAATATCCTCGGCGGTATCTTCTTCTCCTACCGGAACACAGTGTTGGACCACAATCGGCCCCTCGTCGTACACCTCATTGGCGAAATGCACCGTACACCCGCTGACCTTAACCCCGCGGGCTTTGACTGCCCGATGGACGCGCATACCATAGAACCCGGATCCACAAAAGGAGGGGATCAATGAGGGATGGATATTAAGAACCGCCCTTCGTAACTCGGCTGGTGGTTCATAGAGTTTAAGAAAACCGGCGAGGAGCACCAAATCGATTCCATGATCAGCCAAAATCACGTTAATGTCACTATTTTTTCCGGCATGAAAGGCCGGATAACCGTAATTAACCGCTTTTTTAAGACCAAGGGCCGTTGGGGTGTTTGCAACCACAACCCCAATGCTCCCCTGCATGGTACCCTGTTGAATTCTCTCGTGAAAATTATCAAGAGTCCGGCCACTGCCGGATAAAAGAACCGCCATATTCATAGTTTCACCGACCGGTGGATTCCACCAGCCCCCTTCACACATTTATTTCATCAACACCCATTCCAAGGATATCATCATTTAAAAGAAATCTCAGAGTCAACATCTACCTGATCGAGCCAGGCCGAGATTGCGGTATCATAACGACTGGTCAGGGCAAAAACCTTGGCGGCCAAACGGAATCTGGTTTTCAAGGTGGTATTGCCGGTTTCCTTCATCTCTTTGAGAACTTGAGGATAATCAACCGGGTCCACCAGAACGGTAACATCCTGATAATTCTTGGCCGAGGCCCGAAGCATGGTGGGACCGCCGATGTCGATATTTTCAATGGCGTGGGCCAGGGTGCAGCCGGGATCTGCAGTAGCCTTATCAAAGGCATACAGATTGACCGCCACCAGATCAATTGCCTGCAGACCATGGGCCTTCATTTGGGCTAAGTGATCCGGATTGCTTTTCTGGGCAAGTATTCCACCATGGACCTTGGGATGAAGGGTCTTAACCCGCCCATCCAACATTTCGGGAAAACCTGTAAATTCAGAAACATCCATGACCTTAATTCCACTTTCCCGCATCTTCTTGGCGGTTCCTCCGGTGGACAGAATCTCAACCCCCATATCCTCCAGGGCCCGAGCAAACTCTTCTATACCAGATTTATCGGTAAGACTAATCAAAGCTCTTTCTATTTTTTTCATCGATTACTCCTCCAGCAATTATTTCGTTTCATCAAACCCTTCAACCAAGTCATCAGGATTTTACATAACTTGGTTCCTTAATAAGAATAGAAGAGCAAAGGCAGGCGAAATGGGCCTTCCCTCTTAGAGAGACCTATTCCCACTACTCTCCTTTAACAAAACGACGAATCAACCGGCGATCCCGTTTACCAGGACGTCGATCAGGCTTTACCACCAGGGCGTTTTCAAGTTTCCGCCGGGCTTGAGCTTCTTCTCGGGCCACGAGGCTTGCCACCGTTTCTTCATAAAGGGCGCTGGCTTCCTTGAACGGCCCGCGGCGCGAACTTAGAGCAAGCACCGTAACGACAAATTCTTCGAGACCACGGGTAATGCGCATTTCATCACCCGGCAATACCATCCTGGAGGGCTTCACCCGTCCACCGTTCACATGGACATGTCCGCCCTGTACTGCCTGGGAGGCCAGCCCCCTGGTCTTAAAAAACCTGGCAGCCCAGAGCCATTTATCAAGTCTGACTCCGGCCTCACCCGCTCCGTTCAACAGAGAACCTCATTTTACAAATAAAAATTTAAAACGTGGGGACTTAGGACTCTGACCCACATGCCCCTCTTCAAAGTCCTCTGCAAAAGAGGAAATAAGGTGGATGCTTTCCACCAAAAATGTTTCTTACCACATTCATCTAACTTCTTCCACCTCTCCATATTACTTAATGCAAACCCAACGTGTGCTCGTCACTGGACAAGGTCTTCAAAAAAAGGTATCTTCACCTGACTTTTCTGATAGTCAAGAAAAGGGAATGACCATCTCGCCCATGCAGCATGAGGACCGAGCCAGAAAGCCCGCCTCTCCATGGCTAACATGAACACCCTTGGCATACTGACCTCTGATATCTTAAGGAGAGAGATGGCGCCGAATGGTTATCCAATCATGAATACTCTTAAAATGATGAGCTCCACGATGAAAATGATGTTTCACCAAGCCCAGGGAAGACCCTGAGATGAAACTATCCAGTGTGGGGATAGAAGACATCAAGTTCCCAGTAAAAATCCGCCAAAAAAAAGGTGGCCATCAACAGACCGTGGCCGAAGTCAATCTCCGGGTTGACATGCCCCGCTCATCCCGCGATTCCTGTATCACTATCATCACAACCGTCCTCAACAAGTATCAGGATGACCTCAGCGTGACGGTTTTCCCCCAGCTTCTCAGCGAGATCAAGGACGAACTCAAGGCCGAATCCGCCCATATGGAAATGACCTTTCCTTATTTTATTGAAAAGAAGGCCCCGGTCAGTGGCACTGCCAGTCTTATGGAATATAAATGCTGCTTCACCGGAGGCATCGACCGTCAACACGACCTGATAATCTCAGTTTGGGTTCCCGTCACAACCCTCTGCCCCTGCTCCAAGGAGATCAGTGAATGCGGGGCCCATAACCAGAGGGCCGAGGTCAATTTCAATGTTCGCTACCAGGGATTTATCTGGGTAGAGGACCTGATCACCCTGGTCGAATCCACGGCTTCCTGTGAGGTTTTTGCTTTGCTTAAAAGGCCCGACGAAAAGTATGTTACCGAACGGGCCTTCAATAACCCAATGTTTGTAGAAGATGTGGTCCGCAGGGTGGCGGAACAGGCCCTGACCCTCCCGGATATCAGCTGGTTTTCGGTCGGCGTGGAAAGCTTTGAATCGATTCACAAACACAGCGCCTATGCCTTTGTGGACAGTACCGAACTCCGTTGACAACATCCCGAACGGGCTGGTAAAGCGCTACCCTTTTCGGCGAGTTCCTAACCATATTTCTTGACATTAAGCACTGTTCACCTTACTCTCAATTGAAGTATAACTACTCAACCATCTTAATAAGGAGAGGAACACGATGAAAACGGTACATATGATTCTACTCACGGCAGCAATTTTGGTGGGAACGGGAGGAATGGTAATCGCGGGAGAATCCTCCGTCGAACTCGGTAAAAAACTTTTCAATGACCCGACCCTCGGCGGCTCAACCAATCCGAAAAGTTGCAATACCTGCCACCCGGACGGCAAAGACCTGGAAAAAGCCGCGAGCAAGTCAAGCTTGAGTTCCACCATCAATAACTGTATCAAAAGCGCTCTAAATGGCGAAAAAGTCGATGGTCGCTCGGTGGAAATGCGCTCGCTGAAGATGTATATTGAATCACTGGCAAAATAAAAGTGCCCAAATAAATATGAGGAAATCGTCTTTCGGGGCGGTTTCCTCATATTTCTCAACACCAGTCCACTTCCTTCCCCGTTGTATTTATTGTCCACCAATTACCTTGGGAGCAAGGCTCTCATCTTGAATCGATTTTTGAACGGATTCCGGGTCCGGGGCTGGAAACATCCGAATAACAATCCCGGTAACCCGCTCCCCCTTACCACCCTTTACGACCAAAGCAGAGAAGCCAACATCATCCGCTCCCTGATTGAAGATTCCAGCGGGAGGGCTCCCCTGGCCGGCATTTTCGACCCCACTGGCAATCAAGGCCTCAGCTGAGTCGAGCCCATAGGCTCCGATGAGATCTCCCGGCACCGGCCTCCCGCCACCGATTTCTTTTCTGGCTACAAGATAAACGGACTGACCGGCAGCCACATAGAGTAAAAAATCACCGTCCTGACCAGTCGGTCTACTGAGAAAATCCGGGCGAACCTGTTTCAATGAAGCTTTTCCTAAAACAAGAACCCCTGGGACCGATTCTCCAGAGATCCCGTTGACCACCCTTCCTCCGATACTAAAGAGATTCTCCTCTCCCTGGAAAAGACTCTCCAAGGTGGATCCCTCAATAATTCCGACATCGAGTGGTGCATCCGAAACTATAAAGCGACGCAGGCTCCCCTGATCATCACCGGCAAAATAGATGGTTTCACCACTCCTTGGAGGTCCGGGGGGAGCTCCCGGTCGACGCAGCAGTATCCCCATATAATATGAGCCATAAACCAACGAGGCATTAAAGCGCCCCAACAGATCAGCTCTGACTATGGCGTCTGGAACCCGTCGCATCCCCTCTCCCAAAACGGGAAGCCCTTTCTCGATATTAAAAAACGAGACAATCCCCAAGGATACAGGATGCTTTTCCGCAACCACAACCCCATTCAAACGCCCGATACTTTTTTTCACACTGTCGACCTGATCGGCGTGAACGGTCACGGCAAACACGATCAATGAAATAAGGATTTGTGAGATAAATCTTCCTGTCACAACAATCATTCTAACCATACGATACAGTCTCCGCAAGACGACCTTACATATCTCAACCCCCATTTATTCAATGATAGGGGGGATAAAGTGCCTGACATCCTCAAATTTTAATCTTTCTTTTTCAGGGTATTTGGTTCATTATACGACCTTCAAAAGGATGGAAATAAACGATAGGAATGGACCAGACCGGACACCACCAATTACTGAAGAGGACCTCGGGCAATGCATCCTGATCTGATGCGCAAAATCGATTACTATATCGGTATCCCCCTGACCTTTTTGGCCACGCTCCTCATGAAGGGATGCCGTCTGTTCCGATCCCCCGCTCAACCCAAGCCCGATAAAATTCTTTTTATTGAACTATCGGAGATGGGTTCTACCATATTGGCAGATCCCGCCATGAGGAAGGCCCAGCAATGCTTCAAGGGACAACTTTTCTTTGTAATTTTCAAAAAAAACCGTCCAAGCCTGAATCTTCTGCATACAGTCCCTGAAGAAAATATCTTCTGCATCAGAGAAACCAGCCTCTTCACAATTTGTTCCGACCTGATTCGTTTTACTTTCTGGTGCCGACGCCAAAAAATCGACACGACGGTTGATCTCGAGTTGTTCTCACGTTTTTCAGCACTTCTCGCCTGGCTTTCCGGGGCGGCCAATCGAAGCGGCTTCCATGCTTTTCATAATGAAGGCCTCTATCGAGGTGACATCCTGACCCACAAGGTGGCCTACAACCCCCACCTCCATATTGCCAAGAATTTCATCGCATTGGTGAACGCCCTCAATACCGACCGACCCCAAGTCCCCTATTCCAAAACCCTGATTGAGGATCAGGAACTGACCTTGCCGATCCGCACCTTCAAGACTGCCGACAAGATTCGAATGCAGGCCAAGATTACAGAGCTTTATCAGCCCTTGGCTGATAAACCCGAAACCAAGATCGTGCTGATTAACCCAAACTCCAGTGAACTCCTCCCCCAGCGCCGCTGGCCACAAGAAAAGTATATAACCCTCACCACCGTAATCCTTGAATTCACCGCCGACTGTATCGTGTTGATTACCGGCTCGCTGGAGGAATGGCGTGGATCTCAGGCCCTGGTGGAACAGGTTAACAATCCCCGCTGTCTCAATTTCACCGGCACGCTCGAACTGGAAGAATTACCGCTCCTTTATGACCTTGCGACTCTGTTAATCACCAACGACTCTGGACCAGGGCATTTTTCGGCGGTAACCCGGATGCCGACCATAGTCCTTTTTGGACCGGAGACTCCTGCGCTCTACGGTTCCCTGGGGAATTTCATCCCAGTATATGCAGGACTTGCCTGTTCGCCTTGCGTCAACGCCGCCAATCATCGCAAGACTCCATGCACCGACAATGTCTGCATGCAGGTTATCCACCCGGAAGAGGTCTTTGCCAAGGCTAAACCATTTCTTTTGTAACCTGGCTTTCTCCCAGATTGCCTACTTCGCCTTCCATTTCCGCCATTCCCTCGGCCATCCCCCTCCGAGTGTTTTTATCTGCCTTGAGAAAAATCACCCCCCCCGGCAATCCGCAGAGGAAGAGGCTCAAACGATAGAGGAGCGCCATGGCCAGGATCTTCTGGGAGTCCCCCGCCGTACTGAAAAAGTACAAAAAAAGCTCCTCCATCACTCCGACTCCCCCCGGGGTTACCGGAACAGCAGTCATGATCAAAATAAGAGGTAAATATATGAAAAAATGGAACCAGCGAAGATCAATCTCAAGACTCAGACCAATCATCATAACCGAGAGGACGAACGCAGTAACAATAAGAAGAGAATAAAAAAACACCGGAAGCAAGAGCCCCTTGACATGACGATGGCGGTGCATGGCGAGGCGAATCGTTTCCAATTGCCTCGAAAATGGCAGTAAAGCGATGAGCCTGACAAATTTTTCAGATTGATTCAGTTTGGCATTCAAGGCCAGGAACAGAATCAGGCCAAGTGCTCCTCCCAGAATAAATACAGCGTAGACTGGTTGTTTTAAGGCCACCGAATCCGCATTTCCAAAAATCAACAGGCCACAAAGCATGAACATTGAGACAATGACCATCATCACTAACCCGGAAAACCGATTGGCAAAAATGCTGACGACACCGGCCCCCCTCTTTCCACTGTAGCGCATAATATAATAGGCCTTCACCAGATCCCCGCCCATGGCCCCCGGCAAAAAGTGGTTAAAAAATTCCCCCAAGAAAGAAAGCCGATACAGGCTCCTACGCTCCAGACTGATCCCCTGAACTATCATCAGTAGCCGCCACCGTTCCGCCGCAAGTAGAATGGTCAGGAGTTGCAGGGCCACGGCAAGCAGGTAATAAACAGGGTGAAAGCTGCTTAGGCAGGAAAGGAGCCCCGGCCGGATATTCACCTCTCCCCCAGGGGTGATCGATTCATAATCTCGCCAATGGACCTGATTCCCGATCCAGGCCAGAAGAGAGAACATGATCGCCATCTTAACGGCGAAGATCAGCTTTCTGCGAACGTTCGAAGACAATTCCCCCCCCTTTTGAATTGACTCAGCCCGAGCCCGAATAAAAGTTATCCGTTGGAAGTCTTTAGAGTTTCAAGAAAAAAACAATACAATAAACAATCGAGACGAAATCCAGATAACCGGGTTATCACCCCTAGCATCCTGTCTCAACTATTTCTTGTGTCGGATCAAAAACCAGGAAGTTATGACCCCGAAAATTAATACCCCGATAAGGCTAAACAAGCTCATCAAATTTGCCACTTTCTGACGGGTGGAAATCCGATGCGAAAATGGACGAAAACTGACAAAATGCTCAAGCTCACTTCGCTGATCGAGTTGAAAATGATCACCAGGTCTACATTGATTTTCGTTTGGGTAAAGATAACAGGCAGGATTTTTCATATTAAACACCCCGGCATCCATGGAAAGAACCGGTCCGGGATGACTGGTTTTAAAGGGAAGAAATTCCAGTTTATAGCCAAACATCGGCTCATAACAGTGGAGTTGCGAATTGCCGAAGACCAAAGCATCATTTCGGTTTTTGATCAAATTTGTCCCCCCGACTCCATTCATCGGAATGGTCAGATTTTTGATCACCGGTGGCTTTCCGGCGCCTTCGATTCTTGAGTACCCCGCCAGAACCAGCCCGGGATCATAACCCTGAACATCATAAAATCCCTTCTCCGTCATCAGATTCTGGCCGAGGATTATGATAATCGAGACAACGACTATTGGGAGTTGGAACTTATTCAGATAGATATTCTTTTCGAGAACAAGGCAACTTAACAAGATAAAGAAAGGGATATAGATAATAAACCACCTGAGAAAATTACTCAGGCTCTTGATCAGGGGTACCGATTTCAGAAAATGGTTCCAGTCCGGGGAATAATAATTCAACCCCAACGGGATAAACAGCAAGAGGAGAATCAGACTCAACAGAACAAGATGAACTGGCTGCAATAACTTTCTTAACGTTCCCGGTCGACCGAAAGGACTGAGTACAAAAGCCTGGATGATGAGCATAAAGGGAATGACCGACAACCCATACTCAAGTTCATGTCTGCCCAAGGGAAACTCGTTATTAACCACAATCCCTGCAGCATCGACTCCACCACCACCCAACGCCAGAACCCGAAAGATCAGCACCAACAGCGAACCAAGACCGGGAACCCCCGGCAAACGATATGAATCCCTTTGAAAATTCTCCAAAAAAGATAACGCCGCTACCAATTTCACTCCGGAAAGAGCAAGTGAGAGAAGCACTGCCAGGCCAAAACAAATCAGAAATCGGCTGACCAACCTCCCGGCCTCCTGATCTCCATACGCCCGAACCAAACCCATAAGAATGACGGTAATCAATGAAGGGATCAAAAGCTGGGTCATCCCGGACATGAACATGTAGGCGATTAAAACCCCGGAAATAACCACTCCAGTTGTGGCTTTCATCCGGTCAAGCAGAGCCTCCCCCTGATTTTCTCGCAATAACAGCCAGGCCAGCCAGGGGATAAGCATAAAGGAGTGAAATTCCATGTGACCAATAATGAATCGATAGGTATAAAGTCCGTTGAATAAAAAGAGGGTGCCACCAAGCAGACCGATGACCCGGCTGGTGGCAAATATTCTGGTCAGTAGAAGGAAGAATCCCCAAAACCCCAAAGCGGCAAAGAGGAAAAAGGTCCAGCGAACACTGGTCAATGGATCAACCAGAAAGGTCAAAAACTGGCTTACGGAAAAATAGAATGCTGCAGGATTTGCCAAGAGCGGCATTCCCCCGCAAAAAGATGGAGTAAACCATGGCACCGAAAAAAGGCCATTATTCAAGTACCAATAAAAACCATCCAGCAGCATTGGCAGATTATAGGAATAATCATGGCCAAGTTTGCCTTGAGCATTGGGCAGGAATTGACTAAACAGAACAAAATGAAAACTAATCAGCAGCCATCCGACTAGGGTGAAACCCCATTTTTTATGCAAAAGCACCCTGATCATTCATCTTAACCCATAATTTCAATGACTCAACAACTCACCCAAAACCGACCGGTGGTCAGTATAGTCCTCCCGACCTTTAATGAAAAGGGGAATATAGAACGGTTGATCGAGACCTTATGCTCCCTCCTTTCCATGCCGGTGGAATATATCGTGGTTGACGATGATTCACCCGATGGCACGGCCGAGGCAGTTGACGCCATGATCCCGTTCAACCCGAATATCCGGTTGGTTGTCAGAAAAGACCAGCGAGGTCTGGTCAGTGCCCTCCAACGGGGGATCGATGAAAGTCGAGGTGAGATCATTGTCTGGATGGACTGTGATTTTTCGCTACCGCCGGAAAAGGTCCCCGAACTGATCTCAATGATTCTCGATGAAGGCTATGACGTTGCCATCGGATCACGATATATCCCCGGCGGCGCCGATGAGACCGAAGGTCTTCAGGGCTGGGTGGTTCTTTGCCAGAAAGTGGCCACGTCAATGCTGAACCAGTTGACCCGCTTGATAATGCAGACCGACTTTCATGACTGGACCAGCGGGTTTATCGCCATCAAGTCTTCAATCATTAAACAGATCCCCCTGCATGGTGATTACGGAGAATATTTCATTCTGATGATGGCCCGTTTAATCCATGACGGCAGGAAATGGGTCGAGGTCCCCTATCGCAATGTTCCCAGGACCATAGGGTCATCCAAAACAGCGGGGACATTTTTGGGACTCTTCATCCGCGGAATTCGATACTACATCCATATCTTCAAGGCCTGGCGGGTTAAAAACAGTCAACGTCGATAACTACGGACCTTCTTCAGGACGTCACCACCCATGGATGTTTTCCCATAAAAGTATGCTGGAAGCTGCTGTTCAACCCGAGGCCCAACCATAATCCGAGATACCGTTCGCATCTTCCCGCTGTCTGCTTTATACTATTCTGGATCATTAGTAATAATTAATACAATCACTCTACCTACTTATCGGACAAATGATACCAGTCAACACTCCTCTTCTGAACGGCAACGAAAAACGCTATCTCAATGAATGTATCGATTCCGGCTGGATCTCTTGTGACGGCCCATTTGTCGACCGTTTCGAGCGTGAATTTGCTGCCTTCAACGGTAGACATTACGGCATTGCCGTAGCCAATGGCAGCGCCGCTTTAGACGTTGCCGTAGCCGCCTTGAGCATTCAACCGGGTGATGAGGTGATCATGCCCACCTTCACAATCATCTCCTGTGCCCAGGCGGTAGTGAGGTCCGGTGGCATTCCAATCCTGGTGGATAGCGATCCCCTGGACTGGAATATGACTGTCGAAGCGATCGAGGAGAAAATCACCCAGCGGACCAAAGCGATCATGGCGGTCCATATGTATGGTCTTCCCTCAGATATGGAAAAAATATGTGCCCTTGCCGAAAAGTACCATCTCAAGGTAATCGAAGACGCTGCCCAGGCCATCGGCCAGACCTGTAACGGGAAGCGATGCGGCAGCTTCGGCCAGGCAAGTGTTTTCAGTTTTTACCCGAATAAACACATTACCACCGGCGAAGGTGGTATGGTACTCACCGACGATGAGCAATTGGCTGAAAGATGTCGGAGCTTTCGGAACCTCTGTTTCCAAAAAAAACAACGGTTCGTCCATGAGGAACTCGGCTGGAATTACCGAATGACCAATCTCCAAGCCGCTGTCGGTTGCGCCCAACTTGAGCAGCTCAACGACCATCTTGACCGAAAAAGGGCGATTGGCGGGCTCTATCAAAGGATATTGACAGACCTCCCCGTCCAGCGCCCCTTACCCGAAACCAGACTTGCTAAAAATCTTTACTGGGCCTACGGACTTGTCCTGGGAAAAGAGTATCCCGGCAATGCGGCTCAGGTCATGGCACGACTGGCTGATCATGGAATCGGTTCCAGGCCGTTTTTCTGGCCCATCCATCAACAACCGGTATTCAAAAAAATGGGGCTTTTTGATCAACTCCACCTGCCGGTGGCAGAAAATCTGGCGCAAAGAGGTTTCTATCTTCCCTCTGGCCTTGCCTTGACCGATCATGAAATTGAGCAGACTGGGGAAGTTTTACGAAAAATTCTGACCGAACCATAAAAAGCCATGGATACCGTCTTTCAAAAATACGCCACCTACTATGATCTACTCAACCGGGAGAAAGATTACGAAGGGGAAATCGACTATCTTCTCGCCCTCCACGGCAGATATTCCAGTACCATCCCCAACCAAATCCTGAATCTGGGCTGCGGCACCGGCCTCCATGACCTGAATTTGGCCCGCAGGGGCTACCAGATCCTGGGAGTCGACCGCTCCGAGACCATGCTGGCCATGGCGGCAGCAGCGGCTATTAATGCCCCCGATCCCCAGCCGCAATTTCTCCAAGCGGATATCACCGAGCTCAACCTGACAAAATCATTTGACCTGGTCATTTCTCTCTTTCATGTAATCAGTTACCAGACCGCCACTCGTGATCTTCTGGCCACCTTCTCAACGGCGGCATCCCACCTGCCTCCGACCGGCCTCTTTCTCTTTGATTTCTGGTTCGGTCCCGCCGTCCTCCATCAAAAACCGGAAGTTCGGATCAAGCGAGCCGAAGACACTTCCTATCGGATCCGTCGGATCACCGAACCGGTTCTCCATGTGGATCGCAATACAGTGGATGTAAATTTTGAGGTAGAAGTCTTCGACAAAGCCACAACCGCCACGGAAACGCTTCGCGAAACCCACACCATGCGCTATCTCTTTCTCCCAGAGATTGAAGACCTGCTTCATCGGGCGGGACTCTCTCTACTCACCGCCGAAGAATGGCTGAGTGGAAAACAGCCTGACCTGAACACCTGGAATGTCTGTTGCGTTGCCCAAAAAAAACCATGATTTTTTCAAGGCTTCATGAATGCTGAACCGTTTATGGCAATACCTGGATATTCGACAAAGCCGCTATCGCCAACGGCCACCGGCTTCCCTGCCTATTCTGCTTTTCTGGGTGACGGATCGCTGTAATCTTCGCTGCCGGATGTGTGGTGACCAATGGCGGGTTGAGCTTCAGCATGACCGCTCCCCACTGACCATGCCCGAAATCAGCCGGGTAATCGATAGCGCGCGACGATTAAAAACCCTGATCATTTCCCTCACCGGCGGCGAGCCCCTGCTTCATCCGGGGATTTTCGACATTCTCGACCTGATCCGCAATGCCGGGATCAGTGCCAACATGTGCACCAATGGGACCCTGTTGACCGAAGATCTGGTCAAACGCCTGGCCCGGACATCTTTAAAATCCATTTCCGTCTCGCTTGACGGACCAGGCGAAGAAGAACATGATCATGTCAGAAGACACCGGGGAGCCTTTCAAGCGACGACCAATGGGATCCGATTATTAAAGGAAGCCATGCCGCAGCTGATGGTCAATATTAACTGTACCGTCACCAGAAGAAACTTCCAGGAACTGCAGAAAATGGTCGAACTTACCTCGCGACTCGGTTGCAACAAAATCAGCTTCGCTCCTGTTCATACCAATCTCCAGCATAAAGAGAAACCTCTTGAGTTGTTTCAAGGGCAACTTTTCGCGCCTGAGGACATGGTTCTTCTGCAGCGGGAATTGGAAAATGTCGTGAATCTGGCCAACTCCAAGGGAATCAGGACCTCATCTCGCCCATTTCTCAGAGGTATTCCCCGATTGTACCTTGAATCGCCAGCTCAACACACCTGTTATGCCGGATATGCCTCAGCGGCGCTCTCGCCATGGGGAGATCTAGCGCCCTGCGTTGACATGGCAAGTTCTTTAAATGTTCGGGATATGCCGCTCGAAGAGATATGGAAGTCATCCGCATTCCAAGGTCTCCGGGATCAGGTGGATCGCTGCCGGACTCCATGTTGGGATACCACCAATGCAGAAATAGCCATCCGATTTTCGGCTGCCGGGCTTTTCGGAGAACTGGCTACTCTCCGCCGTGAAATCATGACCTATGGTAAAATAAGCTGATGTTGATCCCCCGGCGCCTGGTCGATACCTTTCCCCATGAATTCCGGGAACTGCTTTTGCCCTGGGCAACCGGTATCGAACCGCCCTCCCCCGACATTATTCAAACCTGGGAACAATCATTTGCTGCCTCAGTTGATCGTCAACACGGAATCGTAACCGGCTCCGGACGCTTTGCCATGAAGCTAATTCTTTCCGGGCTCAAACTTTCTCCCGGAAGCGAAATCATCATCCCGGCATATACCTTAAAAGATCTGATCCCTTTAATGAAAGCCCTTGAGCTGATCCCGATCCCCGCCGACATCGACCCTGATCACTGGAACGTCACAGCTGAGACGGTCAATAGAAAAATCACCCCCCGCACCTCAGCCGTACTCGTTCTCCATCTGTTCGGGAATCCCTGCCCCGTTGATGAAATCACAAAACTGGCAAAGTTAAAAAACATTCGAGTTATCGAAGATTGTGCCCACTCGGCCGGCAGTACACTTCATGGTCGACCGACCGGGAACTTAGGCAATGCGGCTTTTTTCAGTTTCGAATCAATCAAACCGATTAATACCTATGGCGGAGGGATGATCGTTACAGATGAAGATCATCTGGCTACAGAAATCAAACAAGCGGCCGCAAAAATTGATCCTGGTGGGGAAATAGCCGCCAAGGTTCGAGCGGCACTCTTTGAACGATTTATGTTCCGTTCGGGATTGGCAAGAATACCCTTGACCCTGCTTGCATCATCAGATGGCCAAAGAGTCATGACCTTGCTATATCGGCTCATCCAACCTCCACCAAGTGGGCCGAAAGGGTATATCCCGATTCAGGCAAGCCTTGGACTCAAAAGGCTTGAAACCCTGAACCAGCGCGTTGCGGAACGGAGACTGAAAGCAGCATTACTCCGATCTATGCTCCCGTCCTCATGTCGACCACAACAGGAAATACCTGGAGGGAATGCCAACTATTATTTCTTTGTGGTCAAAGTTGATGGGGAAAAAGAATCCCTGCGACGATCTCTTCTCAAGAAAGGAATCGATGCTGGAATCGGGGCTGAAATCGCCGATGATTGTGCTGCAATCCTTAGTGATATGGACTGCCCTAACGCCGCTGAACTCTATAAAAAGGCGCTGCATCTCCCGCTTCACGAACAAACGAGCCACGATCAACTGGTGCGTATGGCTCAAATTCTAAATGATATTTGCGGTTAATGAGACGCCATTATGGGTAACTGGGAACAGCACTCCTCGAGGTTCTTTTGAAGCATTCAAAAGGTATATTCTTGCTCGGCAAGATCGTTCTGATGGTTCTCCTGCTGACCATCGTATTACGACAGGTCCAATGGCATGATCTGACCACCGTAGACGAGGCGGGACAGACTTCAACCATCCCGGGGGTGGCGTCAAACCTGAAAGGAGTTTCCCCCTTGTTTCTCCTTGCCGCCTGGGCAAGCCTCTTTACCGCCGTCACCTTAAGCGGTGCACGCTGGTACCGATTGCTTTTGGGGATCGGTATCAGTTTTCGCTTAAAGGAACTGATCAGGCTGGTCTATATCGGGGAATTCTTCAACAACTTCCTGCCGGGATCGCTGGGGGGGGATGCTGTGAAAATCTATCTTTCATTGAAAAACAGTTCCCGAAAGACCGCTATTCTCACCAGTATCTTTGCCGACCGCTTGCTCGGGTTGATGTCGCTCAGCCTCATCGCCGCCGTCATGTTGGGTTATCAGGTCCTCCAGGGGAACATCTCGGGAGAAGCACTCCTTTTACCGCTGTTTCCCCTGGCCCTGATCGGTTTCGGACTGACCGGCGGAGCATTGCTGCTCTTTTCCGATCCCCTCTGGGCCCTTCTCGGATTAAACCGCTTTCTCGATCGGATCCCTTTTGCCGATCAAATCCGGCGGGGGGGGGGGATATTACGGGAGTTGGCCACGAACAGGCGCGATCTCCCCATGATCATCCTCTATAGTCTTGGCTGCCAAACCTTTTCGATCATCGGCGTGGCTTTCCTTGGGGCCAGTCTGGATCTCGGCCTCAGTCTGCCCCAATATCTCATGTCCGTGCCGCTGATATTCATCCTCTCTGCCGTCCCCTTGACTCCCGGGGGCGTCGGTCTCCTTGAGGAACTCTTCCTTATCTATCTCGCCGCCGCCCACAACCCAAACAAAATCCTGATCATGGCCCTACTCTACCGGTTGCTCATGATCCTGTGTGGGCTGCCTGGGCTGATCCTCTTTCTCACCGCCGGAGCGACGGAAAGAAAACTGCTGAAGACCGGCGACCGGAACAGCGGATTATAATCATTTTAACCTGAGTTCAACCCGGTGATTCAGCTCTTTCCCTGTTCAGTGGAGTTATCCTCCCCGGAATCCGCATCTCAATGTTTACGGCAAGAGGGGATTCGTTTTGACTGACAAATTTGCTAGCAATTTCTAAAAGATATTGACACTCAGTATGCTTTGTTTTAGGTAGTATCCACTAAAAACATCGCCGGCATCCGAACAGTTCACAACCACAATTCCAGGTCTCTTTACGCGTAGATAAAGGAAGATGTTATGCAAGCAGAACCCTGCCCGGTCAACTCCCATAACGAATGGGACCCTCTCGAGGAGGTCATTGTCGGGCGCTTGGATAAGGCCACCGTGCCAACCAATCATATAACCTTCATGGGGATGCTGCCGAAAGCGGCAGCCAGGCTTTACTGGTGGCTGGCCGGCCACCCCTACCCTACAATGTTCAGGAAGCGGGCTCAAAAGGAGCTGGATGAGTTCGTCCATGTCCTGGAGGCAGAGGGCATCACCGTCAGAAGGCCGGACGTAATGGACTTCACCAGAACGTTCAAGACTCCCTACTGGAAATCCAAGGGCTTTACCTCCGCCTGCCCTCGTGATCTTACCCTCATCGTCGGGGATCAGATCATCGAGGGAGCCTCCGGCTGGCGGGCAAGGTATTTCGAGCCCCATGTCTACCGCACCCTTTTCCAGGAATATTACAACAAAGGGGCGCGCTGGAGTAGTGCGCCGAAACCGCAGCTCAAAGATTCTTTTTACGATTATACGTATACCCAACCCAAGAAGGGCGAACCGATCCGCTACATGATTAACGAAGACGAACCGGTCTGGGATGCCGCCGATTTTGTCCGCTGCGGCCGAGACCTCTTTGTGACCCGGAGTAATGTCACCAACCTGTCCGGCATCAATTGGGTCAGACGCCATTTGGGAGATGAGTACCGGGTTCATGAGATCGAAAGTCTTTGTACGGTACCGATGCACATCGACACGACCTTCATGCCCCTGGCACCTGGCAAGGTTATGGTCAACCCCGAGTTTATCGATGTCAAGAGGCTGCCGCCCATCCTGAAATCATGGGACATCCTGGTGGCTCCGGACAAGGACCCGATCCCCAGGAGTATTCCCACCTTCTATCTGTCCCTGGTCAGCGGTTGGATGGGGTTGAATGTCCTGATGCTGGACGAAAAGCGGGTGATCGTGGAGAAAAGTCAGGTCTCCATGCATAAGGCCCTGAAGGACTGGGGCTTTGAGCCCATCCCCCTTCCCTTTTTGAACGGCAAGATGTTCGGCGGCGGCTTCCACTGCTTTACGCTGGACATCAGAAGAACAGGCGGTCTTCAGTCCTATTTCTGAGCTGTGGTCCCCGGACTGTACATGAATAAATCGTCACGGTTCAGCAAGAATGCAAAAGCCCGACAAGACCTTCATCAAAGACAGGATTAAACCTCTCGTCTTCACATTGCTCCCGTTGCTGACACTTTTTGTCCTGGCCGAAAGCATTCTTCATCTGGCCGGAATAGGAAATCCGTTTTCGGTGACCCTGCCGGTCTGGGATTCTCCTTTACAGATCCAGGTTCCCGATATCTATTGTGGTTTCCGCCTCAAACCAGATACCGAGATCGGAAGTATCAAATTGAACTCTCTCGGTTTTCGAACCCATGAGTTGAATCAAAATGCCGACATCAAGATTCTCTGTCTGGGGGACTCAGTCGGCTTCGGCTGGGGGATCCATAATCCGGCTGACACCTATGCCGGGCAACTTGAGAAGATCCTTTCCGAACAGGCGAAGACTACAGGCAGAACCGTTGCGGTCTTTAACGCGGGAATCCCAAGTTATCAGCTTTACCAGGGAGTTCAGCTCTACCTTCACTATTTGGCCGATCTGACCGATTGGGACTATGTGATCTGCTCGTTTGGCTGGAACAACAGCAATGATACGAACCCAGCCGAAGTCGAGGGTCGCGAGGACGCCGCAATGCTGGAATATATCCGCCGAAACCCGCCCGGGGAAAACGAGATCATCAGAAAGACAAGACGTATTGCGGAACAATTGCACCTGTACAATGCGTTGAATTCCCTATACATCAAGGGCTTTCTGGCCGAGGAGATCGAGCAGAAACAATACCCCTACCAGCGATACGCCAAACTGCTGACCGATTTTGCCGGGTCGGTAAAGAGGCACAACGCCCGACCGTTGTTTCTCTCCGTACAAGTCAGGGAGGAAGACAAAGGGGACCGCTACCGGAACGACATAATGAAATTAAACGAGACCTCCCGGGAAGTGGCTCAGCTGGAAAAGATCCCGTTCATTGACACCGATCCCCTCTTCAAGAAAAATGGTTCGGGCTGGTTTGATAATATCCATTTCGATGAAAAGGGCCACCGAATCACGGCTGAGGTTCTCGCAAGTATCATTGCCCGGGGGTTGGATTTGACGAAGGATTCGTCCTGAATCCAGAGAGGAACAAGGTCAAGGAAAAAGTTGACGCAATGCCGCATTGAGTCGACAGGCCACTTTTAGAAACTTATTTCAATCCACCGCTTTTGAATTGAGCCTTGATCTCGGCTGGGAGTACCATGGCGGTATCGGGTTGATCCCGAAGCCAGCCCAGAAACTCCCCCAGGCAGCCGAGCCCCGATTTTTTCCCCCCAAGATGTGGTTCCGCGTGGGTCAAGAGGACCGCCAGCCCGCCAGTCTTTCTGATATACTCGCATTTTTCCCGCCAGAGCTGAAGGATTGCCGCCGGTGAATGCCCGGTATAGAGCAGCGAAGAATCCATGGGCATAGTTACGGGTATCTCAAGCAGGCCCTTCAGGTGATACGGAAAAACCGTAGTGCAACCTCGATCAAATTCAAGATCGGTATCACAGATACTCGAATCGTACCGAAAATGCCGGCCGACAGCGGTTAGCATCTCGGGAGAACGCAGCAACGACGGGGAACGAAAACCCACACCATTGTACGGTCTGATGGTATCTCTGGCACGCTGCAGACGATCCTCCATGGCCTGTTGCTCCAGAAAACAGAGTCGATTGTCATGATACAGATCGTGAGATCCGATCTCATGGCCGCGCTCATGGAGTTCCCGGACAATCCCGGGATCACTCATGATGACCTCACCGACGATGTAAAAGCAGGATCGAAAGCCGAACCCTTCGACCAGCTCGGCAATTTTCGGACAAAGGGCGAGACCGGCACGGGTATCGACGTCATGGGTGATTGTCACCGCCCATTTTCCGCCCCAACTCAGGGAAGGAAAACGGCCGCTCAAGGCCAGCAGCAGATCCGCGCTGGCAGCGATGGGCCAGGGAGGGTCATGCCGGTGCCGGAACAAACGTTTCGGCAAATAGATACACCGGGCCGCCAGCAGCCGCAACCAGGCCGGCAGCCGGTGGTACGGGAAGGGAATCCCCAGAGCCGGTGAGGTCATCGGCGGGGCATAGGATTCCTGCCGCAGAGCTTCGATGACCGGTTCAACATCAAAATTAAAGACACAGCCCTGTTCCCCGCCTCGAACAGCAGGAGGCCGGATTCCGGAAGCCAACGGCAGCCGAACGCTGTCTCCCTCAAACCAGTCCGGCTTCAGTTCAGGAGGGATGATCAGTTTTTGCCATTGCATTCTTTCTCTTGGCCGATTTTTTGATTATGCCTCTGATCCGTGACAGCTCCAGGGCGGTTTTCAGGAGATTTCTCAGACTGACACCGGTGGGATCACCCCATGTTCGTCGGTAATGAGGCACCGGGATTTCCTCGAATCCGTATCCCAGAGACATGGCCATCACGACAATCTCCGCGTCGACTGCAAAGCCATGGGTTTCGATTTCGATCTCTTCAAAGATACTGGTCCGAAACATCTTGACCCAATTCAAATCCCGCAGGGGAACATGATAAAACAGCCGCATGAGCCAGTTGTAGAACCGCGAAATAAGAATACGGATCATCGGATCCTGGCGCTCGATCCGACGGCTGCAGATAATATCCGCCGACTTGCGGGCCTCATAGAACTTTTCCAGATCAGCAACATCGAACTGATGGTCCGCCGGGACCACCACGGCCCATTCCTTGCCGGCATGCCTGAATCCGGATTTCTGGGCACCGCCGTATCCGACATTGAATGGGTGGTGAACCACCCGAACCCGGTTGTCCTCAGCCACTAGACGATCGGCAATGAAACCGGTTCCGTCGTGACTGCCGTCATTGACGATAATCACTTCGAAATTTCCCAGAAAACGGGATACCGCTTCCACGGTATAACGAACGAACGTCTCCAGATTCCCCGCCTCGTTATAGGCCGGGACAATGACCGAAAGCCCTTCCTCCTGCTGTTCACCCTGCTGCCCGGCAGAATTGCGGACAACAGATGTCCGCTTCAGTTCGGTCATGGCATCGGATAGATACTCATCGACGGTTCCGCAGCCGGCCAGCCAGGCAACGTAATCGGACAGACCCTCTTTCAGGGTTCTTGTCGTTTTGAAACCGATCTCACTAAAGGCGGTGATGTCAGCATAGATATGCCGGGATTCCCCCGGTCGAAATTCTCCTGGAATCTCGGGGACAACCCCGCTTTTTCCGGTCAACTCGGCCAGCATCTCGACCACATCCTTGATTTTGGTGGCCCGGCCGCTTCCGACGTTGAAAACACGATCGCGGGCCTGATCCGATTCCAGGGCAAGCAGGTTGGCCTCGGCCACGTCGCTGACGTGGATGAAATCCCGGGACTGCTCGCCGTCTTCATAGAGGATTGGAGGAAGATCGTTCAGCAGGCGTGAAGAAAAAAGCGAAATAACCCCGGTATAGGGATTGGTCAACGACTGCCCGGGTCCATAGGTGAGAAAATACCGAAGGGCGCAGGTATGCAGATCGAAATCCCTCCCGAATCCCAGGACAAGACGCTCCTGATCAAACTTCGACATGGAATACGCCTTTTCGGGTGAAGGGGTCTTGGTCTCAGGGGTAGGAACCGGTCGTACTTCCCGGCCGCAGCGGACACATCGCATCTCCCACTGTCTGGCTGTAAGCTGCCCCAGGGATCTGCGAACACCATCTACCGGCCCACAGGTCTCACACTGGTATAACCCTTCCCCATAAATGCCGACGGATGAGGCGACCACGAGCCGCTCGACCCGATATTTTCGTTGTTGAATGAGCTCAAGCAGATTCGCGGTGCCAACGGAATTGACCTCGAAATACCTGCCGATATCGGGAGTGAAGCCGCCGGTTGCCGCCAGGTGAAGCACCCAGTCAATACCGGAGAGCGCCCGGGTCAGGTCATCGATGTTTCTGATATCCCCTCGAAGGAATTCAGCCTGGGAAGAAAGGGCGGTTTTATTGCCGTGGAGATGGGTGGGATATTCGAGATTATCGAGGACTCTTACCTTGTAACCCTTACCAAGAAGGAGATCCACCGTATGTGAGCCAATAAACCCGGCTCCCCCTGTTACCAGAACGTTTTTCATACCGGCTCACCCCATTTGTTAACTTTTTCGACCACGTATTCCTGCTGTTCTGAGGTGATGAACGGCGACATGGGCAGGGAGAGAATCTCCCTGGCAGCCCGTTCGGCCACAGGGAAATCGCCCTGTCTCCCGCCCAGTTCCTTGAAACATGGCGCCAAGTGGAGGGGAACGGGATAATGGATGCCCGTATCGATCCCCGCCTCGGCAAGTTTGCCCTGCAGCCGATCCCGATTCCCCACCCGGATAACATACAAGTGATAGACGCTCTCTCCTGTCGGGCGGGAAATTCCATCCTTGAGGTGATTGGTGTAGTAGGCAGCAGCAGCCCGGCGGCACTGGTTCCAGCGATCAAGGGATTTCAGCTTCACCCGGAGGACCGCTGCCTGGATGGCGTCGAGACGGTGATTGCCGCCCTTAATCTCATGGTGGTACTTCCGGCTCTGGCCATAGTTCCGCAAAAGGCGCAGACGATCGCGGAGCTCTTCATCCGATGTGGTTATCGCTCCGCCGTCACCGTAGGCACCCAGATTTTTCGAGGGATAAAAGCTGAAACACCCGGCCCGTCCAACACTGCCGGCCCGCCGGCCCTGGCAATCCTGACCATGGGCCTGGGCGGCGTCTTCGATCACCGGAAGGTCAAACGACGCCAGGTCCTCAGCAGCCACCATCCGGCCATACAGATGCACTGGTATTACCGCCCTCGTTCTGGAATTCACCGCCTCATGGGCCTTGGCAATATCCAGCAGAAAACTCTCATCGACGCTATCGACAAACCGGGGGACAGCCCCGATCGCGGTCACCGCCAGAGCGGTGGCCACAAATGTGTTCACCGGCACAATGACTTCGTCGCCGGCCGAAATGCCGATCCCCTCGAGGGCCATCCGGAGAGCGTCGGTACCACTTGAAACACCGATGCAGCAGGAACTGCCCACATACCGGGCAAACGCTTCCTCAAACCCCTCAACTTCAGGCCCCAGAACGAAATTACCCTTTTGGACAACATTCCTGATAGCTGCGGAGACCTCACCATCGACCTCCCGAAACTCCGCCTGCAGATCGACAAAGGGAACATTCATAATATACCCTCACGGATTCTGCAACAGACGGAACCACCCAGGAAAGACTTGTAAGTGGTCACAGGTTGCTCAGATTTGTGCGATCGCGATTGCCCGCTATAGCTAACGACTATGCGGGCATGAGCGAGCACGCGAAGATGAGTAGCCTGTGGCCACTTACCGTTCATCCGGCATCCCTCGCTGGCACCCCGTACCAGGTCATCCCATCCGGCACATCACGGGTGACGACACTGCCGGCACCGATCATGGCATCACGGCCGATTCGGATTCCCGGCAGAATCGTTGAGTTTACCCCTATCCGCGCTCCCCTGCAGATTGTGGGCCCTTTAAGATTTTCCTTATCCAGCGGGTATTTATCATTGGCGACCATTGTCCCGGGAGCGATAAAAACTTCGTCTTCGATCACGGTAAACTGGGCAATATAGACATTGCAGTGGATCAACACATTCGATCCGATCCGGCAACCGTAATCGATCACCGTGTTGCTCCAGACCCTGACCCTGTCTCCGATCCGGTTCGCTTCCCGGATCACCACGTTGTGACCGGTGGCAAAATGATCGCCAATGATCGACCCTTCGTAGATCACGGTCCCGCTCCGCAAGCGGGCCGAGGCGCCGAGGGAGAGTGGTTGACGTTGGTCGATCCGCTCGGTAGCGTACCCGATGACGACGTTCTCATCGCGGCACAACCCTTCGCCAATCTCAAGCAGATTTTTCAATAAAAACCTCTTTGCCATGCTGGCGCATCGATTCGCTAGCGGCACGGAGGACCCGAACGACCATGGTCCCGTTTCGACCATCGCTTACGGGTCTACTCCCATCCTCAATACAGTGGACAAAATGAAGGCATTGATTTTTCAAGGGTTCCTTCCTTTCAACCTTCGGGCTGAAGATATTGCCGTCCCGGAGCAGGTATTGAAACTCACCAAAGGATTCGGCCCCCTCGTCAAATGAAATTCCTTTTTCGAAAACCCTGATGCTCTCCAAGGAATCCAGATCATTGAACAGGACCCGCCGTTTGCCGGTGATGGCGATCACCTCGCGAACCTTATTGGCGTCCACCCAGCTGACCTGGATATGCCCCATCACTCCACCTGGATAGTTGAGCGTCATGAAACAAACGTCTTCCCGCCCCTCACGGAGGTAACACCCCCCGACTGCGCTCAGGGAAAGAGGTTCTTGATCCAGGAGGTATGTAAATATGGCTATGTCATGGGCTGCCAGGTCCCAAAGAGCGCTAACATCTTCGCGAATGGTCCCCAGGTGATTGCGCCGGGCCGTCAGATAATAGATCTCGCCCGAGGCATCCTCCTTGAGAATATCCTTCATCTTTCTGACAGAGTCATTGTAAAGAAAGGTATGCCCGACCATCAGGAGAACGCCTGCCTTCTCGGCACGTTCGGTCAACCTCAGGCAATCGGCCGGGTCAATGGTCAGGGGCTTTTCGACAAGAAGGTGCTTTCCGTTACGGATGGCCTCTTCGGCTATGGGGAGATGGGTCGACGCAGTAGTCGCCACCACAACCGCATCAATATTCGACTTGGCAAGGGTTGCCGTGTAATCGGTGCTGGTCTGAATCAATGGATATTTGTTCTTGACCTGAGCCAAGACAGCGGGGTTCTGATCGACAACCTCGACGAGATTTGTCTCCGCCAACTCATCGAGAACCCGAAGATAATTCTTCCCCCAGTATCCACACCCGATGAGCGCAATATTCACACCTCTCCTCCCAGCAACTTGGACGTTGGCATCTTTCCCCGTATCCCATTGTATCGGGTCGTAATGGGGGCGGGAACCTTCTATTCCCTCTTATACCACAGGGAATATTTCATATAAATGTTCAGTTGGATTACTGTCAACTCATAACTGGTCGACCCCACAAACAAATAAAGGGCTTACGGGAATTCCGCACACCCTTTATTTATTTGGTACCATCAGGAGAAATGTCGGTTAACTAGTGCCTCTCCAGAAATGAGAATTTTCCTTCAAGATCCAGGCATGTGAAAAAAAATAATCGCAGACATATATATGATATTCCGAGCATTATTTGCGGACTGATGACACGAAGCTACGATTCACGGCAAAGGTCTGCCTAGCGTCCCTAATCCACATCCGGGGACCACAGGTATTGGTCAACCGGAGGACAGTGGATCGGATGGAATAAATTGTATTATAGAGCTGGTGGTATTTTTCCCCAGCGCTCTTTATGACCAGCGACAAGGAGCGGTAACAAATCCGGGAGGAAAACCGCTCCGAATAAAACGTTACTGAAACTTAATCTCCACCCGCCGGTTCAAGCTTCGGCCCTCATCGGTTGTATTATCTCCTACCGGGTTCGCTACCCCATGCCCTTCCCGGATGATCCGCCCAGGAAAGATCCCCTTACCGATCATATAGGCTGCAGCGGCATCGGCGCGCCGTTTGGAAAGTTTCCGATTGTAGAGTTCACTGCCGGCACTGTCGGTATAGCCATGCAATTCTATGTTCAGATCAGGCTGATCGTTCAAGACCTTGATCCAGTTGTCCAGTTCGACTTTACCCTTATCCGTAAGAGAAGAACTCCCGGAGGCAAATGTGACATTCTGTTTGGCGTTGTCGGCCAGATAATTCAGACCAGCAGTTGTTCCACGATATTCATCCTGCAGCTTGTCCTTATCCGGCATGGCGTACATATAGATGGCAATACCGTCCAGAACCTCGCCCTTCTTGCCTTGTAAAGCTATAGCACCTCCCAACGTTTCCGTGGACTGGGAACCGGCCGCTCCGGACCGTGGCCCGTTGACGGTGATGGCCTTTTGGGATGAGCTGTACTCGCCGATGGTATCACCGGGGTTGGGACGACCACCGGTCAGACCGGCACGGGCCACGAGATAAAATTCCCTGTCGGGTTGGACATTCAGCGTAAAGCTGCCGTCTTTCCCTGATGGGGCTGAGATATATTCCGGCCGGCCAAATGACGGATTCTTTCTGGCCAGAACAATAGCATTGGGATACGGCACTCCGGAGCCCTCCCCCTTATACACTTTCCCTTTCAACAGAAAAAGCTGCTCGGTTTCATTGAATGCATCGCCCAGGGCACAGGAGATGGTTCCGTAATCAATATCCTTGAAATCCTCGATGTGCAGCTGCCGCAATTTCCCCTGACCTCCGTCGGCAAAATAAAAGGTCTCATCCGGGCGGGGGGGCCCTGGCTTGGAATCCAGGGTACGGAGGAGCACGCCGATATAGTATTCACCCTGAAGGAGCTTGCCAGAAAACCTGCCCTCTTCATCACTAAAATACATAAAATCCGGAATTCGTCCGGTTTGCCCTTTAATGGGTGGCAGCCCCTTCTTGATATCAAAAAAGGCCACCAGGTAATTGCCGAGGGGTTTGTCCTGAAAAACGACCTGGCCCGACATGGTTCCCATGCGTAATAGCATATAGCCGGGGATGGCTTGGCTCAGCGAAGGGAGAAAGAAAACGGTAAATAACAAGAGCGACAAAATTCTTTTCAACATGGAAACCCTCAAATAATAGAGCTGTTCTTGATCATGAATACCAGTGACTCCTCAGTGTGACCGGTTGAAGTTCCAGTAGGAACATCTTCTTTTGGACATTATACCCGAATGGAGGTAGAATGACGAGTTCCATATCTCAACCCACCCACGACATTGCCAGGGCCGGCTTGATTGGAAGGGACTCCAGCCAGATGAAAATACTCCTCATAGATCCACCCTTCGGATCCATCGAAATGGGTGGCGAAAAAAAACGGTTTGCCGGGGTTGAGAACGCCATCCCATCCCTCGGTCTGGCCTATCTTGCCGCCGTTGCCGAACAGGACGGCCATGAGGTCCGGATCCACGACGGCACCATCACGCCGGCCTGGTCGGCCATGGCGACTTTAGGCCGAGAGTTCAGGCCTGATGTGGTTGGGATCACCGCCAAGACCCCTTCCTTCACCAACTGCATCCAATCTGCCAAAATTCTCAAAGAGGCCTCCCCCGGGGTGGTCCTGATTGCCGGTGGTTCACATCCCACCGCCATGACAGAACATGCCCTGGCTGCGGAGATCTTCGACTTTCTGGTCCTGGGTGAAGGAGAAGTGACCTTTCGGGAACTCTTAAAAAAAATCGCCGATCGGGGAACGGATTTCGAGTCAATCCCGGGGCTGGCCATGAACCGGGATGGCAAACCGGTCATCACTTCGCCCCGCCCCCCCATCGCAGACCTGGACCAGATCCCCTTCCCGGCCCGGCATCTCCTGCCTCAGCTGACCGCCTATTCACCTACCGCCGCCTCCTACCGGAGACTGCCCCTGGCCCACGTGATGACCAGTCGCGGCTGTCCGTCCCGATGCAACTTCTGCGACCGAGCCATCTTCGGTGAACGGTACCGGGCCCGTAGTGCAGCCAATGTTCTTGCAGAAATTGATCAATTAGTCAATACCCACGGCGCCAGAGAAATCCGTTTCTTCGATGACACCTTTACCATCAACAATAAACGCCTTACCGCCATCTGCAAGGGGATGAAAACAGATTTCCCCCAAATCCCCTGGACCTGCCTGACCAAGGCGGAGGCTGTAACCCTCGATATGCTGAAGATGATGCATGATGCCGGTTGCTGGCAGGTGCTCTACGGCCTTGAATCAGGGGACGACACAGTACTTGCTTCATTGGGTAAGAAAAACACCGTTGAAATGAACCGCCGCGCCGTCCGCTGGGCCCGACGGGCTGGTCTTAGGGTCCGGGCCGATTTTCTGGTAGGAACGCCGAAGGAAACCCCGGAAACCCTCCAGAAGACCCTGGATTTTGCCAAGGAACTCGATATCGACTTTGCTCACTTCAACAAGTTTGTCCCCTTCCCCGGGACCACCTTTTACCAGCAACTCACCAGCCAGGGGTACACCTTCGACTTTTCCGGCTCCAGCTCTACCCTGGACCACGATGCCTTGCTCTATGTACCGCCGGAGGTCCCCGTTGACTGGTACAAAAAATTTCTCGAACGCTCCTACAAGGAATTCTACCTGCGGCCAGGATACATGGTCAGGCGTTTGCTTTCCATGCGGACCTGGCCTGAATTCTGGGGGAACTTCAAGGGGATGTTCGCCATCAATTCGCTCTAATTGGAACTCATCATGGGAAAAGTCTACACCAACACCAAAATATTCCATTTCGCCGACCGACTGGAACAACTCAAGGCTGGGAGCATTCCCGCCCCCATCCATATTCGACTCAAACCGACCAACCGCTGCAATCACCACTGCTCGTACTGCTGTTACCGGAATCCCGATCTCTACTTAAGCGAACGACTCCGGGAGGAGGACCGGATTCCCTGGGAGAAGATGCAGGAACTTATCAACGATTTCGCCGCCATGGGGGTCAAGGCCGTCACCTTCAGCGGTGGCGGCGAACCGCTCTGTTATCCCCATATCGCCGACACCATCCGGGGTCTCACGGCAGCCGGGATCAAGATCGCTACCCTCACCAACGGTTCGTTGCTCTCCGGCGAGGTAGCCGAACTCCTGGCACGGAAAGCAGTCTGGTGCCGGGTGTCGATGGACGCGGCCGATGCGGCAACCTATGCCGCCATCCGCCTGGTTCCCATCACTGAATTCAACCGGGTCTGTGACAATTTACAAAAGTTCTCCGCCATACCGGGCCGGACCTGTGTCCTGGGAGTCAACTTCATCGTCACCCGGGAGAACCATGCCGACATTTTCACCTTCCTCCACAAAGCCCGTGAACTGGGGGTCGACAACGTCAAGCTCTCCGGGGCGGTGGTCAGCACCAACCCCAAAGAAAACGCGGCCTATCACAGCGTCATCCATGCCGAGGCCAGCGCCCAAATCGACCGGGCCATACGAGAACTCTCCACCCCGGACTTCACCATCGTCAACAAGCTCTATCAACCGGAAGATGAAGAAGGGATCTATGACAAGGACTTCAACTGGTGCCCGATGATCAACTTCATGACAGTGGTCGCCGCCGATCAACAGGTCTATTTCTGCCATGACAAGGCCTATACGGAGAACGGACTCCTCGGCTCGCTGAAGGAGACCGACTTCAAGACCTTCTGGCACGCCCCGGCAACCAGGGAGCGAATCAAAAATCTCGATCCCGGCACGGAATGTCGCCATCATTGCGCCGATATCCTCAAAAACAACATGCTGTTGGATTATTTCGAATCGGACCCGGATCATCTGGAATTCGTCTAACACCTATGACGGTAATATTTTTGAACAGCATGAGTCCCTTACAAATTCTTTTAAAAAACACGAAAATAATCTGTTGGGGACTAAATACGGAGGTACCACCCCATGCCCTATGTAGACTTCATCACCGCCCAACATACGCGAACGAAACGGGATTATCTCGAACGGGTCAGAAACGGGGATAAGGCGGAACGCGCCGCCATTGCCAAACGATTTGATCGCGAATACTGGGACGGCGACCGGCGAAACGGCTACGGCGGATTCCATTACGACGGACGCTGGCAGCCCATGGCCCGCCGCTTGATCGATCATTACGGATTAGAGGATGGCCATCGGGTCCTGGATGTTGGCTGTGGCAAGGGATTTCTGCTTTATGAAATGAAACGGATCCTGCCAGGTCTCGTGGTCCGGGGCCTCGATATCTCCCCGTACGCCCTGGAACATGCCAAGGAGGAAATCCGGCCCTATCTGGACCTCGGCCACGCCCGCCAACTCCCCTATCCGGATAAATCCTTCGATTTCATTCTCTCCGTGACCACCCTGCACAATCTGTATCTCTACGATCTGATGACGGCACTTAAGGAGCTGGAACGGGTCAAACGGGGCAATTCATATCTGGTGGTTGAGTCCTATCGCAATGAAGAGGAAAAGGCCAACCTGCTCCACTGGCAATTGACCTGCGAGGCGTTTTTCACGCCGGAGGAATGGGAATATATCTTCGCCGAAACGGGTTACTCAGGGGATTATTCTTTCATCTACTTCGAATAACGGATCGGGACTTCTATTGATAAGGCAAAGTGCTCGATGGTGAGGTGATGAAAAATAGCTTTTTACATGCATGGATGAGTCACCCCTATGTCGGTCGGTTTGGCATCCAAATCGTATTGACTTTCATTGTCCTGGTTATTTTTACCGGGGTATGCAGACTTGATTTCATTGCCTATGACGATGAAATCAATATTTTTGCCAATCCATTCATTACCCATTTTTCGGCTGCCAATTTGGGCCGGTACTGGTCGGGACTGTATCAGAATCTCTATATTCCTCTGACTTATTCGGTGTGGACTGTTCTGGCTTGGATCTCGCCAACGAACACTTCGGGCACGCTGAGCCCATTCCTGTTCCATGCTGCAAACCTTTTCTTCCATCTCGGTTCCACCTGGATCGTTTTCGCTATTTTGCGGAAATTACTGCGGAAAGAGTGGGGAGCTGCAGCCGGGGCGCTACTTTTTGCCCTCCACCCTCTGCAAGTTGAAGCGGTAGCCTGGGCAACAGGATTAAAAGACGTTCTCTCCGGTTTTTTTGCCCTTGCTTCTCTCTGGCAGTATCTTTGTTTTGCAGAGATGAAAGGAACAGAGACCCGCTGGAATCGCCACTATGTTCTGGCCGGCGCTCTTTTTCTTTGTGCAATGCTAGCAAAGCCTTCTACAGTTACCATCCCTCTGGTTATGGGCGTTTTGGGATCGTTCTGGCTGGCCCGTCCTCAACGAGAAACGGCCTTGGATATTGTACCCTTCCTGTTCCTTGCCCTTCCGGTGGTGCTTCTCACCAGGTTTGCCCAACCCGGTATCTCTCAGGCATTCATCCCGGACTGGTGGCAGCGGCCTCTTATTGCCGGTGATGCTTTGAGTTTTTATGGCTATAAATTCCTCTTGCCCTTTCGGCTGGGGCCTGATTATGGCCGGCCCCCTGAGTTTGTTCTCCAGCACGGCTGGAGCTGGTTAACCGGCATTGCCCCTATTTTACTGGGAGGAGTTGTCTTGTTCAGGGGCAATCGCACCAGCATTACAATCGTTCTCCTTTTGTTCTTTTTCCTTTTGCCGGTTCTAGGTCTGGTCTCTTTTGATTTTCAGAAGTATTCAACAGTGGCGGACCGCTATTTTTATTTGGCCATGCTGGCTCCGTCTTTTGCTCTGGGGCATATTTCAGGGATGGTACGGCAAAAGAGGCGATGGATTTTGGTTTTTTTTGCTCTTGCGTTAGGTCTTTTCGGGACAAAAAGTATGGCTCAGATCCTCACCTGGCAGGATGGTTTCAGTTTGTACCGCAATGCTTTGCAAGTAAATCCGAATAGCTGGCTTGCCTGTAACAATTTAGGGATACTGTATGAAGAACTTGGGGAGAATAAGCGTGCCTTTGAACTGTATCAGCGAGCGCTGACCATCCGTCCGAAAAATGAGCTCCCTCTCAACAATATTGGCGTGATCTATAAAAAACAGGGGATGCTGCGGAAGGCAGAGGAGATGTTTCGACGCGCCCTGTCTATCAATCCAGGCTATCCGGATGCTCTGGCCAATCTCGGTGATCTGGCCAGGGACAGGACTGATCTCCAGTTGGCTGTATCCTTCTACAGTCAAGCTCTTGAGTTGACCCCCTTTATCCCCGGGGTGGCAGAAAATCTTGGCACTATCTATCTTCAACTGGGGCGGAGAAAGGAGGCCATTTCAGCCTATAAACAGGCACTCAAACTGAAACCGGCCCCCCAGGTTTACAGCAATCTTGGGGCTTTGTACCAGCAGGAGGGGCAATTCATCGAGGCTATTGAATGTTTTCGCAAGGCAATAAGCGGGAACAGGGAACTCGCTGAGCCCTATAACAACCTGGGGCTGGTCCTGATGGATACCGGCCGGCTCGAAGAGGCTGTCCAGCAGTTCAAGCTGGCAGCCAAGAAGGCGCCAAGTCATCCCATGCCCGTATATAATCTCGGCAGGGCCTATTTTGCTCAGAGCCGGCTGGAAGAGGCGCTTGGCGCCTATCGGCAATCCGTGGCTGTGGATTCAAATTTTGCCCAGGGCTATCATGGTTTGGCTCAGGTGGCACGGCAGAATGGGCAATTGGATATTGCCGATAGCTATGAGTCAGAAGCTCGGCGCCGGGGATATGAAAAGGCCAGAGGCACAGGAAAATAACAACAGGACATTTGTCGTGTTCCCCGCATCCAGGAAATCTTTGTTGTCGAGAAATGAAAAGGCTTGCTCCCTTCCAAACTTTCAATAGATTGACAGTTTTGAAGAATTTTGGCCTGAGAATCGTTTTGGGGTAGATAATAAAACTACTTCACTGGGCTTCTCCTTTCACCCCTTTTTCCCCTGACATTCCGGTCTGTTGCCTACCTGTGATGGCTGTTTTCTATTCGTGCTCAACATATGCTTCAATAAGCCAGGGTAAGCACGAGGATTAAAAACAATATTTGTCAATATTGCGCACTCAAAAGAACAACAACAGTTATTGCCTGCTATATATTCATTAACCTTTTTGGCTTGAGATGACTTCATGATCTTATTGATGTCATAATCATGGTCCCTTATGTTGCCGAAAGACATATCCTGGCTATTTGCCAATACCGGCAGGATCTCACAAGGGACGACAAGTCCGTCATCATAGATCTCCACCAATCGCCGCCCGGCCAGACAGGGAAACGACATCTTCTTTGTTGCCAAAGTTTCAGACACTATCCTGTTCATGTATTTATACAACCCGTAAAACACCCTTGAAAATTGGTATTGCCTTTTCTTCAGGTTAAGAGCAGCGTTTTTATCCACCTGTTCTAAAAGGTGTCTATACTTTTCCATGGGCACAGCCCGGGCATCCGCTTCTCTCGTGTCTCCCCGTGCCAATAAAAGCTCATGGTCATCTACCTCAAGGTTCTCCCTAACAAAATCAAATATTTCCGGCACTTTGTCTTCATTAAATTTAGAGAGTACCGTGGTGATTTTTATGTACAGATTTCTATTGGTATCACGAAGACCCTTGAGCCTTTGGTACGTATTTAACAGCGCATTAAAACCTCCCGGCAACTGACGTATCTGGTCGTGTTCCTCACCTAGAGCATCCAGAGACAAGCAAACGTTCAAGAGACAATCCGGACATTCCCGCAATATCTGCCGGACAGCTTTTTCAATTTTATCGGAAAAATAAGCATTTGTAGGCAACGTTACCGATCGTGCACCGGAGTTATAATAAAAACACCGGACAATATCAGCGACATCATCCCTGATAAATGGTTCACCCCCGGCAACAGTGAACTGGAAAAGATTTCTGAACCCTTTCGATATTTTTTCAATCTCATCAAGCGTCAACTCATCCCTGGCTGGACTATTTTTCTGATTCCGCCAGTTAAAACACATTTTGCACCTGGCATTGCAACGTGAAGTGACAAACAATATCAAATAAGCCGGTCGTCCGGACAGATATGAAATCGCAAGCTGTCTCAACCTTCTCAGGTTTTGCATATACCCACCATCTTTTGCAGAATATATTCTGCTACACCCTTGACCGCCGCCACCCCCAAAACAACATTCAACAGGTATTGTGCGAAAAATGACAAGAGCATAAAATGGACGCCCTTTTCTCTAAGAACGAACCCCATGAATTTGTGTATCAATATCACATAAATGATCATGGACGAGACCCATAAAAAAGCCGCTTCCTTCACAAATACCCCGGGGAAAAACAGTAAGAAACTGACAAAGGCCATAATACAAGCGGCACCGGCGCCTTTAGTCGTAGCAACATTATCGAATTCTTTCCTTTGAAGGAACAACTTGATCCACGAGGCCCCTCTCTGGAAAAAATTTTTCACTATCGTGGTCATCTTTAAAGGAAAATGATGATCTACCTGTATATTCTTATCGAGATATATTTTACCCCCGGCCGCTAATAACCTATAACCAAATTCATAATCTTCCACATCAGCACCTTTTATCTTTTCATCAAAGCCGCCGACGTCAAGAAAGGCTTTTTTCCTCAAAATCGCGCATCTTGGTTCAAACGATGTCACCTCTCTACTTTGAACGTACAACCAATGCGAAAAATCGAGCAAAGCTTTAAATTCAGGAACAAAACCTTTTTCAACCGGATCTTTAGAATATATGCCTATGTAGGCGTCTTTATCTGATAATTCCTCCGATCTCGCTATAAGCGATTGAAGTGTATTGTCCTTTAAAACAACATCTGCATCAAAAAATACGATCAGATCCCCGCAAGCTTCTTTGACCCCTCTATTCCTGCTGTAGGCACTGCCATAATTCGTATCGTTTTCATATATTCTTACCGGATACTGTTTTATAGCCTCAACAGTCCCGTCTTTGCTGGCATCATCGACAACAACGACCTCAATCTCATCTTCCACTCTGCTCTGCTTAATAGAGTCTAATAATCGTGTTATTTGATTTTCTGAGTTATAAACAGGGATAACTATCGATATCATCCGAAACAGCTCCTTCTTTATTTTCTAGTGTCTGCCCATGGTGAATACAGGTCAGAAAGTTGAGTTTTACTGTAGTGACATATCGTATATCGCGGCTATCTTCCCACCAGCAACATCCACAGAATAGATCTCATTATTTAGTAAAAATGGATATCCCCCCTTACGCCATCGGTAATTGTCGATGAAATAATCGGCCTCCGAGAGCATTTTTACGAAGGTAAGTCTTTTCCTCTCTTTCTCAGGCAAAATATAGGAATTAACTAGTCCGGCGTCGTTGGCAACGCATACTTTAATAGTATTCCTATTATCATTTTTCAGTATATATTCCAGGGCTTCCCTGTACGAGAGCCCCCAGTAATCTAATTCAAAGTTGTTTTTTATATCCGTGATGTTCTTGCCGGCAAGCACATTGAAATATACGTTCTGATAAGGATGCATTTCTACAATGGTCCACGCAGAAACCATAAGCGTGCCAGTTATAACAACCTTTACAGCGATATTAGCCGCCCTGTAAAAACTATTCGAACTGCGCCCCTTAGTAATATCCAATATCGCCACTATTCCTTTAACCGCTATCAGGATAAATGCCGGATAAATGAAAAACATATGCCGCCATCCGTCGTAAAGCGTAGAGCCAAGGAGTATAACCGCAAAAATGGGTGCAAAGAACCACGCAACAAACAGGGCATCATCCCTCCTGTCTCTTAAAAAATCCCATCGGCTGGTGACCAGGGATCTTAAGGACACCCCGCAGCCTGCAACAAAAAACACCGAATACACCAATGGAGTCGTTATAAGAATCCAGAGTGGGACATAATACCAAGGTAGCGCCAACGCGCTTATAAATTCCCCATTGAACAACACCAAGTCGGAGTCGAAATTGGCCATAAGTCTGAACGCTTCGATAAAATTTACCAGCGGATCTTTCCATAAGAGCGGCCAGAAAAGGATGGTCAATGTTACGAGAAAAAACATGTAAAACAAAAATCCTTTTATTGCCGCCGGCCATTCCCCTTTGTTTTTCCGCAATATGATCTCGACAACAAACAGACAAACCGTAAAAAACGGCACTATTACTCCCATAATTCTTACATCGATGAGAAACGCACTTGTAAAAGCATGCAGGAGGGCCCTTCTAAACGTCTTCTCTTCCATAAACCTTAAGAGTGTAAAAATACTGATGATAAAAAGCGAAAGGCCAACAATATCTTTGGAGTTATAGAAGGAATGCGCAAATATCCTGGGGCTTAACACGAGAAGAGAGCTTCCGAGAAGGCCAATCCGCCAGCTGTGAAAACGGTTACGGCAGAGGATAAAGAAGAACCAGACCCCGAGATAAAACATCAGGAAAGTTACTAGGTGCCGCATGAGGTATACTTCCCTCAGGTTATCATCTCCCAGACCGAACACCTTTTCGATAGCGGCAAGCAACATCTCGAAGGTTGGGCCATGAAATGGGTCGGAATATTGGACATCACTATCGACCGCATGCCCTAAAGCGATACTCCCAGTATATCGTGACACATCTTCGTCCCACGATATGCCGTAATCATCGAACACAAAAAGACCGATAACCAGATAAACGATAAAAAACAATAAAACGAACATTCTACCGTTTGCGAATTTATTCGACAAAGTGTCCCCCTGATCAAAGTAAGGTGATGGGTGAGCGAGGTGGTCCGGTTTGCCTGGACAGGTTCATGGGTAAAGCTCTTCATATTTAACGCTCTTCCTGAACCTTTCAATTAAAATTTTTCCACCCAGCGCCCACAGCCATCCATGGTGAGATGAATAATGTGATCTTTGAGTATGCCCATAAAGACTTTTAAAAAAATTAACAGTTTGGAGCGTTTTTTTCACTTACAAACCTATACTGTTTTTCTAGACCGTCTCTGTTGAGCGCGGACTCAGAAAATGATGGGAATTTCGGTGATTTTGGACGAGATATGTGAAGGAAGAGAAACGGAGCCCCCTCATGTTTCTTGGCGGAAGCGTTTAGGGGGCTCCTACCCCTAAAAGGTAGAAGAAATAATAC